>CAWJOR010000031.1:0-63034 GCA_963844465.1 uncultured Actinomycetota bacterium | reverse complement strand
TTGGGAATTTTCCCGCCAATTCAAAGCATTTTTAATACCTGTCGACTGTATTTTATGAACCCGAATCGGAACATTACAGATGAAGAGCTAATCACCGGCTGCCTGAATAATGACAGGTATAGCCAGGAGTTGCTTTTTCGGAAGTATTTCCCTTCAATGATGAAAATGTGCATGCGGTATACCAATGACCGCGAAAAAGCCATGGAAATCGTCAATACGGGTTTTTTACGGGTTTTTACCAAACTAGACACTTACGCTCACAAAGGCTCTTTTGAAGGTTGGATCAGAAAATTGATCTACCATACCTTATCAGACCATTTTAAATCAAATTCACGGTATTTACAATTTTTGGTTTTTGAAGAATATGACAGCCCGATAAAATCAGAGGAGGCATTGTCCAATGTTTATGCAGAAGACATCATGAAAATGGTGCAATTATTACCACCAGCTACACAGCAAGTTTTTCGAATGTATGCCATAGAAGGTTTTACTCATGTGGAGATTTCTAAAATGACTGACATCAGTATTGGAACTTCCAAATGGCATTTAAGTACTGCCAGAAAACGATTGCAACAATTAATTCTAGACAATAATAATTTTCAGCTCTATGCAGGGTAATGAAAGAAATAATAGGGAAATAGACGATCAGTTTGTTTCCGGTGCGTGGGATGCGATGAAGCAAATGCTTGATCAAGAGATGCCTGTGAGTCCACCAATGGAAGATACTCGGGAGGATGGACGAAAAGAACATATCGACTTCTTTTACTTTTTCTTTTGGTTTTTGCCGGTTTTGGATGATTGGGGAGGCGAGCAACGCGGCCTGGGTGAGCTCGCCGTAAGCCTCGGGAATGGGGTTGCCATCGAGCACGAATAGCTCATCATCAATTTTCAATTCATGGACAGCCATCTGATTCATTGTGATGGTGCCAGTCTTGTCGACGCAGATCACCGTGGCAGACCCTAGAGTCTCTATTACTGCTGACCTTCGCGCGATGACACCCTTCTGGGACATACGCCAAGCGCCTATTGCAAGAAAAAGTGTGAGCACGACAGGGAACTCCTCTGGCAATAGCGCCATTGAAGCCGCTATACCTGCAAGAGAGCCCTCCACCCAATCGTTTCTCGTAAAGCCATAAATGACAACTACCGCGACCGCCGCCGCCATCGCGGCAATGTATATAAAGCGTACGAGCCGATCAACTTCCTTCTGAAGGTGCGTCCTTTCAATCTCGATGCCTCGTAGTGCAGTACCGATCTTTCCCAATTCGGTATTCGCGCCGGTCTCTTCAATAACTGCCCGACCATAACCGGTCACGATCAAAGTTCCAGAAAAAACCCGGTCCTCGGGTTTCTTGTACACGGAAAGTGATTCGCCCGTGAGCATGGATTCATCGACACTCAGATGTGATGCGCTGATGAGCCGGCCATCAGCCGGCACCCGATCTCCCTCACTCAGAATTACAAGATCCCCGCGCACGACATCTTTTCCAGGAATTCTCTCATCAATCCCATCTCGAACTACAAGTGCTCTAGGCGAGGAAAGATCGCGTAGCGCTTCCAACGCACGCTCTGTCCGACTTGATTGGTAGAGAGAAATACCGACCACAATGAAAACCGTAAGCATCAAAACCGATGCATCTAAGAGTTCAGAAACTATGAAGTTGATAAGACCGGCTGCCACCAAAAGGCTGAGCATCGGTTCGCGAACGACGCCAATAAACTGCTGAAAGAAATTCCTTGGTTTGGCACTTGGAGGAAGATTAGGACCATCTGACTCTAAACGTCGCACAGCCTCACTTTTAGTGAGTCCAAATGAGTCCACGCAATCAGTGTATTACCGAGCTCAAAATAGCCGGGCGATCGTTGAGTTCCACCCCTTACTCTGCTTGACTCCTCCAATGCTAACCAGACGCTTCGTACTCCTATTGGTCACGGCAACGACCTCTATCGGATTGGTGTTTGGGGCCATGCAAGGCGCCCAAGCAAAGTCACTGGTTGGGACTACATGCGCCAAGATTGGCGCAACCACCGGCAATGGTCCAGGCGGAAGTGTCGTGTGCAAGAAAAAGGGAAAGCGGAATGTCTGGCAGGTCCTACCCGCCAAGAATATGGGCAAGCAGAACCAGGGAAAAGCCCCAACAACCCAGACAAGTTCGCCGACCCCGACAAGCCCACAATCTCAGGACTGCACGAAGCTTCCGGAATTCACGGCCGATTTCATTGATCCAAGCTACGTGCGAGACGTCACGCCAATCGGTGAACAGACCGGCACTGGGGGTGTCATCGCGGTCCGTTCCTATATTCATCCGAAGAGTGAATTCTTAGGAAAGGAATTGCCAATATACGCACCTGTGAACATGACGTTGAATTCGGCGAATTACTACAAGGTCTCGGGTGCATCAGCTAATTACCAACCCGAGTACTCGCTCTATTTCGATGCGGGCTGCGGAATATCCGTGAAGTTCTTTCACATAAAGGGCGTAGTCGGAAAAGTTGCCAGCGTTGTACCAACTGAGCCAATGTCCTCGAGTGCAGGACAACCTGTTACGCCTGCGAGCGTTAAAGCGGGCGAACAAATTGGCTGGTACAAACTCGGTGAGAATAGCGTCGCCTTTGATTTCTGGGTTGATAACCAAGCTCACACAAATGATTTCATCGTTCCATCGCATTTCGCAACGAGTAACGCATTGCATAGTGTGTGCCCATATGACTTGTACACACCAGCAAAAAGGTCAGCCTGGCTGGCGAAACTTGGTGCTCCTGGAAGTGACCCGGTTCCAGGAACCACTTGTGGAGTGGTGACAGAAGGTTTGCTGGGAACAGCGGATGGAATGTGGTTCATCAGCCAAGACACGCAAACTGACCACCTAACCTATGACGGTTCCTACCAGTCCCAAATCATGTTTTCGACGGACCCAAGTGGATTGGTGCGAATTGGCGGCCTGAATGCCTCTGGATCGATTAGCCAGATGATGGTCGGCTCGCAATCTCCCACCTGGGTCAAGCCCTCCGATGTAACGGTTGGCTCCAGTCATTGCTGGTCCAACGACAGTCAGTCGGTTGCAATCACCGTGACGAGCAAAACAACGATGTCAGTAATTGTCGGAACCGGATCGTGCTCGACGTTGCCGAGCACTTCCACGGGGAAGGTCTATTACCGCTAATCAGTTTGCCGAAACACTTATTCGCCCAAGAAAGGGCGTACCTCAACCTTGCGGTTACAAGCCTTCGATCCCTCAGCGGCTAGCTTGCGCGCCACGTCAAGGTTGGGGGCGTTAATGATCCAGAATCCCGCGACGTATTCCTTCGACTCCAAGAAGGACCCATCTGTAAACAGCGCTTGACCATCCCTATTGTCGATGACCATGGCAGTACTAGGAGAGCCGAGGCCACCAGCAAAAACCCAATGACCTTCGGACACGAGCCGGTTATTGAACATGTCAATTGCCTCCATCTCATCCCCGGTGGCAGAGTTGGACGTGTCGTCGATTACGGAAACAAAATACTTCATCGCAAACCTTCTCCCGTGTTAGGTGGCGCCCATCGCGTGCGCCAATCACTCCTACTACAAACGACTTTGACCTAATCCGACAACAACTTGCTAATTTCGTCAAGGAAAGTGGAACCATAGACGCCATGGGGTCCGCGAAAAAGAGCAAAAAAGTGGCTTTTGTGATTGGGGCTGTGGTTGGTGCCGTCTTTACTCGACTCCCGTACATGGAAGACGGGAACCTCTTAGTTACAACTGTCTGCGTTTTGTTGTTCGGTACGGTCGCCCTTTTAATATGGCTGGCTATTGAAGTGATCTTTATCGGTTAGAAGAGGTGCACGTAATTCTCCTGCAACCGAGTTCATCGTGTTTTAACCTCTGCGTGCGCCCGGAGGGACGAAACTAGGCACTGGAAATCGGCCTTGAGCTTAACTCCGCTCCATCCCAAATTCCAAGGGCACGTCTGGCGCACCGTTTAGGATCAAATCCTTAAGTAGTGGTGCAAGTTGGCGAGGAGTCATGATTTCCGTGGTGACATCAAGTTCACTCTGCGTCCACCATCGATACTGCACGAAAGAGACTCGTTCTAGGCCATAGAGCGCCGTTGTATCTATCTCGAACACGGAAACACGAGAAAGGAACCACGTCTCATTGACGTGATAATGCTCCCCATTGAATGAATATCTGTCTTGGCGGCTCCAAACGTGTGGCCCAAGATCAAAGTCAACTAATCCAGTCTCTTCCCTCACTTCACGCCTAGCCGCATCTTCGGAAGTTTCGCCTGGCTCTAGGCCACCACCCACTGGGCACCAATATATTTTTGATGGGTCGCTTGGATCTTGTCCTTGAAATAGCAGTACTCGATATAATTCATCCATTAACAAGACTCGTGCAGTACGCCGAAATATAGGCTCGCTATTCACTTTCGTATTGTGCCGTCACCTGGCGCCCTACCATGCGAAACTGCCGGTTTTAATTTGGTGGCCAAAAAATGAGCCACTTCTTCCCGCTGTGCGGGTCCATAAAGTCCCTCTCGACTAAGAATGGGTTCCACTCCTTTACTGTTGATTAGGACGCCCCGAATTTCCTTTTGATCTAGAAACCACTTATAGGTATCCCATTGTGCGTAATAGAAGGCGAGAATCCCGGTCACTGGCATCTCGTTTTCATTACTGCTCAATACTCTTTCGACCACCCGAGTTTGCCACTTTACGCCGTCAATGAGATTGGAGCGGTTTCTTCCCCCAATCCAAAGCTCTTTCCTCTGTGTACTAAAGATTCCCCCGAGTTCCTTGACTTTGACGACACCTTTGTAGTTCTTAGCATCAATTACAAAGATTCCAGTTGATGTAACAGCAATGTGGTCGATATTTGCCTTGGAACCTGGGATTCGTCGATCATGCAACACAATGAACCCATACTTTGCGGCCAGTAACTCTAATCTATCTCCAATTCCAGCCTCGCCTTTTGCGCCCCTCGCCCAAGCATTCGTGCTTTGCGGTTCTGGAGATATCGCTAGAAGCAATCTTCCTATCTTGGAATGATTGGAGGTAATGCACTCTCTTCGCCTGGATACCAGATATTCATATTTTTCCCTTGCTGAACCTCCCGGTTCCCCACGAAAGAAGGACTTTTCATTCTCTATGTTTTCGATTGCAGATCCGTCAGAATTCTGTCCGTCAATTAGGCTCTTACCTTCATCGAGGTGGGATAAACAGATTACTTCTCGATTACGAGGATTCCATAGAACATCACTGCCGCTAGATAGTTCCGCCGCACATTTGGAGCACTGCCATTCACGGTCAAGGTGTAGAGGTCTGAATTCCTCTGCATTGGTGGACATTTACGATTTGTAGAGTATCTGTTTTGGAAAAGCAATAGCTAGAGTGGTCCTAATGTGCGCCCGGAGGGACGAAACTGGGCACTGGGAATCCGTCATTGCCCTCTAACGAGGCCACCTAGCCAGCGTTAGGGGTGGGAATCAAGGATCTTGATGCCCAATTCACGTGCGACAACCGAAGACAATTGAACCAATTGCGAGCTTGAGACATAGCAATTTCGAAGCCCGTCCATGCCATTTAGTGATTGGAACTCTAGCCCGGTGAGGTCGAAATTCTCCGACTTGGCATCTCTTAGATCGATTTCACTGACATGACAATCTATAAACGCAACACGACTAATCTTTGCGCCGACAAAATCCAATGTATCAAATTTACAATTCTTGAATAATACGTCCGAAATGTCTGACTGAATCAAATTGAAAAAACCAACCTTCAAGTCTTTGAAAAGAACTCCGCTCAAATGAGCACCAGAAAAGTTCCCGGATACGATCTTGCCTCGAGAAATTCTGCAATCTTTCCATCGTGAATTATGAGCGTCTAAAACGTTTATATTGCCGACTTCAAAGTGGGTATCGTTCGCCCGAGCCTTCTGCACAAGTAGGCTCTTGGTTTCTGAAAGTGAAATTGAACAATCTTGAAATTGAGAACCTATCCACACGAGATCATCGGTTTGCCCAGCCGTGAAGCTAATCGCTTCGTACTCGATATTTGACTCCAACTGAGAGGTTAAAGTTTCCAATGGGATTGAAACGATTTCCTCAAGCCGAGGGGAGAGTGGAATCTTCAGTGACGGCTTCACGGTTTGAGCATAGTTAGTGTGCCAGAAAAGTCGGGGAACTCTCGCCCTAAGTTTAAAATGTGCGCCCGGAGGTGTCCTGTTCCACGACATAGTTCTCTCATGTCTCGAGACATAGTTCTCTCCCCCTGTTTAATGGGGGATGTCTGAGAAATCCCGTCCTAATTCCAAGTCCCAAGTAATCATCTTGAGCCTTCTCCATGATGGGCTTACACCGACTCAAGCTGCCGAGCGCTTCGGGCTCAGTCGCAGGTATATCCACTACCTCCTAGAGCGCTACAAAATAGGCGGCTTGGAGGCGCTGGAGCCACGAAGCAGGCGACCCCATCACAACCCCAGGGCACTGACCCCGGAACTGCGAAATGAGATCATCAGATTGCGCACTGACCTGTTGGCACAAGGTCTAGACGCCGGAGCTGCCTCCATTGCTTGGCATCTGGGTCAAGCAAAGTTAGCCACCCCAGCGCTCTCCACCATCTGGCGGATCCTTCAAGCGGAGGGCTTAGTTATTCCACAACCCAAGAAGAGGCCCAAGGCATACATCACCCGCTTTGAAGCGGTGCAGCCGAATGAAACATGGCAGTCAGACTTCACCCACTGGCGCTTAAAAGATGGAAGCGATGTGGAGATCATCAACTGGCTCGATGATCACTCGCGATTGCTTCTGAGCTGCACCGTCTTCAAAGCGATCACTGGCAAAATTGTGATCGACACCTTCAATGAGTGTCGAAGGCAGTACGGAACGCCCTTTTCCACCCTGACCGACAACGGCAACGTCTATACGGCCCGCTTCACTCAAGGCAAGAACGGATTTGAATACCTGCTATCTGAGTTGGATATCGTTCAGAAGAACGGCTCACCCGCCCACCCACAGACACAAGGCAAGATCGAGCGCTTCCATCAGACTCTCAAGAAGTGGCTGTCAGAACAAGCAGACGCCAAGGATCTCAAAGAACTACAACGCCAACTCGATGAATTTCGCATGACCTATAACTCCAAACGACCGCATAAAGCACTCGAGATGCGAACCCCGCAGAGTTGCTATGAAGCAACGGTCAAGGCCACTCCCAAGATTGCTAAGGACAAGGAGCACTACCGAGTCCGCCATGACAGCGTCGACCAGTTTGGGAAACTCTCACTGCGCAGGGCCGGAAAGATGCATCACCTTGGAATCGGGATCGACCATCAATTCAAGAAAGTATTTGTTGTTGTCGATCACTACAAGGTTTCAGTCGTGGAGAAGAAGACCGGCGAAGTTCTCTCGAAACACATCATTGAACCAACCCGAACTTACTGGACAAACTTTTTAGTGGATGAAGAAACCAAGCGTTCAAGAAAATTAAAGTGACGAAAGTGAAGTATGTCTCGACACATGAGTGCATGATGTCCCGAGACATCACAATGTGCGCCCGGAGGGACTCGAACCCCCAACCTTCTGATCCGAAGTCAGAAGCTCTATCCGTTGAGCTACGGACGCCAACCGGACAAGGATACAGTGAATAGTTGAAGGCGAGTTACGTAATATCCCGACCAACGTTATAGGGATAGCCAGAATTTGCCGAGAATCCAAGGTACATATCCTGATCTCCCGACATTGTGGGGTCGGCATCGAAGAAGAATGCGCCGACTGACCGCACCGCGAAGTAGTAACGCTCCGCCCACACGTTGCAGGCGGGAATTGCAGTTGGCAATACGAGCAAGATTTTCCTGTCCTTCAATCCGAGTTTGGCAAGGTTTGCGCATGTCATAAGAATCTCTTGCTTGAATCTGTCGTCGACAATCTTTCGAGTCCAATGTCTGGTTGACTCGACTTTTCCTGTCGAAGGATTCTTTACCGTCAGCCCCTTGTAGGCGGCGTCATGGAAATTGCAGGCATTGCGGAAACTTACGATAATCCCGCTACCCAGATCTTGAGTATCCAACATCTGTATTTCTTTTTTGTTTACCCAATCACTGGGTGTCATGCCGCCGCATCCGTTTGAAACATATGCAATTGGCACCTCAATGGGCACCCACATCCAATTGGTACATGGTGCCCTTACGTCCTTCTTCCCAGACGCGAGGACCGCCGTGGCACACAAGTAGAACGGACCAAAATTCTTTGATCCTTTGGTGAAAACGTGCGCAGATATCTTTCTTGTGAATACACCGTTGGAAGAGACCTTTGCTGTCTGCGTCCACAACAGTGTGCCGTCTGAATACATTCTGAAAACCAAACTCCCCGGTCCGCTTGCCCCGGTGTTGTCGATCCGATACCTGATCCCATAGGCCTTGCCAAGGGGAACGTATGCCTTTACTGCGTTGTCGACGACCACTCCGTCTGTCAGGTCATAGACGAAAAAAGTGGGCGAACTCGCCGCAAGTGCCGGCAAGGCTTGTTGTGCCAGCAGGAGGGAAGAGATTGCTAATAGCGCAAAACCTGATCCACGAAACTTCCACATATTAAGAGTGTAAATCTGCGAATGCGATCGTGCTAGGTGACGAGCACTAGTCCCAGAGCAAAGACACCGTATAGGCCCGCGGACAAAGCCAGACGTGTTGACGTGAAACGTTTCGTGCGCATAAGCCAGAGCAAATAGAGGATGCCGATGATCGTAACCACTCCCGAAAGAAGAAGAGGCCCGTCAAAATCCCAGGGGGTAAACAAGATTCCCAACCCCGAAGGAACCGTTGCTTGAATCATCATCGCTCCGCTGATATTAGCGAGCGCAAGTGAGGTCTTGCCTTGTCTGACCCAAATAATTGCGTTCATCACTTCTGGCAATTCGGTCGCGATAGGAGAGAGCAGGAGTGCTGTTACCGCCGCGGATAATCCAAGTTCAGGTCCCGCCCACTCAAGCTGGGCCACAAATAGTTGAGATGCGACAAAGATGATCGCAAGGGTAATTACAGTCTGCACCAGAACGGCCCATCCTGAAGGGGTCTTCCTGTGGGGCTGCAGCTTAAGCGGCTCAAGGTCAATGCTGGAATGGGCTTCCGCGTCCGCTCGCATCTCCTTATAGAAATACACGCCGTAGGCTGCAAAGAACAGCAACCCAAACCATGGCTTGATTGCAAAGGCAACAAGACCTAGAGCGACTTTCACGAAGAAAATGGATAGAAACCATTTCTGGTCCGTCGGAAGTCTGCTTAGGTCCACATCCTCAAGTAAATCTCGCTTGTCATCACCGTTTGCGAGTGATCGCTTCCGTCTAATCAACATCCATCCGGTGACACCGTAAGCGATTGTCGCCAGCACGAGCGGGCCACCCATGGCAGCGCCTACGCCAATGTCCTTTGATAAAGGGGAGTGCCCCATAGTGACTGCAACAAGTGTCACGACACTTTCGGGGAGTGCGGTCCCAATCGCAGCTAAAACCGTGCCAATTGCAATGGTGCCCATATTCAAGCGAACGCCAAGCCATTCAACTGCATTTACAAACCACTCACACGCGAGATAAATCGCAATTGCACACCCGAGGAGTAGGGCTACGTGCACTATTGTCATAAAGTCTTTTTCATCTCTTCCGAAATCGCGTTGTCATCGGCCAGTGGCGAACTAGCAAGATCCGAGATTACTCGTTGACGATCTTCTACGCTTCGGTTCTGGCTGAGCTTGTATTTCGCTTCGACTCTAGTAACGCGCAACGTCACAGCAACGATCCCCCGCAATTGCGCCTCGAAGTATTTCGGCTCGGCCTCTGATACATGCCACGGCTCGGCTCTGTCGTGTTCATGAAGTTCTGTAAGGCTGGAAACTATCTGACGCAGTAGTTCCACGTCCGCACTCACGTCAACAATGCCGCTCAGATGGACGCTTTGATAGTTCCATGTCGGGACAACTTTATGATCTGTGTGTTTGCCCTCGTAGTTTGAGGGCGACACGTAGGCTTGGGGACCGTGGATAATCGCTAGACCTTTGGTGCCTGGCTCTATCGACTTCCATTGCGGGTTCGCCTTAGCCATGTGCATGACGAGACGGCCGTAATTAGTTTCATCAACGGAAGACGTATCCCAGAGAGCCGGCATGAGCGTGGCAACCGGAAGTCCGACCGAATCCGCTGTCACCAAATCCGCGGCTCGAGCGCGGGCGACAAATCCGGTGATCTCTTCCCACTCGCTGACCTCGAAGTGTTTGGGAACGTACATCTGACGATTCTGCCAGTTGGAGGAATTTCGCAGGACGGGGTACTTGACAATGACGTCATTATGATGTCACTATGACGCCATGAAGATGTCAAAGTTCATCGATCTGCTCTCGGCGGACCTCAAGGCCCTAGGGAAGTTGGGCGGGGCTGACCTCGAATCTGCTGTTTCACGCTTAATCCCGGCCCTCGAGCCAGTTCTTCGGACCCGCCTTCTGGAGGCCCTGACCCAGGCAGCCGACGAACTCAAAGACCAACTCCCGGGGTCCCGCATCGAGGCGAGACTGGCCGGGGATGACGTCGAGTTCGTCTACTTGCAAGACGAATCCGTTCCCCGTGAGACTCCAGCAGAGTTGAACGCGCGGATCACCCTCCGTCTCCCCGAAGACTTGAAATCTCGAATTGAGGACGCTGCAAACAATGAAGGGGTCTCTCTCAATACCTGGTTATTGAAAGCAAGTGAACGAGGAAGCCTCGCCGTGACAATCGGCAGAAGGCAAATAAAGGGGAAGGGTAGAAGCTAATGAAAATCAGTGAATCTTCCAACGTCTGGGTAGAAGAAGTCTTTGAGAAAGAAAATCCAGAGGTTTCGATTTCAACCGTCGCTAGTGACGTCATAATCAAAGAGTCACCAGATGGTAAGTGTCGTATAACGGTCTATGGAAAATCCCACCGCCCGCAGGATCTTTCAGAGATAGTTCAGATTTCTTCCCACGGACGAACTCTTTCCGCTCGGGTGGATAAGAGGAACACCGGTTTCCGCGGACTCTTTGGTGCCGGATCACCCGAGCTCCTAGTCGTCGTAAGTGTGCCCAACACGACCGAACTGAAAATCAACGGTGTCTCGGCTGATATCGAAGTCAATCCTGCTGTCCGCAGTATCGATATCGGAACTGTCTCGGGAGATATTTTGATTCGTCACAACCCCGCAGGTGCCTGCAATTTAAAGACCGTGTCTGGAGACATTTCGACTACGACTTTCTCCTCTTGCCAGTACTCGCTCAAAAGCATCAGCGGAGATATCAAAGTCTTGGTTGCACCTGGTTTAGAAGTTGACGTCGATGGCAAGACAATAAGTGGAGACCTGGCATCGGAGATCTCATTGAACGCCGACTCGGAATCTCCATCGGTGAGTTCAGAACTCGTCACCATCACAACTTCCACCGTTAGCGGTGATTTTACTTTGGCCAGGAACTAATTAGGAAAGGAGGAGAAAATGACTCGAAATAGGAAAGAGCGTCTTCATACAGGCTTTACACGTGAAGACGTAAGACGCAAGCGCGATTCCCATGCTGTCGGTATCAGCGACGCCGACCTGTATTTTCTGCAAGCCCTTGGTCGACTTCGCTAGAAGTGACTAAGTAACCACTCCATAACTTCGACCCGATGGTTTTCGAGTATTGAGAAATGACCGTCCATCTGGGTTAAATGAAGCTCCGAATGAGGAATCGCCCTAGATAGCCATTGGCTGTGTTGAAAGGGAACATCCAGATCCCTTTGACCGTGCCAAAGCTGAATAGGTGTCGTGTTGCAAGCGAAATCGACCTCCCATTCGGAGAAGAAGGCCTGGTAGTCCTCCCAATAGCCTTCGATTCCATTCTTCACAGCTAGGCACATGGTTTCGTAGGAGAATTGATAGAACGATTTCGACACCCTTGCCTCGACTGGCATTGCTTGGAGTTTGACGGCAAGAAATTCTTCCGTGGCATTCATGATTTCCTCGCGGCTTTCCTGCAAATGTTGCCGAAACCCAACTGGGTCAGAGAAATACAAATTCCTCTGCTTTCGTTTTTTCTCCGGCATGCCCTCGAAGTAATCGAAATTCGACGTTGTGATCGGGGCAAGAGATGCGAATGTTGCAGCGGCACAAACCAATTCTGGAAGAAGCACTGCCGAGGCAATCGCATGAGGGCCACCTCCTGAAATTCCCCACACTGCCATCCGATCCACTTCAAAACGATGAGCAATCGCCGAAAGATCGCGAACCGAATCAGCCACAGTTCTCTTGGGCTGCGGCGTCGACCCTCCGTAACCTGGTCGGTTGTAGCAGAGTAGATGTGCGCCGCGAGTGTTTGCCTCTTCAGCCATGTCTTGGAAGATCTTCCGGCTGGTCGGCGTACCGTTGTGAAAGAGAAGCGTTTTGCCCCTCGGGTCGCCGGTGGACTCCACCAGAATGTCCCTACCGTCGGGAGTCCTTACAATCGTAGTTCGAAAGTGCACCTGCATTATTTAGCCATGTCGAGAAGACGACGTGCCCAGACTCAATACTCTGGCGGGAAGAACTCGGTGATATACAAAGACGATTCCGACTCCAACTACAGCACCCACCACAATGTCACTTGGATAGTGAATTCCGGCAACCACTCGCGCGACTCCGGTGAAGAGAGTGAGCACAGCAAAGATCGTTGCAGTTCTTTTGTCGTAATAGTAAACCGATGTCACTAGCGCCGCCATGAAAACGATGTGATGCGATGGTATTCCACCGTCTGCACCGTGAGGAACTAGCAAATGCACGCTTGAGTCCGCGACAAATGGCCGCTGACGAACGTAGATCGCCGAGATAGTTTCAGAAATTGCAATCGCAAACCCGAGCGGTAGGGCAAGAATAACTGTGCCTTTCTTAACGAGATTGACTGCGAAATCTCTTGATCCCCGTTTAGCAGGGTATGACCTGAGAATTTGCATCAGGAACCATAGCGCCGCAAGTAGGATCACTATGTAAACGAGGTCATTCGAACAAATTCGAACGAGAGATCTGTAGTGCTCTCCCCAGTTGTTCAGGGATCTAACTAACGAGGAATCAATCGACATCCGAGTATTTTCACACAGAAATCGGCCTCGAACTTACGGCGTACCAGCCGAATAATGGGATTCCTCGTTGATGAGGTCCAGAGGTTTCTCAGGGAATCGACCTTCAAGAAGCGGCGCTAGCAATTCAGGGAGTCTTCGTGGGGTGAGCGGATCAGCGGTTTCGATCAACTCTTGGAGGGTCCACCACTTCTGGTCCACAGTCGTCTCGCGCTCAAGTTCTGTGAAACCTGAGATGTCAACGTCAAAATGGGCAACTCTGGAGAAGAACCACGTCTCCTTCGCGTGGAGCAACACGCCGTTGAAAGAAAGTATTACTTCTCGGTTCCAGATACGCGGTCCTAGATTGAAATCCGCCAAACCTGTTTCTTCCATTACTTCTCTGCGAATTGCCTGCTCTGGAGTTTCACCTGGTTCGATTCCACCACCAACCGGGCACCAGAATACGTCTGACTTGTTTTGCGGATCCTGTCCTTTGAAAAGAAAGGTCCGATCAAACTCATCGACAAGAAGAATCCTTGCAGCAGGTCGAATTATCGGAATCCTATTCACGGTGGACTTATTCTAGGTCCCGCGTGGCGTCCGGGTGGAGTGCAGGGCAGCGACTTCCCGGAGCTGTAACGCCTTCAAAATGCCACCATTCATTTTTATAAACACGACAGAGACCATATTTGTAGCCGTTTATTTCCAACCATTTCGTGGAGATCGGGTCATTCGGGTAATTGATGTCAAGAGCAAGTCCCCAAGGATGATGCGATACATCAGGCGGCAAGACCGATTTTGCCGCTGCCGCCTCACTTCCATATTTCTTTATGGCAGCTTTGAATAAGGCTGCTTGGACTGCATAACTTCTAAATCCTGACGTAATGACAAGCGAGCGCCGAGCTTTCTTCGCCGCCGCCTGAGCTGCCAAGAACCGTGCTTTCAAAAATGGATTAAGGCCAGATGGTCGTTGTGCAGGCATTTTTATTGCCGTTGCACCAAGGCTGCTCTCGCCGACCTTGCATCCAGATTTCACATCCGATGTCCGCAAGGCCTGTGTGGATCTATTCAGGCAAAGGAGACGCAGAGGCTTCGGCGTCTTTGTTGGCGAAGGGGTAGGTGATTGATTGAGCGTCAAAGCTGAAGAGGGCGTTGGCGAACTAACCTGTGAAGCGCCCTTCACATATGTCGGCAAATAAAAGGCGAGTACTCCGATGATGAGCGCCGCTGTAACAGAGAAGAAGGTGATCTTGCTTCTCATGCGCTCCTCCACGTCTCTCGCCTAAATCCAACTCTTTCCGCCGTTGACACTACTTAAGACCACTGCTTTGTTGTCACCCAGGATCGCGACGAATATTCTCTCTCCGGCAGTTGAGAAGGCGATAGCAGATGCACCCATAGGTACGGGAAAAGTACTCCAGGTTTTCCCGTTGTCCTTAGTGATTGCGCCTGTTCCCATACTCAACGCAACGATCTCCTTGGGATCCTTCCGATTCCAATCGATGGACATGACACTGCCTGGACCACCAAATCGGGTCCATGTTTTTCCGCCATCTATTGTGAGGACCATTCCGTTATCCATGTCAGGTGCGATTACCCTTAATGGGTTAGTTGCGTCGACCAACATGGACCCCATGAATCCTTGCCCAAATTTCTTATTGGCCACTTTCCAGGTCTTTCCGCTGTCCGTAGATCGAAGAAAACCCACTTGAGGCGAACCTAAGTAAACATTCTTACCTGCTGCGCCAAGGGCGTGCACATCCGAGACCTTGCCAAAGAAATCGAACCGAACGAAAGACTTTCCGTCGTTGGCGGATCGAAATAACCCATTGTGACCACCGGCGAGGTATCCGACATTGGTGGTTGCCCATCCCATAATGTCTGCATTCTTAAATGAAGGAATAAATTTCCATGTGAGGCCCTCATTCTTACTCAGACTCCCAGACTCATGTCCAGTCACGAAGAGCCCAGTCTTGGTATAGGTAAGGGTGTGAATGTCGCCCCCAACAAAGGTCGTCGATCTCTTGGCGTGACTAGTAGTCGCGGAGGCATTTGCAATAGCAGTGAGGCCAAAGATCACGATAAGCACGGTGAGCATCGGGGTTGGAAACCCAAAGAGTCTTCTAAAATTCATTGTGGCACTCTCCACTGATTGAAACCCAGTCTATAACTCGGTTGCACATAGAAAAGTTCGACCCCTCAAGTGAAAGGCGAGAGAGGTCGAACTCGTGCGCCCGAAGGGATTCGAACCCCTAACCTTCTGATCCGTAGTCAGATGCTCTATCCGTTGAGCTACGGGCGCTGGTAAAGCAGGTGAAGCCTACCTGCTTTTTAGAGCCCTCCCAAATGGAGCAATTCTGGCCGTTCGACGGCCTTTACCCGAGGCTTTCCGAGCGGCTCACCTTTCGCAATTTCGGCCGCATTGATCTTCTCCCAATGTTCTTGACTGACGACGCGGTGACCAACAACGAGGTCCGTTATATCGCCCCTATTTTTCGGCTCTGACGGCAGATCTGCAATGAGCAATTTAACAACGTCACTTGCGTCGCTCTTGTTCGTACCAATGACACCAGAGGGTCCTCGTTTTGCCCAGCCGACGGTGTAAATACTAGTTCCGACAACGCGTCCCTCTTCGTTAACAACTTTCCCTTTCGCGTAGGGAACTCCGTCAATGGGCAATGCTTCATAGCCAATTGCCGAGATAACGAGACCGCATTTAATCGTTCTTGTCTCTCCGGTAGATACAACCTTTCCATCTTCAATTTTGTTGATGCCAAGCACTATTCCTTCAACATGATCGGCGCCGAGAATCTTCAACGGTGCGAGGAAGAATTTGAATTCCAGTGTGCGCTCGTGTGAAGTTGGTTCGGCCTGGGTGATGAGTTCCATCGCCGAGAGATTACTCTTGACGTCTTTCTCTGCCTCATCGCCAACTCGCGCAATCGCAGCTTCGATTTCGCCTTTATCCATGATGACATTGGTGTGCTCGAGTTTGGGCAACTCGCGAAGTTCGGGCGCCGTAAATGCTGCGTGCTCTGGGCCACGGCGAGCGCAGAGAACGACTTCGCGGATTGAACTCCTCCGCAGAACATCTAATGCGTGGTCTGCCGTATCGGTTGTATCCAACTCGCTCGGCTCTAACGCCAGCATGCGCGCAACATCCATGGCGACGTTCCCCGCTCCGATTACGACTGCGGTGTCGCAATCCACGGGGAAGGAGAGGTCCTTGTAATCAGGATGGCCGTTGTACCAAGGGACAAAGTCGGCGGCCGAAATAGATCCGTAGAGGTTCTCACCAGGAATACCGAGTGACTTGCCGAGTGAGGAGCCGGTGGCAATGACAACTGCGTCATACCTACTTATTAGGTCGGAGATTGCGACATCGGTTCCGAGTTCAACATTGCCGAAGAGTCGGAAATTGCCAGCCGTCGCAACTTTCTCAAATACCTTAGACACAGTCTTGATTTTTGGATGATCTGGGGCGACACCGCTTCGCACCAATCCCCATGGTGTCGGAAGGCGCTCAATCATGTCGATAGCAAAGGATTTGTCCTCAGTTCCCAAATTCTGCAAAGCCTGGGCAGTGAAATATCCGGCTGGACCGGCTCCCACTATTGCAATCCGAAAAGTTGGCACTGAACACCCTTTCTCGTTTCGCCACCAGAGCAGGTTTCTACGCTGGGAGCACTTGGGAATTCTATCTACGGGGTATGTGGGTGATATCAGGTGCTCCGCTATGTTCTTCGTCTCTCGGAATTCTTGACGCCATGACAGTTCCGCGAAATTCAATTTCATCGTGGAGAATTTATTAGCGGAGACGGGGGGATTTGAACCCCCGAGACCCTTTAAGGGGTCTACCTCATTAGCAGTGAGGCGCACTCGACCGGGCTATGCGACGTCTCCGAGTACCTGTGGAGTTTACAGGCAATTGGCGGCGCTAATACCGCAAAGTAGCTCGCCTTGCCCACGGTTAACTCCCGAGTACCCTTGGCAAATGAGCGAAAAAACGACCACCAGCAAGAGGGCGCACGACCCGACACCATCGGATGCCTATGCGGCCCTGATGAAAACGGGATGGGCTGACACCCCTCTTCATGGGATAACCGCCGCCCCTGCAGTCCCATGGTGCGTTGCCCGACGTGATGCACTATCAGAAGCGTTTCCCGGGATCCGGTTAGTTATCCCGGCAGGAAATTTCAAAGTGCGAAGCAATGACTCTGATTTCAACTTCAGGCCGCACTCTGCTTTCGCTTACTACACCGGTGTTGCCGGAGTTGAAGCCACCGCAGATGCAATTCTTCTCATGGAGCCAACAGGTGCTGGACATCAGCCGCTTCTCTTCATCAATCCGCGGTCAACTCGAGATACCGACGCCTTCTATCGCGATCCACGCTATGGCGAGCTCTGGGTCGGTCGCCGTTTCACCACCGAAGAAGCGCAGGCACGGTATGAAATCGAAACGCGACGTCTGGATGAATTGTCTGATTTATTGAAAGGCAAAGTAGAAACGCTTCTAATCCGCGGTGAAGACAGCTCAATCGACGAGAAGGTTAAGGCACACGATCGCGATGCAGAGTTCCTAACCTTCGTCTCCGGTGCTCGCATGATCAAAGACGAGTATGAGATCAATGAAATGCAAGCAGCGTGCGATACGACTGCCCGTGGTTTTGCCGACATGGTGCGAGTCTTGCCGGCCGCCGTCAGAACACCACGTGGAGAGCGCGTTGTCGAAGCCGCATTCTTCGGTCGATCACGCATTGAAGGAAACGACACCGGCTACAACACAATCGCAGCATCAGGTTCGCATGCCTGCACTTTGCATTGGATCCGAAACGATGGCGACGTAAAGCTCGGGGAATTGATCTTGATCGACGCTGGTGCCGAACGCGATTCCTATTACACCGCCGACGTCACTCGGACATTGCCAGTAAGCGGAAGATTCTCGCCAGCACAGCGTTCCTTGTATATGCTCGTATACGAAGCACAGAAGGCTGGCTTTGCTGCAGTGAAACCGGGAGCCGACTGGACAGATATCAACGAGGCATCCCAGCGCGTTCTCGCTCAAGGCCTTGCCGATATGGGCGTACTTACCGTCACGGCTGAAGAGTCGCTCCAACCAGAGATGGGTCTTCACCGTCGCTGGACTCTTCACGGCGTCAGCCACATGCTCGGCCTTGATGTTCACGATTGCTCGCAGGCCCGAAAGGACCAGTACGCAGAAGGAACGCTCAAAGTGGGCATGGTCCTCACCGTTGAGCCAGGGCTGTATATCCAGCCAGACGATGAACTGTTCGCGCCCGAATTCAGAGGCATCGGCATCAGAATCGAAGACGATGTCGTCGTCACTGAAGATGGCTGCAGGATTTTGAGCAACGCACTGCCTCGGCACCCAGATGAAATCGAGGCGTGGATGGCCTCGTTACTGCACTAGATGGATTCCGAGCCATGCTGCACCAAGTCCAAGGGTTAGAGATAGCAGAAGGTTTGTTGCTACGCCCTTGTACTGCTTGAGTTCGTAGGCAAGATACAGATCCAGCATGAACGTCGACCATGTCGTGAATGCTCCGGCAAACCCGACTGACACCATCGCTCGGAGGTTATCTGCTGGACCGATGCTGAGTCCGAGAATGAATGCTCCAAGAACATTGATCACAGTGATTCCGTATGGGTACTTGAGGTATTTGCGAAGTTGCAGATCCAGCAAGTAGCGCGAAGGCGCCCCCACTGCGGCACCGACAATTACGAAGAGCGCCTTCATGGTCTCACCGCGAATATCTTGCGCGCCACAGGAATAGTGATAGCCACAATCAAGAGACTAATTACGAGCGTTTCAACCAAATACATGAAACCGCCACCGGTTGAATGAATTGTTTGAAAGGCAACAGCGGAAAATGTCGTTAATCCGCCGCAGAAGCCAGGGAGCAGTAGATGGCGCATTGCGTCACTGCCGTGATGTTCCATCAAAACTATAAAGAATGACGCAAGTGCGACCCCAAGAAGATTCGCTGTCAGAGTCCCCGCGCGATTTTCATCGAATGCAATCGAAAGGCCCCAACGAAGAAGCGAGCCGAGAATTCCACCAAGTGCGACCCAACGAGCGGCCTTTAGAATGGCGTCGCCTTCTTGTAGACGCCGCGGAGCAAACTGCTGACGATGCTAATAATCAAACTCGCAAGCAGTGCGGTCCAGAAATCTTTGATATCCAACTTGGCGCTCCACCTGGCGGTGAGTTCGAGCATGGCTGCGTTTATCACCCAGATGAAAAGACCGAAGGTGACGATCGTGACAGGAAATGTCAGGACCTTGATGATGGACCCGAGTACCGCGTTTATCAGTCCGAAGAGAAGGGCCACCCATAGGTAGGTGCGCGCACCCCCGTGGACGGTAATACCCGGAAGAATCGCGGTCGCTGCCCAAATTGCTAAAGCTAAAACCACCCACCGAAGGATCAATCGCATGTACTAAACAATACCCTCGCGTTTGCGAATTTTGCTGCCTAACCACCGAATCGGATCGTATTTAACGTCCACAACGCGCTCTTTCATAGGAATGATCGCATTGTCGGTGATACGAATGTGCTCTGGACAGACCTCGGTACAGCACTTGGTGATGTTGCACATCCCAAGGCCATGCTCCTCTTGGGCGGTCTGCTTGCGATTGCGCAACGTGTCCAGGGGGTGCATATCGAGCTCGGCAATACGGATAAAGAAACGAGGGCCTGCGAAGGATTTCTTGTTCTCTTCGTGATCTCGAATAACGTGGCAGGTGTCCTGACACAGGAAGCACTCGATGCACTTGCGGAACTCTTGGCTACGCTCAACATCGACTTGCTGCATTCGATACTCGCCAGGACCTAGATCCTTAGGACCTTCGAATGCTGGGATCTCCATCGCCTTCTTGTAGTTGAACGAAACGTCAGTGACCAGGTCGCGGATGACTGGGAATGCGCGAAGCGGGGTGACTGTGATCGTCTCGCCCTCTTCGAACATATTCATTCTGGTCATGCACGCAAGGCGAGGCTTTCCGTTGATCTCCATCGAACAAGATCCGCACTTGCCCGCTTTGCAGTTCCAGCGAACGGCGAGGTCCGACATCTGTGTTGCCTGCACGCGGTGAATGATGTCGAGGACTACTTCGCCCTCATTGGCTTCTACTTCCACATCGTGAAGTGCACCGTCTTTAGCGTCTCCGCGCCAAATCCGAAGTTTGACCGTCTTCTTGATCGCGCTCACTTGGCTCCACCTTCCAATGCAGACATCTCCTCCGGCGTTAAATACTTCTCAAGCTCATGCGGATCAAAAAGATCGCTGAGCTCCTTAGGCATGGTTGGCAACTTCTGCGTAACAACGCTCACTTTCGAGCCATCCCACGTGCAGATGGAGTTGACCTGGCGCCACTTGGCGTCCATCTTGGGGAAGTCGTCGCGAGTGTGTCCGCCGCGTGACTCTTCTCGTTGCAGTGCAGATCGTGCAATGCTTTCGGAAACCAGCAACATGTTGTCCAAGTCATGGCTTAAGTGGAAGCCTGGATTGAACTCTCGGCCGCCGGCCGCCTTGATCTTTGTCGCACGCGCCCGTAGGTCGGCCAGCTTTACAAGGGCCTCTTCAAGTTCGGTGCGGGTGCGGATAATTCCAACGAGGTCGTTGGTGACCTGCTGTAGTTCGGCATGCAGCGTGTAAGGATTCTCATCTCCGTTGCCAACAAAGGGCGCATTTAGCCGCTCACTTGCACTCTTGAGCGTGCTGTCTGTGAGGGAAGCATCAGAGTGTTCTTTGACGTAGGCGACAGCACCGGCACCTGCGCGGCGACCGAATACAAGAAGATCGGAAAGTGAGTTTCCACCAAGGCGATTGGAGCCGTGCATTCCACCAGCTACTTCGCCAGCGGCGAAAAGACCGGGAACGCCAACAGCGGCAGCCGTGTCAGGTTCGACTTCGATTCCGCCCATAACGTAATGACACGTTGGTCCAACTTCCATAGGAGTAAGCGTGATGTCAACATCAGCGAGCTCCTTGAATTGGTGCCACATGCTCGGCAACTTCTTCTTAATGACATCTGCGGGCATTCGCTTGGATACATCCAAGAAGACTCCGCCGTGTGGTGAACCACGACCAGCCTTTACCTCGGAGTTGATTGCGCGAGCAACCTCATCGCGTGGAAGCAACTCAGGAGGGCGGCGGTTGTTGGCTTGATCGTTGTACCAGCGATCGCCTTCGGCCTCGTTGTCGGCATACATTTCTTTGAATACCGCAGGGATGTAATCGAACATGAATCGCTTGCCTTCGGAGTTGGTAAGAACTCCGCCGTCACCGCGTACTGACTCGGTTACAAGTAGTCCGCGAACAGATGGTGGCCAGACCATGCCGGTTGGATGGAACTGCACGAATTCCATATCCTTCAATCGTCCACCCGCCTTCAGAGCTAGGGCGTGACCGTCTCCGGTTCCTTCCCAAGAATTACTGGTCACCTTGAAGGACTTGCCGATACCTCCGGTGGCAAGAACTACAGCGGGGGCCTCGAAAACAACTTCGTTTCCGTTTTCACGCCAATATCCGTAAGCGCCCGCCACTTTGCCATTCTCTTTGAGAATTTCTGTGATGGTTAATTCCGCATAAACTTTGATATGACTTTCGGCATCACCGTGCTCGCGGGCATCCTTCTGCTGCATCGCAACGATGCGCTGCTGCATTGTGCGGATGAGCTCTAGTCCCGTGCGATCTCCGACGTGAGCAAGACGTGGGAACTGATGGCCACCGAAGTTTCGCTGGCTGATTTTCCCCTCCGCGGTGCGGTCAAAAAGTGCACCCCAAGTTTCTAGTTCCCAGACCCGATCTGGTGATTCTTTAGCGTGTAGTTCGGCCATTCTCCAGTGGTTGAGGAATTTTCCTCCGCGCATCGTGTCGCGGAAGTGCACCATCCAGTTATCGTCGGAGTTGACGTTTCCCATGGATGCGGAGACACCACCTTCGGCCATAACAGTGTGTGCTTTTCCAAAGAGCGACTTACAAATGATCGCTACACGAAGACCGGCTTCACGCGCTTCTACTGCGGCGCGGAGGCCAGCACCGCCTGCTCCGATAACAACAACGTCGTACTTGTGCTTTTCTACATTACTCATCGCTTGGCTCCCCGTTGCCTATTAAAAGAAGTAGAAGTTCGTGATCGAACCGGACGAGACAAATCGAACATAGACATCAGCGAGCGCAACCCCGAATAGTGAAACCCAGGCAAAATTCGCGTGTTTGTGATTCAGAATCGAAACCCATGTCCACAATTTGTACCGAAGTGGGTGCTTGGAAAAATGCTTCAAGCGCCCTCCGATTGTGTGGCGGCAGGTGTGGCATGAAGCCGAATAGAGCCAGAGCAGGGTTGCGTTGGCGAGCAGTACCAAAGTGCCAACACTCATGTGTCCCCACTGACCTTGCGCATTGCGGAAGGCCAAGATCGCATCAATCGTGAGGATGACGTTGAAAACCAACCCCGCGAGGAAGAACCACCGGTGACCGTTCTGCAATATTAAAGGCGCTTTTGTCTCACCCGTATAAGTCGAATGAGGTTCGGCAACCGCACAAGCTGGTGGTGACTGCCAGAAGGAACGGTAGTAAGCCTTGCGGTAGTAGTAACACGTCATTCGGAAACCGAGCGGAAAGATCAAAATGAATAGCGCTGGCGACACAGCCATGCCAAAAAGGACCACCGTCCCGAAAGGATGTCCGAGTAAGGATCCATTTTCGGGACAGGCAGAGGTGAGACACGGTGAATAGAAAGGTGAGATCAACGGCTCTGCGAAATAGAACTTCGCCTCAAATGCCCGGAAGGTTGCATAGATAATAAAAGAGGTGAGTACGGCCACCGTAATGGCAGGTTGCAGCCACCAGCGGTCGGTGCGCAAAGTGCGCTCTGAGATTTTGGCTCTCGTACTTGAGAAAACTCCAGACATGCAACAGCTCCTTTTGGCCGGCCTCGAGCCGAGCGCGTTAAGGAGAAGTTAAGCGCCGTGGGGAGACCCTGACTAGCCATACTGGGACGTAGGGGTTATGAAATAAACCACACCTATGCTGGGATCAGGCCACTTGGGCAAAAAGGACCACGTAATTCTTCCCATAAGCCTTGGCGCAGTTCGGGCAGGTCGTATAGGAGAAGTACATCTTCTTCAATTCCTTGCCCTTGTCCTTGACGTACCCTGTCATCTCCTCGATCCATTTTCCGACGTTCTGATACGGCCCTTCAAAGACCTTCGTCAAAAAGGTTCCTGAGAGGGTGGCCATCTCGGCGCCTGGCACATTCTTGGCAACGTCGATGTAGAGATCCTCGCCCCATGCAGATTTCTCATCCACCAACATCAATTGGACTGGAGCCTTGGCCTTAGCCCTCTCTATTAAGTCCATGTTCTTCGTGACTACCTTGCCCATGTTCACGGGCACGTGCATCATGCTCTTGACCCGGTCTTTGACAAAGATCTTGTCCTTCCATGTAATTACTTTCTCTTGCCATGGCGCTGGATCAAATGGTTCACAGCACCCAGTCCTAAATACTTCTTGTGTGCTCATGCTTCTCACCTCTGGCGGGCACTACCGCTGATAGTCGAATGCCCTCTTAAAAGTCTCACCCGATCCGCACGATCCCGCAAGGTGTTCAACCCTCATGTGATGATTATCAACTAATTGAACTATGACCTTCCCGTTGATGTTCCAACCACCTTGGTTTGAGTTGTAGCAATACACGCTCCCGTCGCTCTTCACCTCGCTTGGCTCGCGATCGATATTTCCGGAATGTGTGGGCTTGAACATCATCACGCCAGCCTGTTTCGTGAAGTTCCCGCCGATTGATATCTCACCCTGCGATGGATCAATGTTGTTATGTAAAAAAGCTAGACCCTTGCCTTGAAACTCAAGATCTTTCTCGCTGCTATCACCGCCGTACCACATGCCTTGAATCGTGCCAACAATGTCTTGGTTAACTTGGCCGCAGACTGGCGGAATCGTTCGCTGAGCGAAAACATAGTGTTTTTGCTGGTCATCGCCGCGCACAACCATCCCGCCGAATTTCGAGTAGAACGCTTTCTTCAACTCGCCGGAGTATAAATCAAAGGTGCACATCGAGTGGGCATACCTATCATCGTTGTAATAATCCCAATTGACATCAGGCCTGGCCGGTTCATTGTAATTTGCAGCCCATATTTCAAAGGGAAGGTCGTAACTCTGATCTCGCTTTACTGTTTGCACCCAACCGATCTCTTCGCCGGACTTCACCTTGTAACTGATGTTGTAGTAGCACTGTCCTTCCGCTCCACCGGTATGGCCTGGTTTCACGATGCCGTATTTACATTCTGGTTTTTGGCTGGCGATTTCATCTCTCAATGGTTTGATCAAACTCGTGTAGCTCGCAAAATCCAGAACCAAACCGTCACACACTATATATCTCACTACATATCCAGTCGGAATATATTTTCCAGAACTGTCCGCTTGCAGAATCTCCGTCAGGTTTGTTATCCAAGCATCCGCCGGTGCGAGAAGTGGGATCCTTCCCCTGAAGTCAGTGGCGAAATAAATGTGATCCACTGGCGACGTGTGACCAGGTGGGTTGATATTTCCAAGGGGAGTCAGGGCAGAGATGTATTTCGGATCCATAAGGGGAGCAGTCAATACGCCTGCGAGTGTCTTCGGGCAGACGGGATATGGAGAAAGAGCCTCTGTTATCTTCTTGGCCACCTTATTAGCCGGCGGCTCTTCGCTTCCAAATTTCTGGTTGGCAACAAACAGAACCAGGGCTGCTACGACCAGAACGGCAATACCTGATCGCCACGGGTGCTTGAGAAGTGACGCCTTCATGAGGGTCCTATCTAGCCATCAAATTACCTACCAAAGTGGCGGAGGGCGAGGGATTTGAACCCTCGAAGGTTTCCCTTGCCGGTTTTCAAGACCGGTGCACTCGGCCGCTATGCGAGCCCTCCGTCGCGTAATCTACATGACCGCAGGGCTAACCAGGAAGTTGAAGCAATTCCTCAAGAATTATCGCAACACCATCATCAGTATGGGCTGGGGCTACATCTTTTGCATGAATCTTCGCATCTGGATGACCATCGGCCATTGCATATGACCGACCAGCCCACGCAAGCATCGAAAAATCATTGGGGTTGTCGCCAAACGCAACGCTGTCTTCGGCAGATATTCCCAACCTGTCAGCCATTTTCGCCAAGGTCGAGCCTTTAGAGACCCCGAGTGCTGAAATCTCCAGCAATGAGTCGTATGGATTTGAATGCGTAACTGTGACGAGTCCGTCGAGTTCACGGTGCGCGATCGTCAACATTTCATCTGAACTCAATTCTTGAGCCGAGCAACGCGCCAACAATTTGAGTGCAGGAGAGGTCATGATTTCTTCAATCTGTTCGACACCAACGTTATCTAGGCCGACATCCCAACGAGGTATGTATGCCTTCTCGCGATGGAAGTACTCGCTGCTCTCGACAGAAAATGAAACCTCGGGAATTGACGATCTAAGTCGCTTAACAGTCTCTAATTGTGCATCCACAGGAAGAAGCCATTCCTCAAGAACTTTGCCTTCGTGTAGGTCGTACAGCATTGCACCGTTGCCGCAGATAGCCGAACCAATTCCAAACGCATCCTTGATCTCTGGCATCCATCGAGGTGGTCGGCCAGTAACAAAGAAAATCTCGATGCCCATCTCGTGAGCCTGCCTGAAAACATTTATTGTTCGCTGAGATATCTCCCCGTAGTGCGCGACGATCGTGCCGTCTAGATCAGTTGCAATAAGTTTGGGGCGGCGGGTCACACCAACTCAAATCTGGTCATTCCTAAGAATGGCTGAAGAGCAGCGGGCACATTAACGGTGCCATCTGCATTCTGATGGTTCTCGAGGATCGCGACGATCATTCGGGGAATCGCCACCAATGTTCCATTAAGAGTCGCAACGAAAGACGTGGTCTGCCCGTCTTTCATGCGGATATTTAGGCGGCGAGCCTGAAATTGCGTGCAGTTCGAGGTACTGGTTACTTCGCGATACGTGCCTTGCGTGGGAATCCATGCTTCGCAGTCGAATTTGCGGGTTGCGCTGGAACCAAGGTCGCCCGATGCGATGTCTAGAACTCTAAAAGGAATTTCCATCGCATTAAGAAAATCTTTCTCCCATTGAAGAAGGCGCTGATGCTCTTCTATTGCATCCTCAGGCTTGCAGAAAGAGAACATTTCAACTTTGTCGAATTGGTGGACTCGGATAATTCCACGCGTGTCTTTGCCGTAGGTTCCGGCCTCGCGCCGAAAGCAGGTCGAGTACCCCGCGTAACGAAGGGGCAGTTTCTCCGTATTAAGCGTTTCATCCATATGGAAGGCAGCGAGCGGAACCTCACTGGTGCCGACAAGATAAACATCATCTTCTTCCAGATGATAGACATTCTCTGCTGCTTGCCCAAGAAATCCAGTCCCTTGCATTGCTGGAGGATTGACCAGCACTGGGGGAATTACAGGAGTGAAGCCTGCTTTTACTGCACTTGTGATTGCGTAGTTGACCAGTGCGAATTCAAGAAGTGCGCCAACGCCCGTCAAGTAATAAGAGCGAGATCCAGCAACTTTTGCGCCGCGTTCAGTATCGATTGCCCCAAGCAACTTGCCGAGTTCGACATGATCCTTCGGCTCAAAACCCATCTTGGAAAAGTCTCGGGGGGTGCCTATGTGCTCTAGAACCACGAAGTCTTCTTCTCCGCCAATAGGTGCAGCGGGATCAAGGACATTGGAGAGCAGCAGGGCAAGCTCATTTGCACTTGTCTCCGCTTCGGCCCTGCGCGCGTCAGCGGCTTTCACATTCGTCGAGAGTTCTTTAGCCATCTCAAGATACATTGGTCGGTTATCAGGACCGGCGTTCGCAACTTGCGCGGAAAGTAGATTTTGTTGCATACGGAGAGTCTCGAATTCGACAATTGCGGCACGGCGAAGTTGATCCGCAACTAGTAGTCGGTCAACGATCGTGGGATCTTCTCCGCGACCGGTTTGAGATGCACGCACGACATCTGGGTTCTCACGAACATACTTGATATCGATCATATTGCCCGCCCATGTCGTACTTCATTTAACCATTTCCTGGATTCAGAAAAAGACTCGTCGCTCATATTCTTTGGAGTTGTTGGCGCCATTTTATCCGCACGAGGGTAGGAACCGAGGAATCGAACGTCCTCGCAGATTCTGCGGAGACCAGTGAGGGCGTCGCCCACTCTTGCCTCATCAATATGTCCCTCTGCGTCAATAATGAAATGGTAATGGCCGAGTTCGCGACCAGTTGGTCGACTTTGGATGAAAGTCAGGTTAACGCCACGGACGGCGAACTCTGTAAGCACTTCCAACAAGGCACCTGCATGATCGATCCCGATGAAAGCGGCAAGGGATGTTCGATCGTGCCCCGTTGGCGCTGGGTGGCTTCCCGGCTTTGAGACAAGAACGAAGCGAGTGATCGCACCTTCGTTGTCACCGATGTTCTCGGCAATGATCTTCAATCCATAGCGCGCGGCGGCGGCAGGTGCACCAATGGCGGCATCGAACTCGCCTCGGGAAAGCGCCTCGGCGGCGGCGGCTGTCGACGCAGTGGCAATCACTTCGGCATTGGGGTAATTATTCGCAATATATGTTCGACACTGTGATTCGCCATGAGGATGTGTCGCGATGCTGTTGATTGCAACTGTGTCTTGCCTGGTCATCAATGCGAAAGTCACAGGTAAGGTCACTTCGCCTGAAATAACCAAAGGATCCCCGGTAGCGAGTTCGTCCAGCGTGCGAGCAACAACACCTTCAATTGAATTCTCAATTGGAACGAGGGCGAATTCAGCCTCGCCTTTGCGGACAGCGTTGAGAGTTGCCGTGACATTGGCGTAAGGGGTGAGTTGATCACTGCTGGAGGTAATCTTTTGGAGCGCCGCCTCAGTGAAGGTTCCCGCAGGCCCTAGATAGGCATATGTGCTCATTGGTTAAGAATAGCCGAGCACCTTCCGCGCTTGAGCCGGTTTATTGGTGATGATGACATCTATCCCGTTTATGGCACAGAACTCGACGTCACTGGGTTCATCAACGGTCCAGATAAAGAGGCGCTTTCCATCTTTCTTAGCATTTGCGATCATCTCAGGTCGTTCTTTGATCATTTCAATGCTTGGACCGCGCGTTTTCGCGGAGGATCGATTTTCTAGGAATCGCCCCTTTCTTCCATCCAACAACATCACCGTGTTTCTTTCCTGGCTTCGGCAAAGGCTCTCAATGGCAAACCAAGAAAATGACATGAAAGATATCTCGATGCCAACTTCAACGATTTTTGTTTCGTACTTCTTCAATTCGTCAAGAATTGTTGTTTCTATCTTGCGTCCTGTTGGCACGGGATGCTTTGTCTCTATGGCCAGATCCTTCTTGAAAGTGATTGTCAATTCTAAGAAATCACTAAACAACATGACTTGAGGGTATCGATCATGGATCTCACTGAAATTTAGGGCCGCGATATCGCCCGTGTAACCGGCTATGCGCTCCATTGTGGGGTCATGCCAGAGAATCGGAACAGAGTCCTTGGTCAGGCGAACATCACATTCGAATCCGTCTGCACCTTGGTGAATCGCCGCCTCATATGCCGCACGCGTGTGTTCTGGAAAATCAACTGACGCGCCGCGGTGAGCGTAAATCTTTGGACTCGTGGTCGGCATTCAATTGACTCCGTATTCTTTAAGAACTGATTGTAATTCCACCGCCGAAGTGCACGCCAACTTCCCACCAGTGAACCTGTCATCGAGCGTGACTTCGATAAGTTCCTCGAAAGGGAAGCGCTGGATGCACTGCACCCTCAGAACCAAGATCGACTTCAGCAAGCAACAATCCCTTCAATTCCCCTTCAAACTCATCAACTGCAAATTGCGAATCGCCTTGGAGGAATATTGAACGCTGTTTCTCCAATGTATTGGCTGACAACGCGGCAAGAAGACTAAATTCATCCTCTGATACATACATCGTTGTATGCGCGATCTTCAGCGGATGATCTTCACCGACTCTTATCTTCTGACCCAGTTTGAAGACGGTTGGTTTACCTTCCTCAACAACACGGCGCCATCTCAAAGTCGTATCAACAACGTACCCGTCTTGAATCTTGAGGACTTTGATCGGCACAAGCCCATCCAAATCACTCAGAATTAGATATCGTCGCTCTCGCTCAACATGCGCGTACTTCATGGCTATCGACAAGGTGATGGGTCCTTATGAATCACGTGAAGTCAGTCGTGGAAGCAATCTTGGCAAAACCTCCGTCGAACAGACTGGCCACTGTGGCGCGAGTGATCTCATCGGCGGATATCACAACTCCATCGGGACCGGTTGCGTCGAAGGTATGCATCGCATCAGGTACAAAAATAACGTCGTAACCTAGGTTGCCAGCCATTCGTGCAGTTGTTTCGCAGCACATATTCGTCTGAATACCGACAATCACGATTTGATGAATGTCCGATGACTTCAACCATTCGTGTAGATCAGGCGTCCCGTAAAAAGCAGAGTTGACTGACTTTGTCACTGCTAGGTCTGGCTTAACGCTCTTAACGTAGGGCTTGAGAGCGTTTCCTGGTTTCGATGGGTTAAGGACACTTCCTGCTGAAACGGAGTTGTGTTGCACAACCACTATGGGGCGTCTCGATTCTTCCCACACCTTGATTATGGCCTCGATGTTCCGATCCGCGTCAAGATTGTTGCGCTTGCCCATAAAGGCTTCGTCGTCAAAACCGTCTTGAACATCAACGACAATGAGTGCGGCATTGTCTTGGATGTGCAATATTTCTCTCTCAGTATCAGCCGTCATGGGCCTTATTGTAAGGTGAAGCATGAAGACAAAGATTCTCCTCGTCGGAATAGACGGTCTAATATTGCCGACCGCACTGGATTCAGAGCGAGCTCCCATGTTGAAATCTCTAAGGGAATCTGGTCACTTTACAGAGCTGACGATGGACGCTCCGACCCTGTCAGGTCCTGGGTGGTCGACCTTGCTCACGGGTTCCACGCACGCCCAACATGCAGTCGTCGACAACCGTTTCTCGGGACATAACTTGCTCTATCGCCCGGACCTTCTGAGTCGTGCTTATTATCAGGATCAATCAACCACAACCTTTGCCGCTGCAGGATGGCCACCTTTGGTGGATCCAGCAGGAGTTGGTCCCGTTATCCATGAGAGGCGGGAGCAAGCACGAGCAAACCTGCACCGGGTAATCGCACGCGACGGTGAAACGTATGGATATGAAAGAGTCGATGCCGAAATTGCAACTGTCGCGGTCTTTGCCATGGAGAAATTCGGACCTGACGTCAGTTTTGTCTATTTCTGTGATGCGGACGAAGCCGGACATAGCCATGGCGTCGTCGACTCACATTATGTCGAAGCAATCGCTCGTGTTAACGCGCACCTCACTCGCTTGCATAACGCAATAGAACAACGAGTTGGCAGGTATGACGAGGAGTGGTTGTTCGTCTTGACCACCGACCATGGACATGTCGATGCAGGAGGGCATGGGAGCGATAGCCCACAAGAGCGAGCATCATTTGTCATTGCAAAAGGAATCGGCCGAGAGAATCCGCAGTGGCCAACGGATTTTGCTCCAGAAGACCTGGTCTCCTTGATACTTGACGAGCGAGCTTAACCAGCGAACCATGGGTGCAACAACAACGGGAAGGCGAACCACGTGCTCGCATTGTTTAAGCCAATCGGTGCACCAGGACTCGAACTAACCCAACGCCCAGAACCGCAGACGGGCGATCGCGATGTAAAGATCCGCGTACTCCGCACTGGAATCTGCGGTACGGACTTGCATATTGAGTCGTGGGATCCGTGGGCGGCAAAAACTTTAACGCCGCCGATGATTCCCGGGCATGAGTTCTACGGCGAGGTCGTGGAAATCGGATCCCAGGTGCGGGATGTCCAGGTAGGCGCTCGAGTTTCGGGAGAGGGTCACATTGTGTGCGGCAACTGCCGCAACTGTCGGGCGGGCCGCCGACAAATGTGCATCCGCACCTCCGGCGTTGGCGTAAACAGAGACGGTGCCTTTGCTGAATTCATCGTTATCCCTGAATCCAACGTCTGGGTACACCCCCATGACATTGATCCAGATCTTGGCGCGATATTTGATCCATTTGGAAATGCGGTGCACACGGCTTTGAGTTTTCCCTTGGTTGGTGAGGATGTATTGATTACCGGTGCAGGGCCGATCGGGCTCATGGCCGCCGCCGTGGCCCGGCATATCGGAGCGCGGTTTATCGTTATGACAGATATTTCCGATCCGCGTCTTGCCCTTGCAAAGCAGATGGGCGCAGATCTCACCGTAAATGTTTCGCGCTCTCGAATCGCCGAGGCGCAGAAGACGCTCGGGATGCAAGAAGGATTCGATGTTGGTTTTGAAATGTCAGGACATTCGAGCGCACTTCCAGAGATGATCAATAACCTCAATCACGGCGGACGCGTAGCGATGCTCGGTTTACCAACCGCGCCAATCGATGTGGACTGGGCAAAAGTTGTCACACACATGATCACCATCAAGGGGATATATGGCCGAGAGATGTACGAGACATGGGTGGCGATGAGCGCGATGTTGCAGTCCAGTAAGTGGTTGCGCGAGGCCCTCTCTTCGGTTATCACCGACCGCTTCCCTGCAACTCAATGGAAAGACGGATTTGATGCAGCTCGCGCAGGCACAGGCGGAAATGTCGTACTTAATTGGGAGAACCTCCATGTATGAATCTATGAAAGCACAGTTGCAACAACGGCTAGATGACATTGAAGAGGCTGGTTTATTCAAAAGAGAACGCCAGATCGCGTCACCGCAGTCCTCTCATATTAAAACCGGCGGTGTAGATGTACTGAACTTCTGTGCCAACAATTACCTAGGCTTGGCTAATAATCCTGCGATTATTTCGGCGGCAAAAAAGGCGATGGACGACTGGGGCTTCGGCCTTGCGAGTGTTCGATTCATATGTGGAACTCAGAAATTGCACGTGGAACTTGAAGAGCGGGTATCTAGTTTCCTTGGAACTGAAGACACGATTTTGTTTTCCTCTTGTTTTGATGCAAATGGTGGCGTATTTGAAGCACTATTCAGCGAAGAGGACGCAATTATTTCCGATGAACTCAACCACGCTTCGATTATCGATGGTATTCGACTCTCGAAGGCGAAGAGATTTCGCTACAAGAACCGAGATATGCAAGATCTCGAGACCCAGTTAATCGCTGCTAAAGACGCTAGGCAGAGAGTAATCGTCACTGATGGGGTCTTCTCGATGGATGGCTACATCGCACCCCTAGAGAAGATATGTGATTTGGCGGATCGCTTCGGCGCACTGGTTATGGTTGATGATTCGCACGCTGTTGGATTTATGGGAAGACATGGACGCGGAACGCCTGAGCATTCCGGGGTAGAAGATCGCATAGATTTTACGACGGGAACATTTGGCAAAGCCCTTGGTGGCGCCTCCGGAGGTTATGTGAGTGGACGCTCGGAAATTATCGCCATGCTTCGCCAACGCGCCCGTCCTTATCTCTTTTCAAATTCGTTGGCGCCCGCTGTCGTTGCGGGCACCCTTGTCGCTTTGGATTTGGTGGCGATAGGTGAAGACCTGCGAAAACGCCTTTCCTCCAACGCCCAACTATTCCGGCGACGGATGTTGGAGGAGGGGTTTGATCTACTAGAAGGTGAACACCCGATAATCCCCGTAATGTTCGGCGATGCTGCGGTTGCATCCAAAGTCGCAGAGAAGATGTTGGCCTTAGGTGTTTATGTAACCGCTTTCAGTTATCCCGTCGTCCCGCACGGAAAGGCACGCATCCGAGTTCAACTGTCTGCGATACATACCGCCGACGACATCGAGTCTTGCGTTAGGGCCTTCGTTCGATCAGTGGCATCTTGAATATTGCTTTACCAATTACTTAACGCTCTCCGACAAGTTCCGGGAATGCGCGCTGAAGATCGTCCCAAATCTGGGCGGGAGCAGCGAATGCATCTGATCGGTAAAGGTCAGCGATCATTACAAGTTCATCAATTTGATGGGAAACGCGTTGGAAAGTTTCGGTGTCGATAATCCGAGGATGATTAGCTAAGGGCAAGTGTGTCCTGTTAACAAGACCGCTATCCAGAGAGGCCTGAATTTGTCGAGCGCAATGACAACTGTTCTGCGGGTTTACCAATCCACAACGACCATCAATCACCTGCCGGATAGTGCGGCGAGCACGTGTAAGCCGTTGTCGAAAGGCTGCTGGAGAAATCTCGCAGATTTCGGCCCCATCGCTCGCCGCCATGCCCAGCACATCTCCGAGAATGTAGGCCGCACGCAGTGGACGAGAAAGGCACAAAAGCATTCCGTAGGTGCAACTAATCCGTACCTCTTCGCAGAGCAATCGGTACTCAACTTCGTCGGCAGTGAAATCGCGGTCGGAAAGGCCAGTGTCGATGAATTGGATAAAACGCTCTGGTCCGCTCACCGACGATTCGACAATTCTTTTCCGAGTGCGAATCAGCATTCGCATCGCCACAGAGTAAGCCCAGGTCATAAATTCCGATCGACCCTCGAAAGTCGATAATCGCGTAATTAGCCGGATCATTATCTCCTGGGCGGCGTCCTCGGCATCTGATGGGTTGACCAGAAACCGCAACGACAATCGGTAAATCGGATGTTGAATCTGGCGGATCAAGTCACTTAGGGCTTGTTGGTCCCCCGCCGCAGCTGCTGCGGCGAGGGATTCCAGCGAATCATTCGATGTCATGTGGTTGTTGAATGGAGCACGACGCCACTTTCTGGACCGGAGACATCGCTTAGCAGTTGGTGCATCACTGGAATTAAGACAAACTCCTCCGCGTGAGCCATAAGCAAAGCCTCTCCGTCCGCTTTATCCCAAATCAATATATCCAACCAGCTGCCATCCTCTAATTGGACTAGTTCGGCGCGAACTAGTGCCGGGCAGAGTCGGCGCGCCTCCTCAATCGCCTCACCCCGAACTTCCAGAAGCTTCTGGACGTTCTGCTCGGCTACCGATGCTCTATACATCTTGATGAACTCTGGCATGAATCTCTCCTCATAACGCGAGGCGGCCAAATACCGCCTACATTATGTTTAGAGCCATCTGGGACACCAATTGTGACATTGGGATCAACTAAACCCCATGCACGGCTATGGATTGGTGCGCGAGAGGGGATTTGAACCCCCACACCCTTGCGAGTACACGGACCTGAACCGTGCGCGTCTGCCGTTCCGCCACTCACGCCTGATGAAAGGCAGATTAGCACCATTAGGCTGACACCTAGGAATTTTAGAGTTGTGGAGGGCGAGATGACCACCTCACGTTTCGCCACGGCCGCACGCTCTGTCGTCGGGCTTGTTCGAGCCGACAACGAAGACTCCGCGTTGCTGCACCCCAACCTGATTGCTGTTGCTGATGGGATGGGCGGGCATGCCGGCGGCGAAGTTGCATCGTCAATTGCCGTACGAACACTCTCGGGCCTCACCACGATTCTCGAGAACGGAAACGTTGATCCAGATTCGATCGAAGACCTCCTGCTTAGTGCTCTTCAGGATATTGACTCAGAAATTGGCCGAGTTGCCGGAGAGAACATTCATCTGACTGGAATGGGCACAACGCTGAGCGCGCTGATGCTTTATGGTCCGGCAAACGCTCCAAAGGTCGCACTCCTTCACGTTGGAGATTCTCGCTGCTACCGATTGCGCGGAAACAGCTTCACTCAACTCAGTCACGACCACACTGTTCTGCAGGAACTCCTTGACCAGGGATCTGTGAGTCCGGAAGAAGCACGCGAACACCCGCAAAGATCCTTTCTCACTCAAGCCCTCATGGGTGAGGGACCGCTCGCTCCCGTACTCATGGTTTATGACGTGAAACCCAAGGATCGATTCCTGCTTTGCAGTGATGGTCTCTCGAGTGCAATTGATGAGCAGGAAATAAAGGCAGGTATGAAGATTCACGATCGTGAAAATGCCGTCACCCACTTGATCGACGCTGCCTATTCTGCTGGAGCACCTGACAATGTCACAGTGCTGGTGGCTGACATTGATCCCGCCGCCCAATCCTCGTCGCTTACTTTCATTGGATCGGCATCATGAAAAAACTACTTGGTGATCGATACAAACTTGGCGAGATGATCGGCACAGGGGGAATGGCAGATGTTTATATTGCCGACGATGTGCGTCTTTCCCGCAAGGTTGCAGTCAAAGTCTTGCGAAGTGATTTGGCACGCGATCCCTCCTTCGTTGCCCGCTTTCGAAAGGAAGCCTTCGCCGCAGCTGGACTAAACCATCCTGGAATCGTCGCCGTATATGACTCAGGTGAGGAGCCTGCTCCCTACATCGTTATGGAGTTGGTCTCTGGTCACACTCTTCGTGAATTAATACATCAAGGTGAGCGCCTCCCAATCGATCGAGTTCTGGAGATCGCGGAAGGTATTTTGTCTGCCCTTGAATATTCCCATGAGCAAGGAATCGTCCACAGAGACATCAAACCCGCGAACGTGATGATTACTGACCAAGGCGTAGTAAAAGTAATGGACTTCGGAATTGCCCGGGCACTCGATGACGTCGGAGCCACTCTGACAAGCACGTGGAATGTGGTGGGGACGGCGCAATACCTTTCTCCCGAGCAGGCAATGGGCGAAAGCGCCGATTATCGAAGTGATATCTACTCGGTCGGCTGTCTGCTTTATGAAGTTCTTTTGGGGCGCCCTCCTTACACAGGCGACACGCCAGTATCGATCGCATTCCAACACGTCTCCGGAGAGCTGATCAAGCCGAGCACTTTGAATGCCGACATTCCCGAGGGACTCAACGTATTACTTACAGTGGCTCTGGCGAAGAAACCAGTGGATCGCTATCAAAGTGCAGCGGATATGTTGGCCGACATCCGCAATCTTCGAGAGGGCAGAGCAGTCACCGCGAAAGTGGCGCGAAGGCCGATTAATCGGAACAAGGTCATCGCGGCCGTCATCTCACTACTAGTGATTGGCGCCGGAGTTGTCTATGGAGTCCAAGCACTCAATACGACGCAAAACAATAACTTGGTCGTGATGCCTAATGTCGTAGGCCTGACTCAAGCCGACGCCGAAAGCCTTCTTAGTGGATTCACAATCACTATCAAACATGCACACGATCCCAACATTCCGTTGGGCCGAGTGACAAATCAAGTGCCTTTAGCAACATCAAAGGTGCAACATGCAACCGGTGTGGTTCTCACGCTCTCTGATGGACCCGGCGATAGCACGGTTCCTGTGGACCTCATCGGCAAGTCACTCGTCGATGCGCGTGCAATTCTGGCCGCGGCCGGTTTGGTCATCGCGCAAACGAACGCCGTTCCTTCGGACAAACCTCAGGGCACAGTCCTTGGCGTGACGCCGAGCGGAGGCTCGACCATCACGGCCGGCAGTGGAGTCACATTGCAAATCGCCAGCGGAGATGTGGAAGTACCGCTGCTCGTCGGACTTAATGAGATTCAGGCGCGCACAATTCTCGTGCAGGCAGGATTTCTTGTTCAGCAGATTGAGGCCACCGACACCACGCAGGTTGATGGAGTTGTTCTTGCCCAAGCACCTGATGCCGGTACAACCCAGACGATCGGTTCGACGGTGACGATCACCATCAATCGAATACCGTAGAGAAAATTACCTGGTTATCTGCCAACCACTGGAGAGAGTCCAACTGCGCGATCACGAGCATGCTCGTCTCCGCATTCCGCAAGCCAATTCGCCAGTATTTTGTGGCCATGCTCGGTAAGCACGGACTCTGGATGGAATTGAACCCCCTCGATCGGCAAGCTCTTGTGTCGCACAGACATGACGACACCTGATTCAGTCTCACTTGTTATCTGCAATTCATCAGGCAGTGTCGATCTCTCAAGCGCCAGCGAGTGGTACCTGGTTGCAGTGAAGGGATTTGGTACATCTTTTAGAACACCAAGACCTGTGTGATGAACAAGTGATGTTTTCCCATGAAGCAATTCAGGGGCTTGTGACACTGTTCCACCGAAGGCAGCACAAATGGCCTGGTGTCCAAGGCAGACACCGAAGAGCGGAATCTTGTGTTCGGCGCAGTAATGCACCATGTCCATGCTGACTCCCGCACGTTCGGGGGTTCCAGGGCCAGGAGAGATTAAGACTCCATCGAATTTCGATGCTTGGCTCACGTCGATCTCGTCGTTGCGAACAACGGTGCACTCCGCTCCCAACTGCGCCAAGTATTGGACGAGGTTGAAGACGAACGAGTCGTAGTTATCGATGACGAGAATCTTGCGTGAGGACATGGGCGCAATTCTCTCTCATCTTGGGGTGAGCCCGCTCGCGCTGTACGTTATCGAAGGTCAAGGAATAAAATTTGCCGTCGTGTTACCCTCATCTATGCCTAAATCCAAGCTCCGAAAGAAAACGAAGAAGGTCATCCCTGCTGATGTCCTTCACCCAGTAGCCCTGCCTAAAGAAAGCCCTAGATGGCTGGCTCCGGTAATGGTTGGGGCATTTCTGGCTGGGCTCATCTGGATCGTCATCTTCTATGTGACCTCGACGAGTTACCCAGTTCCTGGAATCGGCGCGTGGAACATGGTTATTGGCTTCGGCTTTATAGGCGTCGGTTTCTCACTAGCCACGAAATGGCGCTAACCGAATAACAAGGGTGTAATTCTCCACATGGTGGATAACTCCTGTGGATAAGTTAGGCCCTTTTGCGAAGCACAATAAACGAGGCTAAAGCTCCTCCTATAAGGCCGCCCAGGTGAGCGTGCCAGTCGATGTTGGGCAGGATGAAATCCAGAGCAAAGTTGATCCCAATCAGGACCACGATGCTTCGAACATCCGCACCGATTCGCTTTCCGACCACAGCGAAAGCCCCGAACAATCCGAAGATCGCACCAGATGCCCCGACTGAGACTTGGTTCTGCGCAGCCAAAGCAAGTGAGGTTAGGGATCCGGCGATGAGGGAAATAAGGAAGATTGTTAGTAGACGCGCCCTCCCAAAGGCATGCTCAATTGGGGTTCCTAGAACATAGAGCGCCCACATATTGAATCCGAGGTGCGTCAGCCCGCTGTGTACAAGTGCAACGGTGAGAATGCGATACCACTCGCCTTGCCCCACACCGTGAACCACACCATCGCCGAGGAAGGCGCGATTGACTAGGAAAAGTTTCTCTTGAAGAGCAGGGGTTAGATACTCGAGCAGGTAAAAGCCGCAGATTAGGGTTATGAGCCCAGTCGTAGCGTTCGCTTTTACGCGCATAACTTTGATTAACTGATTGTGACGGAGTTAATCGTTATCGGTGTAGCTGGGCGATCTTGGCCGTCGGTCTTTGCTTTGGCGATCTTGTCTACCACTGCCTGACTTGCGGGGTCTTTCACTTCACCGAAGATCGTGTGCTTGCGGTTGAGCCACGTTGTTGGAGCGACGGTAATAAAGAACTGAGAACCATTGGTTCCCGGTCCTGAGTTGGCCATAGCAAGAATGTATGGCCGGTCGAAGACGAGGTCGCCGTGGAATTCATCGGCAAATTTGTAGCCAGGGCCACCAGTGCCTCGACCCAGCGGATCACCACCTTGAATCATGAAGCCTTCAATAACGCGGTGGAAAATCGTGTTGTCATAGAGATTGGCTGTGGTCTTCTCGCCAGTTCGTGGATCGGTCCACTCGCGCGCACCCGTTGCCAATTCGACGAAGTTCGCGACCGTCTTGGGTGCCTGGTTAGGAAACAGTTCGATGACGATGTCGCCTAAGGATGTGTGCAGGGTTGCTTGAGAGGTTGTCATTTCTATCATCATGTGGAGACTAGGGGAATCGAACCCCTAACCCCCGCCTTGCAAAGGCGGTGCTCTACCAATTGAGCTAAGTCCCCGTGGTCATCGGGAGTGGGCCTTGGAGGACTTGAACCTCCGACCTCTTCCTTATCAGGGAAGCGCTCTAACCAGGCTGAGCTAAAGGCCCCGAAAACCTGCGTAAGGCTACAGGTAATTGGAGGCAGACCCCAAACTGAGCAAGACCCCTACTCGCTTTCCTCCTCCGCGCTCTTGGTCACGGAGACGACCGTAACGCCTTCTGAAAGATTTACCAGCCTGACGCCCATGGAGTCTCGTCCAGTTTGGCGGACCTGGGAGGCAGGCGTTCGCATCACCGTTCCAGCAGAGGTAATCGCCAGTACTTCGTCCTCTTCGCGAAGAACCAGGGCGCTCACCAACACTCCGCGAGAGTCTTCATCGATCTTTGCAGCCTTGATGCCGATCCCCCCTCGGCCCTGAAGCCTGTACTCGTCAAGGGGAGTCTTCTTGCCATAGCCACCATCAGTGGCGGTGAATACCAAGAGGTTCGAATCTTGGGCATCTATCCGAGACATCGTCAGGAGTTCGTCGCCCTCACGGAATTTCATTCCGATGACACCGCTGGTCGAACGTCCCATGGGGCGGAGGGATTCATCGTCTGCCGAGAAACGCGTAGACATGCCCTTCTTGGAAACCAAAAGTAGCTCGTCTGCGGCGCTGACAAGAGAGGCGCTGACAACTTCATCACCACTTCGCAAAGAGATCGCGATGAGGCCGCCGGCTCGTGGTGAGTCGTACTCGATGAGAGCGGTCTTCTTAACCAACCCATTTCTTGTGGCAAGAACCAAGTAAGGCTCGACTTCGTAGTTCTTGATTGAAAGCACTTGAGCAATCTGCTCACCAGGCTTGAAGGCCATTAAGTTGGCGACATGTTGGCCTCGCGCATCTCGGCCTGCATCCGGGAGCTCATGAACCTTTGACCTATACACCCGACCTTGATTGGTGAAGAAGAGCAGCCAGTCGTGAGTTGAAGCAACAAAGAAATGATCGACAACATCATCTTGCTTCAATGCAGCACCTCTCACTCCCTTACCGCCGCGCTTCTGTGATCGGTACAAATCTGCCTTCGTACGCTTGGCGTAGCCGGTGTGCGTGATGGTTACAACGGCGTCTTGGTCCGGAATCAAATCTTCAGCCGAGAAATCGCCTTCGCTAGCCACGATCTGAGTACGACGTTCGTCTCCATACTTAGCAACCAAATCTGCAAGCTCTGCTTTGATAATTTCACGTTGTTTTGCTTCGCTACCAAGAATTGCAGTCAATTCGATGATGTCAGCCATAAGGCCGTCGTATTCATCGTTGATCTTCTGTCGTTCAAGGGCGGCGATGCGTCGAAGTTGCATATCCAAAATCGCGTTGGCCTGGATCTCGTCGACATCCAGCAACTTCATCAACCCAGTGCGTGCCTCCTCGGGTGTCGAACTTGCCCGAATTAAGGCGATCACTGCATCGAGCGCATCGAGTGCTTTGAGGTAGCCACGCAAGATATGTGCACGACGCTCTTTTTCTGCCAGCCGGAAAGTGGTGCGTCGGATAATTACTTCAACTTGATGCTCGATGTAATACCGGACGAATTCATCTAAACGAAGAGTTCGTGGCACACCATCAACCAATGCCAGCATGTTGGCACCAAACGTGTCCTGCAATTGAGTCTGTTTGTAAAGGTTATTCAGGACGACTTTGGGAATAGCGTCGTTACGCAAAACGATAACAAGTCTTTGGCCCAATCGCTCGTTACCTTCATCGCGGACATCTGCGATGCCCTTGATCTTTCCGTCCTTTACGAGTTCTGCGATCTTCAAAGCAAGGTTGTCAGGGTTTACCTGGTACGGCAATTCTGTAACTACAAGGCAGGTGCGCTTGTTGATCTCTTCAACATTCACCACTGCACGCATTGTGATCGAACCCCGACCAGTGCGGTAAGCGGTCTCGATACCAGATCGACCGACGATCAGCGCCCTTGTCGGGAAATCTGGTCCTTTCACAACCTTCAAAAGATGCGCAAGCAACTCTTCGGATTTGGCTTCTGGATGAGCCAATGCCCAATCCACTCCCTCGGCAATTTCTCGCAAATTATGGGGAGGGATGTTCGTAGCCATGCCCACCGCAATTCCAGCGCTGCCGTTTACAAGCAGGTTTGGAAATCGACTAGGGAGGACATCTGGCTCTTGAGACCTACCGTCATAGTTAGGCGAGAAATTGACCGTGTTTTCGTCAATATCACGCATCATCTCCATAGCGATGGGAGAGAGGCGGGCCTCTGTATAACGCATTGCCGCTGCTGGATCATTACCGGGGGAGCCGAAGTTCCCATTTCCATCTACTAATGGATAACGAAGCGACCATGGTTGGGCAAGTCGCACAACAGTGTCGTAAATCGCGGTGTCGCCATGAGGGTGGTAATTACCCATGACATCTCCGACGATACGTGATGACTTGTAGTAACCCTTGTCTGGGCGATAGCCACCGTCGTACATCGCATAGAGCACACGGCGGTGCACGGGCTTCAAACCATCTCGAACGTCAGGCAGGGCGCGGCCGACGATGACGCTCATTGCATAATCGAGGTAAGAGCGCGCCATCTCCACTTGGAGATCGACTACTTCCTGTCGATCGAAATTCGTGCTGAGCTCGTCCACTTCTACCAATCTGCCTTCATCATCGAATGTTTCATCAAATATCTAGGAAGCGAACATCTTTTGCATTGCGTTGAATGAATAAACGTCGTTGTTCAACGTCTTCACCCATAAGGACTGAGAAAAGATCATCGGCCGCGGCTGCGTCCTCTAACCCCACTTTAATTAGAACGCGATGTTGTGGATCCATTGTCGTGTCCCACAGTTCTTTTGCTGGCATCTCGCCCAAACCTTTGAATCGCTGAATTCCGTCTTCCTTCGGCAAGCGCTTGCCAGCATCCAAACCAATCTTTATAAAGCCATCACGTTCACGGTCAGAGAATGCGTACTGCACTGGCTCCTTCCCGCCCCACTTCAACTTGTAGAGCGGTGGTTGCGCTAGATAGACATAACCTTGTTCTAGAAGGGGACGCATAAATCGGAACAGAAGAGTAAGCAAAAGCGTGCGAATGTGCTGTCCATCGACGTCAGCATCTGCCATCAAAATGATCTTGTGGTAGCGCAATTTAGCAATATCGAAATCGTCATGAACCCCTGTGCCAAGCGCTGTTATCAATGCTTGCACTTCATTGTTTTGGAGTACGCGATCAATACGAGACTTCTCAACGTTCAAGATCTTGCCTCGAATCGGCAGAACCGCTTGATAGCGCGAGTCTCGGCCACCCTTTGTGGATCCACCTGCAGAGTCACCCTCGACTATATATAGCTCGCATTTCTCTGGTTCAGTCCACTGACAATCTGCCAACTTTCCGGGCATGCCGCGGCCTTCAAGAAGTCCTTTTCGATTTCGTGAAAGGTCTCGCGCTTTTCTTGCCGCGACGCGTGCGGCTGCGGCATCGATGCTTTTTCGAAGAATGTCTTTGCCTTCTGTGGGATTCTTCTCAAACCAAGCAGTGAGTTCTTCGTTGACTGCTTTCTGCGTAAAGGACTTGACGTTGGTGTTTCCGAGTTTTGTTTTTGTTTGACCTTCAAATTGCGGTTCGGCCAACTTAACCGAGACGATGGCCGTTAAACCTTCTCGGACATCGTCGCCAGTAAGTCTGTCTTCTCGCTTTCGAATAAATCCCCACTCTTCACCAAACTTGTTCACTATCGACGTGAGTGCAGTTCTGAAACCTTCTTCGTGGGTTCCGCCTTCTTGAGTATTGATCGTATTAGCAAAAGTGTGCACCGATTCTGAAAATCCCGCGTTCCACTGCATGGCAATCTCAAGGGACATCTTGTTTGCTTTATCCGCCGATGAGATACAAATGATTGATTTGTGAGTCTGACCACGAGTTGAATTCAGGTGGCGCACAAAATCTGCAATGCCGTCTTCGTAGTGATACCGAACATGCAATGGCTCGCCTTTTTCATCAACATGGCTCGGTCGCTCATCTCTGAGCGTGATTGTCAGACCGCTATTAAGAAAGGCCATCTCTCGAAACCGTGTAGCGAGGGTTTCAAAAGAAAAATCTGTCGTTTCAAAGATTTCCTTTGAAGGCCAGAAACGCACAGTCGTGCCAGTTTTAGTGGAGGGTTCTCCCTTAGCGACTGGAGCAGTGGGGACTCCGAGCTTGTAATCCTGAGACCAGACATACCCGTCGCGGTGCACAACAACCGAGAGGTCCGTGCTTAGCGCGTTGACCACCGAGATTCCAACTCCGTGCAAACCACCTGATACGGAGTAACCGCTATCGCCGAACTTTCCTCCAGCGTGCAAAACGGTCATGACAATCTCTAGAGCAGGCTTCTTCTCGATGGGGTGGATATCCACCGGGATGCCTCTACCGTTGTCGACAACCTGAAGGCTTCCATCGGCCATGAGAGTCACGTTGATTTCGTCGCAATAACCCGCCAGAGCCTCATCGATGGAGTTGTCCACCACCTCAGTGACCAGGTGGTGAAGGCCCCTCTCACCGGTGGATCCGATATACATGCCAGGACGCTTACGAACGGCGGCTAGGCCCTCTAGGACTGTGATGGAACTGGCGTCGTAATTGCCTGTCTTTACCGGCACGGGACTCCTTACTAGCCTTGCATTCACCCGTCCTCATATGAGGAAAAGGGTCCTAGCGGCCTTCTAGGGAGAATATCCCTATTGGCACCCCGCCATCTTACCTTGAAAATGGATTGCCAGTAGCCACGATAAGCCTTAGAAGTGGCCCTAGGGGCGAGAACTTGCTAGGGGTGAAGGTTCCTATTAGGCAAGGTGTGTGATAGGGCTTTATCCATACGTATCACGGGGTCCTTTTGCCCCTCGAATCGTCCTGATTCCCTTTTTCCATGTTGGCCCGTGGGGGCCAATAATCGAGAGAGATTCAACCAATGCCCCTGGGGAACTGGCACGGATTGTCGCCAGAACGTCAGGGGCTACGAACTGGAGTTGAACCGCCCAAGCCGTCGACGAGGTTTGGATCGTTAGGACACCGTCAAGGAGTGAGATCGGTGTGGCATGAAGGGAAATCTCTGGCCCAACGACATCTGCCCACGTGGAAAAAAGAGTTCCTTCGGCGATTCCACTTTTCCAATCCCTTTCGTGGATGATCTGGGCAAGAACGTCTTTTAGAAGTTGTGGATCGTGTGAGTTTTGAGAAGTTGGGGCATTCTCGCGCACAACCTTTTTACCTTTTCTTTTTCCGTTTTGGAATGAGTGGAAGAGGTCTAGAGCCAAATCTCGTTTAGCCATCACTGCCTCGCAGTCGAAACACGACCTGGTTGGACATAACGACGCTGCGTTTCTAATCCTGGAGGAAGGTCGCTTTCGACCGCAGCCGTAATAATCGTCTGCTCGGCAATCTGTGTAGCTTTCATAAGTTGCAACCGCCGGTAAGTATCCAATTCAGAGAAGATGTCATCCAGAATAAGAATTGGCTCAGCACCTTCGCTTTTTAAAAGATTGAATGCTCCTAATCTCAAGGAAATCGCGATCGACCACGATTCGCCGTGGCTTGCATATCCTTTTGCAGGGAATTGTCCTAGTTGTAAATGTAAATCATCACGGTGTGGGCCGACTAGAGTTACACCGCGTTCTACTTCTTGATATTGAACTTCTTCAACCCTCTTCTCGAGAATGACTCTGTTTTCTTCAAGATTACTCGTTAGATTTTTCGTTGACGATTTATAGGAGATTTCCATCATCCTGACTTCATTCAAATTTGCGTAGTTTTCGGTGGACCATGGGTTTAAGGCCTCACAGAGTTTTATGCGCTCAGTGGTGAGTATGGATCCAACAGAGACCAACTGTTCATTCCATGGGACTAGTGAACTCTGGGGCGAGCGTGTTTTAAGTAGAACATTTCGTTGTTTGAGGATTCTCTCGTAATCGCTCATCACCCCGGCAAGCCTTGGTGCTCTCGTGATGAGAAGTTTGTCTAGAAAATCCCGGCGTGTGGTTGGTTCGCCTCGAACAAGATCCAGATCCTCTGGTGAAAAATAGACGCTTTGGCAGGCACCTAGTATCTCTCTCTGGCTTCTAACGGGATTTTGATTGAGACGCGCCCTGTTGGCTTTATTCGCATTGATTTCCAAATCGACCTTGAGGGTTCGGTCCTCTCTTGTAATCTCTGCTCGAATTACCGCTTGATCGGCGCCTAATGAAATTAATGGTTGGTTTTGGGAAACACGGTGGGATGCAAGAAATGAAAGATAAATAATGGCTTCCGCAATATTTGTCTTACCGGACCCGTTGTCACCGATAAACGTTGTTGTACCAGGTTGGAAAGTTAGGTCTAACTGAGGGTAGGACCTAAAATTAGTAAGCGAAAGTTGGTTTATACGCATTCATTTACGAGGCATAGCGCATCGGCATTAGGAGGTAGCGGTAGTTCTCAATTGGCTCGCTGTCTTTATCTTGCTTGCCAGTGAGAATTGCCGGTTTGTTCGATCCGGTGAAAGATATCTGCACGTAAGGTGTGCCAACTGCTTGAAGGCCATCAGCTAGAAATGTTGGGTTGAACGCGATTGATATTGGCTCACCGGTTAATGTGATATCTAGGACCTCTGTTGCTTGTGCTTCTTCTCCAGCGCCCGCTTCCAGTTCTAGGGTTGATGTATTAAATGAGAGTCTTAATGGAACCGTTTTGTCCGTCACTAGGGCGACTCGACGGACTGAATCTAAAAATAGTGCGACCTCCACAACCGCTGTTGTAGTGATGCTCTGTGGTAGAAGGTGGCGATATGGAGGGAAGGTGCCATCCAACATTCTTGAAGTCATCGACTTACCGTCGCTTATAAAACCAACAAGTCGATCATGTGAGACGGCAGGTGTGAGAGATATTGAAAGGTTCTTTGTTCCAGTTAGAGATTTGGTTGCTTCGGCCAATGTTCTCGCCCTGAGAAGTGCGGATGTTTCCAAATCAGGCTGCGTTGCCTGCCACTGAACCTCGCGTACCGCTAATCGATATCTATCTGTTGCGGCCAATGTAATCGTGTCGTGATTAATCTCCACATGGATACCTGTAAGGGTTGGAAGAGAATCATCTCTACCTGCCGCCACCGCGACCTGCGCTACTGCTGTTGCAAAAACATCACTAGGGATTATTCCTGTCGTTTCTGGGATTTCTGGAAGGCTTGGGTAATCATTTAGAGAAAGAGTTGGAAGTGTGAATTTCGCAGTTCCTGATGTCACAAGAACTCTTGATCCATCGAGTTGAACTGTGACCGGCTTATTAGGTAGAGAGCGTGAAATCTCAGCTAGGAGTTTTCCGGGGACGAGTACTTTCCCGGTTTGGTTTACCTCGGCAGAAAAGTGCGCTTTGCTTGAAGTTTCCAAATCTGACCCCGAGAGGAAGACTTCGTCCTTCTCCACATCAATCACAATTCCCAATAAGGCCGTCATAATTGGCCTGTTGGACAAACTTCTAGAAACCCAATTAACGGCATCGGCCAGGGTTTGTTGCTCGACGGTAAATTTCACGCCGCACCTCTCGTCACATGTAGTTGCTCGCTAACCTCTACTTGAGGTGCCTGTGCTTTCAAGTCTTTCATAAAGTTCTCCACCCTCAACCTTTAAATAGTTATATATAGTCGTAGTAACCAAGTCTCCTACCTGTGGGAAAAAGGTAAAACCCCTTATTAATTCAGTGTTTCTTCTTTTTTAACCTGTTAATAACCATCCCTTTCCTTGGGATAACCTCCACACAGTCCTTCCTGATAAGGCTTGAGACTGAGGTAGACCTCGGCTAGACCTCGCTAAACCCACAAGTAAGGGCCTTTTCATCCACAGTTATCCACAACTTTTGCACAACCTGGGGGTAAATACCCGCAAAAAGGACATTGTGACTAAATCACCCATTTTTAGCCTGTTGTTTGATCCGGTTTGTGAGTTCGGTGACCTGGTTGTAGATGGAGCGACGCTCGGCCATCAACTGCCGAATCTTGCGGTCGGCATGCATCACAGTGGTGTGGTCACGGCCACCGAAAAGTTGCCCGATTTTTGGAAGGGAGAGCTCGGTCAACTCACGACATAAATACATTGCTATTTGGCGTGCGTTAACAAGAACCCTGGATCGTGAAGTTCCACAAAGATCATCTAAGGTCAAACTGAAATATGCCGCTGTTTGAGCCATGATTGTGGCGCTAGTGATCTCCAATGACGACTCATTTGGGATCAGGTCTTTAAGAACTATTTCCGCCAACCCTAGATCCACGCCCTGTCGGTTCAAACTTGCGAATGCGGTGACACGGATAAGCGCGCCTTCTAGCTCGCGAATATTTGTGGAGATTTTACTGGCGATATATTCAAGAACATCATCAGGGGCATTTAACTTATCTTGAGCGGCTTTCTTACGAAGGATGGCGATTCGGGTTTCGAGCTCAGGCGGCTGGATGTCAGTGATAAGGCCCCACTCAAAACGGGAGCGAAGCCGATCTTCAAGTGTGGTGAGCTGTTTAGGTGGGCGATCGCTAGAAATGACAATTTGTTTATTAGCGTTATATAACGTGTTAAAAGTGTGAAAAAACTCTTCCTGGGTACGCTCTTTATTCTCCAAAAACTGAATGTCATCAACTAATAAAACGTCTAGATCCCTGTAACGTCTTTGGAAGACCGAGGCCTTGTCGTCGCGGATCGAGTTAATAAAATCGTTCGTGAATTCTTCACTTGAAACATATCGAACACGCACCCCACTATAAAGTTCTTTTGCGTACGCGCCGATTGCATGAAGAAGGTGTGTCTTGCCTAAACCAGATTCTCCATAAATAAACAATGGGTTGTAGGCCTTTGCGGGTGCTTCAGCTACAGCAACGGCAGCAGCGTGGGCGAAACGGTTTGACGCACCAATAACAAATGTTTCAAAGACGTAGCGAGGATTTAATTGAGAGACTTCACTGCCTTTGTGGGAGGCTCGGTCGTCGCGACCGGTCCCGACCTTTGGCGCAATAAACTCGATTTCAATCTCAGGTGGCGGCGGGCTTGGCAATTCAAGACCTTCATCAATAGTGACCGCGATATTCGTCTTCTCTCCAAGTTCGCGGGATAAAACCTCGCTCACCACATTTCGAAGCCGCGTCTCTAAAACATCCTTAGCAAAGGCATTAGGGGCTGCCACAAGGAGGTTGGTGACCCCATTGCCCTTAAGGAGGCCCAAAGGTTTGGTGAGGGAGAGAAATGCTCGGTGCTGGGGGGTATCGATATTTACATCCGTGATAACCCGGGCCCAGAGTTCGGCGAGGTCGTTCTCAACTAGGGTCATAAACCGTACCTCTCGAGATTAATCCACAAGGTTATCCACAGGCTGTGGTCTAAACCAAAGGTTGAGGCTCAAGCGCCCTGTAGGGAGGATGAAAAAATAGAGGGGTTGCCCAATAAAAGCAAGTAGTTATCCACAACTCTGACCAAATGAAGGGGTGACACCCCAGCCCGAGAGGTCCAGTTTGACCCTCTTATCCCCAGACCTCTACCGTTACCTCCTCATTCTAATTAATCGTAAAACAAGAATTTTCAAGGAGTCCTCTCATGTCGACCAAGCGCACCTACCAGCCGAACGTACGTCGGCGAGCGAAGAAACACGGTTTCCGTGCTCGTATGGCCACTCGAGCAGGTCGAGCAATTCTCGGAGCTCGCCGCGCAAAGGGTCGCGCACGCCTGTCCGCGTAACTACCCCTCGTGCTACCACGTCATGCACGGCTCACTTCGCCGAATGATTTCGCGCGAACAACAAAAAGTGGTTTTCGAGTGTCGAGCAAATTTCTTGTTGTGTATCTCCATCCAACCATGACTAACACGCCTGCCCGGGCGGGGTTGATCATCAGCAAGAGTGTCGGGGGATCGGTTGTTCGCCACAGGGTGGCCCGTCAACTTCGGCATAAACTGAAAGATCTGCTAGCGCTTCTGCCAGCTGGTGCTCATATTGTGGTTCGAGCTCTTCCTGGTTCAGCTGGGCAGAACCTAGAAAAAGATCTCAACCAACTTATTCCAAAAGTCTTAGAGAAAGCAATGGCGACGAAATGAGATTCTTGGCCATTCAACTCATCAAGATCTATCAAAAGTGGATTTCACCTATGTTTCCACCCAGATGTAAGTACTACCCATCTTGTTCGTCGTATGCGGCAACGGCAATCTCGAGGTATGGGCTCAAAGGTTTAGGCATGGCTCTCTGGCGATTGGTACGTTGCAATCCCTGGTCTTACGGCGGAGTCGATTACGTTCCAGAGAAGGCTATGAAATCTAACTCACAACCGATAAATGAATCACATGTAAGCGGGGGCGTTACTCAATGAGTTCTATCTTAAATCCCTTATATATCGCTGTTTCTTGGGTTATTGTCTCGATTCACAAGCTGGTCTCTCCAATGTTTGGAGCCGATAGCGGACTTTCATGGGCCCTATCCATCATCGGCCTTGTAGTACTTATTCGAATTCTCCTCATTCCTCTTTTCGTAAAACAGATCAAGAGCCAACGCGCTCTTACGGCGCTTCAACCACATCTAAAAGAGATCCAAAAGAAACACAAAGACGATCGACAAAAGCAGTCCGAAGAGATGATGAAGCTCTATAAGGAGCACAAGACAAACCCGCTTGCTTCATGCTTTCCAATACTGGCCCAAGCTCCAATCTTTTTTGCACTCTTCACAGTTCTAAACGGTATTGGTAAAAATCCGCCGACAGCTCATGGCGTTTTGACTCAGGCTGATGTTGTTAACGCGGCACACGCGACGATATTTGGCGCACCGATCTCTGCCACTTTCCTGGGTTCGACAAGTGGAGCAGTGAAGCTTGTCACTGTTATTTTGATTGTGTTCATGTCGGCAACAACCTTCACAACTCAACGTCAGTTGATGGTCAAAGGTATGCCGAAGATGGATTCCAGCAACAACATGATGTTGCAGCAGCAGAAAATAATGCTCTATGCCTTCCCAGTAATTTTTGCTATTTCTGGTGTGAACTTTCCAATTGGAGTTCTGATCTACTGGTCCACGACAAACCTTTGGACGTGGGGCCAGCAGTTCTACGTGATCAAACGAAACCCCACTCCGGGCTCACCCGCCTATATTGAGTTGCAGGCCAAGAAAGCCCGCAAAATTGGAGGACCGGCATTGGATTCTGGTGCTCCGGACTCCCTTCCCGAGGTGGGCGAGATCAAAGGCCAGCGCCAACAACCAAAAAAGAAGCCGAAGAAGAAATCAAAGTAGGACAAAAGGTTTAAAAACAAACAAACCCGACAAAAGGGTCAGAATCGAAGTTTAAGGAGTTTAGAAATGACTGAAACAAAGAAGGTCGAGGAACCCACAACCTCTCTCGTCGCCAAACTGGAAGAAGAGGGCGATATCGCTGCCGACTACCTAGAAGGTTTGTTGGATATCACCGATCTCGATGGTGACATCGATATCGATGTAGAAAATGATCGCGCCTCCCTTGCCATAGTCGGGGGAAAACTCGGCCATCTTGTGGGCAAGCAGGGTGAAGTACTCGATGCAATCCAGGAATTGACGCGCCTTGCGGTGCAGACCTCCACGGGGGACCGAAGCCGTCTCATGCTCGATATCGATGGGTACCGGGCCGGTCGCAAGGACGAATTGCGAAAGTTGGCAAAAGAGAGCGCAGACGAGGTTACCTCCACAAAAAGCTCCCTCAAACTTGCACCGATGAACGCCTTTGAGCGGAAGATCATCCATGACACCATTCAGGATCTGGGTCTGACTAGCGAATCCGAGGGTGAAGACCCCGATCGCTGTGTAGTGATCTTCCCCAACTAATCTTCCACTTAGCCTTGACCTTTCTTCCAGTTTCACGTGAAACCCTCATCGAACTCTATTTCCCGACGAAGAAGGCGGAGATAGAGCGCTTTGCCGAGTTCTTAAAGACGGCTGGGATTGAGCGAGGATTGATCGGGCCCCGTGAAGGGGAGAAGATCTGGGAGCGTCATATCTTCAACTCTCTCCCCGTCATTTCATTGATACCTCAAGGATCCACGGTCATTGATATTGGTTCAGGGGCCGGGCTCCCAGGAATCCCCATCGCACTTGCTCGGCCAGATTTGAAGGTGACCCTTATCGAACCATTGCAACGAAGGGTGGATTTCCTCACTGAGGCGGTGGAAGGCTTAGAGATCGCTGTTTTACGAGGTAGGGCTCAAGATTTCAAGATGAAGGCTGACTACGTCACTGCTCGCGCGGTGGCACCTTTAGAGAAACTTAAAAGCATGGGGTGGCATTTGGTCAAGAAAGGTGGCTCGCTTCTAGCCATCAAAGGGGAGAGCGCCGCAGCTGAGGCGGAAACCGTTCCCGGGGCTCACCTTTATGAAATTGAACTTGAGGGACTACCGGTCGGACGGGTCATTTCGCTTCAAAAGACTGGTTAACTTGCACCTGTGACGGATTCACGTGAAACACCTGCTCAGAGTAGAAGCGTCATAGGTGTTCGGCGCCTCAAAGAAGCGATGGCAAAACCGGCACGATTGCGGATATTTTCCGTCTCCAACCAGAAGGGTGGTGTTGGTAAGACCACCACAGCCGTAAATATCGCTGCTTCTTTAGCGATGGGGGGCCTTCGCACCCTCGTCATTGACCTTGATCCGCAGGGTAATGCCAGTACAGCCCTTGGTGTTGAACACCAATCAAATCAGGGTATCTACGAGGTGTTAATGGGTACCACTCCCATTGAATCTGTTGTACAGAAAGTGGCTGGATTTCCGCATCTTGAGTGCATCTCGTCCAATACCGCTTTGGCCCAGGCGGAGATCAATTTGGTCTCCATGGTTGCTCGCGAACTCAGGCTTAAGGAAGCGATAAACGAACTAGTGGCGGCCCGAGAAGGCGCGGGAATTGGGTACGACTACATTCTCATCGATTGTCCTCCTAGCCTCGGGCTATTAACCGTCAACGCCCTGGCTGCGGCACAGGAACTGCTCATCCCCATTCAATGCGAGTACTACGCCCTTGAGGGCCTAACACAACTATTGGAAACCTATTCAATTGTTCGAAAAAGGCTGAATGCAGAACTCAAGCTCTCAACAATTGTGTTGACGATGTTTGATGGACGAACACGTCTGGCAAATGATGTCGCGGCTAGCGTTCGCTCGCATTTTCCCAATGAATTGATCGACATTCCAATCCCACGAGCCGTGAGAATTTCAGAGGCACCTTCGTACGGGCAAACTGTGATGACCTACGATCCGGTTTCACCTGGCGCAGTCGCCTATATGCAGATCGCACGAGAGATATCCGAACGTGGAAAACCTTTTGATTCAAACGTCGTGAGTATTAATTACAAAAAGGGAGAAAGTGCATGAGCGTCAAACGTGGAGGACTCGGGACCAATCTCGATGCTCTAATCCCTACGTCATTGACCCTTGAAGGTAAGGAAGTTGCCCAACAGAACGAGGTATCGGTTGATTTAATTTCTCCAAACCCGAGACAGCCTCGTACGGTATTTGATGAAGACGCACTGCGTGAATTAACTGCATCAATCAAAGAGGTTGGCTTGTTGCAGCCTCCCGTAGTGCGCGAAACTTCAGCGGGTCGTTACGAATTGATCATGGGTGAGCGACGTTTTCGCGCTGCCAAAGCTGCTGGGCTCAGATCCATCCCTGTAATCATTCGACAGACAAGCGACAACGATCTTCTTCGCGACGCATTGATAGAGAACATTCATCGGAGTCAACTAAATGCATTGGAAGAGGCGGCTGCCTACACCGAACTCCTTAACGACTTCGATTGCACGCATGACGAACTGGCGCAGAAGCTTGGGAAATCACGACCACACATTTCTAACACGATGCGATTGTTGAATCTTCCTGCATCTGTCCAAAGAAAAGTTGCTGCTGGTGTTTTATCTGCCGGTCATGCCCGTGCGCTTTTGGGACTGTCCGATGAGAACGATATAGAGCATCTAGCTAATCGCATCGTCGCCGAGGGATTAAGTGTTCGCGCAATCGAAGAAATTGTTGCGGCCGGCATGCCAAATGCTAAGAAACAGCGCAAAACCAGCGCACGCCATGCTCCACAGATGAGCGAGATTGCGGAGAGACTTTCTGACTATTACGACACGAGAGTTCATGTGCAATCTGGAAAATCAAAAGGGAAGATTGTTATTGAGTTTTCAGGGACAGACGATCTAGAGCGGTTATTGACACTGCTTGAGAAATAGAATTACTCTGCTATCTCGAATCCGCTGCTGCGTCGCGCGATTTCTTGCTTTACAACACCACCTAAAGCCTTAACTCCTTCGCGAATTCGATCTGGCGTTGGGTGGCAATAAGACAAACGCATCGCCCAACTGCCGAAACCATCTGCGTAGAAAGCCGTACCAGGAACGTAGGCGACTTTGGCGACGATCGCTTTCGGAACCATAAGTTTCGTGTCGATTTCGGGAGGCAAATTCACCCATACATAAAATCCGCCACCAGGTTTTGTCCATGTAGCTGACGAAGGAAAGTATTGCTCGAGAGACTCTAGCATCGCATCGCGGCGAACCTTGTACAACTCTACGAATGACGCAATTTGATCTCTCCACGGCTGGTCTGCCAGATAGTTGGAAATCGTTAGTTGAGTGAAATTAGAAGGGCAAAGAATGGATGACTCGCTAGCAATGACAATCTTCTCTTTGAGAGAGGGAGGAACTAGTGCCCAGCCAACGCGAAGGCCCGCAGCAATAGTTTTTGAAAACGAGCCTAAATAAATGACGTTTTCGCTATCTTCTGCGCGCATGGCGTTTGGGGATGGTCGGTCGAAACCTAGTAAGCCATATGGATTGTCTTCCACCACAAAAATACTTTCTTCGCGGCAAATATCTAAGATTTCGGTCCGTCGATCTGCTGGAAGAAGTACACCTGTTGGATTTTGATAATTAGGAATTAAGTACAAGAACTTTATTTTTCTTCCCGCTGCTCGCACAGATGCGATGGCTTCTCTGAGTGCATTCGGCACAAGCCCCTGATCATCGAGTGCCACATGAACAACTTGTGCCTCGTACTGTCTGAAAGTCCCAAGGGCTCCGACGTAAGAAGGGGCTTCAACGAGTACAACATCGCCTGGATCAATAAAGATTCGGGAAATCAAATCCAGGGCTTGCTGTGACCCTGTCGTTACCACGACATCGTCAGGATTGGCCCGGATGCCCTCGAGGGCCATAACTTCGCAGATTTGCTCTCGAAGCTTTGGGTGGCCTTGTCCGCTTCCGTACTGAAGAGCCTCCGCGCCGTTGGTAAGGATGAGTTGATTGACTACCGAGGCCATCATCTCCATCGGTAAGGCCGAAAGGTTAGGCATGCCCCCAGCGAGGGAGACGATCTCTGGACGCGATGCCACGGCGAAAAGCGAGCGGATTTCACTTGCTTGCATTCCGGCCGCGCGCGCCGCAAAGCGCTCCTCTAGGTTCTGAGGTTCTCCGGTTTGATGGCGCGCGATGACGTTGGACATTGTCGAAGTCTCCCACACCTCAAAGCCTCGATGATTACCTATCTTCGAAGGCCGGCCTTCTGGAGATCTGAGATCCGGAGGGTTCCCGTTTTCGCGTCATCTTCCGAAGCCAAATAGAGCCTTTGGATTGCAATGACCACCGCTTCGGCAATTACGTCTCGAAAATCCGGCCTAGCCAATCGTTCTGCGTCGCCTTGGTTAGTCAAATAACCAACATCTATCCGTACCGTTGGCGATTTTGTCAGGCGTAGGAGATCCCATGTCTTTGGGTGGGTTCGGCAATTGAGAAGGTCGGTTCGCGCACAGATTTCTCTCTGGACAAGAGAGGCAAAGCGCTCGCCGACCACTGAATGAATTCCATGTGCCTGTGCACCGTAGTAATAGGTGGCAACTCCGTGACCCTTCTCATTCTTGTATTGGTCGGCGTGGAAGGAGACGATCAGATCGGCATTGGTTCCATTTGAGAATGCAATACGCTCAGTTTCAGCCGGCGAATTATTAGCACCACGAGTGAGAAAGACGCTGACACCAAGAGCCAACAAGCGTCCCTCAAGGCGTTGGGCGATGTCGTAGACGATCTCCGATTCCTCAACGCCGTGCGCGCAAATTCCATGATCATCGCCTCCACAACTGGGATCCAGAACGATTATCTTGTTGGCTAGAGATGGTCCGCGATCTCTCTGTGTTGCGCTCTCACGAAGAATCGATGGCGCGCCTCCGGAAACTGTCCGGGTGAGTCTTATAAGCGCAGTAATCGTCGCTGGTCCACATTTGCCATCTGCTGTCACTCCGACGGATTTTTGGAAATCGCGCACGGCACTCTCAGTCCTAGGTCCAAAAACGCCGTCCACACGACCACAATCAAAACCCATCTCCGTGAGTCGTGATTGCAACGTTGCCACATCATCACCCCGAAGAAGCGGAGCTGGCTGCAGATACAAGGAGCGATCACCCAACTTCCACTGAGCCTCTTCAAGTGCGCGCATGGTCACGGAATTAACTACTCCATTGACACTTAGTCCGCGCATCTGCTGAAAGGTCCTAATGGCGTTTACGACACCTTCATCAATCACGCTCGGATGCGAAACTAGCAGCCCTAACCGATTAAGAATGTTAATAATGTGGGTCGCAACATCTCCACTAGCACCTTTACCAACAGAGATTTCTTCCATTACGCGTTTAAATAAATGCTTCAAGCTCTCGCAGAAGTGCTGGTTTTGGCTTTGCGCCGATGATCGTCTTGACCACCTGCCCATTCACGAAAACGTTGAGAGTTGGGATGGAAGTAATTCCGTACTTTATGGCAATCGCCGATTCTTCATCAGTGTTGAGTTTCACGATGGTCAATTTATCGCCGTGTTCTTTTGCTATTTCATCGAGAATTGGCGCCACAGCGCGGCATGGTCCGCACCACTCGGCCCAAAAATCTACCAACACCGGCTTGGTGCTTTTCAGTACAACCTCATCGAAGGTTGATGTTGTCACTGGCTGTGATGCGCTCATTTTCTACCCCTACTCATATTTTCCAATTCCCAACAATACTGTCGAAAATCCGCCAACTGCGTCATTGATGCCATTAGGCCCAATGATTTGAACTAGTGGTGCGATAAGAACTTCTCTGCGTCTAAGGCCGCTTGGCAGCCTGAACCCGCCGCTGTGATTGCTTGACGGTACACATGGTCGACAAGGTCACCGCAAGCAAAGACTCCCTCGAGGTTGGTCAGAGTCGAACGTCCGACTACCTGTACATACCCTTCTGAGTCCACATCCACTTGATCGCGTACGAGTTCGCTTCTGGGATCGTGGCCAATGGCAACGAATAAACCTGAAAACTCTCGCACTGATACTTCGCCAGTGACTGTGTTCCTTAATTGGAGTGCCTCTACTTTGCTATCTCCCAAAACCTCAGTCACTTCGTGATTCCAAAGAAACTCAATTTTCGGATTAGTGAAGGCACGTTCAGCCATGATCTTTGATGCTCGAAGAGAGTCACGACGATGGATGAGAACGACCTTGCTAGCAAATCGCGTCAAGAACGTTGCTTCTTCGATTGCGGAGTCTCCTCCACCAACCACGGCGATCACTTGATCGCGGAAGAAGAACCCATCACACGTAGCGCACCATGAAACACCCTTACCTGAAAGGCGCTTCTCATTGGGTATTCCAATCTCGCGGAATGCGGACCCCATCGCGAGGATGACTGCACGAGATTGGACCGTATTTCCAGAGCCGTCTTTTAGAGTTTTGATCGGGCCGGTCAGATTCATTTCGACTATGTCGTCGGTGACCAAGTTTGCCCCAAAGCGTTCCGCTTGCTTGCGCATGGAATCCATCAAATCCGGGCCCATAACCCCGCTGGTAAATCCAGGAAAGTTTTCCACCTCGGTGGTATTCATCAGCGCGCCACCTGCAGTAACCGAGCCTTCGTAAACAATCGGCGAAAGTTGCGCGCGCGCGGCGTAAATCGCGGCTGTATAGCCTGCCGGCCCTGAGCCGACAATCACTAAATCGTGGATCTTCTCTGTAGATATCATGGCTTCACCATAACCCAACTCCAATGTGGTTTATTCCCCGCCTCCTGGGTCGCGGCGGGAATTCCGAATACGGCTGAACTGCGTCCTAATCAATTCTCCAGATACCGAAATCTCTGAAACACCGATAAGGCGTGCGACAAAAAAATAGCCGGTGAAGCCGAGGACTATAACCAGTGCGAGTTCACCGAATCTAACAAAAGCGCCGGAATCGGCGTTGGCCCAAGAGAAATATTGAGAGGCGGCAAACAATGGCAACATGGCAAGCAACGAGGCCATGAATAGACGGGTGTGTTGTCCAAGAAAATCGCGGACGCGAATTCGACCAGTATGCCGATCCAGTAACGCCAGCGTATAGAACAGACCAATTATGTAACTAATGGAAAACGCAACCCCAAGTCCAACGGTAACCCATTGGCTAGGGAGAAGAACCAGGGAAAGGTACGACAATGCGACGGCGATGATGTTGATAAGAAGGATCGAAGGCACTTGCGTCTTGGTGTCTTCAAAAGCGTTGAATCCGCGAATCAAAATAATGTTTATGCTAAATGCCACTAAGCCAAGTCCAAATGCGGCAAGAACTTGCCCGACGTAAATGGCATCGGCCTTGCTGATTCCGACGTACAGAACACGAGTGATCAACGGCCCAAATAACATAAAGGCCACCGCAGCTGGGATTGTCAGAACTCCCACCATCTTTATAGCCCTTATCAACTGATCGCGAACATCTTCTCGTTTCTTCTCAATTGCCAACTTCGAAAGATGAGGAAGCAGTGCTGTCACGATCGAAATCGTGACGATGGAGTATGGCAACATCATGATTAGGTACGCGGTTCCAAAAGGCGTAAAACCAACACCCGTCTTGATGCCTTCTTTTGCGCTCTGAACCCCTGCTCCAGTAGAAATCCTTACCGTTATCCAGTAGCCCAATTGTGAGATGAGGACATAAACCAAGGTCCAACCAGCGAGAGAGAAAGATTTTCCAAGACCTTGCAACCCGAACTTCGGTCGGAGGCGTATTCCTGTGCGCTTTACAACCGGGATGAGGATTAGGGCTTGTACGACCAATCCAAGCGTTGTGCCCCATCCTAGGAACTGGGCCTGCGCAGAGGTTATGGAGTGTGTTGAGAGGTGGGGAACCTCAATCAGTGTGACGACGAACACGATGATTACTACGAGATTGTTGAGTATCGGGGCCCACATTAGTGGCGCAAACGATCCACGGGCATTGGCAACTTGCCCGAGCATCGTAAATAAACCGAGGAAGAAAATCTGTGGAAGGCAGTACCGAGTAAATGCAACCGCCAAGTGGTATTCATTTTCAAAGCCTTGGGTAGCAAATTCAGGCGCGTAGATTCGGACTAGAAGCGGGGCAAAAATCACTCCGATAACAACGAGTCCTAGTAGCACCGTGCTGATTGTCGTCACCAACTTAGATGCGAATGCATGTCCGCCATCAGCGTCGCTAAAGGATCGGATCAATTGAGGAACGAAGATTGCTGTCAGTGCCCCGCCAACCAATAGGTTGTAAAGGATATTTGGCATCGTGTTGGCGACGTTGTAGGTGTCGGCCAAGAGAGCTGTTCCAAGAACCGCTACCGCCAATATGTTGCGAATAAACCCCGTGATCCGGGAGATAATTGTGCCTAGAGCCATAATGCTGGAAGCGTGAAGAAGTTCGTTAGGTTTCATTTGCGAGACCTCTTAACCCTTCGCACACTCTGGGTGATTGCAGCCATGAAGAGAAGGATTGCGGCTCCTGCTGTAAACCAAGCAACTGCTGGACTAATAACAGAAAGGTTAAGGGCCAAAATTACCGAATCACCTAACGGTTTACCGGCGGAATTTCGAAATTCCGCTAGAACAGCTGTAGATCCCGGTGCTATAACAGTAAACGGAATTGAAAGCTGAGTTTTTGAATTTGCCGCAAGCAAGACAGTTTCTGGCCCGCCGGCTTTGATGCGGGAATTAAGTGGAGTCAATTGAAGCGTGACTCTCACGGGGGTGGCAAAATCGTTGACAAGAGTAATCGGCACCTTCTCATGTTCCGACGTCAATCGATATTTGCCGGGGACTATCCGCAATTTGTGGTTAGCGGCAGCTATTGCCAAATCTGCATTGTGCGCGAAATAGATCTGCTCTGTTTTCGTCGAACCCGATGAGAGCAAAAAAGCCATCTTTGAGCGCAGATCGTCCAATTGCTGGGCAGGTATCACGGTAGTGAGGAGTGCAAGAGCTCGGCGATTGATTGTGTATGAATGCACGGCATCAGGGATGACTGTGGTTGCCTTGGTTGCCCACCGTGCACCGCGTTGAATAAGAACCTCTCGACCAAATGCATCCTGAAGTCTCGTCTTGCTGGATTCGTAGTAATAGGTGAGTTCGCTTGGCGCAAGACGTCTGGTCAAGGAAAGTTCTGGATGTCCATAGGGAAGCGCGACGATAGTGTCATCGATGCTCATAATCTTTAATTGAGTGAGCCAATTTTGAGCAACCGGGTCTTTCAGGGCAAGTGCATTCACTTCATCAACAAGTGCGGCATCTATGAACCACGTGCGTGGCTTGTCTGCCGGCGTGAAGACCATCTGACCAAGACGTCCCTCCGGCAATAGTGAAGCACCCAAATCATTGTTGAGTGATGTGCCAAGAAGATCGACATGTGGAGTGTCCAACAAATATATTTTCGAAGTGGCAGCCAGAGCGCCAATCGGTGAAATGCCGAGGGTGATGATGCCGACGAAGAGGGCAAGAACTAAAGCAGACATCCGCCTTTTCATAGTTGGAGGTCTCCGCTGCGCGCGATGAGCTTTTTCTCATCCGGATACGCGAGTCGATCGATTATTTCGTGAAGTGGAAACCATGCCACTTCATCGACTTCGGTCACCTGTGGCGCAAGAAGGCCCCCAACCTCACGGAAGAGATAATGGTGCACCGTCTTATGGATTCTTTTCCCACCGGCCATAAACCAGAAATCGATAATGCCCAAGGACCTGGAGATCTGGCTTTCGATTCCCGTCTCCTCCATTACCTCACGCAAGGCCGCTTCTTCGGGAGTTTCACCTATTTCGATATGTCCTTTAGGCAGGGACCAGAGCAGACGAGTTCGAGCACTGTCCTTCTGGTCAATTCGACCAATAAGAAGGCCCTGAGTTCCGCTGAAATCGATGACCAGCCCTCCGGCACTGACTTCGTCAACTCTTTTTGCGAAAGCAGCTCGGTCGTTTTTTGGGACAGGCTTGCGCGAAGGGGGTGTTTCAGTCTTCAAATCTTGAGATTGGGGGGCGCGATTGGCGGAGCGTTTGCGCCGCCTCCTCTTTTTCGTACTTTCGCTGCCCGCACCAGGTGCAGGGGTCATAGAGGAAGCGTACTGCCCTAGCCTTATCCATTATGAAGAGAGCGCTAGGTGCCGCAGGAGAACTTGCCATCAGATCCTTAATCGACCGAGCACCCTTGGCCAGTTCGCTGGCAGACGCGTACAAGGTCTCTGGGTTTCGCCTAGCCCTCGTGGGCGGTTCAGTTCGAGATGCGATTTTAGGACGACTTGGCAACGATCTAGATTTCACCACCGATGCCACTCCGGAAGTCTCCAAGAAGATTCTTAGCAAGTGGGCTGAGAATGTCTGGGATACGGGAATCGCATTTGGAACGGTCGTCGGCAAACGCGGCGACACCACCGTTGAGGTGACAACCTACCGAAGCGATAGTTACGACATCGACAGTCGAAAGCCGGAAGTTGAATATGGAGAATCGCTAGAGGGGGATCTGTCGAGACGCGATTTCACCGTGAACGCCATGGCACTTGAGTTGACGCAGGGGGCACCCATCTTCGTTGACCCACATAATGGCTTGAAGGATTTAAGCAATCGCGTACTAAGGACTCCTAGCAAAGCCGAACAATCGTTCTCGGATGATCCACTAAGAATGATGCGAGCCGCAAGATTTGCGAGCCAACTTGAATTTAGCGTCGATGACGATGCACTTCGGGCGATGCGGGACATGGCTGGACGAATATCCATAATCTCAGCTGAAAGAATCCGCGACGAGTTTGTAAAACTTCTTATGTCTGACAACCCACGCACTGGAACACCGCGGCGAACTGGTGAGCGCAGACATCGTGAACAACCGGGGAGATTCGGTCCGCAGGCGCTGCGGCGCGAGCACCGTGGGCTCGGCCTCGAGTCGCCGGGCGAGGCGCATGGTGAAGCCCCCGACAGCACACGGCGTCGCGCATGGCATCGCCGATCAGGTGGTAGCTGCGCCACAGCTGCGGACCGCCTCCGTGTCTCTGCGCGCAGCGCTTCGATCGTGACTTGGCGGCCGACTGATCGTCCAGCTCGCCGTCCATCAATGCCGAAATTCTGTCTTCATGGCCGCTACCACCTCTTGTCCTTGCTGCGTCCCCAGCAGCGGCCGCAACTGCTCCGCGATCGCCTCGCGCGCCCGGAAGATGCGCGAGCGCACCGTGCCGATCGGGCAATCCATGATCTTCGCGATATCCTCGTAGCTCATGCCCTCGATCTCGCGCAGCGTGATCGCCGTGCGCAACTCCTCGGGCAGCGCATCGATGCGTGCGTTCACCGTCTGCGCGATCTCGCTTGGTCATCAGCAGATTCTCGGGCGTGTTGATGTCGCGCAGCTGCTCGCCGTCCTCGAACCCTTCGGCCTCCTCGCCGTCGTACTTCGGTGGTGGTGGGCGCGCGCCGCCCCAGCGCCATCAGGTAGTTCTTGGCGGTGTTGATGCCGATCCGGTACAGCCAGGTGTAGAACGCGCTGTCGCCGCGGAACGTCGGCAGCGCCCGGTAGGCCTTGATGAAGGCCTCCTGCGTCACGTCCTCGACCTCGGCCGGATCGCGAATGAAGCGCGACGCGCACGGCGGTCGAGTCGAAGTGAGCAGTTCGGCGGAGGAACGGCTCTTCGGGACGACTCCTCCCCGTCGGAGAACTCGGTCAGCGCGAGCGGCATCTTCGGGTGCCGGAGTGGGAGACTGGCGTGTGCCCGAACATGATGACGTCGAGGCGCGCCCGCGCGTCCGCTATCGCCTGCCTGCTGGGGCGGGTGTTGGCGCTGGCCGTCGCGCCGGTGTCGGCGTCAGGATCCCAGGGGTCGGTTCCCGCTGAGGTCGCGACCTACGCCAACGAGGACTTGGCGCTGGTGGACCTCGACGACCTGTTCGGAGATCGGTCGGGCGGAGACGGTGTCGACTTCAACGACACGACCGAGATCGGTCAGCTCAGATCGGTGTGCAGTTCGCCTTCACGCCTGACTTCGGCGCGGGTAGAACGCAGGGCATGCTGATTTGAGAGAACGAACACGATTAAGAGCAGACACGGACAAAAGTGAAGTAGTAGTACAAACACGACGAGCTAGTACCGGTACTGCAGAGAAGTAAAAGTGATAGTACTGGTAAAACGAACGCAGTGAACTTCCGAAAGCTATAAATTTCGGTCTAGATTGGAGCTTTTCTTTGGAGTATGTGTGTAGGTCGAGCTTTAAGAATATGCACCTCACACGATGGACTACGCCACCAACCCAACACACCCAAAATACGAACAGTATACCGGCCGAGGGCATACCGGATAAATACTTTCAAGAGCAAGAGCGATGTGATGGGAGCGTCTGAGCCCTCGCATTTTTTCAGACTGAGCTTGGTAAGCTGGCAAGAAGCGCTCGATGACCGGCTGGTTCGGCCATGGATGCTGGTGATATCGAGGAATGATGCCGTTATTGTTTCCGATGCTTGGCGTGACGCTTTTCGTAAGCGGCTCGCGCTGACTGAACGGCAACTTCGTTGATGGGGCTGGCCGAATGCTTTCCGGTTTGCTGCTGTTGTACTGGATTAGATAACGCAAAATTGGTTACTCCCCGAATATATACAGGACATGCTGCCGATGAGGCCTGGTGTGTTGATCAATGCTACAGAGGATCGATGTTTGTTATGTGTATCAGGTCATCAGCTGGTCGCGCCGCCGTTGCTTGAATATGCTGAATGATCGCCGATACAATGGCAGTGACGACATGGATTTGCGTACCTTTAAGCTGGTTGATCAGTTGAGGGCGACGCCGGCCTTCGCGGAAAACATTACGCCGGAAGTTGCGCGCATTGATGCGCATCTGCTCAACCGTCAGGGCGT
>CAWJOR010000030.1:0-131209 GCA_963844465.1 uncultured Actinomycetota bacterium | reverse complement strand
TCGATCACGACCGGATCGCGCGCCTGCCAGTCCCGGATCTCCTGGCGCGAACGGGTGCCAGACGTGGCGTCGGTCGGCGTCGGCGAGTTGCGCGCCGCGGGCCGTGGCGGCGTGCGCGCGGATCGCGAGGAGGAGCGCATCGACGTCGATCGATGCGTCCACGGCGTCGGCGAGGGCGTCCACGTCGTCGGGGTCCGCGACGAGGGGGACGACGCCGAGGAGGCCCGCGTCGGTGAAGTCGCGGAGCGCCGACGGGCCGAGCCGGGTCGCTTCGTCGGTCGTGTCCTCCGGGAACCCGCAGACGACGACGCCGAGGACGTCCAGGCCGCCCGCCCGCGCGGCTTCGATCGTCAGGCGCGTGTGGGTTGATCGGTGTGAGGAGTAAAAGCAGCCCCTGTGTCGCTACGCTCTGACTGTTCAGTTGACATGTGGAATACGCAGATAGCGCTTCTGGATAGCAATCATCACGACTTAAGCACGGCTTTTATGCAGCGTTAACGAACTTGCTGGTCAAGCAAATGCACACTATTTTTTGTAAGCCGCGCCATGTTTAAGCTCACAGCATCCGAAAACAGCAGCACATTGAAACCTAAAGTGACCTTCCTTAATGCCACGACATCTGCTTTGTCCCATCGGGAGATAACGCTGGCTGGCTTCACCAGAGATTGGGGAGAAAAGTTGGTCCGATCGTTGATCAGGATGGCACGCAAATCGGAGAGCACCATGGTGCGTACACCTACACGATCGGACAACGAAAAGGGCTCGGGCTTTCCGTTCCCACCGTTGACGGCTCTCCTCGCTTTGTTCTCAAAGTTGAACCCGAAACCAACACAGTTGTCGTAGGTCCGCGAGAGGATCTTGCCGTGACCAGGATGATCGGTGAAAAGACCGTGTGGTGCGGACCGGCCGTGGGCCCAGATCGCAACCGCGGTTTTGTGCAAGTTCGTGCTCATGGACAGCCCCTTGCCTGCACCTACTACTACGACAGCGATTCCCTCATCGCCGAACTCGACGAGCCCCTACTCGGACTGGCCACTGGTCAGCAGATGGCGATCTACGACGGAGATCGCGTGGTGGGATCAGCGACAATTTGCGAGACCGAGCAGTGACAACAAAGGCGCGGCATCGCATTGCAGAGTTGAGCGAGGCGATTCGCGATCATCAGTTCCGCTACTACGTACTGGACAAGCCCGCCGTCACCGACGCTGAGTTCGATGTTCTGCTTAAAGAGCTAACCGAACTCGAAGCAAAATACCCCGAACTTCGCGAGGCAGATTCACCAACGCAGATTATTGGCGGCGGATTTGCGACAACTTTCCAGCAGTTTGATCACCGCGAGAAGATGATGAGTCTCGACAACGTTTTTGATTTAGATGAATTGGATGCCTGGTTCGATCGGACTGAGAAAGCAGTTGCTGTCAAGGAATGGCTGTGCGAATTAAAAGTTGACGGGTTAGCAATCAATTTGCTCTACGAAGACGGTCTTATGACCCGCGCACTGACTCGTGGCAACGGAGTTACGGGGGAAGACGTCACGCTCAATGTAAAGACGATCAAGAATCTGCCACACAAGTTGATTGGCAAGAATGTGCCGGCCGCCATTGAAGTTCGAGGAGAAGTCTTCTTTCCACTTGCTGCTTTTGCCGAACTCAATGCCTCCCTTGAAGAATCTGGAAAGCCGCTTTTCGCAAACCCTCGCAACGCGGCAGCTGGCTCTTTGAGACAGAAAGATCCACGTGTCACCGCCGAGCGGCCCTTGAGTCTCGTGGTTCACGGTGTCGGCGCAGTTGTAGGAGCCGCATTCGAATCGCAAAGCGGTGCATACGAAACATTGAAAGAGTGGGGCCTACCGGTCAGCGAGAGATATCGGGTTTTGGCCAAGAGGTCTGAAGTCCTTGGATACATCAAAAATTATGGCGAGCACCGCCACGACCTCGAACATGAGATCGACGGGGTAGTCGTAAAAGTCAACTTGTTCGAACAGCAGCAAGAACTTGGCTTCACATCGCGTGCGCCTAAATGGGCCATCGCCTACAAGTACCCGCCAGAGGAAGTGGTCACCCGACTTCTGGACATAAAAGTAAGTGTGGGGCGCACCGGCCGTGTTACGCCTTTTGCATTCATGGAGCCGGTGAAGGTGGCGGGTTCGACAGTCACCAATGCAACGCTTCACAATTCGCAGGAAGTGGAACGCAAGGGTGTGCTCATCGGAGACTGGGTCGTTATTCGCAAGGCGGGGGATGTTATTCCTGAAGTGCTCGGCCCAGTGGTAGAGCGGCGCACCGGGAAAGAAAAGCCATTTGTGATGCCCACCAACTGCCCTGAATGCGGAAGCGAACTTCGAGCCATGTCCGAGGGCGACATTGATATCCGCTGCCCCAACACGCAATATTGCCCTGCGCAATTGCGCGAGAGAATTTTCTACATCGGATCGCGTGCTGCGCTGGACATTGACGTCCTCGGTTATGAGGCGGCGCAGGCTCTTCTTGTTGACCAGGTCATTTCCGATGAGTCCGACCTCTTCGCACTTGACGAGGAGAAATTGTCGAAGTCGGATTTTTTCCGCAAGAAAGATGGCACACCCGCGGCAAACGTAGGCAAGCTCATTGCAGCTTTGGAGGAGGCGAAGTCGCGTCCTTTATGGAGAGTGCTCGTTGCACTGTCTATTCGCCATGTCGGACCGACTGCGGCGCAAGCGTTGGCGAACGCCTTTGGAAGTATGGAGGCGATTGAAAGGGCAACGCCCTCGCAACTTGCCGAAGTAGAAGGGGTCGGATCGACAATCGCAGAGTCCATTGTCGAATGGTTCGAGCAAGATTGGCACCGCGAAATTATTGTGAAATGGCGAAAAGCCGGTGTTGACATGGTTAACCAGAAAGCCGCGACGGTTCCGCAGACATTGGCAGGGTTGACCATCGTTGTGACAGGGGGGCTGGAATCCTTCACCCGCGACGAGATCGCCGAAGTAATTGCATCACATGGCGGCAAGGCATCCAGTTCAGTATCTGGGAAAACCAGCTATGTCCTCGTGGGAACTGACCCTGGCTCCAAGTTGGCCAAGGCACAGGAGTTGGGAGTGCCCATCATCGATGAAGCCGCCTTCAAGAAGTTGTTGGTTGGCACATAAATGACCCTCTCCGATAGGCTTGCCGCATGATCTCACTAGCCGGCGAAGTAGTTCGCAAGCTCCCTGCGCCTCCCATCTTCTTTGGTCTCTTCGCCTTCGGAACGCTCTTAGTTCTCCTGTATCTCGTCCTTCGACTCGACCGGGATTAATTGACTAGTCCGACGCGCATAGGTCTCTATGGCGGGACATTTGATCCGATCCATGAGGGCCATCTTCATCTGATCCAACAACTATTTGCCCGCGATCTCGTCGATGAATTGATCGTGGTTCCCACGGGGGAGCCGTGGTTACGAGATCGCGTCCCATTGGCTGCAGGAGAAGATCGCCTTGCGATGGTGCAGTTGGCTATAAAGGATTTGCCTGAAAACATCCGCCCGCACGTGTGGGTTAGCGACGTGGAGGTGCGCAGATCCGGCCCCACTTACACCATCGACACAGTCGACGAGCTAAAGCCGTTTCGACCGGATGCGCAGTGGAGGTTGATTCTCGGCTCCGATGCCTATGCCGGCCTCGAGCAGTGGCATCGAAGCAAGGAATTGCAGGAACTCATCGACATAATGGTCATTGCCCGCGACGGCGAAGGGCTAGATATTGAGGCCCTGCCCATCTCGGCCTCTCAGATTCGTGCGCAAATCCAGGCGCACGAAAGCGAGATAAAGTATCTTCCAGAATCGGTCTGGGCGTATATCAAAGAAAGAAACCTCTATGTCAGCAAGTAAAGAAGCAATCGCGATCACGCAAATTGCAGCTCATGCTGTGATAGACAAACTCGGCCACGACCTTGTAGCAATCGACATGTCGGATCAACTGGTGCTCTGCGAAGTTTTCCTTATTGCCAGCGGACAGAACACCCCGCAGATTAATTCGATTGCCGATGAGGTGGAGCGCAAACTCCATGAGGCTGGTCAGAAGCCCGCGCGACGCGAAAATGGTCCTGAGTGGATCTTGATCGATTACACCGATCTAGTCGTGCACATTCAAACCGATGAATTGCGCCGCTATTACATGCTCGACCGTCTCTGGAACGATTGCCCAACAATCCCACTCGATGCAGTACGAGATGCAAAGAACCGTGCTTAAGGGAAATCGCGTTGTCCTATGGCGTCATGGCCAGACGGACTGGAACATAGCCAATCGCTTTCAAGGGCACTCTGACATTCCACTTAATGCTGTCGGTTTCTACCAAGCGCAACATGCCGCGCGGTTGCTTGCTGACATGGAGCCGACGGCGATCATTTCTAGCGATCTTCAAAGGGCCAAAGCGACTGCCTTGGAACTTGCGGCGCTAGTCGACCTTCCCGTCACATTTGATCCTGATCTTCGCGAAATAAACGGTGGCAAGTGGGAAGGCAGGACCGGAAAAGAAAATCGTGCGGCGGATTTTGCAAGTTTTGTCCGTTGGATTGATGGGGACAATAACCCGGCGGGTGAGACTGGGGAGCGACGAACAGAAGTTGCAGAGAGAGTGGTGTCGGCAATCAAGAGGGCACTTGGCTCTGAGGAAGTTGGCCAGACCTTGGTTGTTGTAACTCACGGCGGCGCTGCACGTTGCGTTCTAGGACATATGCTCGAACTGCCGCTGCCGCACTGGGGTGCAATTGGCGGTCTTTCCAACGCGGCCTGGTCGGTTCTTCAAAGAAACCCTCGCGGCTGGCACCTGGAGGAACACAATGCTGGGACGATCCCCGAACCTATCTACGGCGAAGAAAGTGGCGCAGAACCCGACGTGAACCGATAGCAGCGGCCTTCATTTGGCCAATTCCATGTCTGGGTCGAACCTGCGATAAGGTCTCACCCGTACGAAATCCGAAGTATTCGGGGCTGTGGCGCAGCTGGTAGCGCACCTGCATGGCATGCAGGGGGTCAGGGGTTCAAATCCCCTCAGCTCCACCAATGTGATGTGTCGAGACATCGTGCATAGATGTCTCCGTAGGAGACTGACTCCATTTCCTGTCGACGCGCCCCTGAAGGGTCAGTCGAAGATGCCCTTCTTTCGCTTCTACAAATCGCTTGAACCTGCGTAACATATATGATACGGTTCGCCTTGACGGAAATGATCGGGGGATCTTCGTGAAGGCCGGTAAAAGTCTGTTTTGGGATGATCTAGAAAGAAAGTTGGAGAATCCCGAATTTCTACGGGCATATGTGATCGAGTCAATTCGCATCTCTACTGTTGATGCAATTTTGGGTCAGTTGGATGAAGTCCGCGAGGAGATCGGCATCACCAAGGCAGAGTTGGCGAGATCCATCGGGGCCGAACCTGCTTCCCTCCGCCGACTTTTTGCCAGTAATGCGGCGAACCCAACCCTTGGCACCCTGGCGGATATGGCTGCAGCTCTTGGGCTTCGCGTGTCACTCGAGCCCATGCCCGTTGGAGAACGCAAACAGATTAGCAAGTCTTTGTTAGAGGGGCGCACCTCTGATGCTAAGAAACTCGTGAAGAATCTAGAACGAGTGAAAGTTCGCAAGCCAAGAATCCGGGCAGTAGCTTAGATCTCGAAAAGGTGGGCGATTAAGCAAGAGATCATGCGATCGATCTCGGATTTCGCTTGAAGTATTCATTCCCTAATGCTTTGACTGCTTTGTAATCAGCGTCAGACAATTCTGTTTGGAATGGCTTCGATCGCCCTGCCATCACCACAAGAAGCGGTTTCGAATAGTTTGTCGCCTCATAGTCAAGCCGACAAAAAAGTCGGAAGTGTCTTCTGCGAGGACCATCTACACGGACCTCGTGCCAGCCATTCATCGGACTCTTCATTGCTTCCCAATATCCGCCACCGGCAAACCTTTTCGGTGGCGCGGTCGCCACTGCTATCAAAACCCTGATGATATGAGCCTGAACGGGGGTTGGGCACGAGTCTAGGAAAACGCGTCCCGGGATGGTCTCGCGCTTGTCATCTTCTGCGTGTCGCTTGAAGTAGACAATTTCATGTACGTCGTTCGATGACGGTTTAGTCGGGATCTTGGCGACAATTTCCTTCCCAACAGAGCGCTTTGCGCGCTTCTTTGCTCGAGGGTCGGGAACCATGAAAATCCAGTGTAGGCGGGGGTGCAGTCATTATTTGGAGACTTGGGAATAAGTTGGTTATAACTTGATTTTCCTATCGGCGTGAAGTCTCGCGAGGATCCGCTGTTGCAGTGGAATCTAGCATTCAGGCAACTTCTCCAAATTATCAAGTTCAGTGCTGTCGGGATTGGTTTTGATGTACGGATTCGCCCAGCAGTTGGTCGTGTGACAGTAAGCCGCAACGACAATCGTCTCCTCATAACCGCCGGCTGATGTCTTCCATGTGTTCCCTTGATTTATGCTCTCTACTACCTCGGGAACGGAGTAGTGAACTCCATCGGCGCACACGCCTTCAAGGTGTTTATGCGATCCATCTTTGGAGAGTTCATGTCTAACGTTCGTAACCCGGTAAGTACCCATTTCGATTCCTCCAATTGGGTAAATGACAAGACAGGTCGCTCGGCGGCTCCTTACGATTCCGACTTGCAATCCAGTTGATTGAATTATGCCTAACTTATCCCTACCGAGCAGGTAAGGGAATGACCAGCAAATAGGTTTACTTCGATCCACGCGAGTATTAGTGTCTTTTGAGGGTTTGTTCACTCGAATTCCCCTGTTGTTTGGGCAGTCTCTAGTGGAGAGGAACTACTGCCTCACACGACGAGCTAGATTGGAGATGTTATGAAATTCGATCGAAATATCATCACCGAAGCAGACGCAGCGCAACTTCGCTCACGTGCAGCAATACGGGCGATGGAGAAGACTGGGGGACTGTCGACCCTAGAGGTGGAGCCGCCTGCTGTGTCCGTTCCTTCGGCAGACGATTATTTAACAAAGTTATTGAAGTACTTTCCCTTGGAAGTATTGGGTGTTTATCTCTTTCTTGCGACTCTCATCAGGCAAAACGTGACCGGTAGATCTGAGCTAGATGCGTGGCTACTTGGTCTTCTTGTGTTCACCGTCATCGTCACGTGCCTCTACGACTTCGTCGTACTCCACGTTAAGCGCGCTATTCAAATAATAATGTCGGGTATTGGGATCGCTGTTTACGTCCTTGCATCTGGTGATTGGTTTGCCACGACAAGTTGGTATCACCCCTGGTACGGAACGGCTGCTCTTCCGATTTACGCCCTTTTAATCCAGTTCATCAAACTCGCGCCTCTGCCTGATAAAAGCTAGGTGCACTAGTAGGTCACCCTTTGATAACTACCAATGGCTTGAGTCGGGCAACTTTCGTGGCGATTCCTGCTAACTCAATGACATCCACGACGTCGTTGACATCTTTGTAGGCGTAGGGCGCTTCTTCGGATAGATCTCGCACGGCCGCAGACTTGACGATGATGCCTCCGTCAGCGAGTTCCTTCTGCAATTCCCTTCCCAATTGTTTGGCTTTGGCAGCATGGCGAGACATTAATCTGCCGGCGCCATGGCAGGCGGAGCCGAATGTCTTCTCCATTGCGTTGGCGGCGCCGACCAAGACGTATGACGATGTTCCCATGCTTCCCGGGATGATCACCGGCTGGCCGATCGGCCGATATTCTTCTGGCAGTTCGGTGAAACCCTTCCCAAAGGCACGGGTGGCACCCTTGCGGTGCACGACAACTTTCATCATCGTGCCGTTCACTTTATGTTCTTCCACCTTGGCGATGTTGTGGGCGACGTCGTAAACCAGCGACAAATCACCCGCACCCACGGTCCGTTTCCACGCCTCACGTGTGCGGTGGGTGATCATCTGGCGATTGGCCCAGGCGAAGTTGGCCGCCGCGGACATGGCGGCGAAATAGCGTTGACCCTCACGCGAGGAAAATGGCAGACAGGCTAGTTCTCGATCAGGCAACGTGATCCCGAATTCAGGTAGTTCTTGAAGCATGATTTTTATGTAATCCGTTGCCACCTGATGACCTAACCCGCGAGACCCGGTGTGAATCAATATCGTGATCTGATCCTGTTTTAATCCAAAGACACGGGCTGCCTCCTCGTCAAAGATCTTCTCCACAAATCCAACTTCGACAAAATGGTTGCCGGAACCTAAGGTCCCTAACTGGCGGCATCCTCGTTTCTTGGCGAAATCAGAAAGGGCCGCAGGGTCTGCGCCTTCAAGTCTGCCGTGCGATTCAGTATGGCTGATATCGGATTGCGTGGCATAGCCCCTGCTCAGTGTCCAGCCAGCGCCCTGCGTGAGTACCTCGTCGAGCTCGGCAAAATCGAGTGTCATTTTGGAACCTTGCCCCGTTCCAGATGGAATGGAGCCAGACAAATCCAAGGCCAGCGCTTCTTTGAATGGCTCAAACTGCGTCCGTACTAGATCGCTCTTAAGCAACCGGACTCCACAATTGATGTCATAGCCAATTCCGCCCGGTGAAATAACGCCATCTGGCCACTGCGTCGCGGCCACGCCTCCGATTGGAAAGCCGTATCCCTCATGAATGTCAGGCATCGCAAGTGCGACACCCACGATGCCAGGCAATGTGGCAACGTCAACTAGTTGTTCAAGGGAACGGTCACCGAGGATTTCGCTAAGCATCGACTTGCTTGCGAAAAACCGTGCAGGAACTCGCATATCGCGGCGGTAGGAGACGGGGATCTCCCATTCGACAGGACCGATTTGAGTCAGGTTGCTTTCGGTGATCATATGTCCAACACCAGCACGACTTCGTAGGTGCCATCTTTATGAAACTGGATTTGCGCCCCGTGGTATGTCACGGCCTTAATATCCTCATCGAAAGTATCCACGCTGACGCCATGAACGCTTGCTGTTGCCTTCGTATCGTGTAGATCAAGTTTGATGACGTCGAAGAAGACGGCCTTTTCGATCATGTTTTTGGCCAGTAGATCGTTGAGGAAATCAACCAGCAGTGCCGTTATGTCATTTGACGAAACGTCCACATCCGTCGCAATCGAAGCATTACTTGTTCTCTTAGTGACTCCATGTTTCATGATCTCGCTCAAGCCTTCGACTGCGCCTTTGAATAATTCATCCAGTGAGTCTGCAGTGATCTTGAGCCGCGTATCGGCGGTATGGGGCAGCATTCGGTGGCGTCTCATGGCTGGCTTCCTTGAATCGGGATCGTCACGACTTGTGAATCCGGGTCGAAATGTCCTGTGGTGCCAAGGGCTTTCGATAGTCCCAATAGATGTTGGGCTATTCGCGGTGCCCGATGACCGGCGAGTTGAGCTTGGAAATTCTTAATGATAGTTGGGTGGAGCCGAAGGGCTACGGGCTTTGCGCCCTCAAGTTCAAGGATGTAGATAAAGCCTTCATCATTGGGTTCAATCTCGCTGATCGCGTAGTCGTCGATGAAATCGCCGGCGGAGTAGATGATCGGTCTGGTCTTATAGATCTCGATACCTCGTGGCACATGCCCGGAGTGCCCAAACACCATGTCAGCACCAGCATCAACCAGGTTATGGGCCAACGTGGAATATATGGACTCGACTTCATATCCCCAGTTTGATCCCCAGTGCGGCGAGACAATAAGGAAGTCGGACTTTGTTTTCGCATGCTCCACTTTCTTGAGAAGGTCCCGCCACTGCGCGCTGGAAGGGTCAGGCGGCACGAAGTAAATGCCAACGCGATCAGCGTCAGCGGCCCACTCTGGCATTCCATCTGTGAACGAGAGCAGGCCGACGTTGGTGTTGCTGATTTTCAAGATGGCCGGGCGGGCGGCTTCTTCAGAGGACGTCCCCGCACCGGCGTGACCAATGTCGGCCTTGTCCAAACCCGACAGCATGTCCGATAGGGCGGTGACTCCGAAGTCGAGGCAGTGGTTGTTGGCAAGGGTCACCGCATCTATGCCAACGCAGCCTAAAATCGCGATATTTTTGGAATGGCTTCGAAAATGGAACGCCTTTGATTCCTCATGCCACGGACTGCCCGAATCGGCGATGACGCACTCAAGGTTGCAGATGGCCAATTCGCATGTCCGTATGACTTCCAGCGTATTTCCCCACACGTAGCAAGGGTCGTCGTGCGACTCAAGGTATTCATCAACCAGCCTGCCCAGCATTACGTCACCGATGAGCGCTATATGGGCCATGGATAACCCCTAACTTTGTACAAGTAAGTATCCACCTTCACTAGAAGCCAGGGCAGATATAGGCTCCCCTTTTTGGAGGTGCTTACGCATGGGCGCGAAAACTAATGCCAAGAATCCAAGGGTTGATGTCTTCCTGAGCAAGACTGACAAATGGCAGAAAGAGTTTGTTACATTGAGGAAGATCGTCCTCGATTCCGGGCTTACAGAAGAGTTGAAGTGGGGCCAGCCCTGCTACACGTTTGAGGGAAGCAACATAGTTCTCCTCCACGGTTTCAAGGACTACTGCGCGATCTTGTTCATCAAGGGCGCTTTGTTGAAGGACTCCAAGAGAGTCTTGATTCAGCAGACTAAGAACGTTCAAGCCGCGCGCCAGATCAGGTTCACCAGCGCTAAGGAAATAACCGAGATGGAGCCCGTCGTGAGTGCTTATATTCGAGAGGCGATCAGAGTCGAAAAGGCCGGATTGAAGGTGAATCACAAGGAGACCGCCGAATTCGACGTTGCCGAGGAATTTCAGAGAAAGTTGGATAAGAGTCCGTCGTTGAAGAAAGCATTCGGCGCACTGACACCGGGGCGGCAGAGGGCATACCTTCTTCATTTTTCTTCGCCCAAGCAATCCAAGACTCGGGAGTCCAGGGTCGAGAAGTGTGTGCCACAGATTCTCAAAGGCAAGGGACTAAATGATCAGTAATTCGCGAAGACTCGGCTCCAAATCATCTGCCTTGCCAATTGCATATGCACGCATGCTACGAACATACGCCGCCGGGTCTCCAATCCACAGGCCTTGAGTTCCGTGTGATCGAGTCGATTATTTGTCTATGTAAGGTAATCCTTGACATATGTAAGGGATTACCTATTATAGGATTTATGACACTTTACATAGGAATCATTGGATGAATACAGGCGAACCAACTGACATCGTGTTGCCTCGTGCAACTGCGGCGGTCTTTCGCGTTCTCGTCGGTGCGAATGCATCATTTTCCATTAGGCAGCTCGCCCGCGTAGCTGGCGTTTCCGCTCCTCGCGCGGTCGAAATCGTTAACCATGCAGGTGACCGAGGGCTCATTCTTGTTGAACAAGCGGGACGCTCTCGAATGTGTCGATTCAATAGAGAGCATCTGGCGGCAGATGCCATTATCGAATTGGTAACGATTCGCGAGCGGATGTTACGTGCTTTCGAAGATGAAATAGCTTTATGGAAGATCGCGCCGTTACATGCAAGCCTTTTTGGTTCCGCGGCCCGTGGTGATGGGGACATCAACAGTGATCTAGATCTGCTTCTCGTTCGCCCAAAGGAAGAACCTACGGAGGACTGGGAGGAGCAGAAGTACACAAGCGGGGTACGCCTCAGGGCCAAGATTGGCAACCCTGTGTCATGGTTTGATATCTCGGTGAATGAATTGAAGAGGTCAATGCGCGCATCCGAACCTATTATCGCCGAATGGAAGAAGGACACTATTTGTCTTTCAGGACCGCAGCTGCCGGTTCTGCTTCGACAAATGCGAGAGAAAGGGAAGTGAGGATGGCGTCGAAGAAGGGTGCAATCTCCAGTTGCGGTCCAGAACAAGCTAAAAATCGACTGGATGTTGCCAAGCAATACCAAGAACTTGCACACCTTAAGGCGGAAGAAAAACTAGGGGCGGCGCGGAATGTTGCTGCTGGAAATGCTGTTCTTGCCGGCATTGCGGCTTCCGACGCTATTTGCTGCTGGCACCTCGGTGAACGTTCGTCGAGTTCGAGTCATTCTGATGCCGTAGCCCTCCTCGCAAAGTTGGACATAAAACTAGCGAAACATCTCTCAATTCTGATTGGCGACAAGCCTACTTCGCATTATGGGGAGAAATTCATCGGCAATGAAACCCTAAAGAGTTGCATACGGGCGATGGATCAACTTGTGCTTGCCGCGACAAGGACCGTCATTTAGATGGTTATTGAGAAGAAACTTAAGGTGTGCCGCGCTGGAAACCTCGCTAGAAATATCTTGAGTTCAAGACATAATTACGCATGAGACTTTTCGAGGCAATCATGCTGGTTCTCGTCGGCATGGTCGCAGGAACGATGAATTCGATTATCGGTTCTGGCGGTCTCGTTACCTTCCCAGCACTTCTTGCCTTTGGCTACTCGCCACTTGTTGCAAACATGACCAACAACATGGGGGTTCTTCCAGGAGCACTCAGTGCGGCGTATGCATACCGTCGCGAATTGAAAACTCAATGGTCTCGGATCATGCGGCTTGCAGCATTGTCGTTGGTAGGTGGATTTGGAGGAGCGATCCTGCTCCTCGTTCTTCCCGCTGCGGCGTTCAAGAGGATTGTGCCCATACTTATTGCCCTTGCTCTAGTTCTGATAATTCTTCAGCCAAGATTGCAAAAGCGCATTGCCCGACGCAAAACTGAACACCGCCGTCACATCATCACGCGCGACGGTGGCCTCTTCCTCACCGGCATCTACGGCGGCTATTTCGGTGCGGCACAGGGGATTCTCTTGATGTCGATACTTGGTGCGGTGATTGATGAGTCCATTCAAAAACTCAACTCGATAAAGATCATGCTCGCCGTGTGCACTAACACGGCCGCGGCGATCGTATTCATTTTTCGCGGTGGCGTAGCGTGGCAAGCCGCCGGTGCAATCGCAGTCGGGTCAATCGTCGGAGGTCAGATCGGGGCCCATATTGGCCGCCGACTGCCCACTCCCATTTATCGAGGGTTCATCGTGCTCGTTGGCCTTATTGCCATCGCCAAGTTGCTGAACTCCTAGCCTGCCGCTACCTGCAAACGGCCCGCAGGTAAATCACTTATCGCCAAACTCACAGTACTTTTTTAGTCCATTTGCCAAGTTTGGGAATAATTGAAGTTTCAACCATGTTATAGTCATCAGGTAGTTGAAAGTTCAACTAATGAAGGTTCAACTAAAAATCGACCCCGACTTCCTTAAGGAGCAAGGCAATGACTACAGCAACAACTTCCAGTCTCACGGGCACCTACACAATCGATCCAACCCACAGCCAAATCGGCTTCGGCGCCCGTCACGCGATGGTCACCAAGGTCCGCGGCCAGTTCAACGAGTTCTCCGGCACCGGCTTCTTCGACGCCGAGACCCCCGCGAACTCAAACCTGCAGGTAACCATCCAGGCCAAGAGCATCAACACCAACAATGCTGACCGCGATGCCCACCTTCGCAGCAATGACTTCTTCTCAATGGACGAGTTCCCACTGATCACCTTCGCATCAACCGCCTTCTCCAAGGCTGATGCCGAGACCTACTCAGTCACAGGCGACCTCACCATCAAGGGCGTTTCCAAGTCCATCACCTTCGACCTCGAATACACCGGAACTGCCGTTGATCCATGGGGCAACACCCGCGTGGGCTTCGAAGGCAAGACCACTGTCAACCGCAAGGACTGGGGCATCAACTTCAATGCTGCACTAGAAGCTGGCGGAGTTCTTGTCGGCGAGAAGATCAGCCTTGAGTTCGAGGTTTCAGCAATTCGTAACGCTGACGCTGCTTAAGCGCTAATCGCCTAGTAAGTAGAAAGAGGATCGGGCCATTGGTTCGGTCCTCTTTTTTGTTTGAAGGGACAAAAGTCGCTTGCAAGTCAGATTCACTCCCATATAACACTCAAATATCGAGGCTTGTTGAATAGCGCAGCGTCAGAGGAGAGGGTATCTCCAGAAATCCGAACTGCCTCACACCCGCCTGTCCATTTGCTCAACGGAATTGAATAGTGGACTCGACTACCGAGAGCCTGCCCTTTATTTGGGCACTGTTTCCGTTTAGATTGGAGCCTCTTCCGCGAACTAGTTAGGTGTATAGGAGAGGAAACACATTGGATTTCAAGATTTCGTTGGATGAACTAAAAGCTGGCGTAGATTTTTCGTTGCAACTATTGTGCGCAAACGATGGCTTTCTTCTTCAGCACGATGCCCACGAGCGGAGCATCACTCATAAGATGGGTGAGTATCTTCAACAGTGGTTTAGCGATTTCGAAGTTGATTGCGAATACAGTAAACACGGTTTGATTGCTAAGCGGCTTCCAAGGAATTGCGACAATAAGGATAAAGATCTGGTGTACCCGGATATTGTCATCCATTTGCGGGGCGTTGACACGACCAATCTACTTGTGATTGAAGCCAAATTGGGATGGGATGGAACCGTCCCTCAGTGTGATCTAGCCAAACTGGTTAATTTTACGGACGCCAGCGGCGGATATAACTACGACTATGGCTTATTCGTGGCCTTCAATGGGGCAAATCCTTTTAAACTTGTCTGGTTTTCTAATTCTCAAGAGATTGAAAGGTGTTCTTACGCCAACATATCACCGTCTTCCAGCGCTCTAGGAGTGAGGAATTCTTGAGCAATCTTGAAATGGCAATACTTATTTTATTGGTTGGACTCGCACTTTGGAGCATCACAAATCGAAGCGTTCGCCCTAAGATTTTTGTGTTGGTCAAGATCATTCTTGGCGCAAAAATCGTGACGGTTGTCGTTATCTATTTTGGCTACTCGGTAGGGCTGGTCTACTTGGCCTGGAACTTAGGTCTTTGGGAATCTTCGCTGGTGAAAGATACGATCATCACGATCCTCGTAGTTGGCATGCCTATGGTTTTTAACGCGCATGAAATAGAGAGTGGTTTAGGGTTTGTTAAGCAAACAGTTTGGCAAACGATTGGGATTTCAACTTTTCTGACTTATTACCTGAATCTTTCATCACTACCTGTGTTCGTGAATCTTCTTTTGATAGTACTTGTCGTCGGGGGAGGGTTCATAATTGCCGCATCAAAAAGTTTGGGAAAAGAAGGCCGTCCCTTCGTTTTGGCCATGAGCATCATCATATTTGCGATTTCGATGACATTCCTTACTTCAGCTACGATCAGCGCGGTTCATATTTGGAGGAAACATCAAATCGATAACCAGTTGCAGGGACTGTGGGTCTCAATCTGGCTGCCACTTTTACTAATCCCCTTCATCTATTTTTTGGGTTTCTTTGTTCAATGCCAACTCCTTTTCACTATGTTGCCGTTTTTCAATGACCACAGGAAGTTGAAAATTCTAGTTCGGTTGGCGATATTTCTCGGTTTCAGAATGCGCATCTCGTTGGTTACGTCTTTCGTGGGAGATTGGCGCCTACGGACAACTGGAGTGGAGACTTATGGAGTTGCGCGAAAACTAATGGGAGATTTCCGGCGGGAAATGAAAGCGACCGAATGAGGGGCTTTCGAGGTCCGATTCGTTTAGTTTCTCACCTATCATTTTTCGTTGATTTAGCGTCGATTTCGCTACTGAATGGGTTTGCTTGGTCCTAATCCTTAATCAGGTGGATCGGCTTTTGTGCAATTCCCTGTAACCTAAGCCCATGACAACCGATAACACGCGTGATTTCGTCCACGAGGGCTATGACGTTGCCTATGTTCAGGAGAAGTGGCTTCCTGTCTGGGACAAATTGGAGCCGTTCAAGTCGGGGCGTCCAAATGATGACCGTCCCAAGAAGTATGTCTTGGACATGTTCCCGTACCCATCAGGTGACCTTCACATGGGCCATGCCGAGGCATACGCGCTAGGTGATGTGATTGCCCGTTATTGGGTTCAGCGAGGGTTCAATGTAATGCACCCGATGGGGTGGGATGCCTTCGGTTTGCCAGCAGAGAATGCGGCGATCAAGCGCGGGATTGATCCCGCGCCGTGGACGTACGAGAACATTGCTGTGCAGAAAGCGTCAATGCGACGTTACGCGTGTTCATTCGATTGGGATCGCACCTTCAATACATGCGACCCAGAGTTCTACCGCTGGAACCAGTGGCTCTTCATCAAGATGTTCGAACGAGGGCTCGCTTATCGCAAGGCGTCGAAAGTCAATTGGTGTCCTTCGTGTCAGACTGTCCTTGCCAATGAGCAGGTAGTTGCCGGACTTTGTGAACGTTGCGATACCCCCGTTACGAAGAAGAAATTGACCCAGTGGTATTTCAAGATCACGGACTATGCAGATCGCTTGCTTGACGACATGTCACAACTGGAAGGTCAGTGGCCCGACAAGGTTCTGACGATGCAGCGCAACTGGATCGGTCGTTCAACCGGTGCCAATGTTCTCTTTCAAATTGAAGAGCGCGAAGAGCCTGTCACGATTTACACGACCCGTCCTGACACTTTGTATGGCGCGACATTCTTCGTCGTCGCAGCCGATAGCGATCTAGCTGTTGAACTTGCTAAGGGTTCTCCTGCGGAGAAGCAGTTCGCGGAGTACGTCGAGAAGACAAAGTTGGCAAGCGATATTGACCGGCTTGCGACAGATCGACCTAAGACCGGTGTCTTCCTTGAGCGTTATGCGATCAACCCTGTGAACGGCGAGAAGTTGCCGATCTGGGCGAGTGATTACGTTCTTTCTGATTACGGAACCGGCGCGATCATGGCCGTGCCGGCTCACGATCAGCGCGACTTGGATTTCGCACGTGCCATGAACTTGAACGTCCGAGTTGTCGTCGACACAGGCGAGGAAGATCCAGCGGTCAGCGGTGTGGCAACCTCAGGAGATGGCCAACTCGTCAATTCCGGACCTTTGAATGGCAAGCCAAAAGATGAGGCTATTGCTTTCATCAATGCCCAACTGGAGCGTGATGGTCTTGGAAAGGCCTCGCGCAATTACCGCCTTCGCGATTGGCTGATCTCTCGGCAGCGTTACTGGGGCACGCCAATTCCTATTATTCATTGCGAATCCTGCGGAGAAGTTGCTGCCCCGCTTGATCAATTGCCCGTGACATTGCCGGATGCTGAAGGACTGGACCTGAAACCCAAGGGGACCTCGCCACTGGGCGGAGCAACTGAGTGGGTCAATGTCTCGTGCCCCAAGTGTGGCAAGCCTGCAAAGAGGGATACCGACACGATGGACACCTTCGTGGACTCATCCTGGTATTTCCTGCGCTTTCCAAGTTCGACCGACCACACTCAGGCATTTAGCCGCGAAGCAGTGGAGACGTGGTTGCCAGTTGATCAGTACGTCGGCGGCGTGACGCACGCGATCTTGCACCTGCTCTACGCGCGTTTCATCACCAAGGTGCTGAACGACATGGACATGCTCTCCTTCGATGAGCCGTTCTCGCGCTTGCTCAACCAAGGAATGGTCCTCATGGACGGTTCTGCCATGAGCAAGAGCCGCGGCAACCTTGTGAAACTCTCAGACGAGTTGGTTACACATGGTGTCGATGCTGTTCGACTCTCTCTTGTCTTTGCTGGTCCGCCTGAGGACGACATCGACTGGGCAGATGTATCTCCATCTGGCTCGGTGAAGTTCTTGAACCGTGCATGGAGGCTTTCGGGAGATATCTCCAGCGCACCTGGAATTGATTTCACAACGGGTGATGTCGCATTGCGCAAGGCAACGCACAAGGCCGTGCATGATGGCGGCTTTGCCGTGGAATCGTTGCGATTCAACGTTGCGATTGCGCGCATCATGGAGTTGGTCAATGCGACACGTAAAGCGATCGACTCGGGATGCGGCCCGGCAGATCCTGCAGCACGCGAGGCAGTAGAAGCGATCGCGATCATGCTCTCCCTTGTTGCCCCGTTTACCGCCGAGGAAATGTGGGAGCGATTGGGACACAAGCCCTCCGTTGCCCTTGTTGGCTGGCCGAAGGTGGATGAGTCCTTGCTTATCGCCGACGCTGTGATTGCGGTTATTCAGATTAACGGCAAGATCAAGGAGCGCATCGAGGTCTCGCCATTGATTACCGATGCCCAGTTGGAGATTTCGGCTTTGGAGCATCCGACGATCGTGGAAGCGCTCAAGGGTGCGACGGTCACCAAGGTGGTTACGCGAGCGCCGAAGATCGTCAATATCGTTATCAACAACTAAGCGCGCTAAACAAACGAGCTTACTTCTCACAGATTTCGAGCGTCTGCCCTTTTCAATGGGCACATGGGCGATTTCGTAAATGACCTTCGTGAACGTCTGCAGGATTGGGTAGATGACCTGCACTTTTCCGCATTGCATAAGCGCGCGCTACTGGCGGTCTTCGCCCTTGTCTGCGTGGTTTCGGTGGCTGTCGTCGCTCGCGGACACTCCGAACCGGTCATTGAAACAGTGCCCATTGTCGTCGCTCCGCCAAAGGTCATGGTGGATGTGGCAGGTGGCGTGAAGGAACCTGGCGTTTATGAATTGCCGGCGAACTCCCGTGTGATGGATGCGATTACGGCTGCGGGTGGAACTCGACCCGGTACCGATACCAGCGACATTAATTTGGCGCGGATCGTGAAAGACGGCGAGCAAATTTACGTTGAGCCTGCTCAAGTTACGAACTCGAACCTGAGAAGTGCGCCTTCGAGAGTTGTGAAGAAGAAATCTGGTCCCATCAATATCAACCGCGCGACCGCGGGAGAACTGGATGCACTTCCAGGAATCGGGCCCGTCCTTGCATCAAGAATCATCGACTATCGAAAAACAAACGGTCCATTTCTTTCAGTGGATGATCTTCAAAAAGTCTCCGGCATCGGCAGTGCAAAATTCGCTCAGTTCAAGAGCAAAGTCCGCGTGTAACTGATTACCGCGCTTTAGTTCTTGGTGCGGCAATCTGGGCGGGAGCTCTTACTCAGAGTTGGGTCACGCCATGGCGAAGCGCGTTCCTATGTATCGGGGTGGCGCTGATTGCAACGCAACAACGAAGGAAGTTTCTTGTCGTTCTTTCCTGCGCCATGTTGTTGGGCTCTGGGATTATGTCTCTTCGTCAGATGAGCCTACAAAGTTCTGTCGCTCATAACCTTGTAGGAAGCAAGGTGACGGTGCAATTTCAAATCTCCACTGACCCAAATAAGACGCAGACGAAAGTTTTTGGCTCGACCCTTGCACCGACGAGTTATTCCTTTCTCGCCACCGCCCTTCGAGTTACGAGTGAAGAGAGGCAGTACAGGCTTCGCGTTCCTATTCGAGTCATCACCCAAGATCGTCATGTATATGGATTGCTGCCTGGGCAGATGGTCACAGCCCAGGGGCTTCTGCGAACCAGTAAAGAAGTTCGAATTGCCGCAATGTTTCTTGTCAGAGGCGAGATCGTTGTTGATACCAAGGCGTCGCGGTGGGCCAGTGGGCTGGGCTCAATAAGGATGCATCTGCGCAGACTTTGTGGAGAAGGGGATGCGGGCTCGCTGATTCCGGGGATGGTTCTCGGGGACACTTCCCTGCAAAGCGCAGAATTCAAGAGCGCAATGCGTCGTTCGGGACTCACCCATTTGGTGGCCGTAAGCGGTGCCAATTTCGCCATCATTTCCTTCTTCGTCCTGTGGTGCATGCAGTGGGTGTTTAGGTCCCTTCGTATTCGGTTGGTTTTCACGGCAATCGCTCTTTCAAGTTTCATCGCATTGGTTCGGCCATCGCCTTCGGTGTTGCGAGCCGCCGCGATGGCAAGCGTTGTTCTCATCGCTAGGGGAATCGGAAAGAGGAGCGACCCTCTGCCGGCGTTGGGTTTTGCTATTGCGGCTGTTGTCGTTGGCGATCCGTGGCAAGCACGGGATCCGGGCTTCGCGCTCTCAGTATTGGCAACGGCGGGTCTGCTCTTGTTATCACCGCGAATCAGCAGATGGTTCGCAAAGTTTGCACCAGCATTTTTTGCGAACGCGGTGGCTCCGCCGATCGCCGCAGTCGTCATGTGTGCACCGATTCTGGTCGCACTCTCTGGATATCTGGGGCCGATGACTGTCATCGCAAATCTACTGGCGGCATCGATGGTCGCACCGATAACCATCATCGGATTCGTGGCGGCATTGATATCCCCGATATCCGCAACGGTCAGTTCATTCTTGATATTCGTTATTAAATGGCCAGCCGGGTGGATCGCGGGAGTCGCACATTGGGCTGCTGATTTTCCCGTCCTTGAGATGATGAAGGGACTCGGGGGATTTATCGGTGGGTTGATTTTGATTCTTGGAATGGTTCTCCTCTTGCGTTCCAAGAAATTGGTGATCGCGATATTTCTTAGCGTTGTTCTCTTCTTTGCCTGGCTTGGTCAATGGCCAAATGGGGATTGGCAGGTCGCCAATTGCGATGTGGGGCAAGGGGATTCGTTGGTGGTTAATCTGGGAAATCATCGGGCCCTTATCGTTGATGCTGGCCCGGACGCTCAATTGGAGGATCGCTGCCTTTCGCGGTTGGGAATTTCATCAGTGCCCCTTCTTGTGTTGACGCACTTTCATGCGGACCATGTCGAAGGCGTTGAGGGGCTGATCCACAATCGCAAGGTCGGACAGGTGTGGGTGAGCAATAACAATGAGCCGAGCTTCGAAAGTGCACGTGTGCTCTCATGGCTGGGCAAAGTCCCGAAGGTGATCGCATTTCGAGGAACAGCGGTGAAATTAATGGGAACGCGAGGTTGGGTGACTATAAGGTCCCTTTGGCCAGATGACGGATCGCATTCCTTCGACGTTCTGCCGGGGGACGGCTCGGCCATCAACAACTCGAGCGTCGCCGTTGAGGTGACTACGGCTGATTTTTCTTTGTTGGCTGCCGGTGATTTGGAGCCCAGCGCCCAAGCCGAGATTCTCGGTTCGGTGGGACATGTCGATATCTACAAAGTCAGCCACCACGGCTCGGTCTATCAAGACGATGCCTTGATGCGAAGGCTTTCACCCGCGATTTCGGTGATCAGCGTGGGCGCAGGCAACTCGTACGGCCACCCCGCGGCACAGACCATTGCGGCACTGGTTAGACTTCGAAGCAAAATTTACAGAACTGACGAAAGTGGCGGAATCGCGATCACTGCGCGGGCCCATCATTTCAACGTCCATACGAGTGCCGGTGCGTGGTGGCAGAAGGTGAGGTTGGGGTGAGCCTGTATCTGCTTCTTGGCTCCGAAGCCGCCCTCGCCGATCGCGCGCTTGCGAAATTGCTTGCGCAGTTGCGTGAGGAGAAGGCAGAAGTCACAACACTTTTCGCACCCGACGTCCTTGCCGGCGATATCGCCGATGCGCTTGCGCCTTCGCTCTTTTCAGAAAATCGCGCACTTATCCTCCGCGATCTCCAAGACCTGCCAGAAGAGAACAAACCAGAGATCACGCGTTTCCTCGCAGATCCCGATCCGACCATCACGGTAATCTTCATTCACAAGGGCGGGGTAAAAGGCAAAGCGCTGCTTGATCAGATCAAGAAAGCCGATGTGCAGATCATCACCTGCGATGCACTCAAGAAGGAAAGTGAAAAACAAGAATTCGTGCGCCATCTATTTTTAGATCTGGGACGCAAGGCAACGCCTGGTGCCGTGAATGCATTGATAGGCGCAGTTGGCACCGATTTACGGGAATTGACGGCGGCCTGCAGCCAGATCGCATCGGACACCGTCGGAGTCATCGACGAGGCGATGGTGGCCAAATATCACCAAGGTCGAATTGAGACGACGGGCTTCGATGTTGCCGATGCCGCATTGGATGGGGACGTCTCGCGCGCCCTTCTCACCCTTCGAAATGCTTTGGACTCTGGAACCGATCCGGTCATGGTGACCAGCGCGATCGCATCTGCCCTTCGCGCTCTGGCCAAAGTCTCCGGAGCCAACCGCGGCTCGAAATCCTTTGAGTTGGCAGGGGTCTTGGGCATGGCTCCCTGGCAGATCGACAAGGCCCGTCGCCAGCTCGGCTCGTGGACCCAGGCGGGAATCGCTCGCGCTGTAGGTGCCATCGCTCAGGCGGATGCCGAGGTCAAAGGCGCCGCAGTGGACCCGATCTATGCCCTCGAGCGCGCGGTCACCGAGATAGCCCGCTCACGTTCCTAGGGCTGAGTTGAGTGATGTGAATTGTGGTCGATTGCTGGCACGGAAGATGGGCCTGCATTCCCTGTTCCGCTCATAGCGGGGCCGATAACGTAGGTTGAAATTGCGAACATCGCCGCGAAGATCGCAAGCGCAATTGCAGGTGCTTTCCAAGTCCCGAACCGTTTGTGCAGGCGCATCAACATAGGAAGTGAGAGGAGAAACCCGAGTAGGCCAAAAATGGCAGTACCTCCGGAGCCCGCGATGAGCACAGTCCCCACGAAAAAGCCGACATGATGGAGCACGTGAGGCAACAAGCCCATAATTAATCCGATTCCGCCGACCCTCGCCTCCCAAAACGCGCTGAAGTGATTAGTGGCCGAAGGTGTGATTTCTGGCTGTGCCACGAGAACCTCCTAGGCTTGGATTGTTGGTCATACTAGGTCAATTTGAGCCTAACCTGCCCTCGCTGGTAGCCTTCGACCCTCAGTGAAGACCCAACAGGGTCAATAATCTCAACTTTTAGAGCCGGAGAACTACGCGTGGCAAATATCAAGTCTCAGATTAAGCGGATCAAGACCAACGAGAAGGCACGCCTTCGCAACAAGTCGGTCAGCTCCTCCATCAAGACCGCCGTTCGCAAGTTCCGCGCTGCAGTCGCATCAGGTGACCACACGGTCATCACAACCGAACTCCGCACTGCATCGAAGGCGCTGGATGTTGCAGTTGCCAAGGGTGTTATTCACAAGAATGCAGCAGCCAACAAGAAGTCTTCCATGGCGAAGTCGGCTACAAAAGCTGGCGTTCGTTAATTATCTAGCACCTTCAACGCGAGGCTAGTTTCATGCCTGCGATCTCCCTTGCCAAGGCACCGCAACCGGCGGCTACTGATCCGGCACAGATACGTAACTTTGCAATCATCGCCCATATCGACCACGGCAAATCAACTCTTGCCGACCGAATGTTGGGCATCACCGAAGTTGTAGATCCACGTAACATGCGCGCGCAGTATCTCGACCGTATGGATATCGAACGCGAACGCGGAATCACAATCAAGTCTCAGGCGGTCCGTCTGCCTTGGCGTTCGGGCATTGATGGCAAGGAATACATCCTGAACATGATCGACACACCTGGTCACGTCGACTTCACCTACGAGGTGTCGCGCTCGCTGGCTGCAAGTGAGGGAGCGATCTTGCTCGTTGACTGCGCGCAGGGGATCGAAGCGCAGACGCTAGCCAACTTGTATTTGGCGATGGAGAACAACCTCAAGATCATTCCGGTACTTAACAAGATCGATCTTCCCGCGGCTCAACCTGAGAAGTTCGCAAAGGAATTAGCCAAACTCATCGGGTGCGAACCAAGTGACTGTTTGCTCGTTTCCGGCAAGACCGGCGCCGGGGTTGCCGATCTTCTTGATCAGATCGTCGAGCAGATTCCGGCACCTAAGGGCGATCCCAACGCACCTGCGCGTGCACTGATCTTCGATTCTGTCTATGATGTCTATCGCGGCGTTGTCACTTATGTGCGCGTGGTCGACGGGCATCTTTCCGCGCGCGACCAGATCCAGATGTTCTCAACCGGTGTGCGTCACGAAATGCTGGAAGTCGGCGTTATCTCACCTGAGCCAATTCCGAGCAAGGGCCTTGGCGTTGGCGAAGTTGGCTACTTGATTACCGGCGTGAAGGATGTTCGACAGTCGCGCGTTGGTGACACTGTGACCAATTACAACAACCCAACAAAGACGCCACTTGCGGGCTACAAAGACCCCAAGCCAATGGTTTTCTCGGGTCTCTACCCGCTGGATGGCGCTGACTATCCGCTGTTGCGTGAGGCGCTGGATAAGTTGCAGCTCAATGACGCCGCTCTTGTCTACGAACCCGAGTCCTCTGCGGCCCTTGGTTTCGGTTTCCGTTGCGGATTCCTTGGGTTGTTGCACATGGAGATCGTGCGAGAGCGTTTAGAGCGCGAATCAAACTTGAGCCTTATTTCAACCGCGCCCAACGTTGTCTACAACGTGAAGCTCGATGACGGCCGTTCGATCATCGTGACCAACCCGAGTGAGTTTCCCGAGGGAAAGATCATGAGCGTTGAGGAACCGATTGTTCGCGCAACAATCCTCGCCCCAAGTGAGTTCATCGGCGCGATCATGGAGTTGTGTCAGCAGCGTCGCGGCACATTGTTGGGCATGGATTACCTTTCAGAAGACCGCGTTGAGATCCGTTACACATTGCCGCTTGCCGAAATCGTCTTCGACTTCTTCGACAAACTGAAGTCCAGCACACGCGGCTACGCCTCCCTTGATTACGAAGCAATCGGAGACTCCGAGGGCGATCTCGTGAAGGTCGACATCCTGCTTCAGGGCGAAGCGGTGGATGCGTTCAGCGCAATCGTGCACCGCGACAAGGCTTACGCCTACGGCCTCATGATGACTGCCAAGTTGCATGCATTGATTCCTCGCCAACAATTTGAGGTTCCAATTCAAGCTGCGATTGGATCCAGAATTATCGCCCGTGAGAACATCAGGGCAATCCGCAAGGATGTTCTGGCAAAGTGCTATGGCGGTGACATCTCACGTAAGCGCAAACTCCTTGAAAAGCAGAAGGAGGGCAAGAAGCGCATGAAGATGGTCGGCCGTGTTGAAGTGCCACAAGAAGCGTTTGTGGCAGCCCTTGCGACTGATGCCGATATTGATAAGGCGAAAGCCGCACGGAAGTAACCGCAATGTCGGACCTGTCTTTTTACGTCCACATTCCCTACTGCGTGAAGCGGTGCGGCTACTGTGATTTCAACACATACACTCCTTCGGAACTGCGAGAAGGCGGCACGCTAGAGGCTGTCTCAGGTGATTACATCGACGCGGTGCTGCGCGAACTAGACGTTGCCTATGCCAAAGCGCCAGATGCAACAGTGCCCACAATTTTTTTCGGGGGAGGCACGCCAAGCCTTCTGCCGGCACGAGACCTTGGTCGCGTGATCTCAGCGATACAAGAAAAATGGAATGTGACCCCTGAAGCCGAGATCACACTGGAGGCCAATCCAGATTCAGTGGACGCGGCCAAACTTGTCGAACTTCGCGCGGCGGGATTCAATCGAATCTCCTTCGGGATGCAGTCTGCAGTTCCTCACGTCCTCAAAGTTTTGGATAGAACTCATAACCCAGAGAACATCGCCAAGGTTGTCGAGGCGGCTCGAGGTGCTGGTTTTGAGAGCATCAGTTTGGATCTCATTTACGGGACGCCTGGGGAATCATTGGAAGATTTCCGCACCTCGGTTACGACGGCCCTTAATTTGGGCGTTGATCACCTCAGCGCCTACGCCCTCATAGTCGAGTCCGGAACGAAACTAGCGGCACAAATAAAGCGTGGCGAACTGTCGATGCCAAATGATGACTTGATGGCCGATATGTATCTACTTGTTGACGAGCTCTGCGAAAAAGCAGGGCTGTCGTGGTACGAGTTGAGCAATTGGTCAAAGCCGCATCACCAGTCGCGCCACAACATCGCCTACTGGCGTAACGCGAATTGGTGGGGCCTTGGACCTGGAGCCCATTCGCATATCGCCGGACTTCGCTGGTGGAACATGAAGCACCCGACCGCGTACAAGAGTGCTCTATTCGGCGGAGGATCTCCCATTCAAGAAAGTGAAGAGCTGACAGCGCAACAAAAGTCAGATGAGGCCATCATGCTCTCCATCCGAATGCGAGCGGGAATATCACTTCGTGATTTATCTCAGGCCCAAGCGGAAAAAGTGGCCGATTATCGTCACAGCGGGCACCTCGATCCGACTCGTTGGGAAGAAGGCACCCTGCAATTGACCCCCAAAGGCCGCCTGATCGCCGACCGAATCGTCCGCGAATTAGTTGTGTAGTACCTTGTAGCCCTATGCGTACCGCACATGTCGTCATTTCATCCCTGATTGCATTGGTCTTTGTCATTGCCGGATTGGCAAAGGCAAGCGGCAATCCGAGGGGGCTTGCCGTTACCCGCGAGGTCAATGTGAAGGATGGCCTTGCTCGCGTCATTGGTGTGATTGAAGCCGCCGCTGCGCTTGGAATCGTTATCGGCCTGCGAAACGGTTTTGTTCAGTGGATTGCCTTGGTGATTCTCTGGGTGGACATGAGCGGGGCCATGTACTTTCATTTCAAAGTTGAGAAGATCAAGAGTTCCTTTCCTCCGTTTTTTCTTCTTACGTTGGTCTCCATCGCCCTCGTCACGATCTAGTTGGTTGCAATGGAATCCCGTCGTCTAGAAATCCTCCGCGCGATCGTGGACGAGTACGTCGCGACGCAAGAGCCCGTCGGGTCCAAGGCCATCGCCGACCGCCACAGTCTTGGAATCTCTCCTGCCACCATCCGCAACGAAATGGCTCTCCTTGAAGAGCAGGGACTCATCACGCATCCGCACACGAGTGCCGGCCGGATTCCGACGGATTTGGGATACCGAGTCTTTGTCGACAAGTTGGCGACCATCAAGCCACTCTCGTCGGCCGAGCGTCGCGCGATCGAAAGCTTCCTCGAGGGCGCACATGATCTCGACGATGTTGTCATGCGCACCGTGCGGTTGTTGGCCGATGTCACCAAGCAAGTGGCGGTCGTCCAGTATCCATCCCTCGTCAAATCGCGGGTGAGACATCTCGAGCTCGTGTCACTCATGCCTTCGCGCTTGATGCTGATTCTGATCACAGATGGCGGTCGGGTCGAACAGAGGGTCATTGAATTTGGCCACGATATTGAGGAATTCTTCGTCATTGGGCTGCGTTCACAGTTGAATCAGGCGATTGCTGGTGCTCGCTTGCTGGATGTTGCCGAACGATTGACAGGGCTTCTCTCGGTACATGTCGGAAGTGAGCAGAACGACGTCAATACGATCGTTGCGACGTTGACAGAGATGGCATTGGAAAAACCGGAGGAGCGAGTGGTACTTGCAGGAACTGCGAACCTAGCCCGTTTTCGCGAAGACTTCTCAACGCAGATTCATCCGATTCTTGAGGCATTAGAAGAGCAAGTTGTCCTTATGCGTCTGCTTGGGGATGTTGGGGAAAACGTGCAGGTGCGAATCGGCCAAGAGCAAAGTGAAGAGAATTTGCGACAGACCAGTGTTATCTCGGTGGGCTATGGAAGTGAGGCCAGCCCGCTTGGCGCCCTCGGTGTCATAGGACCTACGCGCATGGATTATGCAGCGTCGATTGCAGCCGTATCTGCCGTAGCCCGATACGTGGGGCGTTATATGAATGAGGGTTCGTAGTGGCTGATTTGTACGAAGTCTTGGGTGTCGATCGTGATGCCAACCAAGACCAGATTAAGCGTGCCTATCGTAAATTGGTGCGCGAGTTGCATCCAGATGTGAATCCGGATCCGCAAGTTCAAGATCGCTTCAAGGACATCACTGCTGCTTATGAAGTCCTTAGTGATCCGCAAAAGCGCGCCAACTACGATGCTGGCGGAGCCAATGGCTTCGGAAATTTCGGTGGCGGCAATTTCGGATTCGGCGACATCATGGATGCGTTCTTTGGTGGCGGCGGAAGTCGTGGCCCTCGTTCGCGTAAGCGCGCTGGGCAAGATGCGTTGATACGCATTGAGGTAGACCTCAATGAAGCGTGCTTTGGAACCGAACGTGAGATCACCGTGGAAAGTGCGGTGGAATGTCCCAAGTGCGAGGGATCGGGGTGCGCAGAGGGCGGGCATCCGACCATGTGCGAGATCTGCAAGGGGCGCGGAGAGACCCAGCACGTGACCCGCTCATTTATCGGTCAGGTGATGACGAGCCGTCCGTGCGCCAACTGCCAAGGTTATGGAAGCGTTATCACCAATCCATGCCGCGAATGCGCAGGAGACGGTCGAGTGCGATCCCGCCAGACGATTCCGGTCAAGATTCCCGCTGGAGTTGAAACGGGTAACCGGATCCAACTTAGCGGCCGGGGAGAAGTGGGACCTGGGGGTGGTCCTGCTGGAGATCTTTACGTGGAGATTGTGCAGACGCCACATGAGTACTTAGCGCGCGAGGGAAACACCTTGCATGTTGCCCTTGAAATTTCGATGGCAGCCGCCGCCCTTGGCACGACTCTCACGGTTGAGACACTGGATGGCCCCATTCCGGTCACAATCAAACCTGGAATTCAGAGTGGAGCAACGATTCCGGTCAAGGGCAAGGGCGTGACACATTTAAGAGGCGGCGGACGCGGTGATCTCATTGCCCATGTTGAGGTGCATACGCCCACTAAACTAAATAAGGAGCAAGAGGAGTTGCTGCGCAAATTCTCGCAATTGCGCGGAGAGAAAGAGGGCGAATCTCACATGCAACGCCAAGACGGAGGATTTTTCAGCAAATTCAGAGATGCATTCGGTCGCTGATGCTGCCTCTTTTCTACGTTGCTGAACTTCCGACTGAGATCAACGAAAAGTGTCGCCTCGTCGGACATGTGGGTCATCACATCGCACGTGTGTTGCGGGCAGTGCCGGGGGAGGAATTGCTTCTCTCTGACGGTAAAGGAAAATGGTCCCGCGTCTGCATTATCGGCGTTGAGAAGAACTCGGTGGATCTTGCTGTCCTCGAATCCGGCTTTCAGACGCCGCGTGAGGTGTCGATTACCGTCGTACAAGGAATTACGAAGGGTGATCGCACCCGTGAGAATATCGAACTTCTTGTGCAAGCAGGAGTGGATCGCATCGTCCCTTGGAAGGCGTCGCGATCGATTGGAAAACTTCCAGACGGAGTCGAGAAACTAAAGATTGCGGTGATCGAGGCCGGAAAGCAATCTCGCCGTTATTACCTTCCCGAGGTCACCGATGTTGTCGACACTGACCAACTTCAGTCAATCTTGAGGAGCGCGGATTTGTCTGTGGTGCTTGAAGCCCATACCGAACGCAAACTGTCGGAGTTGGTGAACAAGAATCACCATCTATCTTCGGTTGTGTTGGTCATTGGGCCCGAAGGCGGCATCACAGAATCTGAGTTGGAGATGATGGAAGACTCCGGAGCTATTCCTGCGAAATTGGGCCGCACGATCTTGCGATCCGCCCATGCTGGTATCGCAGCGGTCTCTGCTTTGAGCGTTGCACTTGGACTTTGGTAATAAGGGAGGGAAAATGGCACTAGACCCCGAATGCCTCTTCTGCAAAATTATTGAGGGCGAGATTCCCGCCACTATCGTCTACCGCAACGAGAATGTCGTCGCCTTCCGTGACATCATGCCTCAGGCGCCAACTCATGTTGTGCTCGTCCCTACGATTCATGTCGAGAATGCTGCAGCCCTTGCACGAATGTCGTCCGTGATTACCGCAGCCCTTTTTGTAGCGGCGGATGAGATAGCAAAGACCGAAGGCTTGGACGGTTATCGGGCAGTCTTTAATACCGGCGCATCTGTGGGGCAGAGCGTATTTCACGCTCATATGCACCTACTGGGAGGCCGTTTTTTCGGGTGGCCACCCGGTTAAGTCGATAACCCGTAGAATAATTCCAATGGAAAGAACTCTCTTTGCTGTGCCTAGTGCGATACCCATGGTTGCGCTACTCGGTGCAACAGACGCACACCTGCGGATTATCGAAGCAGCTTTTCCGACGTTGACCATCACCGTTCGCGGCAACGAAATCACCTTTCAGGGCGACTCCGACGAGGGGTTGCGTCTTGAGGCGTTGCTCAACGAGCTCCTGGTAGTCATTCGGTCGGGTCAGACGCTCACCAGCGAACTCGTAGTGCGTTCGATTTCCATGATGCGCAATATTCCGCAGGAGCATCCTGCCGAGGTTCTCTCACTTAACATCTTGAGCAACCGAGGGCGGTCCATCCGCCCCAAGACCGCCAACCAGAAGCATTACGTCGATGCGATAGACGAGCACACCATCACTTTTGGAATCGGCCCCGCAGGAACAGGGAAGACCTACCTCGCCATGGCTAAAGCCGTTGCCGCTCTGCAGTCGCGCGAAGTGAACCGGATTATTCTCACTCGCCCTGCGGTAGAGGCAGGCGAGCATCTTGGTTTCCTACCAGGCACGCTGTCAGAGAAGATCGATCCGTACCTTCGCCCGCTATTCGATGCTTTGCACGACATGATTGATCAGGACTCGATCCCTCGTTTGATGCAGACTGGAATCATCGAGGTCGCACCTCTTGCCTACATGCGTGGTCGCACCCTCAACGATGCTTTCATTATCTTGGACGAGGCACAGAACACTTCGCCTGAGCAGATGAAGATGTTCCTTACCCGCCTCGGCTTCGGTTCCAGGATGGTAATAACCGGGGATGTAACGCAGATGGATCTTCCATCAGGTGCCAAGTCGGGCCTCAAAGTGATACGCGATATTTTGAATGATGTTGATGATATTGCCTTCATCGAATTGAGTTCACAAGACGTAGTTCGAAACACATTGGTGGGTGAAATTGTTGAGGCATATGGCAAGTACAGCGCTGATCGAGAGGCGCAATTACAGGAGCAACGGGCACCTCGCCAATTGCGCCCTGGCTCCTAAATTATGACCATAGAGATCACTAATCGATCAGGGATTGCATACAGCGAAGAGGATCTCACCTCTTTGCTTCAGTTCGGCATGGCCGAACTAGGTCTGCACCCAGAGTGCGATCTCGACGTTCTTCTCGTGGACGAAGAAGAAATGACTCAATTGCACATTAAGTGGATGGCTGAACCGGGACCAACCGACGTGTTGACTTTTCCGATGGATGAACTTCGACCGAATTCATCTGAGCCGGGAATATTGGGCGATATCGTCTTGTGCCCACAGGTTGCGATCCGCCAAGCAGAATCTGCCAACCACTCCTTCACTCACGAGATCTCGATATTGGGTATTCACGGGTTATTGCATATTGTGGGCTATGACCACGACAACAAAGAGGATGAAAAAAAGATGTTTGATCTGCAGGAGTCGATCGTCGCCAGGTGGAGCAAATGACATCAGTGATCATTCTTGCGATCATCGCCCTTCTTGCCTTCGCTGGCTTCTTGGCCGGCAGCGAGGCAGCTCTTACCTCAATTTCGCGGATCAAGATTGAAGAACTCGAGTCCCGACCAGGCGGAGGTGTTCTCCGCAAGGTGACCTCGGACGCGGCTCGGTACCTCAACGTCCTTCTGCTGGTGCGCAAGACGTGCGAACTTACTGCGACGGTTCTTCTTGCAGTTATTTTGTCTCGAGACTTCGATGGCGCTCAGGCTCTGTTCCTCACCGTTGTCATTATGGTCGTGCTCTCCTACGTCATCGTCGGCGTAGGTCCTCGAACTCTTGGTAAGCAGAATCCCCATGTCTGGGCTCGAAGTGGCGCTGTAGCGGCATATGCATTGGCTTTTATTCTGGGCCCCATTACTACTTTGCTCATCGCCATCGGCAATGCCATAACCCCAGGAAAAGGTTTTCGCCAAGGTCCCTTTGCATCGGAAGCCGAACTCCGAGACTTGGTTGACCAGGCGCACGAACGCGGTCTTGTGGAGTCCGACGAACACGAGATGATTCACTCCGTCTTCGAACTTGGTGACACATTGGTGCGCGAACTCATGGTGCCGCGAACTGAGATGGTCTGGATTGAAAGGGACAAGACTCTGCGCCAGGCGCTCTCCCTTGCGTTGCGTTCTGGCTTTTCTCGCGTGCCTGTCGTCGGGACGGACGTCGACAACATTATTGGCATTGCCTACGTGAAGGATCTTGCCAAGCGCGCACTAGATCATCACGAAGCAGAGCAGACAGAGAAGGTCGAGCAACACATGAGGCCAGCGACTTTCGTTCCAGAGAGTAAAACAGCGGTGGAACTTCTCAAGGAGATGCAGAGGGACCAGATTCACCTTGCCATCGTGATCGACGAATACGGCGGGACAGCAGGAATTATCACCATCGAGGACATCTTGGAAGAGATTGTCGGTGAAATCGAAGACGAATACGACGACGGTGAGGAAGCATTCATTTGGCTCAATGAAGACAAGGCCAGAGCGCAAGCTACATTGCATGTTGAAGACCTGGCACGGGAATTGAATATCACCGTTGCCGAAAGCGAGTACCACGATGTCGACACTGTCGGCGGTCTTATGGCCAAGAAATTGGGACGAGTTCCGATTCCTGGCAGCACTATCTTCGTCAACGGATGGAATATCACGGCGGAGCGCCCGATCGGCCGCAGACGCCGAATAAGTAGCGTCATTGTGGAACGAGAGGCTCCATCGGATGCGGGCGAGCATGACGAGCTTTAGTTTCTCCAATCCTGAAGATGCCAAGCTTGAAACTCTCGCTCGTGCGACCCAACGCCGAACCAATTCAGAGCAAGCGGCTGCTCTACGTGATTCAACGGGACGCACCTACGTTGCGATAAACATTTCGATTCCTGGTTTCACCGTCGATGCGGCGACTGCTGTATTCACGGTGGCCATGGCAAGTCAGATTTCCGGAATTGAGGCGATTGTTATTTTCGGAGATGGGCCGATAAACATCGCGCCAGCACGCGGATATGCCCCAAAATGCTTGATCTGGCGGATTGATTCATCGGGTGAAATAACCTCGCTCTGAGGCGCGATACCCTAGCCCAATGCGTATTGTTCGATTCTCTCCTGCTACTGCAGATCCCACTCTCAACCTCGGAAAAGACCCCTTGTTCGGGGTACTCGCCGAGGATGCAATCGCAGTCATAACGGGGGATCCGCTCTACTCAGGGGTCAAGCCGACGGGGCAGGTCGTTCCCGTCTCCCAGGTGCGTTTGTTGGCGCCGGTGTTGCCCCGCAGCAAGGTCGTCTGCATCGGAAAGAATTACGCCGATCATGCGAAAGAGATGGGCGGGGAAGTACCCGAGGAGCCCATTATTTTTCTCAAACCCAACACATCTGTGATCGGGCCAGATGACACGATCATGTGGCCAGCGATGAGTGAGCGCGTGGATTACGAAGGCGAACTTGCGATCGTCATTGGCCGTATCTGCAAGGACGTGCCCAAAGAGCGAGCCCATGATGTGATCTTCGGTTACACCATCGGAAACGATGTGACCGCGCGCGATCTTCAGAAGATAGACGGACAGTGGACGCGAGCAAAGGGCTTCGACACTTTCTGTCCGCTTGGACCATGGATTGAAACAGAATTCGTTCCAGGCAATCAGCGGATAACCACCTCTGTCAATGGTGAGGTGAAGCAAGACGGGCGACTGTCCGACATGATCAACGGGATCCCTGAGATCATCAACTTCGTCACCCAAGTGATGACGCTTCTTCCCGGCGACGTGATCTTGACGGGCACCCCAGCAGGAATTGGCTCGATGTCAGAAAAATCCGTTGTCACTGTGGCAATAGAGGGCTTAGGTGAACTAACGAATAGGCTGAGCAATCATGGCTGATAAGAAAGTTCGGGTGCGATTTGCCCCGTCTCCCACTGGCGATCTTCACGTCGGAAATATCCGCACCGCCCTGTTCGACTGGGCCTACGCTCGTCATACTGGCGGGACGTTCATCTTCCGCATTGAAGACACTGACACGACTCGCGTCACCGATGAGTACATCGCCGCCGCCATCGACACGCTTCGCTGGCTTGGTTTGCAATGGGATGAAGGCCCAGAAGTCGGCGGAGAGTACGGCCCGTATCAGCAGTCGCAGCGTCTAGATATTTATGCCCACTGGGCGCAGAAATTTTTGGATCAGAAGGATGCCTACTACTGCTTCTGCACTGCAGAGGAATTGGAAGCGCGCCGTGAAGCACAACGTGCAGCCAACATCGCACCGGGGTACGACGGGCAATGCCGCAATTTGAGCGAAGATCACATCGCAGCCTTCAGATCAGAGGGACGCCTACCTGTCATCCGCATGCGCATGCCTGATGGACAGACGACCTTCGTGGACCAGATTCGCGGCGAAGTCTCCTTCGACCACAAGTTCGTCCCTGACTTTGTTCTTGTCCGCGGTGACGGTTCACCTCTTTACACGCTGGCCGCTGCCGTCGATGACGTGCTGATGAAAGTCACTCACGTTCTCCGTGGTGAAGATCTTCTCTCATCCACCCCTCGCCAGATTCGCGTGTATCAGGCGATGGGACTTACAGATGAAGAGTTTCCGACCTTTGCGCACTTGCCTTTCGTGATGGGCCAGGACAACGCCAAGTTGTCCAAGCGAAATGGCGAGGTGTCTGTCAATTGGTATCGCGAGGCGGGATTCCTGCCTGAGGCAATCTGCAATTACCTAGCTCTCCTCGGCTGGTCGCCGGGAGAGGATCGCGAGAACGTCACGATGCAAGAGCTCACCGAGCTCTTCACGGTGGAGCGCGTGCATAGTTCGCCTGCGAAGTTCGACATGAAGAAACTCGAAGCGATCAATGGTGACAAGATTCGCGCACTTACCCTCGATGACTTCCTTGATTGGTCTCTACCATTCTTGAAGAAGGCCGACGTGATCGAGGGATCGGAAGAGGAGATTGCTCTCGTCAAAGCAGCCCTTCCGATCATTCAAGAACGAATCACAAAACTGAGCGAAATTCCGGAGATGCTGAAGTTTCTCTTCGTCAAGGACTTCGCGATAGAGCCCGAGTCGATTGCGAAGATCAGTGATGACGCGTCGAAGGCGGTTTTAGCAAGGAGTTTGGGTGAGTTGGTTCCCCTTGAGGAATGGACTCATTCGAGCATTGAGGCGGCCCTTCGATCATCCCTGATCGAGGAGATGGGGCTCAAGCCGCGAGTGGCATTCGGCTCTGTCCGCATCGCGGTCACCGGCAGCACGATCTCCCCGCCGCTATTCGAATCGATGGAGTTATTGGGCAAAAGTGCAAGTCTCGCGCGGATTTCAGGGGCTTTGGCCCTCTAGTTTCTACGGTATCCTTGCGAACGCCTTTTGGGGTATGGGGTAATTGGCAGCCCTGCTGATTCTGGTTCAGTAAGTCTAGGTTCGAGTCCTGGTACCCCAGCGAAAGACAGTTTGGACTAGAAAGTGAAAGCCGCAGGCGATCACTTTTGATAAATCTAGGGCCCCGTCGTCTAGCGGCCTAGGACTCTGGCTTCTCAAGCCAGCTACGAGGGTTCGAATCCCTTCGGGGCTACCAATCGGTTATCCAACCTACGTCGCACCTTTGCCACCAGAGCAGGGGTGCGATTCCTTTTCTCCTCCAATTAGGGTTATTCGAAATTAATTTTTTTTTTATTGTTTATACTGGTACAGGTATATACTCCTGCCATGAACACATTGGACAGTGCCGCGATCATTTCTTTGGTCCGTCACAAAGCAGGATTAAGCCAAGAGGAGTTGGCACTACGCGCTGGGACCTCTCAACCGGCAGTCGCGAGATACGAAGCGGGGAAGGCATCGCCGTCAACGTCCACTTTGTTGCGGTTGTTGAGGGCAGGAGGGTATGACCTTGATGTGCAAATTAAAAAGGCTTCAGCCACAGATTTGTCAGGAACGCGCGCGCGAAAAGTTAGGAGGGAAAAGGTGGCAATCAAATCGTTGATGGAGAAGTCGGGGGCTACGAATGTGCGCTTATTTGGTTCGGTCGCACGCGGGGAAGACACAAAGCAAAGTGACGTGGATTTTCTCGTTGATTTCGATCTCACTCAAGGACTTCTACCCATCCTCAAACTGAACGAGGCACTTTCGAAACTACTGGGGGAGCGTGTTGAGGTGGCGCCAGCCGGGGCGCTTAAAGCAGAGGTACTCAAGAATGCTCTGTCAGAGGCAGTGCCGCTTTGAGCCCAAGGGAAGAAGAAGATCGATTCCGGGACATCCGGGAGCGCATCGCAAGAATCAAGTATTCAGAACTTATGCTGGTCAAAGCCGAGAGCGAAGAGGAATGGGCAATCGCTAAGACCGCACTCGATTCCATCCTCTATGACTTGATCGTGATCGGCGAGGCCGTAAAGTCTTTGTCGACTGAGGTAAAACAGAGGTATCCAGATATCCCGTGGAAGGAGATCGCAGGAATGCGAGATATCTTGACTCATGAATATTTCCGTGTGAATGGTGAACTCGTCAGAGCCACGATCGACATTCCTCTGGCAAATGTCGAAGCGGTCTGCGCTACTGAACTATCAAGGTAATTTCGACGAGAGTGGAGTTGAATCTCCTACAATCTCGGGTATGGATATCAGCGATTACGCACGTGAATACGAAGCATCAACCCAGTACTTTTTCGATCTATACGCGACTTTGTCGCCCTCCAATCTCGATACGCATCAACCCGATGGTTGGACCCCACGTCAGGTCATCCATCACATGGCGGATTCTGAAACCCAATCACATACCCGGATCAGACGTATTGTCGCTGAACCGGAGGGATCAACTATCCAGGGATATGACGAAGCCGCGTGGGCCCGACATCCGAGGTTGGGCTACACCGAACTTCCGATTGAAAATTCGATAGCACTGATCAGGGCGGTACGTGCCTCAAGTTTGGACATCGTGGGTCGGTTGGCGGTGGAAGATCTAGAGAAGTATGGGATGCACACCGACTACGGCAGATTCACGATGAAAGACTGGCTTCGAGCCTATACGAACCACCCGCGCGAACATGGGGATCAGATGATGGAAGCTATAGGCAAATAGAGACTAGTTAGGTAACTTCTAGCCATGCCAATTGCCAAGTATTCCTATCCAGCTATTGATTGCCCGGATCCTCTTGCTCTCGCGGAGTTCTATTCGAAGCTCTCCGGACTCGAGATGGAGCCTTTAGGGGATTTTGATCCCGAGAAAGTAACTTGGTACTGCCTCTTGCGAGACGGCGAAGAGGCGATTTGTTTTCAGAAAATCAGCAACTACGTTGCACCAACCTGGCCCGAAGGTCCAGTTCCTCAGCAGATGCACCTTGACTTCTATGTGAAAGATCTAGACGTGGCAGAAGAAAGAGTTCTTGCTTTGGGAGCCACGAAATCTCCGTTTCAATCGGCAACCAATTTTCGCGTGTACTTCGACCCGATTGGGCATCCGTTCTGTTTGATTCTTAATGCGAATGTGGAGATGTTCGGCTTTGCTTAAGCCGTCGAGATTGGTCATTGGAGACACAGTCGCAGTTGTCAGCCCATCGTGGGGCGGACCAAGCATATTTCCTCACATCTATGAAAAGGGTTTGGAAGCGCTAAGAGGTCTGGGATTGCAGGTTAAAGAGTTTCCCAGCGCCCGTGCGGACAACGACTTTCTCTTCAGAAATCCACGTGCAAGGGCAAAGGACGTTAACGATGCGTTCGCCGACCCCGAAGTGAAGGCGATCTTTGCATCAATTGGTGGAGATGACTCCATAAGGATTCTTCCGTTTATTAATCCCGTGACAATTAAGAAGAACCCAAAGATACTGATGGGATATTCAGATACGACCACGCTACTGACCTACATAAATCAAATGGGGCTGGTGACTTTTAATGGACCATCGGTGATGGCTGGTTTCTCCCAAGTCGGCGCGCTTCCGAAAAGTTTCGTTGAGCACGTAAAGGCGATGCTCTTCTCTCCTCAAGAAAGATATGAGTATGAAAGTTACGGCGTTTTCTGCGACGGGTACCTTGATTGGATCAATCTAGAAAACGTTGGTAAGACGAAAGAGTTGAAGCAAGATGATGGATGGCATTTCTTACAGGGCTCTGGTGCTGCAACTGGTGAACTCTATGGTGGCTCTATCGAAGTGTTGGAAATACTGAACGGCACTGAATTCTGGGCGAAGAGCGAATTCTGGAACGGAAAGGTACTGTTTCTGGAAACCTCCGAGGATAAGCCACCAGTTCAAAGGGTGAGGCGAATGCTCCGCAATTATGGGATGCAGGGAATTTTCGATCGGGTCTTAGCGGTTCTATTTGGACGACCTCGGGATTACACGGACGAGGCCAAGGCAGAATTTGACCGCATGGTCGTTGAAGTCATCAAGGGAGAATTCGGAAACGAAAATATCCCCGTGGTTTCCAATATGGATTTTGGACATACCGATCCGCAATTCATTCTTCCGCTGGGAGTGAAAGCAGAAGTTGATTGTGAGCGAAAGACTTTCAGGCTGCTTGAGCCCCCCGTACTTTAGCGAGCGTTAATACCTGACCCGTTCCCAACCTGGTCGTGCTTTCCGGTTGCCCGCATTCGTTCTTCCATCGCGTGTGCGATAGATGATGGGTGGGCGGAACATGTAACCGACAGGTGCGGTCATTGCGTGAACCAGTCTGGTGAAAGGCCAAATGATGAAGAGGAGCATGCCAACGACGGCGTGGATACGAAACGCTAAAGGAGTACTTGCCATGAGGGTGCCGTCTGGGTGGAGAAGCAAGATGGATCTAAACCACGGAGCGACTGTCTCGCGGTAGTTGTGTTCTGTGCCGATAACGCCGGCGCTTGAGAGGGTTGCGCTGCAACCGGCCAAAAGTGTCGCAACTAAGAATATGTACATCGTCTTGTCGTTCTTGGTCGTTGCGGCGAAAACAGTGTCGGTAGTGCGTCGGCGATAGATCAACAGTGCAATACCCAACAACGTCGCAACGCCTGCAAGTCCGCCCATCGAGATTGCACCTACGTGGTACATCTCTTGGCTTATACCGACGGCATCGGTCCATTTCTTTGGGATGAGCAGCCCGACGATATGTCCGCCGATGACGGCAAAGAGGCCAAGGTGGAAGAGAGGCCCGGCGATCCGAAGCATCTTCCCCTCGTAGATTTGGGAGGATCGAGTGGTCCAATTGAACTTGTCATAGCGGTAGCGCCAGATCGAGCCGACAACAAAGGAGCCGATCGCGGCGTAGGGCAGAACGGACCAGAGCATGATGTCTAGGGAACTCATATGTTTGCTCCGTTGGTAGAGAATGCGGGGACTGTTGAATAGGGCTCGAGTGCAATTGTTAAGGCGCCGCTGAGGCCTACAAACTCAACAGGTGGCCCACTCAGGGCAAGTGCTCGAGCACGTTCTTCGATCTCAGGAGTCATCGGCGGCAATGTTTCGACGATGGCGTCGAGAACGTGGGCATAAAGTGAATTCGCATTGCGAAGCGCATCTCTAATCAATTCAATAGGCGCACGATGTTCGCCGAGAAGGAGATTTCCCTCGACGGGGTCGACGAGGGCCGCGAATTCAAGCACCACGGCAAGGTGATCTGGAAGTTCCTCATCCGACAAGATGATTCCAGCGTCTTTGTACTTCTCTTTGAAGTAGATCAACGCCATTCCTCGATTGCGCGTGTCACCGTGCGTCCAAGAAGTGAGGAACAGGGAGCATCGGCGACGCATGTCGAAGATCTCGACGTAGTGACGCTGCAGCTCATCCAAAGTCATTGTGAATGTGGCATCAAGGAATTCCAGAAGTGGCTGGCCCCATTCAGGATCCAGTTTCTTCGCCAGGGATTCAAGTTCCACCCGCCTGGCCATGAACTCCTTTTCTGGATAGACCAAGAGCGATGAAGCAATCATCTGTGCCGTAGAAACGCTCATTTTGTCTGCCGTTCTTTCGCCATGAGGAAGCTTTCAATCGTCACGGGGACCGGATTGCCAGAGGACTGTCCGAAAGGTCCTCCACCGAAATTCTCGACCCCTTCAATCCCATCGAGGGAGCATCCCAGATGGTCAAGTTCTTTTGCCTGTTCTGTATGGGCTGCGGGAATGACGTAGCGATCTTCGTACTTGGCGATGGCGAGCAACCGGTACATCTCATAGATCGATTCCTCGGTCATGCCTACTGCTTCGGGGATGTCTGCCCGCGTCTCTCGACCGAGGTTGATATCGCGCATGTACGAGCGCATTGCCGAGAGTTTTCGAAGAGTGCCGGTTACGACCTCGACATCTCCAGCAGTGAACATTTCAGCCAGATATTCCAAAGGAATACGTAGCGCCTCTATTGCGCCGAAGAGATTGCCGACCTCTTCACCATCGTGACCTGTCACAGTGAGGACATCCACGATCGGCGATAGCGGGGGCACGTACCAAACCATAGGCATGGTGCGATATTCAGGGTGAAGCGGAAGGGCCACGCGATAGACCTTCGCCAATTTATAGACCGGGGATTTCTGGGCTGCAATTATCCAGTCCTCAGGCATTCCCTCTGCGCGAGCTGCGGCCAAGACGTCAGGGTCATTGGGATCAAGGAGGAGGTCCATCTGGGCCTCATAAAGATCTTGGTCGTTCTCAACAGATGCGGCCTCGTTAACTTTGTCCGCGTCGTATAGGAAGAGGCCTAGGTAGCGAAGGCGCCCTACGCAGGTTTCGGCACAGACTGTCGGCAATCCGATTTCCAGACGCGGATAGCACATCGTGCATTTCTCTGCCTTGCCGGTCTTGTGGTTGAAGTAGATCTTCTTGTAAGGACAGGCCGAGACGCACATACGCCAGCCTTTGCACTGCTGCTGATCGACAAGAACGATCCCATCCTCTGCTCTTTTGTAGATTGCTCCCGATGGGCAGGCTGCTACGCATGCAGGGTTCAGGCAGTGCTCGCAGATGCGAGGCAGATAGAACATGAATGTCTGCTCGAATTCCAGCTTCACCTTGGTCGTGACATCTTCGGCAAGTTTTTGAAGGATCGGATCCTTCTCAATGTTTTCAGGTCCGCCACCGAGGTCGTCATCCCAGTTTGCTGACCATTCGATCTTCATTGGTTTGCCGGTAAGCAATGACTTCGGCCTTGCTACGGGTGTCTGTTGGCCAAGGGGAGCGGTGATCAGGTTGTCATACTCGTACGTCCACGGTTCGTAGTAATCCTTGATGTTGAGCATTCGTGGATTGGAGAAGATCGACAGAAGTCGACGTGCTTTGCTTCCACCTTTGAGCTTTAGTCGCCCGCCCTTTGTGCGGACCCATCCGCCCTTGGCCTTCTCTTGATCTTCGTAGCGTCGCGGATAACCCTGGCCTGGACGCGTCTCGACGTTGTTGAACCAGGCGTATTCGAGGCCGGAACGGTTCGTCCATGCTTGCTTGCAGGTGACAGAGCATGTGTGACAACCAATGCACTTATCAAGGTTCATCACCATGCCCATCTGGGCCATAACCTTCATTAGTACTCCACATCCTGTGATCGGCGACGAATCACTGTGACTTCATCGCGCTGATTGCCGGTTGGTCCTAGATAGTTGAATGCGAAGGTGAGCTGCGCATATCCTCCGATGAGGTGCGTTGGCTTGAGCATCAAGCGAGTAAGGGAGTTGTGAATTCCTCCGCGCTTTCCAGAGGTCTCCGCCAGCGGCACATCGACGACACGATCCTTCGCGTGATACATGAAGACGGTCCCTGCTGGCATTCGATGCGAAACGCACGCTCGAGCTACGACGACTCCGTTTCGGTTGTATGCCTCGATCCATTCGTTGTCCTTGACGCCGATCGTTTCGGCGTCTTCAACGCTCATCCATATCTCCTGTCCGCCACGCGACAGTGAGAGCATGAAGAGGTTGTCTTGATACTCGGAGTGGATGGACCATTTCGAGTGTGGCGTCAGGTAGCGAACAGTCACCTCCTTTTCAACACCATCTGCTTGATTGCCGAAGATGCGATGCATGTTAAGTGGTGGTCTAAAGACCGGAAGTTGCTCGCCGAGTTCGCTCATCCAGTCGTGATCGACGAAGAAATGCTGGCGGCCTGTGAGTGTGTGCCAGGGTTTCAATCGCTCGACGTTGATGGCAAAGGCGGTGTATCGACGTCCGCCGTGTTCAGAGCCAGACCACTCAGGGCTGGTGATGACGGGGACTGGCCTCGCTTGCGTGTCAGCGAAAGTAATTCTCTTGCCTTCGTTGTCGAGGGCTAAGTCGGTCAACTTCTGACCTGTTCGCTTCTCAAGGGCTCGGAAACCGGCCACAGCAACGCGTCCGTTTGTGGTTCCCGAAAGTGCCAAGATCGTTTCGCACGCATCGACATCGCGGGCAAGGGAGGGGCGGCCTGCGGCTACGCCGTGAGATATCACGCCGTTAATTCTTCCCAGCAGTTCTATCTCGGGAAGCACACTGACAGGCACGCCCTTCGTATTGGTTCCCAGTTGGTCGATAAGCGGACCAAGGGCTGCCATCTTCTCGCCGATCTGCGTGTAATCCCTTTTTACAACCACGAGTTTAGGCATCGTCACACCCGGAATCGGCTCCACCTCGCCCTTCTTCCAATCAAGGACAACTCCACCAGGATTCGCCATCGCATCGGGGGTGTCGTGGATCAGTGGGACCACAACCAGATCCTCTCGCTCATCTAAGTGCCCTTTTGAATGCTCTGCGACTTGGCGAGCCAGCATCTGGAAAATGTCATAGTCAGTCTTCGTCTCCCACGGTGGGTTAATCGCGGGTGTAAAGGCGTGCACAAATGGATGCATATCCGTGCTTGATAGATCGTGCTTCTCGTACCACGTTGCAGCGGGAAGCAAGATGTCACCGAAGAGACCGGTGCTTGTCATGCGGAAATCAACAGAGACGAGCAGATCCAATTTGCCCTCGGGCGCATCTTCTTGCCACGTCACATCACGCGGTCGATCCCCAGGGGCATTCTCTTCCGCACGAACGGAGTTGTCAGTGCCGAGCAGGTGCTTGAGAAAATACTCATTTCCTTTGCTTGAGGAGCCAAGGATGTTTGCGCGCCAGACCGTCAAGACCCGCGGCCAGTTCTCAGGAGCGTCGGGATCCTCAATGGCGAACTTGAGGTCGCCCTTCTTCAATTCGTTGACAACATGTTGCGCGGGCTCGACACCAAGGGCGCGAGCTTCATCGACGAGGTCGAGTGAATTTCGATTAAGGGATGGATATGAGGGCATCCATCCCATTCGGGCAGATTGGGCAAGCACGTCAATCGCGCTCATATCTTTGAAGCGGCCTTCACCTAGGGGAGTCGCAAGAAGTTCGGAGCCGAGTGCGTCATAACGCCATTGATCTGTTGAGACATACCAGAAGGCAGTGCCGATCATCTGTCGAGCAGGACGAGACCAATCTGCTCCGAAGGCCAACTGCGCCCACCCTGTGACAGGTCGGCATTTCTCTTGGCCGACATAGTGCGCCCAGCCTCCACCGTTGACTCCTTGGCAACCAGTGAGGGTCACCAAGGCAAGGAATGTTCGATACATGGTGTCGGAGTGGAACCAGTGATTCGTTCCTGCACCTAGAAGGATCATTGAGCGTCCTTCTGAATCGATGGCATTTTGTGCGAATTCACGTGCGACACGAATTGCTTGAACGGCAGGAACGCTGGTGATCTCTTCCTGCCAAGCAGGCGTGTATGGGGCAGCGTCTTCGTAATTCTTTGGCCAATCACCATCGAGTCCCTCGCGAGCGACGCCATACTGCGCCAACATCAAGTCATAGACGGTGGTGACCTTCTTGTCGCCAATATTGATCACCGGCACTCCGCGGCGAAGAACTCCACCGCTTTCTGAACTCTCTTGCCCCATGTCAAAGCGAGGCATCAACACCGCTGCGTTGGTCGCAGACACATTGCCATAGACAGTCAAAGAGGGATCAACGCCTTCTAGATCAAGGTTCCATTTGCCCATCGAAGAATCGTTGTAGCGGTGACCGAGGGAGCCATTGGGGATGAATGTTTTGCCCGTGCTCGAGTCCAGCATCACCGTCTTGAATTTGGAACCCTCTGAAGTGTCGCCTAAGTCGGAGGCAACGAGGAACTTGTCCGGAACCCAGGCGCCATCTTTCTCGCGCAGCGTGACTAGGTAGGCAAGATCGGTGAACTTCTTCACGTAGTCGACGAAGCGCGGTACTTGCTTGTCAACGAAGAATTCTTTGAGGATGACGTGTCCCATTGCCATGCCGAGTGCGCCGTCGGTTCCTGGATGCGGCGCAACCCATTCGTCAGCGAACTTCGTGTTATCGGCGTAGTCAGGGCTGATCGCTACGACTTTCTGCCCGCGATAGCGCGCCTCCGTCATGAAGTGAGCATCGGGAGTGCGCGTTACGGGAACATTCGAGCCCCACATGATGAGGTAAGAAGAGTTGAACCAATCTGCAGACTCTGGAACATCGGTCTGGTCACCGAATACTTGAGGGGATGCGACGGGTAGGTCGGCGTACCAGTCGTAGAAAGAGAGCATTGCCCCGCCCATCAGCGAGATGAAACGGGCGCCAGCTGCATGCGAGGCCATGGACATTGCGGGGATTGGCGAGAAACCAAAAACGCGGTCTGGACCGTATTTCTTGATCGTATGCACATGGGCGGCGGCGATGATCTCTGAGATCTCAGTCCAATTCGCGCGAACCAATCCGCCCTTGCCGCGCGCACGGTGATACTTCTTTCGTCGCTGCGGATCATCGACGACGTCGGCCCATGCCAATACGGGATCTCCAAGACGTGCCTTGGATTCGCGGTACATCTCAAGGAGAACGCCACGGATGTAAGGAAAGCGGATACGAGTGGGTGAGTAGGTGTACCAAGAAAACGCGGCACCGCGTGGGCATCCGCGTGGTTCGTACTCGGGGGAATCGGGACCAACAGATGGATAGTCGGTCTGTTGTGTCTCCCATGTGATGATTCCGTCTTTGACATAGACCTTCCAGGAGCACGAACCAGTGCAGTTCACTCCATGGGTGGATCGCACTACCTTGTCATGGCTCCAGCGGTCCCTATAGAAGACGTCGCCTGCCCTTCCACCGCTCTTGGTAACGCTTCGTAAATCTGGTGAGACTTCGCTACGAGAAAAGAATCTTCCAAATTTGACGAGAGCATCTTCAATGTCAGGGCGTGGTTCAGTGGCTTCGCTCATAGAGCAATTGTGACCTTCCCCTCTATTAATGAGAATAGGTACAAAGACCCTATTTACCCTGTTGCAACTTTCGAGAGGCTTCTCTCGTAGGCATCCCAGAGGAAGGGCATTCAATGCCAAAAGGCTCGACACGTGTTCTCTCGCTTTCCACTTTCGCGTTCACCTTGATGTTCGCAGTGTGGTTAATGTTCGGCGTTCTGGGGATTCCGATTCAGAAGGAATTTGGTCTTTCTGATTCACAACTTGCCTGGCTCTCATCGGTGGCCATTCTCAATGGATCGATTTGGCGTCTATTTCTGGGAGTTTTGACTGATCGCATCGGCGGCAAGAGAGTGACGATCGTGATGTTGCTTGTTACTTCGATTCCAGCCTACTTATTGGCCCATATGAGATTGAATTATCACTGGCTCTTGGTACTTGCATTTCTTGTCGGCTTTGCCGGCAATCTTTTTAGTGTCGGAATTGCATGGAACTCGCACTGGTTTGAGCGCAATCGTCAAGGTTTTGCTCTCGGGGTATTTGGGGCAGGAAATGTCGGCGCGTCGGCTACAAAATTCATCGGACCGCCATTAATCGCCGGGACCATCGGCGGATCGTATTTAGGCGGAATCATCCCTGGGGGATGGCGATTCGTTCCGGCGTTGTATTCGATTCTTCTAGTGTTCACCGCGTTGGCAATTTTGCTTCTAACCCCAGCCGACTCGGTTCGCGTTCAGAAGAGCAGGCCTTTGAAAGAGATGTTCATCCCCTTGAAATATGCGCAGGTGTGGAGATTCAGTCTCTACTACGTCGTCGTTTTCGGCGCGTATGTCGCACTCGCGTCGTGGATGCCGAAATACTATGTATCGGTCTACAAAATGGATTTGCATGACGCTGCTCTTCTGACGGCGCTATTTATCTTTCCGGCCTCATTGCTTCGTCCGTTTGGCGGCCACCTTTCGGACAAGATGGGTGCGCGACGGCTCATGTATGCATCCTTCGGAACAATGCTGGTCGCGCTGCTACTTCTGGCAGCGCCTTTTGGACACATAGTTCTAGAGACAGCCCAAGGGGCGAAAAATATCCTTCCCTTCTCCTTGGGAATAGTCCCTTTCACCTTCTTGCTCTTCATCGTTGGGTGTGCCATGGGCATTGGAAAAGCTGCCGTGTACAAGCACATCCCGGAGTATTTCCCTAAAGATGTTGGTGCAGTGGGCGGCTTGGTGGGCACGCTTGGCGCCCTGGGTGGATTCCTGTTGCCACCACTCTTTGTCTCCGTAAAGGGCTGGACGGGCCTGCCGCAGTCAACTTTCGTCGTGCTTTTTCTTCTAACATTGATTGCAAGCCTTTGGATGCATTTCACGATCGAGCGGATGTTGCGCCGTGCAACCCCTGAATTACGGAACCGAATTGACACCCGAACCTCAGAGAAAGTTGGAGATTAAAATGGCTACCAATCAACTACCCGTAAAAAGTGGAAATGAGTGGTTAAAGGATTGGGATCCCAACGATGAATCTAAGTGGGACTCCAAAATTGCGTGGAGAACGCTTTGGGTCACAACGTACGCGCTCACGCTCGGATTTATAAGTTGGTACTTAGTTTCAGCTCTTGCTCCAAAACTCAATAACATCGGTTTTGATTTGAGCAAAGGTGAACTGTACTGGCTTGCAGCTATGCCAGGACTTGCAGGTGGAGGATTGCGCCTTGTGTGGATGTTCATGCCACCAATATTTGGTACTCGCCGGCTGGTTACATATTCCACGTCCCTGCTTGTTGTTCCATTGATTGGATGGTCTTTTGCTGTCCGTAATCCATCCACTCCCTACGTTGCCCTACTAGCTCTCGCATTTCTTGCAGGCCTGGGTGGCGGTGTCTTCTCGGGATTTATGCCGAGTACTTCGTACTTCTTTCCCAAATCCAAACAAGGCCTTGCTCTGGGCGTGCAAGCGGGCGTAGGAAACTTTGGAGTCAGCATCGTTCAATTCGTGACTCCGATAATTGTCGGTTCTGCAATGTTCGGTGCAACTTTTGGCGCACCGCAACATTTTGTCAACAAGGCTAAAGGGATAGACAAGTCCACTTGGTACCAGAATGCGGGACTTCTCTGGGTTCCATTTGTCGTCGTAGCCGTGATACTTGCGTGGACCATCCTTAAGAGCGTTCCAGTAACTTCCAGAGGCGTCAAAGATCAACTGGATATTTTTAGCAACAAACACACGTGGTTGATGACCCTTCTCTATGTGATGACTTTCGGAACTTTCTCTGGTTTCGCCGCGCAATTTGGATTGTTAACAAAGAACCTTTTCGGTGATTTTGCTAATGCTCCAGACCCCGTTAAGTACGCCTTCTATGGCCCACTGATTGCTTCGGCAGCCCGCGTCCTTACCGGTCCTTTAGCCGACCGTGTCGGCGGGGGAATATTGACGACACTTTCTGGCATAGGAATTACAGGTTCTGCGATATTCACTTCCTTCCAACTATCGCCTCAGAGCAGTAATGATTTCATGCCATTTTTCTGGGGAATGATTGCAATCTTCCTGTTTGCGGGTATCGGCAATGCGAGTACTTTCAAACAGATGCCGATGATCTTTCAACCTCGTCAGGCGGGTGGCGTGATTGGTTGGACCGCCGCCATCGCGGCATTTGGACCGTTTATTTTCGGTGTTCTGCTCTCCATGGTTGCCCCGAAGTCCTTCTTCCTAGGAGTAAGCCTTTTTGCCGCTGGGTGCACTGTTGTTGCATGGTGGTTCTACACCCGCCGTGGAGCGGAGAAGCCCTGTTAACTCGCATTCGTGGCGGCAATTGGGCAGACTCTCTCTCATGACCTCTCGATTGACGGCGCTTTCTGAGGCAGTCATTGATATTGCTAAAGGCGAGGACCTCAAAGCCTCGCTCAAACGGTTGGTTGAAAATGCCGTTGCGATTTCAGGTGCAGCCTATGGAGCCCTCGGTGCTATCGCCAAGGACGGAAGCCTCGAAGAGTTCACCTACGTTGGTATCAGCGAAGAGACAGCGGATGAGATGGCGACTTTTCCTGAAGGAAAGGGCTTGCTGGGCCATCTATTGACCCATCCGGTTCCGCTTCGAGTCAATCCGATTCGATCTCATCCAGCCTCTATCGGATTTCCCGAAGGACACCCGGCTATGAACTCCTTTCTTGGTGTCCCAATTCGAATACGAGATGAGATTTACGGGAGCCTCTACCTTACGGAGAAACACGGGGGCGAGGATTTCACTGAGGAAGATGAACAACTTGTTAGCGCTTTGGCGTCGGCCGCGGGGGTCGCGATCGATAACGCGCGGGGCCAAGAGGCCCAGCACAGGGTGATCGTTCTTGCCGAGCGTGAGCGCATCGCTCAGGACTTGCATGATCTGGTTATACAGAGACTTTTCGCGACGGGATTGTCTTTGCAGGCGATCACGAAGGATCCGGATCTTCCAGAACGCGATCTTGATCGCGTTCGCCAAGCGATCGATAATCTGGATTCCACGGTGCAGCAAATCCGTAATTCTGTCTTTGCTCTGCAAACCCAAGACGGCTCGTCCAGTTTGCGCACAAGAGTTCAATCCGAGATTAATTCACTGCGGAGCAGTTCGCCCATGATCATTTCCTGCGAATTCACCGGACCGGTTGATACAGTAATCACGGGAGAACTGGCCGAGCAGGTTTTTGCCGTGGTGCGTGAACTGCTATCCAATGCCATCAAGCATTCGAAGGCGCAGACGGTCGAAGTACAAATCGTTGCTCTGATCTCTGGCTGCGAGGTGCGCGTAATTGACGATGGAGTCGGTTTTGAAGATGGAGCAAAAAGAAGCGGGCTATTGAACCTCATTGGTCGGGCTGAGAAATTGGGCGGAAGCTTTGAAATTCATAAACTCTCACACGGCGGAACTCGCGCTCTGTGGAAAGTGAAAACCTAAGGGCGGCCCAACCCAAGTCGTACCGCGAGAGCTGCCGCTTGAGTTCTGCGTTCAAGACCCAACTTGGAAAGTAGCGACGAGACGTAGTTCTTGACCGTCTTTTCTGCCAGAAACATGGAGTTCGCAATCTGCCGATTGGTGAGTCCTTGGCCGATGTGTTCTAACACTTTGCGCTCTTGGTCGGTTAATTCCTGAACGCCTCCTGCGGGGTTGCTGGCCTCCCGAAGCCTGTTGCGCACCGTCGAGGTAATGGATGAATCCAACAAACTCTCGCCTTGAGCTACTTTCCGTATGGCATCAAGAAGATCGAGGTTCTTAATGTCCTTTATGACGAATCCGCTTGCACCTCCGAGAACCGCACCGAGGAGGGCTTCATCGTCAGAGAATGAGGTCAGCATGAGGACGTGCGTGTCGGGATAGAGAGATCGCACTTCACGACAGAGTTCGATCCCGTTGCCGTCGGGCAACCGAACATCCAGCACTGCTACGTGCGGCGGGGTCTGTGAAATTGCCTCAAGATTTCCTAGCGCCTCCTGGACACTGCCGGCCTGGCCAACTACCTCAAGGTCTTCTTCGCCGCCGATGAGATCGACAAGTCCGCGCCGAACCAGTTCGTGGTCGTCGACGACGAATACTTTGATTGTCACAATCCTCGCCTCTCGAGTAATCGCCTAATGCTAGCGATCTAAGAAAGCTCTTGCACCCGTTGGGAATGGAGAGAGACCCAACGGGTGCAAGAACGAGAGGTTAGTTCATGGTCATGTGCGTAGAGATCTCCGAACTCTCACCACTTGTGCAATCACAATAACGAATGAAATTAACACTAGGGTGAAGAGCACGCCTACTAACGTGCGTCCAGCGCCGGCAAGAAGTTCTGGACGAGAAGGCTTGTAGGGCGAGACCGCACCGTTGACGTTAATCTGCGCATTGCCGATTGCCGGGGGCGCTTCCAGATCAAAGTAGTACTTAGCCGAGACGGTACGAGGACCATTGACTGCAGCCACATATTCCACTTGTACAGTCCCGTTGAGATCGGTCGTCCCCTTTCCAATGGGGACGAGGTTAGTTCCCGGCTTGAACATTGTGGTGCTTTCATAGAACTTCACAGGCGCATCTGCGACCGGTGTAGTCCCATTCATTATGGTGGCTGTGAGGGCAATCTTTGGTCCCGATGCAACTGCACTTACCGTGATGACAGGTGGCGCAATGGATGCCGCAACAGCTGGGGTTGCTCGACCGACACCAATCACTCCACTAGTAATCAAGATTAGAAAGACGCCTGTAATGATTCCCAGTCCATGTTTCGATTTAGTTGGAGAGGAATTCGACGGTTGATCCTCTTGCTCAACAAGTTCTTGAACTTCATGGATCGAAAGTATCGGCACCACTCGGAAGAGCAGCATCAGCAATAGGGGAATAGCTGCAACGCCGGCTAATGTGATCGAGATGGAGACCCAGGTGAAGTGGTAGTACTCCCCGAAAGATCGCGTAAGTTGATCGTAATGTGAGGTTTCAGAGACCATCACAAGCCGCTTGAGCCACATGGCAAGAACGACAAGTGTTGATGCAACAACCATGCCAGTAACATTTCTTGTCCACGGAAGGGCGACCATGAGAATAGGGACGATGGCCCCCGCCACGATGAATAACCAGAAAGAAAGTGCGTAGTCTCCAAGAAGAGTATCGTGCACAACTTCTGCTACACCTCGTTCTCCTACGTATGCGCCGGGAAGAATGTCTGCGAACGTGAGATACAGGTAGGTGGCGCCTAGGGCCGCGATCAAGAATCCAAGACGGATGAAATGGCGCTCGGTGATGAATGCCTCAAGATGATATCCGCGCCTGAATCCGGCGGTGATGACTACCACTAGGGCGACACCCGAATACAGGGCAGCGATAACAAAATACGGTGCCCAGATACTTTCATGCCACCCTGGTCGACTCACCAACGAGAAGGCCCATGAAAGCACAGAGTGGACCGAGACTGCCAAAGGAATTATAAGGATGGCAATTACTCCAATGGCGCCGCGCAGCACTCGATTTTGGCGCGACGAAGCGATCCAGCCCTTAGAGCAAATTCGGTAAAGGAATCTGCGCCCTCGTCCAAGTTCTTCAGGATGCTCGTTCCGCAATATGGCCATATCTGGAATCAGTGGAAGGAAGAAAAAGATGAATGAGGCGATCATGTAGGTAGAAATTGCGACAAAGTCCCAGAAGACTGGTGACTTGAAATTTGGTTGCAGGATCATGTACATGATTCGATCAGGACGTCCAAGGTGAGGGATGATAAATGCGGCGCCGATGATGACCGTTACGACAGCCATGCCTTCAGCAATGCGCGCAAGAGGAGCGCGCCATGACGCACCAGTCAAGAGAAGAATGGCCGAGACAACGGCTCCTCCATAACTGACTCCGATGATCGTCACCACATTGGTCAAGTCGATCGCCCAGAACGAGCGATTGGAGAATCCAGCCACGCCCATGCCTTGTTGGAGTTGGACAATCCAAGCCACAATTCCAAGGGCGACTATCGCGCCAAGAAAGCCGATCGCAATCCAGAATTTGAGGCTAGCTTTCTTGAATGGCCTCATGCACGCTTCAATAGCACTGGGTGTCTTTGACACCTCAATTGCCTTCTCGAAAGTTGTCATTTCACACCTTCCATTGGGCCGCCGAGGGGTTGGCCATTGCCGAGAATGTAATAAGTACGAGGATTGGTGCCCAACTCTTCCTTGAATCGAACCGCATTGTTTTCACGCAAGAATGTTGAGAGTTTTACCGTTGAAACTCCGTTTACGGCTATATCGGTTATGAGATCACCAATGTAGTGCACGTGATTGGGACAAGCCTCTACGCAAGAAGGCAATTCATTTGAGTAAGGTATGCGATCGGCGCAGAGGACACATTTGCCAACGGTGCCAATTTGGTTTGCTGGAAACTCCGGCGTTGATGGAGATGGTGCTGGCATTCGGTTGGTGGGAGCCGGTTTGTTCCAGTTGAAGTAGCGCGCTTCATAAGGACAGGCAGCCATGCACGCTCTTGAGCCAATGCATTTATCCTGATCGACAAGTGTTATTCCTTGCTCAGTGCGAGTAGTCGCGCTGACGGGGCAGACCGCAATACATGGCGGGTTCTCGCACATCTGGCAGGGCACGGGCATGAAGAATGTCTTGCCGATGTCGTCTTGCCATGAGAGAACTCGCATCCATGTCTGCTCGGGGGGTAGGCCGTGACGTGTCTGACAAGACGAGACGCACTTACGTTCGCCTGTGCAGGCCCTTAGGTCGACTACCCTGCACCATTGATGTTCTTTTCCGCTGGTAATTAATGGACTGGCTGCATGCGCCTCGTCATTAAAGGACACTAAGCCAAGTGCGCCGCCCATTGTCGCAACACCAACTGCGCCTAGGCTCAGGAGGATATTTCTGCGGGACATATCAGCATCTTCAGTGCAGCTTTCACCTACCGGGGCAAGTCCCAGATCTTCGTGCGGACCGTAACTTTTTGGTCCAATAACATCTTTTCGTCTTAGCATCGTGGTGAACTCCTTTAATCGCGGATGAGCATAAATTCAATGTGTAATTGAGGGGGCGGGGTTGCCACCCCCTCAACTTCAGTTTTCTTACTTACTTAACGACGATGGTGGCCTGCATACTTGCCATCTCCGGCGCTTCGTCAGCGAGTTTGTACGTTCCGACCTTGGTAGGAATGATGTACAAGTTCGCTACACCGCCAGCTTCAAGATCGGCTGGGCGAACTTTTCCGCCGAAGATTGAACCTTCGGCGTTAACTACCTTCAAGAATGAACAGGTCTTCAAGAAATCTGGGGTATCAAACACGTGAAGAATGTTTCCCTTGTTGGCAAAGGTCAGGATCACTGGTTGGTTGACCTTGAGGTTGATGACCTTTGGCTTGAAGAAGTGGGCGTCACCGTTATCCATCATCTCGACAGTCACAGCAGTTGCGGTGCTCCAATCGGCAGTTGCGGCACCGGCAATTTCGCCTACTGTGCTAGTTGATTCGATGACGGGGGCTGGTGTTGTGGGCGCGGTCCCGGTCACAGAGATTGTGCCGGTCATACCTGAAACAGCGGCACCATCTGTTAGACCATTCATCGCCGTAACCCCAGGCATAACTGGAACAACGAAGAGTTCCATCGTCTTTCCTGGCAGAACGTAGATCTCTTTCATTAGGGTCACTTTGATTTCGGCTCCGGGTGATTCAGCCTTGCGCACTGCTGAAGCACGTAGGAAGTCCAGCGCGGAGAGACCGTGTTCGACACTGTCTGCATTGGTAATCTCGATTACGTATGGCTTGCCAGCCACAAGTTCAAGGTTAGAAGGCGTAATGCTTCCGGCACCTAACTCGAGCGTGACAGTCTCTGCTGTGTCCCAGTTAGCGGCTTCTTTGAAATCTCCGCTGTTGGCAATCCACTGGCCTGCTGGAAGTGCTTCGACCAGAGCCACAGCCGTATTGGTGGTGTCTTTATCTCCTGAGGCGGAATTCGCAGATCCACCTCCACACGCAGTGAGGGTAAGCAAGGCAGCGGCAGTTAGCGCTATCACGCCTAAGGAGGTCCGTTTGGGACTCCGCCTTGGGCTGATTGGTTTGGTCATAATCTCCTCTTTCCTTATCGGTTTTGTTCGCGTCTACACGATGTCAAATTGTTTGCCGAATCAGGGTCGTGGAGCATCGGTGCTTCGCTCGTACTTACTCGGTGATTACACCTACCGTTTTTGATGCCAGGATGCGAATAATCACGGGTGTAGCATGAAGAGTTACGGACGATCGTCTATTCGAAAGCTCGTTTGAGAGAATCATCAACGGAGAGAGACAGAATGATTGAAGTGCCAGACCAAATTCAGGCTATTCGTGTCCTTGTCGTGGACGATCACCCGATCTTTAGAGCGGGTATCTGCGAGCGACTGAAGAGCGCCGAGAGCCAAATAATGGTGGTAGGCGAAGGCAGTACTGGCCAGCAGGCTTGTGACCTGGCGATGAAGTTACGCCCCCAGGTAATCCTCATGGATATTGCGATGCCGGGTATGACCGGAATCGAAGCCACGCGAAGAATCACCCACGATTTTCCAGAGATCGAGATCATCATTCTCTCCGTCTACGACGATGACCAGTACGTAAATGCAGCTCTTCAGGCAGGTGCCAGCGGTTATCTACTCAAGACCGTTGAGGAAGGGGAGTTGCGCGACGCCGTGGTCAAGGTTTCCAGGGGCGGATCCGCTCTCTCATCATCAGTAGCCAGGGGAGTGCTGACTCGGATGTCTGGCTCCTCCGCACATGGACTGAGCGAACGTGAATTGCAGGTGTTGGAGTTGGCTGCTCGGGGTGCCACCAATAGAGTCATCGCCAAAGAACTGTTCTTGAGCATCCGCACTATCGAGGCACATATGCGAAATGTTTTTGAGAAGCTCGGGGTTTCCTCACGCACAGAAGCAGTGACGCAAGCTGTACTTCATCACTGGATCCAGCTCTCGGATAAAGATATACTGTGATCACAGAGAAGGTTCAGCACTCGAGTGCTCATATCAATCATTGGATTCAAGACAGAGGTATTCCCTTTCGCGACCATCGATTCTGGATTATTCAGTTGCTCGTTCTCTTCATTGACGTAAGCCATATATTTTTGGAAAAGACCGGATTGCTCGTCACTGATTCTGAGTTGTATATTCTTTCAGTCTCGCCGTTTCTGGTCCCAGTCGTGTATGCGGCACTTAATTTTGGACGAAGGGGGGCGTTCCCTACTCTCGCGTGGGCCATTCTCCTCTGGGTGCCAGAAATGATTTCGCATCAGTCTGACACGCGCCTGGGCATACTGATCCAGTTTGGGATTATCAGCGTGATCGCAACGATCGTTGCAAAGCGCGTGGAGCGAGAAAATGTCGCCGCTGGAGCCGCCCACGATGCAAACCTGCGGTTATTGAAAGCGAAAGAGAATTTAGAAATCTACATCGAGCTCGCTACCGAGGCGCAAGAGAAAGAGCGAAAGCGTCTGTCTCGTGAACTCCACGATGACACGTTGCAGTCGCTGGCAGTTGTTATGGCAGAGATAGGCGTAGTTACTGCAAGTGAGAATCTCGAGGGCGCGTCTACTCGCTTGCTTCGCTCTCAAGGGATTCTTGAAGAGACCATGTCGAGTGTTCGACGCTACTGTCGTGCCCTTCGCCCCTCATTACTTGATGATCTTGGGCTAATTGACGCCATCGACTGGCTTTCCAACGAACTTGCTTCTCGCGTGGGCATTTCGGTTGTCCTCGAGGTCTGGGGTGAGCGTTGTCGACTAGATGAAAGACGCGAACTTCTCATTTTCAGGGTCGTGCAAGAGGCCCTCCATAATGTGGAGAGGCACGCAGAAGCTACACAAGTGCAGGTCGGACTGAAGTTTGGCGCAGATTCCCTTGTCGTTTCGATCAACGACAATGGAAGAGGAATGTCATCATCTGGCCCTCCACTAGAAACAGGCTTAGGACTGCGCGGCATGGATGAGCGCACTAAATTGTTGAAGGGTTCGCTTATCATTGAGAGCAAACCTGGGCGTGGAACGAAGATCATTTTGGTTGTCCCGTTTACCTAGATTTCTAGAAAAAAGGGCGCGAACTAGACGTTAGCTATGTGTTCGGAAAGTCTGGCACCCGTTGCAGCAACTACTGCAGCATGAAGGCGACCAGGTTGTCTGCCAAGTCTTTCAATGGGGCCGCTAATGCTGACCGCGGCAATGACTTTTCCGTTCGGTCCTCGAACAGGGGCGGAGACGGATGCGACTCCAGCTTCACGCTCGCCCATGCTTTGAGCCCACCCGCGGCGACGTACTGCCGCAAGTTGTGCGGCAGTGAAACGAGCATTTGTCAGGCCGCGATGAATGCGCTCTGAATCCTCCCAAGCAAGCAAGACTTGCGCTGCAGAACCTGCCTGCATTGTTAAAGCAGAACCGATGGGAACTGAATCTCGAAGACCGGAGACTCGCTCAGCGACGGCAACGCAAATTCGCAGATCTCCTTGCCGTCTGTACAACTGCGCACTCTCACCGGTTGCATCGCGAAGCGCGGCAAGTGCGGGTGCTGCCGCTGCTAGTAGCCGATCCTCACCTGCAGCAGCAGCCAGTTCGCTGGAGCGGGGACCGAGTACAAACCGACCGCCAAGATCTCGTGTGACGAGGCGATGAAATTCCAACGCCACAGCAAGACGATGGGCCGTTGGGCGAGCGATTCCCGTTGCGGCAACAAGTTGGGCCAATGAATGGGGACCCGATTCAAGGGTGGCAAGTATTGCCACGGCTTTATCTAATACGCCAACTCCGCTATTCTTTCTGTCCACGATGTAATACTAGCATCTCAATGTATGAGATGCGCAAGTGGTGAGGGTAGGAGCGGTTATGGCAAAGACACTGGCTGAGAAAATCTGGCAGGAGCACGTGGTGAGAAGCGTGCACGGTGAGCCGGATCTGATTTATATCGACCTCCACCTCATTCACGAGGTCACGAGCGCCCAGGCCTTTGACGGACTTCGACTGGCCGGGCGCAGTGTTCGCCGCCCTGAATTGACGATTGCCACCGAGGATCACAACACCCCGACCCAGAACATCGACAAACCCATTGCCGATCCCGTGTCGAGACTTCAAATCGATACGTTGCGCCAGAATTGCGCGCAATTCGGTCTTCGCCTCCACTCCCTAGGAGACATCGACCAAGGAATCGTTCACGTCGTTGGACCGCAGTTAGGGCTTACTCAGCCGGGAATGACGATCGTCTGCGGCGACTCGCACACATCCACCCACGGCGCCTTCGGAGCACTGGCTTTTGGAATCGGAACCAGCCAGGTGGAGCACGTTCTTGCAACTCAGACCTTGCCGTTAGATCGTCCAAAAACTATGGCGATCAACGTCGAAGGAACGCTGCAAGCTGGCGTCACAGCGAAAGACATCATCTTGGCGATTATCGCCCAGATAGGAACTGGCGGCGGTCAGGGTTACGTCTTGGAATATCGAGGAAGCACCATCCGCGCCCTGTCGATGGAAGGCCGCATGACGGTGTGCAACATGTCGATTGAAGCCGGTGCTCGCGCGGGATTGATCGCGCCAGATCAGACTACCTTCGACTACATCAGAGGTCGTGCCCATGCACCGGAGGATTGGGATGCAGCCGTGGCTTACTGGAGCACGTTGCAGTCTGACCCCGATGCGAAATTTGATGCTGAGATCACCATCAACGCCGATACCTTGGCTCCCTTTGTCACCTGGGGAACAAACCCTGCGCAAGGAGTGCCTCTGAGCGAGAGCGTTCCAGATCCATCAAAGATTGAAGACCCTGAAGAGCGAGGCGCCGCTGAGCGCGCCTTGGAATACATGGACCTTAAAGCAGGCACACCCATGAAGAAGATAGCCATTGACACTGTCTTTTTGGGATCCTGCACCAATGGGCGAATCGAGGACCTCCGAAGCGCCGCTGCGATTCTGGACGGGAAGAAGATCGCATCGTCCCTTCGTATGCTCGTCGTACCCGGATCTGCGCGAGTGCGCTTGCAGGCAGAGGCAGAAGGGCTGGACAAGATATTTATCGCCGCCGGAGCAGAATGGCGAAATGCCGGCTGTTCCATGTGCCTTGGTATGAACCCCGACCAATTGGCACCGGGGGAGCGCTCGGCATCGACAAGCAATAGAAACTTCGAAGGTCGCCAAGGAAAAGGCGGTCGGACGCACTTGGTCAGCCCACTTGTGGCTGCTGCGACCGCAATCCGTGGCACATTGTCATCACCGGCAGATCTGTAGAGAGGCGAGAAAAATCATGGAGAAATTCATCACCCATACCGGCACTGGTGTTCCTCTGCGCCGAAGCAACGTCGACACCGACCAGATCATTCCCGCTGTCTGGCTCAAGTTGGTCACTCGGACAGGCTACGAAGATGGCCTTTTCGCCGCCTGGCGCAAGGATCCAGAGTTCGTCCTCAACAAAGAGGAATACAAGAATGCGACGATTCTTATTGCTGGGGTCGACTTCGGGACCGGATCATCGCGTGAGCACGCAGTGTGGGCACTTCAGAACTACGGATTCAAGGTCGTCATCTCCCCACGTTTTGCCGATATTTTCCGCGGCAACAGCCTCAAAGCCGGATTGCTGACGGTCATTGTGCCCCAAGATGTGGTTGAAGCGCTGTGGAGCGCGGTTGAAGCTGACCCGGCACTGGAAATCACGGTGAGTTTGGAGGACCGCACTGTCTCCTACGACGGAGTAAGCGTTGGGTTCGAACTTGATGACTACACCCGCTGGCGTTTGATGGAAGGCCTTGACGATATCGGCCTTACGTTGAAGCAGGTCGATTCTATTGACGAGTTTGAAAACAAGCGCTCGCCATTGAAACCGGCAACATTGCCAGCGAGATAGGCTTACTTTTCGCCAATTTCACGCGTGATTTCTCCATAGGGGTGATCACTTAATTCAAAGTCTCTACCTTCTGTTGAGAGATTGAAGGCATGAAAAGCAGTGATTTTCACCATCTTTATTGCCTTTCTTATTTCCTTTCTTATCTTCTTTGCCCACAAAATAAATAAGTGCGACACGCGTGCCCGATGGTGGACTCAATTTGTATTAATGCGTAAATTTCTAACCGTGTTAAGTAATTGCTTAACATTTACGCGTAAATATAAGGGGAATTTGATGAATAAGGCCCAATTCATTGCCTCGTTGACCCCACACTTCAACGACAGCAAGAAGGAAGCAGCACACGCTGTAGATATCATCTTTGATGCAATTACTCGTAACCTTGCTAAGGGTGAAGACGTAATGATCAACGATTTCGGCAAGTTCAAGAAAGTTGATCGCAAAGCTCGCAAGGGACGTAACCCATTCACCGGTGAGACGATCCAGATCAAGGCCAGCAAGAAGCCACGCTTCCTCCCTGCAAAGGGCTTGAAGGAAGTTATTTCAGGTGCACGCAAACTTGAGCCAGCCCCAAAGCCAGCTCCTAAAGTTGTTGCAAAGCCAGTAGTAAAGGCAGCCCCTAAGAAGGCAGCGAAGAAAGTTGTGAAGAAAGCCGCTCCCAAGAAGGCAGCGAAGAAAGTTGTGAAGAAGGCAGCGAAGAAAGTTGCTCCTAAGAAAGCAGTTAAGAAAGCAGCCCCTAAGAAGGCAGCGAAGAAAGTAGCAAAGAAGAAGTAGTTCCCAGAATCAAGAGAAGATAGTGTGAAGCGGGGCTAGTCATTGACTAACCCCGCTTCGCTTTTTCTACCACTACTCTTACGGGGTGGAAGGACGCGGAATTAAGTACTCACCTCCATCTGGCTATCCACTCGGCACAAATCGCGCATACAAAATCTGCGCGCGAATACTGATCCCAATTCTCAATGCGATCAGCAAACCCGAGTGGGAGGGTGCGGAGAATATTCCTGCGACAGGCCCAGCGATTGTTGTCAGCAACCACGTTTCCTACTCGGATGTACTTTTTCTTACCCAATTTCTCTACCTCAATGGCCGGGCGCCGCGGTATATCGGCAAGAAATCTCTATTCGAAATTCCGATTATTGGACGCATACTTTATGCAGCTGAGCAGATACCCGTTGACAGGGAGAGCCAGGATGCAAGCAAAGCCCTTGACCATGCGGTTGCGTGCTTGAAGGCCGGACATATCGTTGGCGTTTACCCCGAGGGGACTCTGACAAGGGACAAGGATTTATGGCCCATGGCTGCCAAAACGGGGATCGCCCGATTGGCGATTCTCACACAGGCCCCCGTCATTCCAATAGCGGCATGGGGTCCGCACAAAGTCCTGTCGCCATATAGCAAGCGACTCCATGTCTGGCCCAAAACGAAAATGATCTTTCATGCTGGCCCACCAGTGGATCTTTCGCGTTGGTATGGCAAGGTGGATGATCAACGGGCCCTGACCGAAGCAACCGCAGAAGTCATGAGAGTCCTGACATCGATGTTGGAGCAAATTCGCGGTGAGAGAGCTCCCGAAATACCATTTGATCCCCGTCAATCTGATCTGCCGCGCACTGGCAACTTCAAGAAGAGGAAGAGGCAATGAGCCCGGTAACAGTTTTAGGTGCAGGTTCTTGGGGTACGACCATGGCTCAGGTGCTCTCTGATGCGGGAAATGATGTCTTGGTGTGGGGTCGCAATAATGATGTGGTTGCGGAGATAAACACTCTGCACTCAAACAAAAAATATCTGCCTCACATTGTTCTGCCCTCTGGCATGCGAGCGACAAGCGACATCGATGCGGCAATGTCCCACTCGAACACGTATGTATTGGCAATTCCTGCCCAGACTCTGCGCTCCAAATTGGAGGAGTGGAGAAATGAGTTTGCCGAAGACGCCACCTTGATCAGCACACTCAAGGGAATTGAAGTATCCACGCACTTTCGGATGACCGAGGTGATCATCGATGTCCTCGGTGTGGACGCGGAGAGGGTGGCCATCATTACCGGCCCCAACCTCGCAAGCGAATTGGCCCTTCGCCAACCGGCAGCGGCCGTGGCGGCGGCATCGACACTGGACTTAGCCCACCGGGTTCAAAGTCTTTTCACAACCCCGTACTATCGCGTCTACACCTCAACTGACGTCCTCGGGTGCGAGTTGGCAGGCGCCATCAAGAGCGTCATCGCGCTGGGTGTGGGCATAGCAGTGGGAATGGACCTTGGCGAGAACACCCAAGCCATGCTGATCACCAGAGGCCTCAACGAGGTGGCTCGTCTTGGGGCTGCACACGGTGCAGACCCGCTCAGCGTGGCCGGGCTTGCCGGTCTTGGCGATCTCGTCGCCTCGTGTTCATCCCCGCTTTCACGCAACCGCACTTTCGGAGAAGCCCTCGGCCGCGGCGGAACGATGGAATATGCGCGCGCCCATGTGGCTAGCACGGTCGAGGGCGTAGCCTCTGCGGGAGCAGTCGTCGAACTTGCTCACCGAGTTGGAGTCGAGGTTCCTGTGATTGAAGCCGTCGCCGACGTAGTAAACGGAACGATCTCGCCCGTACAGGCGCTGGAGCGACTGATGGAGATCAGCACACATGCAGAGGAATTCATCAAGTGAGGACCGGCAGGTCGGACAAAACTGTTGTCGCAATCTTGTGCGGGGGTCGCAGCAGCGAGCATGAGATCTCCTGCGTTTCTGCTGGAGGAATACTTGGCGCAATTAATTGCGACATTTACGAGCCCATTCTCATTGGCATAACTCGCACTGCAGGGCGCTGGGTGTTGATCCCAATGGATTATCCGCTCTCTATCGTCAATGGCGTTCTGCCTTCGGTTCCTGAAGATGCGGAAGTCGTGAACACCGACATTCACGGTTTCTCGGTTAACGGCAGATCGCTGCACATCGACGTCATCTTTCCGATGCTTCACGGGCCCTACGGAGAAGACGGCACGATCCAGGGCTTCTGCGAAATCGCCAATATTCCTTACGCCGGTAGTGGAGTTCTGTCCTCTGCAGTTGCGATGGACAAGTCGTTTGCCAAGCCGATATTTGCTTCTCACGGGATGAAGGTTGCCGAAGGAATTGTGATCACAAGCGAGCAGTGGGCGAGCAATCGCCAAGCGTGCGAATTGCTTCTTAGTAGTTTCTCCTACCCACTCTTCGTCAAGCCAGCCCGTGGCGGATCTAGTCGAGGCACTACCAAGGTTAAGACCCCCGCTTCCCTGGCTCAGGCGATAGAGGAGGCGCACCGATTTGATCGCAAGGCGTTGGTGGAAGAGGGCGTCAATGGCAAGGAAGTTGAATGCGCCGTCCTTGAGATCAACGGACAGGTACAAACATCCAATCCAGGCGAGATCATCATTGACAAGAGATTTGATTTTTATGATTTTGAATCCAAGTATCTCGATGACGGGACACGTGTTGCGGTCCCAGCGAATATCCCAGAAGCGGCACGACAGGAAATCCAACGACTTGCTGCGTTGGCATTCACATCACTTGGGTGTTCAGGGCTCGCGCGAGTTGATTTCTTCTACCTTGACGATGGTCAGATCATCATCAACGAGCTCAATACGATGCCTGGCTTTACTCCAACGTCAGTGTTTCCAACTTTGTGGGCTGAAAAGGGAATTACCTATGCGAACATCATCGATGAACTCATAAAGGGTGCGCTTACGCGCAAAAATGGAGTACTCGGAAACTAGTAACTAGTTACGGGGCACGTGAGCGTGCGGGTGATTCCTGCAACTGATTGCACCTTGGACAAGATCACACGACCGAACTCCTCCATGCTTGGAGCCTCAGCGCGCATGATGACGTCGTAGGGACCTGTAACTCCCTCGGCCAGAGTGACCCCTGAAATCGCCGAGACTGCGTGGGCAACGCTGGATGCTTTCCCGACCTCGGTTTGGATCAAGATGTAGGCCTGGACTGACATGGGCATTCCTTTCGTTGGCAAATTATCCGTAGATTTTGGCTACTGGTGAGAAGGTACCGCATTTTCTGCTCACCTGGCAGGGGTTTATTCCAGCGTAGGCTGTCGGCATGGAATTCTCCGAGTCCGAGGTCATTGCTGAACTCTCGAAGATATTCACTCGGCATGATTCTCGCGTACTCATTGGTATAGGCGATGACGCCGCTGTCGTTGCATCACCGTTGCAGAAAACGGTGATTACGACCGACATGGCAGTTGAAGGTGTGCACTTTCGACGTGAGTGGTCCACGCCGGATGAGATCGGTCAGAAGATCACCTCTGCCAATCTTGCGGATGTATTTGCCATGGGTGCAACCCCAGAACATCTTGTGGTCGCAATGTCGTTAACGGGCCACGAGAGCATGGTGTGGATTAAGCAATTAGCACGTGGAATTGAGATGGAGACACGCAGTTGTGACGTGCTCGTAGTTGGAGGGGATATTGTTCGCGGCCCTGTGATCGCTATCTCGATAACGGCGATAGGACAGATAGACCAGCCGATAACGCGAACTGGTGCCAAAGTGGGCGACCAGATTGTCGTATCGAATCTTCCGGGATGGTCTGCAGCGGGTCTTTATTTCTTGATGCACAACATCAATGTCAGCAAACTCCAACCTGCCCGATGCGTCGAGCGAGCCCTCGCGCAGTTTCGTGCACCATCTGTCCAATATTCGGATGCCATCGCCCTTCGCGGGGCACATGCGATGTGCGATGTCAGCGACGGACTTCTTATCCAGGCCGAGCAGATGGCAACCAGAACACGATTCGTACTTGATTCAGACTTGATACGTTTGCACCCGGATTTTGCCGACCTTGCTGGACTTGCCGCTCAAGTCGGCGCCGATGTCTGGGATTGGGTGGCTGCCGGTGGAGAAGATCACGTGTTCTTAGCTGCCGGAATTGATCTGCCTGGCTACCAGATAGGTGAGGTCGCCCAAGGATCTGGCGTTGATTTGCAGGGAGTTGAAAGATTGCCGAAGGGCTACACGCACTTCATCTAAAACGCTAGCGGCTGACTTTGCCAGCCTTCAAGCATGAGGTGCAGACATTTGCACGCTTTGAGGTTCCACCAACGAGGGTGCGCACGCGCTGAATGTTCGGATTCCAGCGGCGGCGTGTCTTGACTTGGGAGTGCGAGACGTTATTGCCAAAGCTGGGGCCCTTGCCACAGATATCGCAGTTTGCAGCCATCGTCGTACTCCTTATGTTCTTTCGGGTATGAATCTTTCAATGGATCAATCGTTCGTGTTGCGAACGGGGGTAAGGATAGCGCCTAGGCGGGTCCTGAGGCGAATTGGCACGTGTTACGCACAAATGAGGGCTACCCCTTTGAGGTTTATGCGTAAATAATGCTTGCGTGAGTTTTCCCACGCTCATAAATCCCAGCCCAAGTAGGCCCACGCCCGAGAATATGGCACAAGAATTGGCTTATCACGAGCCTTGAGGAGAGGAAAAAATGAATTCCCTTGATCTGGCGCGGTGGCAGTTCGCTATCACCACCGTGTATCACTTTCTATTCGTCCCGATCACCATCGGGATGGGCTTCTATGTAGCCGGGCTGCAGACTGCCTGGCACCGAACCGGGAACCTTAAGTACCTGCGGGCTACCAAGTTCTTCGGAAAACTCTTCCTCATAAATTTCGCAATCGGGGTCGTCACGGGGATCGTCCAGGAATTCCAGTTCGGCATGAACTGGTCTTCTTACAGCCGCTTTGTCGGAGATATCTTCGGAGCCCCCTTGGCCATGGAGGGTCTGCTCGCCTTCTTCCTTGAGAGCACCTTCTTAGGCCTGTGGATCTTCGGCTGGGACAGGCTCCCTAAGAAACTTCACCTCGCTTCGATATGGGCAGCTGCTATCGGGACCTTGTTGTCGGCCTATTTCATTCTTGCGGCCAATGCATGGATGCAGCATCCAGTTGGGTACATCCTCAATGAGCAGAAGGGGAGGGCGGAACTCACCAACATTTTCACCGTTCTCACCCAGAAGACCGCGTTGACTACTTTCTTCCACACGATCCCGTCGGCCGCCTTCACCGGTGCCGCCTTCATCGCTGGAATTTCTGCCTGGCTCATCATCAAGAAGAAAGATATTGAGATGACGAGGGGCACACTCAAGTTGGGCCTCATTTCGATGTTGATCAGTTTTGTTTTCGTTGGAATCTCCGGCGACCTCACCTCACGCGTGATGACGGAACAGCAGCCGATGAAGATGGCTGCGGCAGAGGCACTTTATGACACCACCGAGTCAGCTCCGTTCTCTTTACTTACAATTGGAACTCTCGATGGATCGCGATCGGTATTTCAGATTGATCTGCCGTCGGTGCTTTCCTTCCTATCTACGGGAGATTTCAAAGGCGTCGTGGAGGGCGTAAACGATCTGCAGTCCAAGTACGAAACTCAGTTCGGACCTGGTGACTACAAGCCGAATATTCCGCTTGCCTATTGGTCCTTCCGATTGATGATGGGATTCGGATTCCTCGGCGCACTCTTTGCTCTTCTTGCACTCTGGCAGATGCGCAAAGGCCGCACGCCTCACGGCAGGTGGTTTGTTCCTGCAATGGTGACTCTTCCATTCATGCCGTTGCTCGCGAACTCCTTCGGATGGATCTTCACTGAAACTGCGCGCCAGCCGTGGGCGGTTTTCGGTCTGATCAAGACTTCGGCTGGGGTGAGCCAAGTGGTATCAAGCGGTGCGGTCCTGTTCACCCTCATCGCGTTCACCCTTCTTTACGGGATTCTTGCAGTGATCGAGGTGGGTTTGATCTTGCGAACAATCCATATCGGACCCCGTCCCGAAGTTGAGTACGACGTCGACACTGTCGGCGGATCCGATAGCCGTCCACTCGTGATGTCCTACTAGCAACTGCTAAGTGAGAGAGGCAAAAAATGTCATTTGAAAGCGTATGGTTCTTACTTATTGCGATTCTCTGGGTGGGATATTTCATTCTCGAGGGTTTCGACTTCGGAGTCGGGATGTTGCTTCCTTTCGTATCTCGAAATGAAGCCGATCGTCGTGCGGTCCTTACGACACTGGGTCCGGTTTGGGACGGCAACGAAGTGTGGTTGCTTGTAGCAGGTGGTGCCACCTTCGCGGCCTTCCCCGAGTGGTATGCGACGTTGTTTAGCGGGTTCTACCTTCCGCTGTTTTTGATCTTGGTAGCACTGATCGTTCGCGGTCTTGCATTCGAGTATCGAAGCAAATACGGAAAACCCGCTTGGCGTAAACGTTGGGACATCGCGATATTCGTAGGCAGTGGGCTTCCTGCACTTCTCTGGGGAGTCGCCTTCGCCAATATTGTGCGCGGCGTACCGCTGGAGAAAGCCAGCAGCGGCTCAATCGAGTACGTTGGAGGTTTCTTCAACCTTCTCAACCCTTATGCCCTTCTTGGCGGGGTGGTGACCCTGACAGTCTTCCTCACCCATGGAGCGCATTTCTTAGCGCTGAAAACGGCGGGCGAGATTCGTGTCCGGGCTCACGCCCTAGCAATTCGCTTGGGTCTGGTCGCGGCGGTCGCGGCGGTGGCATTCTTGGTGTGGAGCAACATGATGCTGCCTTCCATCAACACGAAGTTCCTGGTGCTCTCTGTCCTGACGGCGCTGTTGTGGGTTGGCGGACTTGCCGCCAATTTCAAGGGGCGCGAAGGATGGGCGTTCATCGCCTCCTCGGTTGCAATCGCGACATTTGTCAGTGGTCTCTTCGTGGCTCTATATCCGCGTGTGATGCCAAGTTCTCGCGGTTCAGAGTTTGACCTCACCATCTTCAACGCGTCGAGCACCAACTACACCCTCAAGGTGATGACAGTTGTTGCCGTGATCATGACGCCGATCGTGCTGGTTTACCAGGGTTGGACGTACTGGGTCTTTAGGAAGCGCGTGAGCGCCTCCCAGATTCAACACCCAGAGGTTGGAGTACTCGATACATTGCACCAGTGAAATCAGTTGATCTGCGGCTGCTGCTCTCATTGAGTGGCGGCCGCAGATTATTCTCAACCAGTCTCGTAGCAGGCGTATTTTGGTCGCTCATTGTCGTGGGCAATGCCTACTTGATCGCAGAAATCATTGTGGGGATCATCGGCCACAAACCACACGTTCAGAGATTGATCATCGCCTTGGGCCTTCTCTGGCTGGTCCGCGGGGTCTTCCAATCCCACTTTGATCACTGGTGTTCGGTGCAGGCAATTCAAATCAAACGCCTATTGCGTACGGGTGCGACCTCGCAGATTGAGAATTTCGCGGGCGGGTCTTCTGCACGGCTCAGCAATATCCTCACCAAGGGGCTGAACTCTCTAGATGTCTACCTTGGCCGTTTCATTCCGCAGATGCTATTTGCGACGATCACACCAGCCGTCGTGATCGCAACCATGTTTGCGCAGGACACTATCTCGGGTGTCATCGCGCTTATCACTGTGCCATTGATTCCACTTTTTGGAGCCCTGATCGGTAGATTTTCTGCCGAATCTGTCATGAAGAAGTGGCAGACTCTTGGAACCCTTTCTGCCTACTTTGAGGATTCGCTACGAGGATTTGCGACGCTGAAGATCTTCGGGCGCAGCAAGAGCCAAGCAAACAGGATTGGGCAGATGGGTGATAAATACTCCGATGAGACCATGAAGGTCTTGCGGATTTCCTTTCTTTCGGCATTCGCACTCGAGCTCATAGCCACTTTGTCAGTGGCAGTTATTGCGGTATCCATTGGTCTGCGTCTGCTCTCTGGTTCTGTCGACTTCAGGACTGCATTGATTGTCTTGGTTCTTGCCCCGGAGGTCTATTTCCCGGTGAGAAACGCGGCTTCTCTTTTTCACGCATCGCAAGATGGAACTCAAGCACTGCGGGAACTAGGTGAGGTGAGAGTCGAACCGATTGCGGCGGCATCCGTGCGACCTCTCGAAAGCCCGAAGATAGCCTCGCTTTCTTGGCAGCCGTGGGAATTCGTTGACGGCGTAACAGTGCCAAAGGGGCAAGTCGAACGAGGCCAGATGCTTTTCATTATCGGTGAATCTGGGATAGGCAAAACGAGCTTTGCGAATAATCTTCTCGGTTTCACTTTCTCGGCGCATATTGAGATTCACGCGGAGGAGAAAGTGTTCATTCTTGAGGACGGCATGCAGGGCGAGTGGCAGAAATTGGTGGGATGGATCCCACAGAATCCTCAGTTGGCAACGGGGACCGTCCGTGACCAATTTCGTTTAGTTGATGCAACAGTGGGTGACTCACAGATAAGCGATTCCCTGTCGATTGCCGGCCTGTCCATTGACGATCTTCCCGAGGGACTTGGCACCCATATTGGCAAAGGAGGAGAAGGCTCGCACTCTGCCTCCGGTGGCCAGATACGAAAAATTGCGGTAGCTCGAGCGCTATTTCGCAATCCCGCACTGCTGATTGCCGATGAGCCCACGGCCGATTTGGATCGGGAGAGTGCCGATGCGGTGATGCGCGCACTTCGGCAAGCGCAAAGCGACGGAGCGATGGTCGTGTGCATCACCCACGATCAATCCCTGCCACAGCCTGGGGACGTAATCTGCGAAGTTGAGCGGATCTCACGATGAAGCGAAGTTATCCCTACCTACTGAGCAGTGCTGCATACGTCGCGGGCATCGGTCTTACGATCACCAGCGCATGGCTGATCACCATGGCATCTTTCCAACCGCCGTTGGTGACGCTAAGTGTTGCAATTGTCGGCGTGCGATTCTTCGGAATTTCCAGGTCCGTCTCGCGATACTTCGAACGGCTCTCATCGCATCGCCAAGTCTTTGATCGCCTCTCGAGGTTGCGTGTGCGACTCTTTGAAGCAATCACCTCTAATTCTCTTGGACTCATCCGAGACCTGTCGTCAGGGACTTTGGTCAAGCGGGTAGTTGATGATGTCGAGCGAGTCCAGGAATACGAATTGCGCATCACGCTCCCTCATGTTGCAGGTGTGATCACGGTATTCACCGCAGTGGCATTGGGGGGATGGGTCCTTCCCGTATCGGTTCTCATTACTTTGCCCGTGAGCCTTGTGCTGCTCTTCTTGTTGCCTGTCTTTGTGAAAACTCGTTGCGAAGTGTTAGCGGGAAGAATTGAATTGCTGGAGAACGAGTACGCAGCGCTTATTCAGCAGGCATCACATGGCATTGCGGAGGCGCGGTTCTATGGATATTTGAGCGAAAGACTTGAGCAAACACGCGAGATTGAGATCAAGGTTATGCGCGAAGAGGAGGCATTGTTGCGAGCCAATAGAGGTTTCGCTTTAGCCTCTGCTTCAACGCTTGGATTTGCCCTCGTTGGCTTGGTCTGGATGGCGCATGCGCACTCATCGACACTTCCTGCGGTGAGAATCTCAATGCTCGTCTTTCTTCCACTGGTCATGTTTGAGGCAGTCACAATGTGGTATCCGAATCTTTTCGGTGCGGGCAAACTCCTCCTAGCTCGTGGTGAGATATCCCAGATCATGAATGCGCCGATAATTTCGAGGATTGCCAAGATCGACCTTGACGAGCTGGTAACTAAAATCGCGGCAAGAAATGTCCAAGCCAGGTGGGTCGATGGAGAACATTTCATGGAGCCGATTTCATTCACCGTTGAATCGGGTCGCTCACTAATCATTAGAGGTCGAAGCGGAAGTGGAAAATCAACGCTGGCTATGGCGCTCTTGGGTCTTCTCGACTACGACGGCGAGATATTGCTCAACGGGGTTGAGATGCGCACAATTGCAAATGCTCCTATAGCCGGAGCAATTCAAAGCAGTCACATCTTTAACACATCTTTGCGCGAGAACCTCAAGATTGCAGCGCCTTTGGCAAGTGATGACGACCTGCTTGCCACTTTAAAGACTGTCGAACTGGATGGGTTATTGGCGCAATTGCCAGAAGGACTCGACACCGTGATCGGACAATTCGGTCGAGGACTTTCCGGTGGCGAGGCAAAGCGACTTAGCCTGGCGCGGGCTCTGCTCTCCAGTGCGGATGTACTTGTCCTTGACGAGCCCACCGAACACGTGGATCGGGAGCTGGCTCTTAGAATTGAAGGACGGATTCTTGAGATGGATCGAATTCTCATTGTTATTACCCATTCTGGGTGGGAAGGAGCCAGCGCGACACTTCACCTTGTTCGATAGCGCACATAGCCGAACTTTTAGCGGGAGAATGCATCCATGGCCGACCTGACTACGAAATTGCTTGATGTAGTTGGCGACCGCACGGCAAAGGCCCTCGAGGCAGGAATTGGCACCCGCACAGTCGGTGATCTGCTACGTCACTATCCGAGGCGCTACATGGTTCGCGGCGAGCTTACGGATATCTCGGAACTCAAGGTCGATGACGAAGTGACGATTCTTGCCGAGGTTTTCAGCGCAAATGCGCGCTCTCTACGTGGGCGAAAGGGGACGATTCTTGAAGTGGTCGTCACCGATGGCAAAGACAAGCTTTCCCTGACCTTTTTTAATCAGGCATGGAGGGAGCGCGACCTCCGAGTTGGTCGGCAGGGTCTATTCGCCGGAAAGGTCGGAATATTTAACGGCAAGCGTCAACTATCGCACCCTGATTACGAATTGATCCCTGATGGAAGTGATGTAGACACTGCCATCGGTCAATTCGCGGGCAAATACCTTCCCGTCTACCCGGCCACGGCAAAAATGCCCTCGTGGAAATTGGCGCAGTGCATCAAACTGGCCGTTGACGCACTCGATGAGGTCGTCGACTTTCTTCCCGAGGACATCCGCCTAAGACACGGCTACCCGACACTAAAGAAGGCTCTGGTCGACCTGCATCAGCCGCACGACCTCGACGAGGCAGAGAAGGCGCGTGAAAGGCTGACCTTTGACGAGGCCTTTTTACTGCAGCTTTTGCTCGCGGTGCGACGGGCGCAATTGCGAAAACTCAATGCAACTGCGCGCCCCATCCGCTCAGGTGGTCTCCTGGAGGAATTTGATAAGACCCTGCCGTTCGTGCTCACTGCCGGTCAGCGCGCCGTCATTAGCGAGATCGAGAATGATCTGTCGGCGCCCCACCCGATGCATCGGCTACTTCAAGGCGAAGTCGGTTCGGGTAAAACTGTTGTTGCCCTTCGTGCCATGCTGGCTGTGGTCGACAGCGGCGGCCAAGCCGCCCTCCTTGCACCCACTGAAGTCCTTGCCCAGCAGCATTTTCGGACCATCACCACTTTATTGGGAGACCTCGCCAAAGGCGGAATGTTGGGGGGCTCGGAGAGCGCAACTCAAGTGACGTTGATTACCGGTTCGCAGAATGCCGCCTCACGAAAAGACGCACTCGCACTCGCTGCGTCGGGGCAGGCGGGAATCATCATCGGCACGCACGCTCTCTTGGGACAGAGCGTCAATTTCGCAGATCTTGGTCTTATCGTGGTAGATGAGCAACATCGTTTCGGCGTAGAACAAAGAGATGCTTTAAAAGCCAAAGCGGGATTACCGCCACACGTACTGGTCATGACGGCGACACCGATTCCACGAACGGTTGCCATGACAGTTTTCGGCGACCTCGACGTTTCCACGTTGAGAGAATTGCCTGGTGGTCGTCAGAAGATCACCACACACGTCGTAGACGCAATGGAGAAGCCGGCCTACGTGGAACGGGCGTGGACTCGCATACGCGAAGAGGTAGCCAAGGGGCATCAGGCATACATAGTTGCGCCGCGGATAAATTCATCTGCGTCAACGGACGCCGACATGGATTTTCTCTTTGGGACTGCCTCCGCCGAATTAACATCTGTCGAGGAGTTGGCTCCCAAACTTCATTCGGAGCAATTATCCGGGTTGCGTCTTGCGATCATGCATGGCCAATTGCCTTCCGATGTCAAGGACGAGACGATGCAAGCTTTCGCGCAAGGCAAGATCGACGTCTTGGTTACAACTACCGTTATTGAAGTCGGGGTAGATGTTCCGAACGCAACGGTGATGGTGATTATGGATGCTGACCGATTTGGCGTTTCTCAACTCCATCAGTTGCGTGGTCGCATTGGTCGAGGAACATCACCCGGGTTATGCATTCTTGTCACTTCGGCACCGACTGATTCCTCTGCACGGACTCGGCTAGATGCTGTTGCCTCGAGCATCGACGGGTTCGAGTTATCGAGAATTGACTTGGAGCAAAGGCGTGAAGGTGATGTCCTCGGCGTCAGTCAATCCGGAACAAGGTCGCATCTTCGTCTTCTGCGAGTCTTGCGTGATGAAGATCTGATTGACGCTGCCCGATCGGATGCGCATGCTTTGATCGAGTCCGATCCCAGCCTCTCATCCAGTCCGGCATTGGCAAAGGAACTGACCATCTTGCAGGCCGATGAGGCCGCCGATTACATAGACAAAGGTTGATACATAGAATTGCCCGATGAGGATCATCGCAGGCCTTGCCAAGGGTCGAACTCTCTCCACCGTGGCAGGAGCCACCAGACCTACTTCAGATCGGGCGCGCGAGGGACTCTTCTCGTCGTTGCTCTCTGAGTTCGGGGATTTCACTGCGTTGAACGTTCTAGACCTTTTTGCGGGTTCGGGTGCCATCGGACTTGAGGCGCTTTCCCGTGGCGCAGGACGCGTCCACTCCGTCGAGAAGAACGAAGCGGCCTGCAAGACGATCACCAAGAACGCGGAGATCGTCGCAAAATCAAAGGTGCCTGGAGAGTTCCATCTTTATTCGATGCCGGTACAGAAATTCTTGGAAATGTCCGCGCTCGTAAAGTACGACATTGTCTACATTGACCCTCCATATGACTTTTCAGATGTTGAACTCTACAAATGCCTTGTTCAACTTCGATCAGGTGGCTTTGTGAAAGACGATGCCGTGATTGCGGTCGAGAGAGCAAGCAAGACTGGCCCGATGAAGTGGCCCACCGGTTTTGAGCCGCTTAGGGAGCGAAATTACGGGCAGGCAGTCATTTACTACGGAAAGCTGGCTCAGAATGGATAAGACCCCCAATCATTGCTAGCGTTTGCGCTGTGAAGAGCGCCGTATGTCCAGGATCCTTCGACCCGATTACATATGGGCACCTAGACATTATTGAGAGAGCTACCTCGCACTTTGATCAAGTGATCGTCGCTGTTCTTGCCAATCGTAGTAAGTCCAGTCTTTTCACGATCGAAGAACGTATCGACATGATTCGTGAAAACACAAAGCACCTTTCCAATGTGGTCGTAGACTCTTGGTACGGGTTGCTCGTTGATTATTGCCGCACCAACAAGGTAACAACAATCGTGAAGGGCCTTCGGGCAGTCACCGATTTTGATTACGAGTTGCAGATGGCCCAGATCAATTTCCAGGCCGCCCATGTTGAGACTATGTTCATGGCAACTTCACCTACCCACTCATTTTTATCGTCATCAATTGTCAAAGAGCTTGCTCATTTTGGAGGGGACGTGTCAACCATGGTTCCTCACAATGTTGATGAAGCACTTCGCAAACGAGTAGCAGGGAACTAAGACATGGATTCAATTGAGAAACTCGGTTCTGCCATCACCATGGTTGAGGAGGCTCGTAGCGTTCCGCTATCGGCATCCTGTGTCGTACATCGCGCCGAACTACTTGAAATTCTGGACGAAGCTCGGAACACGCTGCCCCAAGATTTTGCCAAAGCCCAGAACTTGCTTGCCTCCCGTGACGCGATCGTCGAAGAGGGCCGCCAGAGTGCTGAACAGTTGGTAGCGATGGCGCGTGAGGAAGTGGCCCGCATGGTCGAACAGACCGCCATCGTTCAAGCCGCCCGAGATGAGTCCCAACGTATCCTGGATGAGGCCCGCTCGATGGCCGAGCGCGAGCGCCAGGAGGTCGAGAACTACATTGACTCTCGTCTTGCCACCCTTGAAGTGATCTTGAACAAGACGATGGATGCGGTTTCCCGCGGACGTGAACGACTTGCCGGGGCTGACGACAAGGATGTCTTGTCGCAACTTGCTAACGACTGATTGCGTGAACGATGAACAAGTCCAAGGTCTTCCTCTTCAACACCCATGATCTTCCCCGCCGAGCGGGGGAGATGCGCGAGTACGCGGTGGATATTCCGGCCCCAGATCGCATCGGCATCGATGTCATCGCTGTTCCCGAGGACCAGGGCATTCACGTGGCCATGCGGTTGGAGTCTGTCACCGAAGGGATCCTCGTCAGCGCCCAGGTCTCCACTATCGCCCAAGGCGAGTGCATCCGATGCCTGGATCCAGTCGAGATGCCGATTACGCGCAACTTCCAAGAGCTCTATCGATACGAGCCCGAAAAGGCCCACACCAAGGCCCAACGCAAGGCCGCGGAGGCCTTCGATGACCTTGACGAGGACGAAGATCTTATGGTCGATGGAGAGACCATCAATCTTGAGGGACCCGTCCGCGATGCCATCGTCCTGGCCCTGCCGATCAACCCCCTCTGCGATGAAGACTGTCCGGGTCTTTGCCCACGCTGCGGAGTGAAATGGAGCCTGCTGGAACCCGATCATCGCCACGACGTGAAGGATCCCCGTTGGGCGGGCCTTTCTGACCTCTTTGAGAACGAGGAGCCGTAGGCCCGATTTCGGATTAGCGTGGGTTTAGGGGATACTTAGGCCACGATCTATGGCTTTATAGGGCTGTTAGAAATTAGAAAGAGGAACGAAAAGTGCCAGTACCAAAGCGAAAAATGTCTCGCTCCAAGACCCGTTCCCGTCGGAGCCAGTGGAAAACTACAGCAGCAGCCCTAGTTGCATGCCCACAATGCCAGTCACCTCGTTTGCAGCACACTGCCTGCCCAACGTGCGGCACATACAACCGCCGTCAGGTAATCGAGGTCTGATCTGTACTCTGCGCTAACTAAGGCTCTGGGCGTTGAACTCAGCCCAAACATGCTTGAGTTGGCACTTACCCACCGGTCCTATGCTTACGAGTCGGGTGTAACGCAAACTAACGAGCGCCTTGAATTTTTGGGCGACTCCGTTTTGGGCCTTGTTGTCACGCAGGAATTGTACTCCCGCTTTCCAGATTTGGATGAGAGTCGGCTCTCGCCTCTTCGCTCTGGCGTGGTCAATATGCGCGCCCTTGCAGATGTTGCGCGCACCCTCGAATTGGGCGCCGTGATCCGATTGGGCAAAGGCGAGGAAGTCACCGGCGGGCGCGATAAGAATTCACTTCTGGCAGATGCCTTCGAGGCCATCATCGGCGCCATCTACCTTGAAAAAGGATTTGATGAAACGTCCAAAATAATCATCAAACTCATTGCGCCCACATTGGAGAACGCACTTGCAAAAGGCGCAGGGTTGGACGGCAAGACGGCCCTTCAAGAACTCTTAGCTTTTCAAGGCAAAGGTGTCCCTGAGTACGTTGTTACCGAAACAGGGCCAGACCACGATAAAAGTTTCACGGCATTTGCCATGGTTGGCGGGGAGGCGATCGCCGAAGGTCAAGGAAAAAGCAAACGCGAGGCAGAACAGATCGCCGCGCGCGTAGCATACGAACTATTGAGCGAGCCTTCGCAGGGCTGAGTCCGACGCCATCTGGTGGCTAGGGTAGGTTTGCCCCGTGTATTTGAAAAGCATCACCCTCAAAGGATTCAAATCCTTTGCATCCGCGACGACCCTGCGCCTTGAACCAGGGATCACCTGCGTTGTCGGGCCTAACGGCTCGGGCAAGTCCAACGTTGTCGATGCCCTCAGTTGGGTGATGGGTGAGCAAGGCGCGAAATCCCTTCGTGGCGGCAAGATGGAAGACGTCATCTTTGCCGGAACAAGCGGCCGCTCACCTCTTGGGCGTGCTGAAGTCTCCGTCACCATCGATAACACCGACGGCGCCCTCCCTATTGATTACACAGAAGTCACTATTTCCCGCATCCTCTTCCGCAATGGCACAAGCGAGTACCAGATAAATGGAGATGCCTCTCGTCTTCTAGATATCCAGGAACTCCTGAGCGACAGCGGGATCGGCCGCGAGATGCACGTCATTGTCGGACAGGGTCAGTTGGATGCCATTTTGATGGCCAACCCCGATGAGCGTCGTGGTTTCATCGAAGAGGCCGCAGGCGTGCTCAAACACCGTAAGCGCAAAGAGAAAGCGCTTCGCAAACTTGAATCGATGCAGGCCAACCTCGCCCGCATCCAAGATCTCACCGTGGAGCTTCGCCGCCAACTGCGACCACTCGGAAAACAAGCCGAAGTCGCCAAAAAGGCCGCGACAATCCAGGCAGATCTCCGAGATGCGAAACTTCGTTTACTCGCAGATGATCTGATCTCACTTACAAGAACTCTGGATGCAGAGGTTGCTGACGAGACTTCACTTCGCGAGCGACGAGCGATCGTTGAGACTGATTTGGATGCCGCAAGAACTCGCGAGAACGAACTCGATGCGCAGATGGCAATCGACTCTCCGAAGTTGGTGCAAGCACAAGAGACTTACTATCAGCTTAATTCTCTCCGAGAGAAATTCCGCGGAACTCAGAGCCTTGCTCAAGAGCGCTCGCGCTTTCTGGCAGAAGAGGCCGAGGAAGCGCGCACTGCAGGTCGAGATCCAGAGACCCTCGATCGCGAAGCTGTCCTGCTTCGACAAGAGGAGGCGCAACTTCGCGCAACAGTTGAATCCTCACGCGCGCAGTTGCATGCCGCCACAGCCTCACTTGCAATCAGCGAATCAGAACTCAAAGCCGAAGAAGATCGCGTAGCAGCAGCCCTTCGCGCATTGGCCGATCAACGCGAAGGCACCGCAAGACAAGAAGGGCACATCAAGTCCCTTGCTGCGCGTTTGGACGCGATCACCGAAGAAATCTCCCGGCTCACGAAGGCGCGGGATGAGGCGCAGATGCGCGCAGATGCTGCGCAACGTGAGCACTCCACTTTTGAGTTGGATATTGCAAGCGCTGATTCGAGCGAACTCGGGTTGGATTCCCAATTTGAATCTGCCAAGAGCGCACTTGATGAGATCAAAGCCAAACTTTCCGACCTTGTAGACCAAGAGCGCGCCGCGGATCGCGAACGTAACGCCCTTGAATCCAAACTTGAAGCGATGCATCTGACTTCGGCTTCGCGCGATGGCGCCGCAGCGCTGCTGCGCGATCCACGCGGCATCAACATCCTTGGGAGCATCGCCTCTCTTGTTGAGATCGATTTGGGTTGGGAGGGCGCAGCCGCTGCAGCCCTTGGCTCCTTGGCCGATGCCGTCGTCCTCCAAGACCTTTCCTCGGCAGTCACAGCATTAACGACCCTTCGCACAGAGAACCTCGGACAGGCAGATTTCCTTGTCCTTCGCCCAGATTCGGGGCACACTGCGGGCTCCATTCCATCAGGGTTGACCGCCATTACCGCCCATGTGCGCTCTTCACGCATCAACGATCTCCTGCAGGAACTTCTTTCAACGACAGTGGTTGCCGACAGCGCCCGCGAGGCCGAATCCATCATCGGCTCTCACCCAAGTCTTACCGTCGTCACCCGTGACGGCGATGTCTTTACGCAATCTCGTGCCCGTGGCGGATCGAAGTCTTCATCCTCGCTCATTGAAATTCACGCGCTCATTGAAGAGTTGAACCGAAAGATCTCTGAAGTCACTCACGTGTGCCAGCGACTTCGTTTCGAAATTTCGGCCGCTGAGACACTAGTTGGTCAACGCCAGAGCGAGTTCGATGTTGCCTTGAGCAAACTCAACGAATCCGATGCGCGCATTGCTGCGTTGACAGAGCAGTTGGCCGTTGCCGGGCAGCATTCGAAGTCGGCTCGCGCAGAGGTCGAACGGCTCAACGCGGCGATTCTTGAAGCAGAATCAGCGAAATCTCGCGATGAGAGCGAGCTGGCCATTGCTCAAGAGCAAATTCACCATCACGGAAATGTTGAAGAGCCAAGCCATTCGCACGCCGAAGAACTTCGCGCAGAAGTTTCGGCGGCTCGTACAACTGAAGTCGAAGCGCGATTGAGTGTTCGAACGAGCGAAGAACGCGTGGAGTCACTTGCTGCCAGGGCCAAAGCACTTGAGGATGCAGCCAAGGCCGAACGCGAAGCATCAGAGCACGCGATCAGCAGGCGCGAAGCGCGTGCACGAGGAGCCGTGGTTTCCCAAGCGATTGCGGAGGCAGCATATGAGGCTCTCATTCATATTGAGCGCTCGATCGCAAAGGCGGCAGCCGAGCGCGGTCGTCTTGAGGAAGCAAGGGCAGCCCGCGAGGGAGAGACCCTCACAGTGCGCGCGCGAGTGCGCGAACTCGCTGCAGAATTGGAACAGTTAACTTCCAGTGTTCATCGCGATGAGATTGCGCGCGCAGAACAACGTATGCGCATCGAACAACTCGAACTCAAAGCAGTCGAAGAACTCGGCGTCGATGTGACGACGTTGGTGAACGAATATGGGCCAGAGAACGATGTTCCTACATTTATCGAAACGGATGAGGGCGCAGTTGTCGCGGGCGACCTCATCCCTTACAGGCGCGAACAGCAAGAGCGACGCCTCATTAGCACCGAGCGATCCCTTGCAATGCTGGGCAAGATCAACCCGCTCGCCCTTGAGGAGTACACCGCCCTTGAGGAACGGCTTCGCTTTCTTGCAGAGCAACTAGAAGACCTCAAGCGAACCAAGAAGGATCTCCTAGACATCATCAAGGAGGTGGACGAGCGCGTCCAGCAGATCTTCATGGATGCCTACGAAGACACCGCAAGGCACTTCGAGGACATCTTCTCTCGTCTCTTCCCAGGCGGAGACGGTCGATTGATTTTGACCAACCCAGATGACTTAACGACCACCGGCGTGGATGTCGAAGCGCGTCCTCCTGGAAAGCGTGTGAAGCGTCTTTCGCTCCTTTCCGGCGGTGAAAAATCGCTGACTGCGGTTGCCCTTCTCGTCGCGATCTTCAAGGCAAGGCCAAGTCCGTTCTACGTATTGGATGAGGTTGAGGCAGCACTCGATGATGTCAACCTTGGCCGACTCCTTGCCGTCTTTGAGGAATTGCGTGAAACGTCGCAACTTATTGTGATCACACACCAGAAGCGGACCATGGAAATTGCCGATGCTCTCTACGGAGTCACGATGCGCGGAGACGGCGTCACTGAAGTCATCTCTCAACGACTTCGCGACTCTACTCAAGCCGTATAGGAACTACCCTCATGGGCTTGTTTGGCAAATTTCTTGCAAAGATCACCGGCACTGCGCATGCATCTGCGGCTGACTGGGAAGAGTTGGAAGCCGCGCTCCTTGAAGCAGATCTTGGGCCAGAGCTCGCGCGCAAGATTCTTCAATCGGCACGCACTGCAAAGAGCGAGACTGCAAGCCAAGCAATCGCCTCCGCTCTTCGCTCCTCCCTTTGCGATAAGAGCCGCGAGATGTCTTCTCTTCGTCCGAGCGCAATCTTGGTTGTCGGTGTAAATGGCACTGGAAAGACGACCTCTTCCGCCAAGCTTGCTCATGCTCTTTCAAACAATGGGCACAGTGTTCTGCTCGCAGCTGCAGATACGTTCCGCGCCGCAGCGGTAGATCAACTACTCACGTGGGGCGAACGGTTGGATATTGATGTCGTACACGGGGCGGTGAATGCCGATCCCGCTTCGGTGGCTTTCGATGCTGCCCAACAATGTCTTGCACGAAAATCCGATTGCTTGATTGTTGACACTGCAGGTCGCATGCACACAAAGAACGACTTGATGGATCAGTTGGGCAAAGTGAAAAGGGTTGTCGAAAAAGTCTTGCCAGTCAGTGAAATCCTCCTGGTGGTGGATGCGACAACGGGCCAGAACGGCCTGACCCAGGCAAAAGTATTCGCCGAAAGTGTCGACCTCACCGGAATCATTGTGACCAAAGTCGATGGCAGCGCACCAGGTGGGATCGCACTGGCCATTGAGGCCACATTGGGGATACCCATCAAATGGGTGGGTTCGGGTGAGTCCGTGCGCGATTTCGCCCCTTTTGAGCCTGAGGCCTACATCCAGTCGCTGTTGTAACCAATTCGTAACACAAGGGCGCTCTTTGTGACCCGCCCGAAACTCTTTGTGTGGGTTGTTGTAACTGGGTTCCGCCATATTTCCCTCTATCTCAACGGCGAGAATGCTCACCTATTTATTTTGGAGAAAATATGAGCTTCGTTAATACGAATTTTTCTGCCGGAGACACAGCCTGGATTTTGACGTCTTCTGCACTCGTTCTTCTCATGACGCCAGGGCTTGCCTTCTTCTATGGCGGCATGGTTCGGGGAAAGAACGTTCTTGGAATGCTGGCGCAGAACTTTGTGACGATGGGCGTCGTCAGTGTTCTCTGGATAACTGGCGTGTTCAGCCTTGCCTTCGTCGGTACCGGAAAATTCATCGGCAACCTTCACCAATTTGGACTCAATCACATCTGGCAGCAGGCCACTGGCTTTGAGGCCCTTACGATTCCACCGTTGGTCTTCGTGGCATTCCAGTTGATGTTCGCAATCATCACCCCTGCGCTTATAACGGGTGGAACCGCCGATCGATTGAAGTTTGGAGCATGGACGCTCTTCTCCGCAGTCTGGCTCATCCTTGTGTACGCACCAGTTGCTCACTGGGTCTTCTCTCCAAGTGGATGGCTCTTCAAACTGGGCGCTGAAGACTTCGCCGGTGGAACAGTCGTTCACGCCAACGCCGGTGCTGCAGCACTCGCCGTCATTTTGGTCATCGGTCGCCGTCGAGGATGGCCAAAGGAGCGGATGCGTCCGCACAATGTTCCCTTCGTTCTTCTTGGTGCGGGCCTGCTCTGGTTCGGATGGTTTGGATTCAACGCAGGATCTGCGCTGGCTGCTAACACTCTGTCTGCTTACGCATTCATCAACACCAACACCGCAACCGGTGCAGCGTTGCTTGGATGGATCCTCGTCGAGAAGATTCGCGATGGTCATCCAACAACATTGGGTGCGGCCTCTGGCGCAATCGCTGGTCTAGTAGCCATCACCCCTGCTTGCGGCTTCGTAAGCCCAATGGGTTCGATAGTTATCGGCTTTGCTGCTGGAATCATCTGCGCACTAGCCACCGGCCTTAAGCACTTCTTCAAGTTCGATGATGCCCTCGATGTAGTCGGTGTCCACTTGGTCGGCGGTGTTCTCGGAGCTCTACTTATTGGACTTCTTGGAACGCACACGGTCAACGGGGCAAACGGCCTCTTCTATAAGGGTGGATGGACATTGATGGGCCATCAAGCTGTGGCAGTTGCCGCAGTTGTCGCCTACTCCTTCGTGGCCACATACATCATCGCCCAAATTCTGGATAAGACAATTGGACTTCGCGTCACCGCTGATGACGAAGCAAAGGGTCTTGACCTGAGTGAGCACGCCGAGACGGCATACGAGACCGCTTCCTACGGTGGGGGATCTCGTGTCATTTCTTCATCCGAGTCGAACTGAAAAGGGGAAATGAATGAAACTCATTACCGCAATTCTCAAGCCGTTTAAGTTAGATGATGTAAAGAATGCTCTTCAATTGCATGGTGTCACCGGAATGACCGTGTCGGAGGCAAGCGGTTATGGCCGCCAAGGTGGGCACACTGAGGTTTACCGCGGGGCCGAATACACGGTGGATCTCATTCCGAAAGTGCGGTTGGAGGTACTGGTCGATGACAGCGAAGCCGATGCTGTTATCGCGGTGATCGTGAAAGCGGCCTCCACCGGCTCTATCGGTGATGGCAAGGTTTGGTCGACTCCGGTTGATCAAGTGGTACGCGTTCGTACAGGCGAGCGCGGGGTTGATGCTATTTAGTTCCCCTCCCAATCGAATAGCATCAATGTAGGAAACGTGATCCCGGGTGCATCTCATCCGTCTAGTGGGCCAATGTGGAAAGGGTGCAGTCAATGGGAACACGTGAACGCAGAACACGATCGAACGAGAGCGATCGAGTTCTGAACGCGCTCTTTCTTGCAGCACATGAGCAGTTGCACAAAGGGGCGCGTGGAGAAATCGCTGGGATAGCACTCGCCGCGGTCGGAGGCTACGGCCGCGGCGAGCTATGCCCTGGGTCGGATCTGGACATCCTCATCCTTCACAACGACCATCTCTCACCGGAGGACCTTCAACTCTTCGTCAATGCGGTGCTCTATCCGATATGGGATGGCAAGACCCCGGGCACCGATATTCCACGCAGCGTGGACCACTCTGTTCGAACCCCCAGCCAGACACGTGAAGCAGCAAGTGCCGATCTCAAGGTCGCGATGGGACTGCTCGATATTCGCCTTGTCGCAGGGGATGCGTCCTTGGTTGCATCCGTGCAACACAATGCAATCGATGATTGGCGGCGAGATTCCAGACGGCGACTTGGCGAATTGAAAGCCCTCTTGGCCGATCGCCATGAGAGATCTGGCGAATTGGCCTATCTATTGGAGCCAGATTTGAAAGAGGCACGCGGGGGACTTCGAGACATCGTCGCATTGCGGGCTATAGCAATGAGCGGTGCCATCGATATTCCACTTGAACGAGTGAGTGCCGCGGAGTCCTCGCTGACAAGCATTCGCGAATCACTTCACATCAAAAGCGGTCGCATCAAGGATCGATTGCTCTTTCAGGAACAAGACAAAGTTGCGGCCGCATTGGGTTTCGCTGACGCCGATGCATTAATGAGCGAGGTCGCAAAGTCGGCTCGAGCTGTTGATTACCTAATGCAATCGACGTGGCATCGTCTAGATCATCGAAGCAAGGACGGGCTTGGAAGATTCCTTAGAAGGCCCCGAGTCACCAGCGTTGGACGAGGTATCAGCGTGGCCCATCAAGAAGTTGTTTTGGATATCGGCGCCATCACCATCGAAGACCCGGTACTGGGATTGCGCGCTGCGGCCAAGGCAGCACAATTGGGTCTGCATTTGTCGATGGAATCGTGTGTGCTCCTATCGCAGTCTTTTAAGCAAGGAATTGGCGTACTTCCGAATCCGTGGCCACGCGAAGCACGGGAGGATTTGGTCGCACTTGTCGGCGCAGGAAGTGCGATGGTGCCCGTGTGGGAAGCGTTGGAGCAAGAGGAGATCATTTCTGCATGGCTGTCAGAATGGCAATCAGTGCGAAGCCTTCCGCAACGCAACTTCCTGCATCGACACACCGTCGATCGGCACATGGTTGAAACAGCCGTTCATGCTGCTGCCCTGACGCGACGTGTTCACCGACCTGACCTACTTTTGATCGCGGCCCTCTTTCACGACATCGGCAAAGGCTCCGATGGGGATCATTCCGAACGCGGTGCGCATCTCATCGAACCCCTTGCTAGAAGAATCGGATTTGGCGAAGCCGATGTTGCGACCTTGGTTTTGCTTGTCCAGCACCATCTGCTTCTGTCCGCAACTGCAACGCGGCGCGATCTGCACGATCCTGCAACCATCGCATCGGTCATGGCTGTCATACCGGACTTGCAAACCCTAGAACTCTTGCATGCCCTGAGCATTGCAGACGGTGAAGCAACCGGCAGTGCAGCATGGAGCAATTGGAAAGCGACATTGGTTTCCGATCTTGTTGAACGGGTTCGCATCGCAATGAGTGGAAGCATCATTGCGCCAGAGCCAGAGTTGACATCGGAACAGCGCGGGTTCGCCGAAGTGGGTGCACTCCGCGTCGAGGTCTTCGTGCGCGAGGGTGACTACGCAATCGAGATCATCGCGCCTGATAGACCTGGTCTTCTCTCCATCGTTGCAGGCGTCCTCAACCTCGCGCGGCTAGATGTGAGATCCGCGCGAACTAAATCGCATGGCGTTTCGGCTGTCATGAAGTGGATCGTCTCCCTTGATCCCAACGCACCGATTCCGACGGCTGAGAAGATCCATACAGATATCCATTCGGCACTCAACGGTCAAGGCGATCTTGAGCGGCGCATCCAAGAACGAGTGAAGGCATATTCGCAGTTGCCTTCGATTCCAGTTCCGCCACCGGTTGTCGAGACCTTCGATCAAGCATCCAGCGAGTGCACAGTCTTTGAAGTGCGAAGTCACGACCAACCTGGCCTTCTCTTTCGCATTGGGAATGCAATCACCCGTTGTCGAGTGGATATACGATCTGCGATCGTCACAACGCTGGGAGCTGAGGCCATCGATACCTTGTATGCCACGGAGATTTCTGGGGGACCGCTGAGCAAGGAGCGGGCCAACGAGGTGGCGGGGAGGCTCCGCGAAGCCCTCGCCTAAAGGATTTATTTGGGCAAAACCTCTACCGACTTCCCGTTTTCTAATATCAGCGTGATCGTCTGGATTCCTCGTTTTGGAAGCTTAATGTCAACGATTCTTTGGCCTACAGCAGCCAATAAATCCCCGCCTACATCGGGTGTTCGAAGTGAGTCCATTCTCGCCAGCGCATAACGAAGTTGGAGGCGCGCTGGGTCGCTCAGGCTGCACAGTCGGTCTACAAGGGTTAGTCGATCTACGGTAGCGCGGTAACTCAAATCGACGATCACCTTTTCCAGATTTCGTGATGGGCTATCGGGAAGGGGGAAGTATCCGATAATTCTTCCAGCAATTAGTTCTGATAGAGAGTTTTGATCTCTTCCAGCAAGTAGCTGATCGACATCAACTATGGGGCTGACAATTACATATCTATCAAGTTCGTGGTCATCTTCGGCGATTTCAAATGCCGCTGCCTCGTTAAGTTTGGAATCTTTCTTCATGAGTGCACGAGCTGCGATGTTGATTTCTTTGTCTAGATGGCAGTCATGGCTAAGTACCATCGTCAACGCGCGGCCGCCAATGCTGTCGAGTCCGCCACTATTAGGTATAGGACTTGCAAGAGTTGAACGCACCTTGTCATAGACTGCCCATGCGTCTGGAGAAGACTCGTTATCTGATGAGGTAATGCGAATGATGCCGCTGGTTGCGAAAATATCTCCTTGTTGCAATGGCCTTCCGTTATCGTGACTATAGAACTCTTCCTCGTTCACGATGTATGTGTGCGACTATTTTGATGCGCCAGATGGCAGGCGTTTACGTCGCCTAGGCGTAATTGGTTCTTCGAAATCTGAAAACTCTGTGGCGGTATCTAGATCCAGTTTTGGCTCTACATGGCGAAGTTTTCGAGTTCTCGGCCCGACTTTGTGTGCCTGGATAGTTCCGTCCTCAATGCCGGCTAAGACCCGCTCGAGTGGGTTAGCTCTTCGAGGAAGCGAGGACTCCACAGCAAATAATTGATTTGGAGTGACTTCAAATACTGTGCACAGTTTTAGGAGAGTTTCGTACTGGATGCTCTTGGTTTCTCCGCGTTCAATTCTGCCAAGATCATCTTGACGCATCCCTATGCGCTCGGCGATTTCGCTAAGAGTTCGATTGCCACGCAATTGTTTGGCTCGAATGACCAGACGCTCTCCAGAAACCTCGGCAACGACGCTGTCGGTCCTCATGATTTCTCCTAACGGCTATAACCGTTAGAGTAACGGCTAGAGGCGGTAAAATCAAGAATATACCGCCCGCGTTAGGCTAGGCGCCTATGTTTGACTCATTGACCCAGCGCTTTTCAGCATCTCTTGCTTCCCTTCGATCCCGCGGCAAGATTTCACCGTCGGACATCGGCACCACATGCCAGGAGATCCGCACTGCTCTCCTTGAAGCAGATGTGGCGCTCTCAGTCGTCAACCAATTCATCGAAGATGTCCGCACACAATCACTAGAGACTCTGCCGACCCTTCAATCTGGCACAAACCAAGCGCAGGCCATATTCGACATCATCAATGCCGCGTTGGTCGAAATCCTCGGCAATGAGGCAAGGAGAGTTCGTTTCTCAAAGCAGCCTCCGACGATCATCATGCTTGCTGGTCTTCAAGGCGCTGGTAAAACCACCTTGGCGGGAAAGTTGGCTAAGTATTTTGCAGACCTAGGCAACACCCCGCTCTTGGTCGCATCAGATCTTGCCCGCCCCAATGCAGTGACCCAGTTGCAGGTTGTGGGCGAGAGCATCGGCGTTCCAGTCTTCGCACCCGAACCAGGCAATGGCGTAGGCAATGCGGTGAAAGTTGCCCGCGACGGTGTGGCCTTCGCCAAATCCAAATTGCACAACATGGTCATCGTCGACACTGCCGGACGCCTTGGAGTCGACGAATCGCTGATGAAGGAAGCCATCGCGATCCGCGATGCGATCAACCCCAACGAGATTCTCTTCGTCGTGGATGCGATGATCGGACAAGATGCCGTTCGAACGGCTCAAGCTTTCCTTGACGGTGTGGGTTTCGACGGGGTTGTTCTCACCAAGATGGACGGTGATGCCCGAGGCGGTGCGGCTCTATCCATCGCCCAATTGACCAAGCGCCCGATCATGTTCGTCTCCACGGGCGAAAAACTCACCGACTTCGACATCTTCTACCCAGAGCGGATGGCTTCGCGCATTCTTGGCATGGGCGATGTAGCGACCTTGGCAGAGCAGGCCAAGAAGGCCTTCGACCCTGCGACCTCGGCCAAACTCGAAAGCAAGTTCGCAAGCGGTGAGGACTTCACCCTCGATGACTTCCTGGAACAACTCTCGGCCATGTCCAAGATGGGCTCCATGTCCAAAATGCTCTCCATGCTGCCAGGGGCGGCTCAGATGAAGAAGCAGATCGATAACTTCGACGAGGCAGAGATCGTGCGGACCAAGGCGATCGTTCAATCAATGACGCCAGGGGAGAGGCGCGATCCCAAGGTCCTCAACGGGTCCAGACGGGCTCGGATTGCCGGGGGAAGCGGTCGCACGGTGACTGAGGTCAACTCACTTGTCGATCGGTTCAGCCAGGCTCAGAAGATGATGAAGCAGATGCGCGGGGGAAAGATGCCTGCGGGGCTTCCGCCGGCGATGTATCAAGGGGCTGGGGCGCCTCCCAAGCAGAAAATGGCGCCCACCAAAAAGAAGTCCAAGTCGGGCAACCCAGCGAAGCGGGCTATTGAGGAACGCGGCTAACGTCGTCCCGGCCATGCATGAAGGTGAATATGAGGTTAGCTCGGATTTAGTTCGCCGATTATTGGTTGCTCAATATCCACAATGGTCAGATCTCGAACTTCAACCAGTGGCCTCGATTGGAACCGACAACGCGCTCTTTCGCTTAGGCGAAGAGATGGTTGTGCGCATGCCGATAGTTGATTGGGCAGTGGCGGATGTTGAAAAAGAACAGGAATGGTTGCCCCAACTGGCCCCATTCCTGCCCGTGCCCATCCCGACACCTCTTTCGATGGGGAAGCCAGGTGACAATTACCCCTATAACTGGTCGATTTACCATTGGTGCGAGGGTGAAAATCCGAAGGTCGGGAAGTTGAGCCGTCCTATGGAGTTGGCGTCAGATCTGTCTGTCTTTCTCGCAGCCCTTCAGTCAATCGACACCGCAGGAGCGCCTCTTGCGGGCAGGGGCCTGCCACTTGCCGATCGAGATGCATCCACACGGACTGCTATTTCCAGCCTTTCTTCAATCATGGATACTCGAAAGATTACGGCTGTATGGGATGCGGCTTTAGAACTGCCCGTTTGGGGTGGTCCGAATGTATGGATTCATGGAGACCTTTCGTCAGGAAATATTTTGACTGTTAACGGCAGGCTCAGCGCCGTAATCGATTTTGGGGCCTTGGGTGTCGGCGATCCCGCAGTTGACTTGATCATTGCTTGGAATCTGCTCCCAGCCAATGTCAGATCCGAGTTTCAGTCCCAGATTGCCGTGGATGAGGCGACTTGGAAGAGGGGGCGGGCCTGGGCCTTGTCGATTGCCCTGATTCAGCTTCCGTACTACTACCAGACCAACTTGCCACTGGCTGAAAACGCTCAATATGTCATTGGGGAAGTCCTAGCTGACCACCTGGGAGAGTAAGGCATCTTCCTCCGATTTCACCTTTCCGCGCCTTGATGGCAGGATTAGCAACCTGTTCGGGGCCCTCTACCCCCAAACACTTCGTATTCGCACCAGTTGGACTCGTTGGCTCGCGCACCCCGCTGCGAACAACCTGACCGCAACAACACCTACAGGAGCACAAGCACTTGGCTACAAAAATTCGTTTAATGCGCATGGGCAAGATCCGTACCCCGTACTACCGAATCGTCGTCACGGATTCCCGCAAGGCACGCAACGGTCTCTCCATTGAGGAAATTGGCCGCTACTCACCAAGTGCGGAACCATCCTTCATCGAGGTCAACTCAGAGCGTGCGTTGTATTGGCTCGGAGTCGGCGCACTTCCAACACCTGCTGTAGAGGCAATCTTGAAGATCACCGGTGATTGGCAGAAGCACAAGGACTTGCCAGGAAAAGAGGGCACCTTGCGCCACGCAGAACCACGCGTCCACAAGAGCGTCGCATACGAAGCAGCAGTCAAGGCTTCGATGAACGAGCCAAAGGAAGGCGCAACAACTCTCAAGAAGAAGGCGCAAGAAAAGCTTGCCGCTAAATCAGCACCTGCAGTTGAAACAGTTGTAGAAGAAACTCCTGCTGTTGAGGCAGTTGTCGAAACCCCTGCTGAGCCTGCGGTAGAAGCTGGCGAGTAACAATGATTGATGAGGCCCTAGAGCACCTCGTTAAGGGAATCGTTGACCATCCTGAAGATGTCGTCATCACGGAGAAGAACCATCGCCGTGGGAGCACTCTTGAAGTACGAGTCAATCCAGAGGACATCGGCAAGGTCATTGGTCGCAATGGTCGCACCGCAAAAGCGCTTCGCACAGTTGTAAGCGCTCTTGCCGGTCGCCCAATCCGCGTAGATCTCGTGGAGACGGACGAAGGGCGCTAGCCATGCGTTTGCTCGTGGGGCGAATTGGTCGCGCTCACGGAATCCACGGTGAGGCAACGGTCGAAGTTCGTACCGATCATCCCGAAGAACGCTTTACCATCGGCACCCGCATCCAGACTGAAGCACCCCACGACAAGAAACTTGATGAGTTAGTCGTGCGTTCGTACAGAGTGCACAACGGAATCTTGTTGCTGGGCTTTGAGAATATTCTCGACCGGAACGCTATTGAAAAGTTGCGTGACACATTGCTCTATGCCGATATTGATATCGATGCCGAGAGCGAATATGAGGACGACTATCACGTACTCCAATTAATCGGTTGCACTGCCTTTCTCGAATCTGGCAAAGAGTTCGGCACGGTCAGTGATGTCATCAATCTGCCTGGACAGGATCTTCTTGCCATAAACACGCCAACAGGTGAAGTTCTCATTCCTTTCGTGCACCAATTGGTACCTGTCGTTGATATCAAGAACAAGAAGATGACCGTCATTCCTCCCCAGGAGAGTGCTTCATGAAGATCGATGCTGTCACAATCTTTCCGGAGTACTTCGCACCTTTGCAGTTGTCACTGCTCGGTAAGGCGCAAGAGAACGACATCGTGGACATAGCCATTCATAATCTTCGCGACTACACCGAAGACAATCACCACAGCGTGGACGACACCCCATACGGTGGCGGGGCCGGAATGGTGATGAAGCCGGAGATCTGGGGCCAGGCACTTGATCCTCTGATGATTCCCGATACAGACTTGATCATCCTCACCCCTGCTGGCGAAGTCTTCAATCAACGCATGGCACACGAATTAGCGGAATCGCCTCATTTGATTTTTGCTTGCGGTCGCTATGAAGGAATCGATGCGCGAGTCGGTCAGTACTACTCGCAAGAATCCTTCGCCGCGCTGGGGATACGAGTGCGCGAAGTGAGCATTGGTGATTATGTTCTTGGCGGAGGCGAAGTCGCCGCTCTTGTCATGATTGAGGCGATCACACGTCTGCTTCCAGGAGTTCTGGGCAATCCCGAATCACTTGCTGAGGAATCACACGTCGAGGAGGGCTTCCTCGAGTATCCCAATTACACCAAGCCAAAGACCTGGCGTGGCATCGACGTGCCTGAAATATTGCTCAGCGGCAACCATGCTGCCATCGCCGCGTGGCGCGCAGACCAGGCGGCCAAGCGCAGCCAAGGGTGAGAGCCAACTCGCGGGTAGTGCTAGCACTCGCGTAGGATTATTCAATGGCATCCATTGATCCAGCAATTCAGGCACGGTTAATCCGCGATCTGGAGCCATCCGTGGCAATTGAACTAGAACGCCACCTTTCGGTACAGAAGAACTGGTACCCACACGAGTACGTCCCGTGGAGTGAAGGCCGCACCTTCGCAGGCCCGCTCAACGGAGATGCATGGGAAGCGAAAGACTCCAAACTTTCAACGATCGCCCAAGATTCCCTCGTGCTCAATTTGATGACCGAGGACAACCTTCCGAGTTACCACACCGAGATTGCGATCTCTATGGGCCGCGATGCCGCGTGGGGACAGTGGGTTGAACGATGGACGGCGGAGGAAGCTCGCCACAGCATCGTCATTCGCGATTACTTGATGGCCACTCGCGCGGTGGATCCGTACGAACTCGAAGATCTTCGCATGGCGCATATGCAGCTCGGTTACACGACCCCGTACGACAACGACATGCTTCATACCGTCGCCTACGTCTCTTTTCAAGAACTAGCAACGCGCATCTCTCACCGCAATACGGGCAAGATCTCCATGGACCCGATTGCCGAGGGTATGTTGCAGCGCATCGCGTTGGATGAGAATCTCCACATGATCTTCTACCGCAACCTCCTCGGTAAGGCGATTGACCTCGAACCCAATGCTGCGATGCGCGCGATCGCAGATGTTGTCGCCAACTTCGCGATGCCAGGGGTCGGGATGCCCGGTTTTGGTCGAAAGGCAGTCCAGATCGCCCTCGCCGGAATTTATGATCTCAAGCAGCACGTAGATGATGTGGTTGCACCCGTACTTCGTGCATGGAATATCTTCGAACGCGAGGACTTCACAGGCGACGGGGCCAAAGCCCGGGACGAACTCGCGGCCTTCTTATCCAAGGCAGAAGATGACGCCAACCGTTTTATCGAAAAACGTGATGCGCACTTTGATCGTTTGGTTGCACGCGGCCAGGAGCCAATTAGACTCACCTAATGACCGAACTTGCACATAAGGTCGCACTTGTCACCGGCGCAAGTCGCGGCATCGGTCGAGTCATAAGTGTGCGATTGGCCAACGCGGGGGCGCAGCTAGTTCTTGCTGGTCGTAACCGCGCCGCAATGGAGGAAACTGCCGGACTGATAACAGCAGCAGGTGGCCTTACTCCACTCATCATTCATGTCGATCTTTTGGATTCTGTTTCCATTGATAACGGCGTAAAGGAGACTCTGGATACCTTTGGTCGAATTGATATTTTGGTCAACAACAGCGGCATTGCTGGAAAGACCGTGCCTTTGTGGGAACTGCAGGAAGACGAGTGGGATGAGACGATCGACACCAATTTAAAGGGCCCATTTCTTCTTACCCGCGCAGTCGTTCCATCAATGCTCGAACGCAAAACCGGCTCGATAATCTTCATCGGCTCGGTCACGGGAAAGCGCCCCTTCAAGAATAAGACCGCTTACGCCGCGTCGAAGCTTGGATTGGTTGGACTCATGCGCACACTTGCACTTGAACTTGCTTCGAAGGGGATCAGAGTCAATCTCATCTCGCCAGGTTTCGTTGCTGGCCCACGTTTGGACGGAGTGATCGAAGTGGTTGCCGAGTCAGAGAAGACGAGCGTCGAAGAGGCTCATGCGAAAATGCGAGAGATGGTTCCCACCCGTGAATTTGTTTCTGCAGAAAATATCGCAGAAGGTGTCCTCTTCTTTGCCGGTGATCGCTCCGCTGGAATTACGGGCGACGATCTCAATATCTCCGGCGGATTGGTTATGTACTAGGACGACGATGTTGTTTACGGGTAGGTCTTCCCGTCAAGCGAATTTAGGAAATGGATACGATTTAAGCGCGTATTCCAGATCGTCGTTCTTTCAGCCCTGATTTCGTGACTTGATTGATTTCCTGCTGCATACCAGGAACATGTCTCTATCTTCGCTGAGCCGTAGGCCAGAGCTTCATTTAGCGCGGGAACAAGGTCCGTGTCTTGGGATGCCAGTATGACCAAATCAATGTCGTCATTTTGTGTTTCCCGCACAACTGCGAGTGCGCACAGGACGTCGATACCTTTTTCCACTGCCTTGCCAACGAGGAACTTTCCATTCTTATTTCTCATCCTGGCGCCGAGTGAGTCCCGTAGATAAGGATATTTAAGGGGACGGTATGTGACCGCGATTAATGGGTTCCTTTCCCAATTCGCCTTCTGCGCAAGATTTCTGGCGTAGTTCGTTGGGTCGTGCTCCGTCGATGGGAGGCCTCTGAAGACGAGGATCTTCTTAACCAATGCGAGCGGATAATCGCACTTTTGAAGTAAATTTCGTTCTGCAATCAGTTCTGTTGAGAAACGAAGCGGGTCGATCAAAGACTTGTGAATTGGTTCGGAACCTGCGAAAAGTTGGGCCGCCGTGAGATGCAGATTCTGATAATCGATAATTATTGCTGTTCGAAGAAAAGGCTTCGGCACGCGATGAGCGTCCAATTAAAAACCCCACCAATCCCGGAGGATGGTGGGGAGCTACAAGTGAAGAGTTTCACCTTGGCTTTTGTAAGTCAAGTATCTCGCCCCTTCTCCGTCAGCCATCTAATCGCTTCGCAACCTCCTGTAACCTCGAAAATGCCTGAACCTGTGCAGGGAATTACGTTGTGCAGATACTTTGCGTGACTATTTGGCATTAGGATCCGACATCATGACAAGAGATAAGAAGCGAGTCATTTTCATTGAGCACGATCATGTCAGCGAAGGCGGACCGGTATGGGAGCAGTTTGTAAATCGGGGCTATGAGATCACTCGATTTCACATTGTGGATGAGGCAAATTTCAATAAGCCCAACGTCAGTGTGGTGTGGCCGGATCTTAAGTTCTTTGATGTCGTGGTTGTCATGGGTGCTCCGTGGGGTGCATGGGAGGACGAGCGCATCGGCAACTGGTTGCTCCCAGAACTCACACTCATGCGCAAGGTTCACAACGCTGGCGTGCCGATACTCGGGATCTGCTTTGGCGGTCAATTAATGGCGCGAGTACTCGGGGGCTCCGTTGGTCGGGCCCCTCAGGCCGAGGTTGGTTGGTTTGAAATCGACAGCAGCGACGAGTCATTGATTCCTAGAGGACCGTGGTTCCAGTATCACTGGGACCGTTGGACGACACCCCCTGGTGCAACTGAGATAGCGAAGACCGATATTGCGCCGCAGGCCTTTACTTATGGCCGCACCCTCGCGTTGCAATTCCACCCAGAAATTGACCCGTATGTGCTGGATCTGTGGCTGGAGATGGAAGGCGGATGCGCTGAAGTCGAAGGTGAAGGATTGGTCGTAGAAGAGTTGCGCATCCAGACTCGCGCGCAGGAAGCCGAGTCAAACAAACGCGCCCGCGATCTTGTCGACCAATTTCTTGATCGGATCGCAGGCGCGCCTGTCCAGGTAGTTAGTTAATCTGCAAGAGGGGTGACATACGCTCCTGAGATTCCGCCATCAACCAAGAAGTTGGATGCGGTAATGAATGAAGAATCATCGCTTGCAAGGAAGGCAACTGCTGCTGCGATTTCCGTTGCGTCAGCGAAGCGGCCCATGGGGATGTGAACCAAGCGGCGAGCTGCGCGCTCCTTGTCCTTTGCGAAGAGTTCCTGCAACAAAGGCGTGTTGACTGGTCCAGGGGAGAGGGCGTTCACTCGGATGCCCTCACGTGCGAATTGGACGCCAAGTTCGCGGGTCATTGAAAGTACCCCGCCCTTGGAAGCGGTGTAGGCGATCTGCGATGTTGCAGCGCCCATGGTGGCGACGAAGGATGCGGTGTTGATGATCGAACCCTTGCCAGCTTTCTGCATGTAAGGAATGACGTACTTGCAGCAGAGGAAGACGCTGGTGAGGTTGACCTTGTTGACGCGATCCCATGCATCAAGACCAGTTGTCAGGATCGAATCGTCATCTGGTGGTGAGATACCTGCGTTGTTGAAGGCGATATCGATACGTCCGTAGGTATCGAATGCAACCTTGTACATGTTCTCGACGTCTGCGGTCTCTGTGACATTTGCCTTGACGAAGATTCCGCCGACCTCTTTGGCCGCAGCCTCTCCGGATTCAGTGTTCATATCGACGATGACGACTTTGGCGCCCTCACTTGCAAAGCGACGCGCTGTCGCTAGCCCGATGCCGCTTCCGCCGCCGGTGATTGTGGCAACGCGGCCTTCTAAACGTTTTGTCATTGTGTTGAGCTCCTAGTCGTTGGAAATGAAGACGTTCTTAACTTCGGTAAATGAATCTAGTGCGTCTGGGCCCAACTCGCGTCCGAGTCCAGACTGCTTGAATCCGCCAAATGGTGTCCAGAATCGAACGGAGGAGTGGGAGTTGACCGAAAGGTTTCCGGTCTCCACCCCGCGTGAGACGCGAAGGGCGCGTCCGATATCGCGGGTCCAAATCGATCCTGAAAGCCCGTATTCGCTGTCGTTGGCCATCGAGATGGCTTCGGCCTCGTCCTCGAATGTCATCACTGAGACGACTGGTCCGAAGACTTCCTCGCGCCACGAACGAGCCTGTGTGTTCTTGGGCAGCAAGACGGTAGGTGCCATCCAGTATCCAGGGCCAGATGGCGCTGATCCCTTGAAAGCGACGGGCTCGTCGAGGAATGTCTGCACAACGTCATACTGCTTGCGCGAGATAAGTGGGCCCATCTCTGCAGTTGCAAGGGATGGATCTTCCACGCGGAAGTTCTTCACGGCAGTTTCGAAGTGCTCCATGAATGTGTCGAAGGCGCTTTTCTGGATGAGTATTCGTGAACGCGCGCAGCAGTCTTGACCTGCGTTGTCCAAGAAGGATCCGGGGGCCGCTGCTGCCGCTTTCTGGATATCAGCATCAGCAAAGATGATGTTGGAGGACTTGCCGCCAAGTTCGAGGGTGACTCGCTTAACTTGGTCGGCGCAACCAGCCATAATCCCCTTGCCCACCTGAGTCGAGCCGGTGAAGACGACCTTTCGGACAGCGGGGTGGGTGACAAAGCGCGCTCCGACGATGCTTCCCTTTCCTGGCAGCACGTTGAATACGCCAGAGGGCAGGCCTGCTAGAAGGGCGAGTTCGCCAAGGCGCATCGCGGTAAGGGGCGTGTACTCGGCGGGCTTGAGGACGACCGTGTTGCCCGCTGCAAGTGCTGGAGCAAAGCCCCATCCTGCTATCGGCATAGGGAAGTTCCACGGCACGATGACGGCGACAACGCCGAGTGGCTCCTTGAAGGTGACATCAATGCCACCCGGCACTGGAATCTGCCGACCGAAAAGACGTTCAGGTGCTGCTGAGTAGTACGTCAAAACATTGACGACGTTATCAACTTCCCAGAGCGCGTTTCCGCGAGTGTGTCCCGAGTTGGCGATTTCCAACTGGGCCAATTCCTCTTTGTGGTCGGCGACGACATCGGCGAAGCGACGGAGCATTTTCGCGCGGTCCCCTGGAGCCACATTGCGCCACGTCTCGAAAGCCTTGGCAGCCTTAGCAATGACTGCATCAGTGCCTTCGAGATCGAGGTGCTCGATCGTTGTTACTAACTTTTCTGTTGCGGGGTTTATTACGTCATACGTAAGTGACACTGAATCAAGACCTTTCAAAGTTGCGGAAGAGTTCCCAGTTGGTAACAGCCTTGCCGTATGCGGCCATTTCAACTTCGGCGTAGTTCGTGTAGTGATCTTGAACTTCTACACCGAAAGTTTCCTTGACCCACGCGCTCTCCGACCAAAGCTTCTGTGCTTCGAGCATAGTGGAAGGCACTCGGGCTGAATCCGATGCGTAGGCATTGCCTTCGAAGATCGGCTCGAGGGTCATCTTCTTCTTGATGCCGTCAAGGCCGGCAGCCACGATTCCAGCAACGGCGAGATATGGGTTCACGTCCCCGCCGGGCACGCGGTTTTCCAGGCGCAATCCTTGCACCATGGCCGACCAAGCGAAGCGCGCAGGTGCGGTTGTCGCGTCCCCAGCGGATAGCTGTCGGTGCGAAGGAGCCGGGTACGTAGCGCTTGTAGGAGTTGATGTTGGGTGCAAACATCAGTGCGAGCTCGCGAAGGTGGGCGATCTGGCCTGCGATGAAGTAGCGACCTATATCGCTGAGGCCTTCCGGATCCTTATCGTCGACCATGACGAGTTCGTCATTGAGTCCGCGGAAGGAGCAGTGGATGTGAGAGGAGTTGCCTTCCTTCTCATTCGGCTTGGCCATGAAGGTCAGCGCGTATCCCAATTGTGCGGCGATTTCCTTCGCGCCGTTCTTGTAGATCACGTGGTTGTCGCAGTTGCTGAGGGCGTCTGAGTACCTGAAGGCGATCTCATGCTGGCCGAAGTTGCATTCGCCCTTGACGGACTCGACCATCATTCCTGCACCCGCCATTCCCAAGCGGATAGAGCGGAGCAGCGGCTCAACGCGCGCGCCACCCAAGAGGGAATAGTCGACGTTGTACTGATTCGATGGAGTCAAGCCGATGTAGTGCTTGTTCCACGCGTCTTCGTATGTGTTGTTGAACAGGACGAATTCGAGTTCGGTTCCCACGTAGGGCTTCATGCCTGCATCAGCCAGCGCCTTAACTTGCTTGCGCAAAATTTGGCGAGGGGAGGCGACGACGTCTTTTCCGTCAAGCCACTTTACGTCAGCTAGAACCATCGCTGCACCTTCTTGCCACGGAACACGGCGAAGTGTCGACATGTCCGGCTCCATGACGAAGTCGCTGTAGCCGCGCTCCCATGAAGACATCTCGTAGCCGCCGACAGTATTCATATCCATGTCGACTGCTAGCAAATAATTGCAACCTTCCGTGCCGTGGGCGAGGGTGTCGTTAAGAAAATGTTCTCCATGAATTCTCTTACCTACTAAACGTCCCTGCATATCGGTGATGGCAACAATGACTGTGTCGATTTTGCCGCTTTGTATATCTTTTTTGAGTTCTTCAACGCTGAATGATGACATGCGGGCAAGTATTCCAGTAACTTTTTAAAAAACAACCCCTATATCTAGTGCCACAACCACTACATATAGTGGTTCTTGAATAATACAAAAGGCCCGCCGCAATTATGCGACGGGCCTTTTGTAACGAGATCGTTATTACTGCATGTTTATCCTTCGTCAATCGTGCGGATAGGTCCCTTGAACCAGTTCTTCACCGATAGGTGCCACCAGATCCACAGGATGATCAAAACACCGAAAGTAAGTATCGGAGCATAGTTGACGGCGGTCCATGTGAATCCGTCATTCCAAGGAATGCCCGCTGGGCTAAATGGAAGGATGAAGTACACAGAGATCACAGCGATTTCTATGACTGCGACAAGGTTCATCCACTTGTATTTGTTACCAAGTGTCCACTGGCCGCCAACGAACTTATCCCGCATCTTCCAACGTTGGTAGATAGGAATGAGGAACGCTAGATAGAGACCAATGACTGCAACCGATACGACAGCGTAGAAGGCGGTAGGCGCACCACTTGGGCTCTTGTACAGAGCGGGCAAAGTGATGATGACGCCGATGACTGCAGATACCAGAACCGCATTCAATGGAACACGGTGCTTGTTGACTTTCTTCCAGATCCGGTTGCCCGGTACGGCACCGTCACGTGAGAACGCGTACATCATGCGCGAGCACGATGTGAGGCACGCTGCCACGCAGAAGATCTGACCAGCAGTGGAGATCACCAAGACCAAGCGGAAAAGTGCTCCGTCGCCGAGGGCATTGACGAGCAAGGCGAAGATGGATCCTTGACCGTATGGATTTATCTTGGGATCCGTTGAGTTGATGATGTCTGGTTTTGCCGCATAGATGAATGCCATCAAGAGGATGTAGCCGCCGACAGCCGAGTAGAAGATTGACTGCCAGATTCCTCGTGCCGCTGCCATATGAGCGCCTTGAGTCTCCTCTGAGAGGTGAGCCGAGGCATCAAAGCCGGTAATTGTGTACTGGGTAAGCAAGAAGCCCAGTGGTAGAACGAAGAGCCAGTACGTCGAATGGCTGTTACCAAACCCGGAGTTGTTGATCTGGGTGGTAAACATCCACTTGAGTGATTGGTGTTGCTTAGGCGCGAAAATCAAGATACCGATGACGGCTGCGGCACCGAATACGTGCCACCAGACCGAAACGTTGTTGATAATCGCAAGCAAGTGCCCACCGAAGATATTCACAATGGTCACGAAGACCATCAAGACCATGAACCAGAAGAACTGCTGCTTTAAGTACGCGCCACCGAGGAAATCTGTTGCGTACGTCGGCGAGATATCACCGATCAAGGTGTTGAGGAAGAACGCAGCGCCGTAACCGACTGAGGCTGTTACTGCCAGAAGTCCAATCAGGTTAAGCCAGCCGGTATAGAAACCTGCCTTGGCTCCACCTAGTTTGGAGGCCCACCAATAAATTCCACCTGATGTCGGGTAAGCGGACGCGAGTTCGGACATGCATAGGCCGATGATCAGAATGAAGGCCGAGATCAGTGGCCATCCAATCGAGATTGCAATCGGTCCGCCGTAATTCCAACCTTGTGCGAAGGTTGTAAAGCAGCCAGCGAGAATTGAAATGATCGAGAAAGAAATCGCGAAATTTGAAAAGCCACTCCAACTTCGATTGAGTTCTTGTTTATAACCCAGTTCAGCTAGGCGACGTTCGTCATCTGTTTGGTTCGGCAAGATATCCTCCTAGAGCCGTTTGCTTGAATCAGCGTTGATTCAAGGTCAGTTACGTCTTCGGTGAGGGGCACCGAGATAACTTTCTGAGAGAAAGTGTCTCGCGCGATGAGTAACTTGGGTCATACCCTTACATGAAATCTTTACCGTGTCGCTAGGGGCAAAGGCCGAAGTGCTCTTGAGAGTGTTGGCACCTCGGCCCTTACCCGCTAGTAATTTGATGTCAAGATATCTATTGCGCCGTCATTCCTCCGTCTGCGGAGATGACAGAACCGGTGATGAAGGATGCTTCATCCGATGCCAGGAAGAGAACAAGGTTGGCGATTTCACGCGGCGTTCCCGGTCGGCCGATCGGTTGGAAAGAAGAGATCGTCGAATAGACATGGTCGATTCCACCCAACATGTCGGCATGGGCGTAGTTGATGGGGGTGTCGACCCATCCTGGGCAGATCGCGTTGCAGCGAATTCCCGTCTTGGCGTAGTCCAGCGCGATTCCTCGGGTCAACATGACGACTGCCCCCTTTGAAGCCGAATACACGCTGAGGAATGGCTCGGATACGAGGCCGTTGACGCTGGACATGTTCACGATCGACCCACGCCCCGTCTTCAACATGTGGGGGATGGAGGCACGAGATAGGAACATCGCGCCCTTGACGTTGACATTGAGGGTGCGATCGATCGTTTCGTTGGTGACCTCATGAAAAACACCTGGCAGGTTGACTCCGGCATTGTTCACCAAGACATCGACACTTCCGTACTTGGCAACCGTGTCCGCAACGATGGCATCGCATTGATCTGACTTGGAGATGTCAATGGTGTAGCCGTTTGCGACCCCACCCGCCGCGATGATCTTCGCGGCAGTTGCTTCGGCCGCGGCCCCGTTGATGTCGGCGCAGACTACTTTCCCGCCTTCTTCTGCAAGTCGAATGGCACTTGCTTCCCCGATTCCTGAACCCGCACCCGTGACGATACAAACTTGATCTTGCACTCTGCCCGACATCTAATTTCTCCTTATGAATAGTGTGCTGAAAAGGACGAACCCGCCATACCGAAGTATGGCGGGTTCGTTTCTGACTTGTAAGTGCTTATTTTGAATCGACCGTGCGAACTGGTCCAGTGAACCACTTGCGTGCACTGGTTGCCCACCAGATCATCGCGCCACCGACGATGATGATCATCGCGATTGGTGCGTACTGAACTGACATCCATGAGAATGTCTTGCTGAATGGAACACCAGCAGGAACTGTTGGCATACAGAAGTAGATAGAAATGATGACGATCTCTGCTACTGCGACAGGAGCCATCCACTTCCACTTCTTGCCCAGGTTCCATTCGCCTTGTACGAATGAATCCCCAGCCTTGAAACGTAGCCAGATTGGAATTGCGAAGGCTACGAAGAGGCCGATAACAGTTACAGAAGTGACTGCGTAGAAGGCGATTGGAACTGTTGTTCCCTTTGGTGCCCATAGTGCGGGCAGGGTAAGAACAACTGCTGCGATCCCGAGGCCTGCCGCTGCGTGCGACGGATTCCGGTTCTTATCGAGCTTGGTCCAGTAGTTGTGGCCAGGTACTGCCCGGTCGCGGGAGAATGCGAAGAGCATTCGAGATCCTGCAGTGACGCAGGACATTCCGCAGAAGAACTGACCAACACAGGTGATGATCAAGATCAACTTTGCCCAACCCATGGAGAGTGCAGTTAAGAAGATGACTGGAGAGAATCCGCCGGCCTTCGTGATGTCCGCTTCGTGCGTTGCAGCAAAGAGGAAGGACAGGAGCAAGATCCAGCCAGCAACTGCAGAGTATGCAATTGACTTCCAAAGACCCTGAGCAGCAGTCTTTGCAGCGCCACCAGTTTCTTCAGATAGGTGGGCCGAGGCATCAAAGCCGGTAATTGTGTACTGCGTGAGCAAGAAGCCCAGTGGAAGTACGTAGAACCAGTAGGTGCCACCGTTACCAAAGCCAGAGTTGTTGATCTGATGGGTGAATACCCACTTCACGCTCTGGTGCTCTGATGGGATGAAAGCCAGAATCAGAACGATTGCGGCAACGCCAAAGACGTGCCAGTAGACGTTGATGTTCTGGAGGTAGTGAATGACCTTCGCGCCGTAGACATTCATAAGGATGTGAATGATGACGGTGATAAGGAAGATCAAAAATACTTGCTTGAGATTCGTTGGGTCAAAACTCTTTGAGTAGAGGTTTGCCGTCGTCGTGAAGAAGATCGCGAATCCGTAGTCAACGCCTGCAGTTACAGCAATGAGTCCAACAAGGTTCAACCAGCCGGTGATCCATGCGTGGATTGGCTTGCCCAACTTGAACGACCAGTAGTAAATGCCACCGGCTGTTGGCATCGCAGATACAAGCTCTGCCATGACAAGGCCGATAATCAAGATAAATGTGGCAATGATTGGCCAGCCAATGGAAATAGCGACGGGGCCTCCGTTATTCCATGCTTGTCCAAACGTTGTGAAGCATCCTGAAAGAATTGAGATGATTGAGAAAGAGATCGCAAAATTAGAGAAACCCGACCATTTACGGTCGAATTCTTGTTTATATCCAAGTTCTGCTAATCGCTTCGCATCAGCATCATTTTGATTAACCAAAGCAAACCCCCTAGGCGGTGATGGCTGGTAATGCATCGGTGGCGGTCACCGAGGTAGTATTTGTACCTGCTGAACTCCTGTTTGGGAAGGGTAAACACGAAAATGTGTCGCTTAATGGGTTTTGTTTCTCACGAGAAGACCACCTTTCCACACATGGCAGGTCCTGGATTCAAGGATTTCGTCGCGCTCTCCTCGATTCATTGCGATGGGTGGGGCGTCTCAACTATTGATCACGACGAAGAAAAGGCTCACTTAGTACGCGCTGCGGAGATGGCACATACGAGTTCTCAATTCGATTCAGCAATCGCCAATGCCAATTCCGACGGCGGATTGCTCCATCTTCGATGGGCGACTGCGGGTTTACCCGTATCCGAGAACAACTCCCACCCCTTCGTTTACAACGATTACACCTTTATACATAACGGCTCGATAATGCCTCCAAGTTCCCTTGATCCATTTATCGATCCCGAATTCTCATGGATGATCACAGGAGATACTGATAGCGAGCGCTATTTCTACCTGTTGATGACCGAGATCAAGAAGCACGGCTTCGTCGCCGGCGTCCAAAGGGCGGTGGCTATAGTCAAGAAGCATGCGGATTTCTCCAGCATCAACGCCATGATCATGAATGAAGACCTATTTATTGCATTAGCTGAGTTTGATCCCGAGCGACGTCCCGACTTTGGCGATCCGGACTATTACGACCTTCACTACAGGAAAGACGCCGAGGGCGTCGTTGTTGCCTCGACAGGCTGGCCACACGAGGGTTGGACTCCACTTCCAAACCATCACATGTTGGTGGTGGATCGGACGACGTTCGAATCCAAAATACTTCCGCTATGACTGGATGCATTTGCTAGGTCTACTCAAAGTCGTTCCCGCCTTCGCCCTTACAGCTCTCCTCCTTGCCATTGTTCCCGGGCAGGGCGTGGCCATGGTCTTGCGCCAATCGATTGTCGGGGGCAAGCGCGCGGCGATCACGTCAGTGCTGGGGAACAGTTCGGGACTGGTGGTCTGGGGTGTGGCCTCGGCAATCGGACTATCCGAGGTCTTCGCCCACTCTCGGACCGCCTACAACGTGTTGAAGTATGCCGGGGTTGCATTTCTTGTTTTCTTAAGCATTCAGACTTTGCTTACCCTTCGCAACGAACATGGGAAGTTCGACATCAAGGGCGGGGCGAAATTGGGCCTTGGTCCTGCCTTCAGGCTCGGCCTGCTCACCAACCTCACCAACGTCAAAGCCGCTGTCTTTGCAGTGGCCTTCATTCCCCAATTTGTCCCAAAGGATTTCTCTTTGGGCCTTGGGATCTTCATCCTGGCCTGCGTACAAGCAACAGTGTCGACTACGTGGTATGTCTTCCTTGTCAGCGCCGTGGACCGAGCCTCTGTTGCACTAGCTAAACCGAAAGTTCGTCGCGCGCTCACTGGTTTATCTGCTGGCGGGATTCTCTTCCTTGCTATGACCTTGCTTCTTACTTCACCGAGGTAAGCGATCTCCGTTCAAGATCCCATCCGAATTTGGGGGAGTTGCTTCGCGGAAGATTCTTGTTGTCCTTGGTCACGATATCCATTCGAGTCAAGATTGTTTTTCCGTTTGCTTTGACAGTTTTGGTTAATGCCACATTGACGTCGGCAAATTTCCATTTTCCGTCAGTACATGTTGGTTCGCACAAGTTGGCCCCATACAACCCAGTTCCTTTCGCACCCTTGGATCCCCATGAGTTCCATTCGAGATTGCCCACTCCTGCACTGGCATCTGCGCAGAAAGGAGTCATTGACTGGGGTTTGTAATCGACGATTCCGCAGTTGTAGACGTAGACATGCTCTAGCAGTGCACGATTGAGATACGTGCTTGTTCCAAGCGAGATTCCGATCACAGTCACGATCGCTAACACGATCACGAGAGGCCGAGAGTTCTTCACATCGTCACTCTAATATAGATGGAGATGCGTGCGTGCTATTCTTTTTTAATGCGAGTTATCACTGTAGAACAACTAAAATCGATCCTCGCTAGCCTTCCCGCCAATCCCAGAATCGTTGCATCAGGAAATTTCGCAACACCGAAGACTCTCCTCGCTTTGGCAGACGAATGCATCCCCGAATTTCGTTTGCACATGCTCAACGCCCAGCCCGGTATTCCCGATCGCGAAGGTGTGACATACGAGTCCGCTTTTGTGGGGACAGCGATGCGCCGACATCCGCGCCTGAATTACATCCCCACCCGTCTTAGCCTTCTTCCAGTTCTTTATCGCGACCATTACCGCCCCGATGTCGTGATGCTTCACGCATCGCCCCAGCGCTTTGACACTGTGAGCCTTGGCACAGAAGTCAACGTGCTTCCTGCTGCCATCGACGCCGCCCGCGCTCGCGATGGCATTGTTATTGCGCAGGCCAACAAGCAGATGCCATATACATACGGTGATGCGCAGATTTACGAGAATGAAATTGATTATCTTGTCGAAGTCGACGAGCCGCTTGCTATCAAGCCGACCACCGAGTTGAACGACACCGCACGTGAGATCGGTTCGCGGATCGCAGCACTCATAGAAGACAATTCCACACTTCAACTCGGCATCGGCGCTGTCCCTGATGCGGTGCTCGCCGGACTTATCCAGCGCAAGGGGCTTCGAATCTGGACCGAGATGTTCAGCGATGGGGTGCTAGACCTCCACAAGGCTGGCGTGCTGGACGACGAAATCTTGTTGACGGCGTCTTTTGTCTTCGGCTCGCAGGAACTTTATGACTGGTTGCACCTGAATAGAAAGGTACGGATGATGCGCACCGAGCGCACCAACGACCCCAGCCAGATTGCCCGCCAGGCAAAGATGACGAGCATCAATGCAGCCCTTGAAGTGGATCTTTTCGACCAAGCCAACGCCAGCCACGTACGTGGCCAGATTTATTCGGGCTTCGGTGGTTCCACCGATTTCATCGTGGGCTCGCTGCACTCTCGCGGGGGACAGTCCTTCATGGCTCTTCCTTCATGGCATGCCAAGGCCAACGTTTCAACGATCGTTCCAAGAATTGGCGGGAACGTGACCAGCTTCCAGCACAGTTACGTCGCCACTGAAAACGGAATCGCAGATTGTTTTGGCCATTCTCAGAATGATCAGGCGCGCAATATTATTGAAAAGGCAGCGCACCCCAGTGTCCGCGAAGAATTACGCGCAAAGGCGCGAGAGTTCGGTCTGATCTAAGTTCGACTAACAGGTCATGTTTTTTGCACCGCCCACATCGATGGTGCATTCCAAGTGAAATAACAAATGCAGAATCTGCGTAATAAATAAGGGACCCCGGCAGCTTGACTTGCGTCAGGGGCCCACCGGGGTAACTAATGAGAGTCTAACAGATGGGATTTGGGTGTCAACCGACGCAGAGTCTCTGTTGGTGGAAATACTGACTCCTGCGAGGTTGCAAAGCTACCTCGTGGCAACAGACCAGAATATTTCTTCGGCGATAGATCTCTATAAGTGGAATGGTCTACTTGCAGCAGAACTCTTTCAAATCCTAGGGCTTGTTGAAATTTCAGTCAGAAATTCAATCGATCGAGAATTGCAGTCTCTAAATGTCACTCTCGGTAACCAGGGTGAGTGGTTTGACGACTTAGGGAGCGTGCTAGGTACGGAGTCACTTCAACAGATACACCTGGTCAAAGCCCGTTTAGTTGCTAACAGGCGAAGATTGTCGCGAGGAAACATAGTTAGTGAGTTGAATTTTGGATTTTGGAGATCATTTCTCTCACGACAATATAAAGACTCCCTCTGGCGAACGGCGATCCGTTTCTCTTTTCCATACTCGCCTTCACGGCAACCTGAATACATCTTCACTCGAGTTCGCCATCTTCATGTCTTGCGCAACCGCATTGCTCACCACGAACCCATTCACAATCGTGATATTGCCCGTGATTATCAGATTTGCTTCGAGGTTTTGAGTGCGATCTCTCCTGTGATTGCCGAATGGTCAGAGAAGAATTCACATGTCATGCAAGTGCTAGCCCATAAGCCATTTTCGTTGTGAGATAAGAGTCATCTAAAAGGCTTGAATCCAAAATACGGATTATTAAGATTGAAGCAACGATAAGAGGCAACATGAACGCTCTCGTAATTTACGATTCAACCTTCGGCAACACTAAAGCGGTGGCCGAAGAGATTGTTAACAATCTTGACGGCAACGCCAAGACACTGTCAGTGAAGAATTTTCACACTGCGGATTTGGCGGGGATCGACTTGGTCATCTGGGGCAGTCCGATCAATGGTTGGAAACCAACTGTCGCAACGATGGCCGCACTCAATGAGCTCCCCGAGAGGAGTTTCCAAGGTTTGAGGTTCACCACCTTTGACACTCGCGTGAAGATGTTCCTTCATGGCGACGCTAAAGATCACATGGCTGAAAAAATACGATCCCTCGGTGGCAGGTCCATCGCCAAGCCAAAGGAGTTCTACGTAAAAGGCAAGGACGGTCCTCTTTTTGAGGGCGAGATTGAGAAAGCGGGTCAGTGGGCCCGGCAAATATCAGGCAAGGCGTAGTACCAATGAAGGAAAGCTCCATCAGAAAGAACCGAAACCTCGGAAAGCGCGGCGTTGTCGGTTCGATACTTCTCATCTTGATCCTCACCTTTCTCGAACTTCCCGAGCCGATGGGCTTTGAGACTCGATCCCAGGACAATGTTTCACGCGCATGGCTTCTGCTCTTTATCGCGATACTGGTGTGTGAGATTTGGGCGATGGTTGCAGTATTCAGACGCCCCAGGTCGGGGGCATGGTCGGCGATCGCCGCGGCCGTCCTCAATATCTTTCAGATAATCGCCGACCAGACTCACATGATGCAGCCCGAAGTTGCCCCGTTCAGTTATTCGCTTTTGGAGTACTCCGTGGGGGTCGTTTCACTCGGCCTCATCTACTTCGCGTGGAAAGTACTTAGGCCACAAGCAGTCCTCTAGTTTTTCGAATATTTCCCTTCGTACATGTGTGTCAGTTCACATTTTTGTCCCTCTTTCAGCGGATGATTGATTCTGTCTTTCCCCGGACCTACTTCAGCGTTGAAAGGAATACCCCGTGTCTGATCACAAAGACTCAAATGCTCAGGAGGAGCAGCGATTAGGAGCCCTGGGATATAAACAGGAACTCTCTCGCGTATTAAGCCCCTTCCACAGTTTCAGCGTTGCCTTCACATACCTGTCCCCGATGGTGGGCATCTACTCGCTCTTTGTCCTTGGCGCAGGCGCCGGCGGACCTCGATACATCTGGCTCATGTTCATACCTGTCATCGGTATGTTCTTTGTCGCTCTCGTTTTTGGCGAATTGGGCAGCCACTATCCAATATCTGGCGCCCTCTATCAATATTCCAAGAATACTATTGGCCGCCGGTATGGCTGGTGGGTCGGCTGGTTCTACATGATGGCCTTGCTCGTCACCATCGCAGCCGTTGATACCGGCGTGGTCCCTTACATCACCAACATTCTCAACAGCTGGTTCAAACTCAATCTTGATCCTTCCAAGCACATGACAATTATGTGGCTGACCATCGCACTTCTTGCCATCCAGACATTCTTGAACATTACCGGTGCCAAGATGATGGGCCGAGTCGCAAGCATCGGTTCTTATGTCGAGATCTTCGGAACTATCGGCATCGCACTGATCCTTGCCGCCGCTGGCTTCAACCACGGCTTCGGGTTCTTGTTCACCACACAAGGTGCTGAGAACATCGGCACCAACTCTCTCGGCGTCGGCTTCGGCGGGAATTGGTGGACATCTGCGGCTTTGATAGCAGTTCTTGCGCACGTCTTCATCTTCTACGGCTTTGAATCCGCCGGAGACGTCGCTGAAGAAACGCGTGAGGCCTCTAAGCAGGTTCCAAAGGCGATGCGCAATGCATTGCTCATTGGTGGAGCCACATCCTTCGTTCTCGTTGCGGCACTTCTGCTCTCAACACCAGAGGACCCAGCAGGCTATGCCAAGGCAACCTCCTTCGCAGGCGGCATTCCTTACATCCTTGGCAATGCAATCCACATGACATGGTTGCGAGATATCTTGCTATTGGCAGTTATTTTCGCCTTCTTCTCATGCGGTTCATCGATCCTCGGAGCCAGCTCGAGAATGCTCTTCTCGTACGCCCGTGACGGAGCCACCCCGGCCTACAAGACGATCTCGAAGGTCTCTCCGCGATTCCACACACCAGTAAACGCCCTTCTCCTAGGAGCATTGGTGCCGTTGATCTTCACTCTCATGGTCAACATCACGCCATCTAAGGACATCAAGATCGGCTTCTTCACCTACCCAGCAAACGTGTCAGCGTTGGTATCACTCGTCTCCTTCGGAGTCAGCGGTATCTACCTCTCCTTCCTTCTCACCGCCATCGGTGCGATGGTCGCACGCAGCCGTGGATGGGTTCCTGCCGGTCACTTCACACTGGGTGCTAAGGGCATGCTCATCAATATCATCGCCGTTGTTTACTTGGGCGTGATGTTGGTGAACATCATCCTTCCAACAGGGCTCGCAAGTCCGCGGGGCGCGCTCTTCAACCTCGACTGGGTAACACTGGTTGTCATGGTGTTGATTGGCATTGTCGGACTGATTGTTTACTTGGTTGCTCAACCAGGAAAGCATGAGCAGCACGCACTGCAAAAAGATAGATAACTAACCAAGAATCCGCGTGGGCGCGTTCGCCTCCGTCTAGCAATCATTGCTAGATTTAGGAGGTGGGCGCGCTTCGTGGTGTAAGGGTTGCTGATTTCTCACGCGTTCTTGCAGGTCCCTACGCAACCATGTTGCTGGGGGATATGGGAGCACACGTCATCAAGATCGAGCGCCCCGTCGTCGGAGATGACACTCGTTCCTGGGGTCCGCCCTTTGATTCAGAAGGACGGGCCACGTACTTTCAATCGGTCAATCGCAACAAGGAAGGCGTCACCGCCGATCTCTCCACCGATGAAGGCCGCGGAAAAGCGCTGACGATCATTTCTGAATCCGATGTCCTCGTTGAGAACTTCGGCTTCGGCACCATGGAGAAATTCGGCCTCGGATACGAGCAGATAAAAGATCAGTTTCCGCGCCTTGTTTACTGCTCCATTTCAGGTTTTGGCGACAGCGAGGAGGGCAGACAACTTCCTGGCTATGACTTGCTTGTGCAAGCTATGAGCGGCCTGATGAGCATCACGGGCCCTGATTCTGATCACCCCACAAAGGTTGGAGTGGCCCTCGTTGATGTCGTTGCAGGCCTTCACACAGCTCTAGGCATTACGGCAGCCGTTATCTCTCGCAACGACACCGGTCACGGACAGAAGATCGAAATTAATCTCTTGAGCTCCATTCTCTCGGGCATGGTCAACCAGACTGGTGCATACGCAGGTGCCGGAGTAATTCCTCAATCCATGGGCAACGCCCACCCGAGCATTTCTCCGTACGAGGCCTACAAGACCAAAGACAAGCAGATCGTCATTGCAGTCGGAAACGACGGCCAGTTCGTCAAATTGTGTGCGGTCATGGGCGCACCCTTCGCCACCGATCCAAAGTTTTCGACCAACCCAGTCCGCGTGAAAAACCGCGTAGAGCTCAACGCGTTGATGACGTCGATTCTCCTCACCAAGGGCGCAGGTGATTGGGTAGATGCTCTCAATAAAGTCGGAGTTCCGGCCGGGCCTATCAACAACATTGAGCAAGCGATTCAACTTGCCGAAAGACTCGAACTCGATCCAATCGTCACCATCAAGGATTCCCGCGATGGGACTGTCAGCAAGACAATCGCCAACCCAATCAAATTCTCTGAGACACCGGTGATCTACAGATACGGTCCTCCGCCATTAGGAATTGACGATTGAGTAGCGACTGCCTACTCAGAAAGTTGTGGCTGGACTTCGAAAATCAAAAACTTCTCCTTCGAAACCATGCCGACGTAAAGTGCACCAGTGCTTATCACCGGTCAGGATCGGCAACTTCGCGTCAAGGCCATAGGAAAGACATGCTAGATCTGCAAGGGACAGACTCTTGATTGCGCTCTTTGCAACGCCAGCCACCAGTTGAGCATCGCGACTCAGTTCATCTATATTTTTGAGTGTGCTGAAATATCGCGCTGAAGACAAGCCGAACGCATCGATTTGCAGTCCAAATCCAACGAAGGCGCTCTCTACTTTTTGAGGCTCTACATCCAGTAATTGTTCCAACTTGTAAAGTGTTTCCCCGAAGTTGATGGATGTCACAACACATCTCGACAGAATTGGGATAAATAGACACGCATCCGGATCGCTATCAATGATGCCGATCAGAAGCGAGGCATCTACGAGGATCTTGCCCGGAGGAAGGGTTGGCTTAATTGCCACGCACTACTTCAAACTTTTGTCGTCGCGACGGTCTTCAAGAAGACGATCAACAAGAGAGCCTCGAACATGCCTTTCTCTTTTGCGTTCCGCAACGCTCTTCTGCAACGCTCCAAGCAGCGCGGTTGGGTCCTCAAGGACCACTCGGCCTGGGCCATCCACACGAGCAATAAGTTCTTGGGTACCAGCCATGATCCCTGCTTCCTCTAATAGCGCTGAAGGAAGGGTAGGACGGCGTCGGTCATCAAGGCGTACGGGGTAGGAGGTTGTGTGGGCAAGGGAAGGCTTCTTCATGCCTCCCATTGTATTCCATTTCGTGGGAGAAACGTGACCTTCACCCACCCATGAGGAAAGTGGGGTAGCCTCAACTTTTGCCGCTACCTGAAGGCCGCGATACCGGTCAGCGCCTGTCCGATAGTTAATGCATGAATCTCGTGGGTGCCCTCGTAGGTAAGCACCGACTCAAGGTTGTTCATGTGCCGGAAGATCGAATACTCAGTGGTGATGCCTGCAGCCCCAAGAATTGACCGCGCTTCACGTGCAATTTCCAGTGCTGTGCTTACGTTATTGAACTTACCCATACTGATCTGTGCCGGTTCGATCTTGTGATCGTCCTTGATCTTCCCAAGGTGAAGAGCCAAGAGCATCGACGTATTCAAATTGGTGGCCATTCGCGCCAATTTTTCCTGCGTCAGCTGGTGGCGGGAGATCGGACCGTCAAATTGCAGGCGCGTTGAGGCGTAATTCAAGGCCACTTCAAAGCTGTCACGTGCTGCACCAACTGCGCCGAAAATAATTCCATAACGCGCTTCAGCAAGACACATCAGGGGAGCGCGCAAACTTGTAACCTTAGGTAGTCGGGCACTGTCTGGCACGCGCATATCAGTGAAGACCAATTCAGATGTCACCGATGCACGAAGGGAGAGTTTATGTTTGACGGTGTTGGCAGAAAATCCGGGAGTGTCGGTTGGAACCACAAATCCGCGGATGCCTTCCTCGGACTGAGTCCAAATAACCGCAACGTCAGCAACGGATCCATTGGTGATCCACATCTTGCTGCCATTGATTACCCAATCACCACCCTCTTGTCTTGCAGTGGTCAACATTCCAGAAGGATTGGATCCAAAGTCAGCCTCAGTTAATCCAAAGCAACCAATTGCCTTGCCTGCCGCCATCTTGGGCAGCCACTCTTGTTTCTGTTCTTCACTCCCATACGTATGGATCGCAAACATCGCAAGTGATCCTTGCACGGAAACCAAAGATCGAATACCTGAGTCACCGGCCTCTAATTCCAAACATGCAAGTCCATAAGACGTGGCATCAGTGCCAGCACACCCATAGCCTTCTAGGTGCATCCCAAGTAAACCGATTTCGCCCAGTTCCTTCGCAAGTTCGCGTGCGGGAATTTCGCCAGTCTCATACCAATGGCCGATGTTGGGTTTGATTCTATCCTCGACATACTGCCTAGTCACGGACTGAATCTCCCGTTGCTCTTGGGTTAACTCTCTTTCGAGATCGAGCAGGGCGAATGGGTGCTGAGTAGTCATTTCGCAAGCGTAACGATTGTCTAAAAAATCACCAATAATCCCGTGTCCTGGGAGAAAAGAAGGAGTACATTATTTTTTGTGAGGGAAGAGGATCCTTTCTTGGCACGACGTTTTATCAACTGCCAAGCCCACAACTTGACCTCTTCCCTCACTTAATTATCTATTGATCACGCCAAACCAAGTCCCTGGTTTGGTTCGTCAATTCCCTCGCTTTCGATCGGCGGAGTTGCCATTTCGCTGGTTGAGACTTCACCAGGTTTCTTTTTTCGATTCAGAATGATGAGCCAAATAACGAGAGCAATGAGCAACACCCCTCCGCCTACCCATGGAATCAAATTCATAGGACTATCCAATGCGACGGTTGTTGCCAAATTGGTTTTTTCTCCGAAGGTTGGATTCCACGTGACTGTTCGGCGATCTTGGCTTATCTCACCCGTGGATTTGGTAATTTTCCCGGGGAAGGTCACGGATATCCGGAATTGCGCGCCAGCGAACATCGCCTTCGTAAGAGCGTCATCCGTTGACGATGAGTTCGACGATTGAGTGCCAGTTGAAGAAAGATCAAAGGTGCCGGATATGTACGCCCTATTTCCCTTCACGTCAATCGCAAAGGAGCCATCTTTCTGCGAAGCTGAGGAGAATGACTTCAAAGGAGAGTGGTCAAATGTGACCTTTTCGCCGGTGAATCCACCCTGGTGATACTTTGAGACAGATACACCTTTGGCTTTCTTATCTATCATGTTATCCAGTCCACCGGTACTAGACGTTCCTGAAAGATCGCTATTGGTGCCTAGGGTTGCGAGGGAATCTGCAAAGGCAAGGACAACGGTTCCGCTCATTGTTTTGTCTTTGTTGACGGTTAATGCCATGTCCAACTTGATACAGCCCGTGAGGAGAAACGCGAGTGGAATGCAGAAGACTGCGAACCACTTCCGATTGAATTTGTTTTTGTGACCCATTGTCGGCCTTCGATTCCGGGAGATTTAGATTTCTCTTTTCAAGGCAAGACTCCCACATGACAACGACTGACTCAATGAGTAATCACTGTTCATCTTTCCCATTTTCTATAAAGCGGCTTCTCTCCTTTGTGATCGCTTCAAATCCCGGCGAAACTCACATGCCCACCCCACATGCTCGCTAGCAACTGAAATCACGCTTCTCGAGGCCCAAATTGAGAATCTGATCGCCACACTGGACGGGAGTGCCAGGGTGCTATCAAGAATGGAGCTCTGCGAGGGAAGAGGATCCTTTCTTGGTACGACTTCTTATCCACATCCAAGCCCACAACTTGACCTCTTCCCTCACTCATTAAATTTGTTTGGCCCCCAATCTCTGCATTTAGGCTTCTCATTGGAGGGGACGATCCCTAAGCTGCGGGTATGCGCTACTGGTGGGTGAACCAAAATCAAACCTATAAGTATGAAGTTCCGGGAGGATTTTTGTGGTCGCCAAAAACACGCGCCGACGGTGGTCGAAACTATTTCTATCGAACAATGGAAGAGGTCAGGCCGGGAGATTTAGTTTTCTCCTTCTGTGACACGTATGTGAAGGCGATCGGAATTGTTCAAAGACCGGCAACTACGGCACCAAAACCAACTAACTTTGGCCCGGTAGGCACGAATTGGGCCGAAACAGGCTGGTTCGTCGAGGTGGAGTTTTCCGAAATCGACCATCCGATTCGACCGAAGGATTTTATGGAAAGGATCATTCCCTTACTTAAAGATAAATATGCGCCCCTCCAGGCAAACGGCAACGGACTCCAAGGTGTCTACCTAACTGAAATTTCAAAGCCATTCGCGGATCTTTTAGTTGTCTTATCGCGATCTGATCTGCCGCGCATTGAGAAGGAATTGGCAGCGGTTCCAGATCTTGAATCCGACTACGAAATTGAGTTGGAGATACAGGCACGCCACCTGGAGGGCGACCTGGAGAAGATTCAGATAACTAAATCACGAAGAGGACAAGGGATATTCAAGGCCAATGTGAGATTAATCGAGAACCATTGTCGTGTTACGGGAGTTACGAATATTAAACATTTGAGGGCAAGCCACATAAAACCTTGGGCAAAATCAAACAGTCAAGAAAAACTGGATGGCTCAAATGGGCTTCTCCTCTCACCTCACGTGGATCATCTTTTTGACAGGGGCTTTATCTCGTTTCAAGATCAGGGCGAGATTTTGGTGTCCAATCGACTGAATACAAATATCTTGGATCAATGGGGGATCGAGATCCCGGGAAATGTGGGCGATTTCCACGACACGCAAACGACATATCTTGATTATCACCGACGGGAGATATTCCAAAAATGAAGACCAGACATCCCAAACTTGGATAATCTCCATTGTAGGGTCTAGCCATGCTCGCCTACCTTCAAACTAAAGAGCAATTCCTGAAAGATGCACCGCGGATTGAGGACATTGTTCGGGAGGAAGTAAGCCGTAAACTGAATGTGCAAGTGGGCCCTGCTGAGTACCAATCGTGGCGAAACTCTCTTGGAAACGCCATGTTTCATGCTATGAATACAGAACTCATTCCTGGCGACGCTGGGGTCGCCATCGAATATCGATTGAATGGACGTCGCTTTCGAATCGACTTCATGATTTCCGGCAAGTCTTCAGACGGGAAAGAGTCTCTCGTCATCATTGAACTTAAGCAATGGACTGACGTCCAATACTCTGATCTCGCCGAACATGTGCGAACTTTCGTAGGGGGCGGAATGCGCGATGAGCGACATCCTTCCTATCAAGCCTGGAGCTATGCAAGTCACTTGGAGTCATACAACGAGTACGTATACGAGAACGACTTGGATGTGCAGGCATGTGCCTATTTGCATAATTGCAAAGACGCTTCCATTATTGGAAATTCCCGATATGAAAATGAAATTCGAAAAGCGCCCATCTTTCTGAATGGTGAAATGGACGGCTTGCGATCGTTAATCTCGGCGAACATTGTCGAGGGGAGTGGAACCGGACTGCTGGAGAGAATCGACTCAGCAGCGATTCGACCGTCACAACAACTTGCCGATGCAGTTGGAGCCATGCTGAAGGGCAAGGAGGAGTTTGTTTTGCTGGACGAACAGAAGACAGTCCTCGAAATGATAATTCGGGCGTCTAAGAGATCCTTAACGGGCAAGAAGCAGGTATTGATTGTCAACGGGGGGCCCGGTACCGGCAAATCGGTAATATCTATAAATGCCCTAACGCGGCTAACGGGAGACAGGCTTAATGCTAGATATGTAACACCTAACGCTGCCCCTCGAGCTGTTTACCAATCCAAACTTAAGGGATTCATAACGGGTGATGCATTTAGGCACCTGTTCACCGGTTCAGGCGCCTTTACTGCTTCTGGCCGAGAATCTTTCGACACTCTTATTGTTGATGAGTCTCATCGATTGAAAATGAAATCCGGAATGTTCAAGAATTTGGGAGAGAATCAAACCAGAGAGATCATGAATTCGGCTAGAACCAGTGTCTTTTTTATAGATGAAGCGCAGAAGGTGACTTGGTCTGATGTAGGCGAGATTTCAATGATTGAAGATTATGCGACCGCCTTGGGTGCTGAGGTGCAACGTCTTGAACTGCTTTCTCAGTTTCGCTGTGGAGGTTCGGATGACTACATGGCGTGGCTGGATAACACACTTGGGGTCCATCCAATGGCTGATAATTATTTTTCGCCAACCCGTTTCGATTTCAGGATTGTCGATACTCCCACGGAGCTGCATAACCTGATAAAAGAGAGGAACAAGAAGAATAACAAATCTCGCGTGGTCGCCGGATATTGTTGGGATTGGATAAGCAAGAACAAACCCAAACTGTTTGACATCGATATGCCGGAATTCGGTTTCAAAGCTAGGTGGAATTTGACTGCGCACGGCAGCGAGTGGATTTTGCATCCGAGGTCGGTTGAGGAAATTGGCTGCATTCATACATGCCAAGGGCTGGAGGTTGATTACGTGGGTGTAATTGTTGGACTAGATCTTCGTGTTGTAGACGGGCGCTTGACTACCAATCCATTGGCCCGGGCCAAAACCGACAAATCGCTCTCTGGGTATGTCAAAGAATCAAAAGTCGATCCAATAGCTGCCAACATGAAGGCCGATGAAATTATCCGCAATACGTATAGGACACTCATGAGTAGAGGGATGAAAGGCTGTTACGTTTACTTCACAGATTCGGCCACTGCGGACTACTTTAGGAACCTGATGCCTAACTGATCCAGAGGAAAAGAGTCTAAGTTCATGAACGAATTTGTGAGACTAACTGACGAGATTCGGAAATTTGCTCAAGCACGTGACTGGGAACAATTTCATACCTCTAAAAACTTGGCTATGGCAATTGCCGGTGAAGCAGGGGAGCTAAGTTCAGAGTTTCAATGGTTGTCGCCCTATCAGAGTGAGAGAACCTCGTTGTCTCCCGATAAATTGAAAGCAATCGCTTTGGAGATGGCGGACGTTCAGATCTACCTTTTGCGTCTGGCTGATGTCCTATCCATAGATATCCCGGAATTTGTGAGAGAGAAACTGGCGACCAACGAATCCAGATTCCCCATTTAAATAGGTAACGTCCCGAGGCGTTGTTGGGATTTGGCTTCCTCTGAACTTTGGTCCGAGGCGGTGAAGGTGTTTTTTGAAATGTTGCCAAATCGTTATCAATTGAAGTTGACACTGGGTGGGAGAGGTCCATATGGTTCAGAAAGCGATTATGTAATCGATTACAAGGAGCAAAATGAGCGTAAACGGGGATACGGGCCTGAACGAGGCCCTGGTTGAGCGCTCAGTTGAAGCCGCTCGTTTTGCCGTAGAAACCGAGTTAGCCGAGCTTGGCGGACTACTCAAGAAGATTGATGACCAGATCAAATCCTGCCTGGGCATCCTCCTGGCTTGCAAGGGACGTGTCGTTGTCACCGGTCTTGGAAAGCCCGGGCATATCGGAGCCAAGATTTCGGCCACCCTCTCCAGCACAGGAACTCCTTCCTCCTTTATGCATGCGGTCGAGTCTCTCCATGGTGATTCAGGCGCCTTACTTCCTGGGGATGTCCTTCTGGCCATTTCCAATTCGGGCGAGACGGTTGAGGTGTGCGGCCTGGCGATGATGGCGCAGGAGATAGGTATTCCGGTCATATCGATGGTGGGCCGACCCAAATCGACTTTGTCCTCATATTCAGATGTTGTTTTGAACGTCGGGGTTTGGCGTGAGGCCGATCCGCTGAATCTTGCACCTACTTCATCGACCACCGTGGCTCTGGCATTGGGTGATGCGATTGCCAGTGCCTTAATGGCTGCTCGCGAATTTACCGCTGATGATTTTGCCAAGCGTCACCCTGCCGGTTCGTTGGGCAAGCAACTTAAAGCCTCCGGAAGCGCAGAGGTGAGCGAGTGAACGGTCGCGTCTGCGTTCTTGGAAGTTTCATGATGGACCTCATTGCTTATGCACCACGTCGTCCTGAACCGGGGGAGACGATGAAGGGGACCGGGTTCACGATTGCCGTGGGCGGTAAAGGGATCAATCAAGCTGTTGCCGCGTCTCGTGCCGGTGCAAAGAGTTCGATGCTGGGCAATCTAGGTACGGATTCCTTTGGCGACACCTTCATGGAGACGCTGACGAGCGAGGGAATTGATTCATCTGGCGTAGAGCGTCATGCGGATGTGGGAACCGGAGTGGGACTGCCGGTTGTGAGTGCCGATGGGGATAACTCGATCATCATCATCCCGCAATCGAATGATTTGGCCGATGAGGCTTTCGTACAACGCCATGCGGATCTGATTCGTGGATCGCAGGTGTTGCTGCTGCAGTTGGAATTGCCGACCGCTGGTGCGGTTGCCGCGGCGAAGATTGCGAAGGAAGCAGGAGTGAAGGTTGTACTGACTCCCGCACCTGTTGGTCCGCTGGATGCATTTGTTGGATTGGTTGATGTATTGGTGCCCAACCAAATGGAGGCGGCGGCGCTGACGAATGAGAACGACGGCATTCAAAAACAAGCGGCTGCATTGATGAAAAAGCTCGGGTGCAAGGAAGTTGTCATCACCTTGGGCTCAAAGGGCGCATTTGTGACTAACGGAACACACTCCGAAATCGTTCTGGCGCCTCCCGTTGAGGCGTTGGATACCGTCGGCGCAGGCGACACATTATGCGGATATTTGAGCGCCAGATTGGCTGTTGGAGATGATCTATTCAACGCGACCCACCAAGCAGTGTATGCAGCAAGCCTTTCTGTAACCCGTCGTGGTGCCGCTCTGGCTGCGCCGTACGCAGGTGAAGTTGATACCTTCATGCGTGAACTTTCGAGAGAAAAGGTCACGGAATGAAGCACATAGACATTGCCGGAAACGGCTTGCACAGCCACGAAGAGGTATGGAACGTCGTACCTGGATTGACTCCCGAACTCTCCAAGTTGGCAATGGATCTTCTGCCAGCCATGAAGCGCTACAAGCGATTGATCATCATGATTGGCGCAGCATCGTTAAGTGGAGACGCTGAGAAGCAGGTGACTGGTCATGCGCAAGAGTTGGCAACGGTGGCAGGTCAGACGGCTCGGCTCATTGCGGTCCGATATGAGGGGGCATCGAGGGATGCGCTGATTGGCCAGATCGTGCGGGAGACGCAGATGCTTGGAAGTCAGGCCAGCGTCATCGCACTTCACGGTGTCGATGGCGAGGCAGCGCGTTCGTTGCGCGTTGCATATAGGACTCTTCGCAACTCATGCACCGCTCTGTGGCAATACGAATTCGTGCCAGAGGGCAATCCACTGACTTTGGCGGGAGGTCGATTATGAGCGACTGGTCGATCTGGATGCTGGAGTACGCACGCTGCATGACTCAGCCGGTTGGCTGCATTCTCTACGGACATTGGAACGAGGGCACACGGCAGTTCCCGTATTCATACGTCTACATCGAGGGCAACGGCCACAAGGTTCTTGTAGATGTCGGGTATGACCAAGAGACATACGGCGGAGATTTGGGTAAGAGGTATGACGTCGTGAATTGGCGAGATGCCGATGTTGTCCTAGCGGCCGTCGGAGTGAAGCCTGAAGAGATTGACACCGTGATCTTGACCCACGCCCACTACGACCACGTGGGCAATCTTTCGAAGTTTCCTAATGCCCACGTCTATATCCAGCGCAGAGAAGTCGAGCACTGGCAGTGGGCGATGACCAAGGGTCCCAAGTTCGGCCAGTTAACTGGTGCGTTGGATCCGGCAGATGTCCTGTATTTGCTGGAGTTGAAAGAGACAGGACGCCTGACTCTTCTTGAGGGCGCCGTCGACAACGTCCTTCCTGGACTGCATGTGAAACCAGCTTTCGACACCCATTCGGATGGCTCGCAGTACGTGGTGCTCTCGAATGCTAAGAACAATTGGGTTCTGGCAGGGGACAACTTGTATAGCTACGAAAACGCAGAGGGCGTCAACAAGAGCGGTGAATACGTCGCAGTTGGGTTCGGCGGCGGGGGAGCCTGGAACAACTTGTTGATCATCGACGAGATGGTCGGCATTGCAGAGACCACCGATCGCATTGTGGTCGTGCATGAGAACGAGACCTTCAAGCGCCATACATCGTGGGTCACCGAATCAGATTTGTCCGTTGCCGAACTTCACCTTGCTGCGGGAGTCGCTTCCCGTAGGCCTAAACAAGAAAAGGAAAACGCATGAAGAAAACAGGAATTCTCAACCGCGACCTCTCTTCCCTTGTCGCGGCGATGGGTCACTACGACCGCCTCGTTGTCACTGATGCGGGCTTCCCGATCCCTAAGGGCATGCCGTGCATCGACCTGACGATGGGGGCGAATTCGCCGACAGTCCTTGAGGTGCTCAAGGTGATTGCACTCGAACTCGAGGTCGAGGAGTTCTATTTCGCAAATGAGATTTTGCCAAATCCGGAAGCGCGTTCCTTGGAGATACAAGGAATCTTTCCGAAAGCCAAAAGTTTCCCGGTCCCACATATCGAGTTCAAAAAACTCGCGTTGGAGGCTCGTGGAATTGTACGTACCGGCGACTTTCATGCCTACGGGAACGTGCTGCTTGCTTCAGGGGTCGCTTATTGAGGACCGCGTAGTTCAGGGATCTCAGTAAGAGATGAATCTCGTAAAAGGCGCCCTAGGCGCTACCAATTCCCACGCAACTTCTACACACTGAAAAGGAAAACTATGTTACGTACAAGAAAGTACATTGTAGTTGCTACGGCGGCGGCACTCCTCGCAGGAGGAGTAAGCAGCGCGAACGCAGCGGCTCCAAAGAAACTGCTCGGCATCGTTTCAATCACCGCAACCGATGCGGGCAACGCCCGTGTTATCAAGGGTGCAACAGCTGCCGCTAAGGCCGCTGGTTGGACTGTCCAAGTTGTTGACGCACAAGGAAATGCCGCGACTGCAAACGCTGCAATCTCCACCTTCGTCAACAAGAAGGCGTCGATGATCTTCGACCTCGTGTTCCCAACCTCTTCATTGGGCGCTGGCTTGGCTGCTGCTGCGAAGAAAAACATTCCCGTAGCAACATGGGGTGGCGGACTTGGTAAGGGCGTCGTCATGACCACCGGTAACGGTGCACCATTCGCAGCTCCTGCAACCAAGGCACTCCTTGCTGCAATGGGCAACGAAGGCCACATCCTCGCGCTGACCTACCGCACTGGCCAGGTCTGCCGCGATCGTGAAGGCATCTTCGACAACATGCTTACCGGCAAGGCTGGAATCACAGTTACCAAGAACGAAGTAACCATCCCAGGCTTCTTGCAAGATGGTGCTAAGTACGCAACCGCTTGGCTTGCGGGACACCCTGCCAACTCAGGAAAGCTTGCAATCTGGGGCTGCTGGGAAGACCCAACACTTGGTGCGATCTCTGCACTCAAGCAGCAGGGCCGCACTGACGTCCTTACCTATGGCATCAACGGATCAAGCACAGCGATCAAGGCAGTTCAAGATGGCAGCCTGACCGCAACTGTCTACGAAGATGGCGTAAAAGAGGGTGCAACAATGTTTGCAACGACATTGAAGGCAATCAAGGCTGGCAAGAAGTGGAAGCCAGTAACTGTTGACGTTCCAGGCGTCCTCGTTACTGCTTCCTCTGTTGCAGGCTTCCTTGCATCACACCCAGAAGCACTTAAGTAACACGTAGCACGACGAATACCTAGTAAGACCTAGAGAGGGAGGAGACCAACGTGAATAAAGATTCGGGTGTTTCTAGTTCGCTTGGTCTCCCTGTAGGGAGCTCTCGCACCTCAAGTCAGGGACATTGGCTTGAGGTGCGAGACCTCGCAAAACAATTCGGCGGGGTCTATGCCCTCAAAGAGGTCTCGCTGAACATTCGCCGCGGCGCAGTCCATGGCCTGGTCGGTGCCAATGGCGCGGGCAAATCCACTCTTATTCGCTCGCTGGCCGGTGTCATCGAACCCGATTCAGGCGAGATTCTGATTGATAACAAAGCGGTCAAGATTCCAGATCCGCATACTGCGACTGATCTTGGCCTTGCATTCATCCACCAAGAAGTCAGTTTGGTCCCCGGTTTTGATGTGCTGCGCAATATGGCGATGGGGATCGAGCCAGAGACACATTTCGGTCTGATCGACTGGCGATCTATGCGCAAGCGGGCAGAGCTGGTGCACGAGCGACTCGGGATGCATTTCTCCTTGAACGCGCGCACCGATGATCTGAGTACGGCGGAACAGTGGCTGGTTCTCATCGGTCGGGCGCTGATGCGCGACGCGGTCATGATCGCGATGGACGAGCCGACCGCTTCTCTTTCTGCGGCCGAAGCCTCCCGCGTCCACAAGGTCGTTCGCGATCTTCGGGATGAGAACGTGGCCGTCATTTATGTTTCCCACCGTTTGGATGAGGTCGTCGATCTGTGCGATGACATCACCGTCTTTAGAGATGGCGAAGCGGTGATGAGCACTACCCGCGAGAACATCACAAAGCCCAATCTTGTGCGAGCGATCGTCGGAAGCGATGTTGAAAGGCTCGAAAAAGACGAGTCTCACGTGCACGGACGAGTTGTCCTGGATGTGCGCGGAGTCAGCGACAAGAAACTTTTGAGGGATGTTTCGCTGCAGGTCCATGAAGGCGAGGTATTGGGCCTTGCCGGCCTTGTCGGCGCGGGACGAACGGAATTGGCGCGAATTATTTACGGGGACTCCAAGGCAACTACTGGTGAGGTATATTTGGATGGCGAGAAGACGCGTTTCCATACCGCTGCAGATGGGGCGAGTGCAGGAATAGGACTTGTTCCGGAGGAGCGTCGATCACAGGGCGTCTTCCTTGATCGGTCCATCGCATTCAACGTCAACATTGCATCCCTTCGTGACACCGTGGTTTCTCGCTGGTTGCCGTTGTTGAAGATCGGCGCTGGAAATGCGCGTGCGCTGCAATCGACGCAAGAGGTCGGGGTCAACACCAAGGACATGAAGATGCTGATCGGGTCTTTGTCCGGCGGAAACCAGCAGAAGGTGGTCATCGCCCGATGGCTGGCGCAGAAGCCAAAGCTCTTGATTCTTGATGAGCCATCGCGCGGAGTTGATGTCGGGGCCCGCGCTGAGATTCACAGAGTCATCCGCGAGCTTGCCGCCAACGGGACTGCAGTTATTGCCATTTCGTCGGACAGCGAAGAGCTCGTTGATCTGTGCGACCGCGTGATCGTGATGAATGAGGGAAAAGTGAGTGAAGAGCTGAAAGGTTCTGCAATCACCTTGGAGAATATTGTGTCGATGAGCTTCAATCGAAAGGAAGACTAGTTATGACTACCACTCAGACCTTGCCAAAGGGAGGCGGAAAGCGAACTAGTCGCTATGCCAATATGACCAAGAGCAAGGCGGCCCTGGTCATCGTCTCCAAGTACGGAACCTTGATGGCGATGGGGTTGATGCTGATCATCTTCAGCCTCGCTGTGCCCAACAACGGATTCCTCAACTCCGACAACTTGATCAACATCCTCAATCAATCTTCCCTGACGGCGATCATCGCCTCGGGTCTAACTGTGGTGTTGGTTGTCGGCGAATTCGACTTGAGCATCGGGTATGTCGCGAGCCTTGCCGGGGTGCTTGTCACGGGGTTGATCGCCAAACAAGGTCTTTCGATGCTGATTGCGATCCTTGTGACGCTGGTCGTCGGCGTTGCCATTGGTGTCATCAACGGCCTCGTCGTCACGAAGGCCCGAGTCAATGCGGTGGTGGCGACCCTCGGAGTTGGAACAGTCGTCGTCGGTATGAGCTACGGCTACACCGCGGGTTCACCCATCGTTGAGGTGCCAGAATCCTTTTTCAATATCGCCCTGGGCAAGACCTTCGGATTGCCTAACCCGATCTGGTTGATGGGCATCATCTTGTTCCTGCTCTGGGTGATTTTGAACAGAACTCCATTGGGTCAGAGAATCCAAGCTGTGGGAGGCAATCTCCACGCCGCCCGTCTTGCCGGTATCCGTACCGACCGCACCAAGATCATCACCTTCATGATCGCAGGCCTCATGGCCGCGATTACGGGAATCATGCTCTCATCCTTGCTAGGCAGTGGAACCGCGGCCGCGGCAGATAGTTACCTGATGGACTCTTTTGCAGCCGTATTCCTTGGGTCGGCAACCTTGCGTGATGGCGAGTTCCATATAGTTGGAACCCTGATCGGAGTGTTAATTGTGAATGTCGGCTTCAACGGCCTGAGCCAACTCGGAACACCTGTGTTCTGGCAGTACATCTTCAAGGGTGGAATCCTCGTGGCGGCAGTGGCGCTTTCAACTGTGGCGCGACGCTACTCGAAAACGTAAGTTTTACGGGATAACTAGGGCAAAATACACGGATACATGAGGGGAGAGGATCGAACTTGGTAGTCATGCGGGATGTCGCCGAAGCAGCGGGTGTTTCCACTGCGACGGTTTCCAGGGTGCTCAACAAGTCAGCCGATGTAGATCCGGCCCTTGTCGAGCGGGTGTTGGCTGCCGTCGCGCGCCTTCGGTACAAGCCCAACCTCACCGCACGCGGACTTCGCACGCAGTCGACGCCTGTCCTTGCCCTCATCATCTCCGATATCGAGAACCCCTTCTTTACATCTGTTTGCCGCGGAGTCGAGGACGTCGCAAGCCGGGCTGGATACTCCGTCATGCTCTGCAACGCAGATGGCGACCTGGAAAAAGAGCAGGAATATATTTCGATGCTCTCATCGCAGAATGTTTCCGGAGTCATCATCAGCCCTGCCGCCTATGAATCCACCGATGTCACGCCGCTGACCGAACGCGGTATCAACATTCTCACCATCGACCGAGAGCTTCCGATTGCGACCGACGGCGTGCAGATCAACAACAAACTCGGCTCGAAGATTGCGACACAGCACCTTCTCTCCTCAGGCGCTCGCAGGGTTGCATGTATAACGGGCCCACGCCATGCCAGCACTGCGCGCGATCGCTTGGCGGGCTACGTCGAGGCACTTGAAGCAGCGGGTCTTATAGCCGATCAAGACCTGCAGATTTATGCGGATTTCAAGGACGAGGGCGGTTATCACGCGGTAGGCCTGCTTCTTGAGATGGAAGATCCACCGGATGCGATTTTCGTGACGAACAATCGAATGACAACCGGTGCGATGCATGCGTTGATGGAATACAAGATTTCCATCCCCGATGACGTGAGTCTTGTCGGATTTGATGATCTTCCGTGGGCAGACATCGTCAGCCCGAGTATTACGACTGTGCGCCAGCCAAGTTATGAAATGGGAACGGCGGCCGCGAGAAGGCTTATTGAGCGGCTAGAGGGTGATAATTCTGCACCGCAGATGATCGTCTTTGATCCGGAACTTATTGTGCGCGGAAGTTCGGTGAAGTCTCGAACGATCCGAAAACCTCTTAAGCAAAAAACCGTCTAGCGCTCGAGAGGGTGCGCGATAAGAGGCATGACCTCATGGTCTTGTTGTGGAAGAGAATCCAATTACGTCAGGACCCGCACCTAAGGTAATTAGGTAATTGGCGTAGAGGAACTTCAAAAAAGGACAATTATGGATGTTATATATGCAAGATTGCCCATAAATTATCCGAAATGGTGACAAAAATAGATACAGAGTATATATTTTTAACCATCTAAGGGGGCGTTATGACAATCATTGAGGGAGAGAGAAACTGGACTGAGGAAATCTCTCACGTGGCTAGCGAGAACGACGGCTTCGTGACCGCAAATGAGTTGGTTAGGCGTGGTGTCGCCGCCACTTGGCTCTCTTTATTGGCTAAGCAGGGACGTCTTGAGCGGGTAGCTCATGGCCTGTACCGCGTGCCTGGGTGGCCGACTTCTCGGTTGACGCAATATCGCGAGGCGATGCTTTGGGCTAGGGGTCGTGCGGTTATCGCTGGTGAAGCGGCGCTTGATGTTTGGGAATTGTGCGATGTCAATCCACGCAGGATTGATCTCGTAGTAGACGCTGGATATCGCCCACGGAAGGCAGGAGGAAACCTCTATCGAGTATCTCGAAGAATTTTAGAAGCCGATTCCGTTGACAGTTGTGATGGCGTACGCGTCTTAAGTCCCTACGAGGCGATCATTGATGCTTCCAAAAAAGGGGTAGCAAGCAAATTGATATTCCAGGCAATTGATGTCGCGCAACATCGCGACTTAGTGACGAAACGTCAGGCGGCACGATTGCTGGTAGGGATGGACAGAAGGGAGGGTAAGTGACGGATTCCGGCAATTTTCGTTTCCCTGGCAGCAAATCAGATCTGGAGCGTCGGATAACGCGGTGGGGCAAAGATCTAAATCTTCCGGTCTCTTGGTTACGCCAGTACATCACAAGCAGCGTATTAATCACTATGTTGGGTCGATCAAAAAATATTGAAGGTCGTCCATCCTTTGTTCTCAAGGGCGGCACTTCAATGGTCATGAGATTTGGAACTCATGCTCGTGCAACTAAAGATTTTGACGCTGTATTCCGTGGTTACTCGCAGGACATCTCAAATTCACTTTCAGCGGCTTTTGTCGAGCCAGTATGGGAATTTGAGGCCTCTCTTAAAGAGGTAGAGCTTTTTGGAGGAGGCCGCCTTCAAGTTGTTGTACATCGCTACAAAATCGCCCTAAAGTATCGTGGAGATTCGTTCAATACAATAATGATGGAAGTCACAGTTCAAGACGATGCTGATAGCGAGGAAACGGATGCAATTCTGGATCTGTCACCCGTACGACTTCCCTTGCCGACAAATTTAGAGTTACTTGCGATCGGCAAACAAGTGGCAGAAAAGTGGCACGCGTGTACGGAACCTGATCGCGAAGGCATTCCGAATGATCGAGTTACAGATATATACGATCTCCACCTACTCATTCGTGCCTTTGAAACAGTTGGAACCATAAGTGAATTGCTATTGAACTGCGAAGAGGTTTTTCTAGCACGCGGTATTCATGATTGGCCTGTAGAAATCTCATTGCGCGCCGGATGGCAAGAAGTGTGGGCGAATTTGCAACGCGATTTGCCTTTGGAGGCTTTGGGAATTCCAACCGATCTTGAAGAGGCAATAAGTGAATTGAATCAAAGACTCTTACGGAGGAGCTAGCTAGCGAACACTCCTCAGGACCGCAGTCACCTTGCCCAAAATTTCGCAGTGGTCGCCATTGATCGGTGCGAAAGAATCATTTGCTGGCAGCAACCAGATGTGACCGTTCTTCATGGAGAAGGTCTTCACTGTTGCTTCGCCGTCGATCATCGCCGCGACGATCTCACCTTTCTCGCAGTCCTTCTGGCTACGGATGACAACGAAGTCTCCGTCGCAAATAGCGGCATCGATCATGGAGTCACCCTTGACCTTGAGCATGAAGAGTTCGCCCTGACCGACAATGGATTCGGGAAGAGGGAAAGTCTCCTCGACCGCCTGCTCGGCAAGAATGGGGCCACCGGCTGCGATCTGGCCAAGGAGAGGGACCATACGGGTCTTATCTGCTGGGGCGACCACAGAGGGCTCACCTGGCAGGAGCACCTCAAGGGCGCGACCTCGGGTTGGATCTCGGCGGATGAAGCCCTTCTTTTCAAGGGCCTGGAGCTGGTACTGAACTGAGGCTGGGGAGGCAAGCCCTGCTGCCGCACCGATTTCACGCATGCTGGGCGGGTATCCGTTGGTCACCAAGGCCGCCTTGATTGCCTGGAGGATCTTGAGCTGACGCGTGGTCAGCCCGTGTTCGTCGGCTGGACCGTCTGGTAACTCGGTGATTACGTCCTCGCCTGGTGTGGATTTAGCCATGGTTTGAGGGTAGAGGAAGTTGATTGATTATTCAAACATCTGTTCGAATTTTTCTTGCGTTTTGTCGGTGGGGTGGAGTATAAATGTCCTATCGAACAGACGTTCGAAAAGGAGTGAAGACCATGAGCGCAATCGCACTGCAGTATCCGTCCCTTCCTCGACTGGGCCGTCGTGGTCGGTTGGCGCGGTTCCTCGTGGTTCTTTCTCTCACCGTGGTCCTCGGTGCCGGTTTTGCTTTGAAAGCAGGGGCCGGGGTCTCAGTCACCCATGCGCCGACGTCATACGTCACCATGGTCGTGGCGCCAGGGGAGAGCCTCTGGTCGATCGCCTCCGATGCCGCTGGCAAGGGGGATATCCGCGCAATGGTCGATGAGATCATCTCCATCAATTCTCTTTCAACACCTGATGTTGCTGCAGGACAGAGTTTGCGAGTGCCTGCTTAAAACCTTTTATCGATTTCTTGAATCTGCTAGCCTTGACTTATGAAGGCTAAGGTAAAGGCTAAGAAAAAGACCGCTCTCCCTGCTAAAACTCGCAAGGGTCGCACCACAACCACGCGTCTTAGTGCCAAGAATCAGATCACTTTGCCGGTGGACATAATCAGGAAAGCAGGATTCAAAGTGGGAGACACTATAAATTGCACCGTGAATAAGGAAGGCAAAATCGAACTTTCGCCGCCTGAAAATCCAATCATGACCCTTGTAGGCGCGGGCAAAGGAATATTTGATGATTTCAATCTTGAGAAAGAAAGAGCAGAGGGATGGCCGGAGTAATTCTGGATTCGTCCGTCTTGCTGGCAATACTCAATCCGGGCGACGCTCATCATGCTGCCGCGATCGATCATTTGAGAGGTAGACCAGACACTTTTTCCATTTCGTCGATCACTCTTGTGGAGACCATGATCTACGCCCTCCGGCAGAGCCCGAGTGCGGGCAAGAGGTACAAAGCATCTATAGATCGGGCAATAAAAGTGATAGTTCCCGTGGATGAGAAAGTAGCTCTGGAGGCGGCAAGGGTCCGAGCGAGGTCCAGCATGAAGACCCCTGACGCCATCATCAGCGCCACTGCCACTCTGGCGGGAGCGGAGCTTTGGACCCTTGATCAAAAGTTGGCGAAGGCTCATAAGGGCGCGGTATTGATCGCTTAGAGATTCTTTTTACTAGGCGAGTTGTAGGGCAGTTCTCACCAATTTCTCACTCTGGTTTCGTTAAGTGGCCTCATGAATTCACCTTCCAAAATTCGAAATGTCTCTCTCCTTTCCTTGTCTGTTGCGGTAGCTCTTTTTGGCTCAGTGCCTGCCTCTTTCGCGGCCGCGAAGGCGACACCAAAGCCAACTGCATCTGCCAAGGTCAATCCAAAGATCACCAAACCGCCAACAGCCCCGACAGGGCGAGATGGCGGATTGGCAGATGGTGGTGGGGGCGGTCGTTTCGCGAACTTAACGACCGCCCAGAGGGCATGTTTGGTGAAGAACGGGGTGACCCTTCCGGCGCCTCGTACTAGCACTGCAAGGCCAACACCGAATCCTTCGCGATCACCGGGTGGCTTTGGGGCCGGAGGTGGATTTAACAATCCCAAAGAAACTGCTGCCTTCAAAAAGTGTGGAGTTGTGTTGCCAACAGGAGGCTTCGGCGGGCAGTTCAATTCTGCGAAATTTCAGGCATTCGAAAAATGCATGACTAAGGCGGGATTCCAATCCTCTGGAGGGTTTGGTCGATATGACCAATCAGATCCATCGACTGTGGCGGCGCTGATTAAGTGCCAGAAGTCATCTGGCTTTACTCTGCCAAAGCCGGGTCAACCAGGATCGAACAACTGATGTTTCGCCGTCGCAACATCATCCTCAACTCGCTCTTAGTTGTTGGACTCGGCGTCATTGGATTCTTCGGCTGGCGGACTTTGTATCCCGCCTCCGCGGTAACGACGGAACGAACTGCAACCGTCAGCCTTCAAAATGTCTCGACCTCCGTGAGCGCGACAGGAAGTGTGCAGACTTCCTCCGATGTCGGATTGAATTTTGGCACCAGCGGGATCGTTCGATCGCTAAATGTTGCCGTCGGAGATAACGTAAGAAAGGGCCAACTGTTGGCAACGGTCGATGATCGAGCCGCTGCATTAGCGGCTTTACAGAATCAGGTTTCCGTGAAGAGTGCAGAAGTGGCTCTTGCGAATGCATCCGTTGGGGTGCGAAATGCATCGGTCGGTGTGCAGAATGCAACCGTGGGCGTGAAGAACGCCGAACTTGCAATAACGCAGGGTGCTCAGAATTCACAGACCACCTTGGCAAATGATGACCAAGCAATCACAAATGCCCAAAATGCGTTGACTAAATTGCAGACTGGCCCAACGGCCGCAACGCTGGCACAACAAGCCCAGCAAATAGTGGTTCAGAATCAGGCGATTAACGCAGCGGATGCCGCGCTAGCAAATGCCCAGACGGCCTACTTGCAAACTCAACAGAATATTTCTTTCAACCTCACGAGTTACAACACCGCGGTCGATCGAACATCGACGGATTACAATGCAAAGTGCACGGTTCAGGGATTGAACGCCACTGATTGCGCGGCAAGCACGCTAGCAAGCGTTCAAACCGCCTACCGCGCTTGGCAGGATGCTTTACAGGCAAAGGTTGTGGGAGTGGCAAAGGACGCACAGACTCTGGCCAACGCGCAGACTTCGGTTGATACTGCGAGCCGCGGACTTCTGAGCGCGCGACAGGGATTGGATACTTTGAAAGCGCAACAGGCGGTGGCAAATCAGCCCGCTTTACAAATTGATATCGATACCGCCAACGCCGCTATTGCTTCGGCCCAAAGGGCTAAGGACAACGCGGTGGTCCTAGCAAATCAGCAAGCAGAGCAGGCCGCTGGATCCTTGACTACGTCGAAGGGATCGTTGACCACCTCGCAAGGCTCGTTGATTACTGCGAAGGGATCGCTAACGAATGCCCATGAATCATTAATACTTGCCAAGGCAAATCTGGCAAATGCACAGACGAATTTGGCCAATACCCGGCTATACGCACCGGTCTCTGCAACTGTGGCAGCGATTGCGAATGAGGTTGGAATCAATGCTGGCTCGACAACAGCCGGGTCAAGTGGAGCAACTGGATTTATTGTCCTAACCAATCTGTCCGGTTTACAGGTGAAGGCGTCCTTTGCTGAAGCCGACATTGTCTCCCTTAAAGCCGGACAGGCCGCGACATTTACATTTGATGCAATTGCCAATTCAACTGCGCAAGGAACAGTCCTTTCAATCGCACCGCTGAGTAACGCCGCCAGCGGAAGCGTCACGACCTACACGGTGACATTCTCTTTGGATAGTGCACCTGCTGAGGTGAAGCCTGGTATGACCGCGCAGGCAACTGTTGTCACCGCCGATGCACAAGGGGTCTTGGCGGTCACATCGAGTGCCCTGACGCAACGCGGTGGTACTTACTTTGTCACGATGAAGCCGACGAAGGTCGGAGTTGCGGGAGTGCGCAAGGCAGTGACCATTGGCCTGAAAGGCGACTCTGCTACTGAAATTACGAGCGGTTTGAAGGAAGGGGATCAAGTGGTTCTTCGAACGACAACGTCCTCGTCATCTGCTGCCAACAATGGCTTTCCCGGCGCGGGAGTTCCGGGAGCCGGTCTTGCCGGTGCGCCTCGAGGAAATGGCTGATGCCCACCGCGGAAGTGATTCCTAAAACCTTGGTCGTGAAGGTCGAAGGCGTCACCAAGGTTTATGGCGCGGGTGAGACGGCGGTGCACGCGCTTCGCGGCATCTCCCTTGAGATCGAGCAGGGCGAGTTCGTTGCAATCATGGGGGCATCAGGTTCTGGAAAATCAACGTTGATGAATATTTTGGGATGCCTGGATATTCCGACACAGGGCGATTACTGGATCCGCGATCTCAATGTTGCCGAACTAGATGAAGAGCAACTAGCAGTGGTGCGCTCGCAGTTGATCGGTTTCGTATTTCAGTCTTTCAACCTCATCCCAAGAACTACGGCGGCTAACAATGTGGAGTTGCCTCTTGCATATCAAGGGGTCTCTTTGCATAACCGACGCGTGAGGGCGCGTGAAGCGTTGGCCGCCGTTGGGTTGGCCGATCGGGGCGAGCACGAACCGCAGGAACTCTCCGGCGGACAGCAGCAACGTGTTGCCATTGCGCGGGCGCTCGTGACAAAACCGGCGATGCTCTTGGCCGATGAACCAACTGGCGCGCTGGATACGCAGTCAACAAAAGAGATTCTCGAACTCCTTCATGAGATCAACCGAGGCGGTTCCACCGTCATCGTCATCACGCACGAAGAAGAAGTGGCACGCGCTGCAAGACGGATAATCCGATTGCGCGATGGTCATGTAGTGGAAGACAGTGCATGGGTGGCCTAGGACTACGCGAAGTCTGGCGCTTTGCCTGGCGCGGTATCACGGCCAATCGGATGCGTTCAAGCCTGACGGTGCTCGGAGTCCTCATCGGGGTCTCATCCGTCATCGTTTTAACCGCAGTAGGCACTGGCTCTGCGCTATCTGTTCAGCAAAGTATTCAAAAACTCGGCACGAATTCGATCACGGTATCGGCCCTCGGGGGTGGGCGATTTTCGAGATCGGCAAACTCGAATGCCAAGCAACTCACGGTCAAGGATGCGACTGCCCTCAATGATTCGGTGAAGGCGCCCGATGTGAAGAGCGCAGCACCAGTACTTCAAGCAAGTGCCACGTGCACTTACGGCAACCTCTCATCGACGCCGCAGAGCGTTGTGGGAACGTGGCCATCGTATTTCGAGGCCTCGAATAGCCCGGTAGATAAAGGCACTTATTGGACGGCAGATGATGTCGTAGCAGGACGACCCGTCGCCGTCATCGGAACAACTGTTGCTACTGATCTCTTCGGCACGGACAATCCCGTAGGCCAAGTGATCCGCTGCCACGGACAGTCGATAACTGTCGTCGGTGTAATGAAGACCAAGGGCACGACGGGATTTCAAGACGCAGACAGCATCGTTATATCGCCGATCACTTTTATCCAGCGATCAATGACGGGATACGGCTCGATCAACAGCATTCAAGTCGAGGCCAAAAGCGCGACGACAACGACGGCGGCGATGGATGAAGTCACCGCCATCATGGATGCCCAACATAAAATAAAGGCTGGCGGGACGGCGGATTACCGCGTTCTCAACCAGGCCACAATTTTGCAGTCATCGAGTCAATCAGGGCATACCTTGACGGTCCTTTTGGGCATTGTGGCTGCAATTAGTTTGCTCGTCGGTGGTATCGGCATCACCAACATCATGCTCGTATCTGTGACTGAGCGCACTCGCGAGATCGGCATCCGCAAAGCAATTGGTGCACCGAAATCTGCGATCTTGTCGCAGTTCCTCATTGAGGCAATGTTGCTCTCATTGCTCGGTGGATTATCGGGCGTCCTATTAGGTATCGGTATTTCGCATTTCACCATTCTTGGAGTCAAACCAGTTGTCTCCATTTCCAGTGTGCTCCTGGCATTTATTGTCAGCGCACTTATCGGATTAATTTTCGGCGGTTGGCCAGCAAACCGCGCTGCATCCCTACGACCAATTGAGGCGCTGCGATATGAATAAACCAGAATCACATTCACAGGACGCGGTGGTCGATCTTGTGATGCAAGCAAAACATCGACCTCTGCCGCGCAGTACTAAGGCGCTCACTGTTTTCGTCATCGCACTGATGATCTTCACTGGTGGAATTGCATACGGAAAACATCGAGCGACTTCGAGCACGGGGACAGGACTTTCGCTTGCAAGCTTGAGCGGCGGGGGATTTGGTGGAGGATTCGGCGGCGACTTTGCCGGCCGAAATCGGACTGGGGCGTCGGGCACCACGGGCACTGCCGGAACCTTGAGCAACGGGAGCGCATTACCTGGGGGATTCGGCACGGGAACGGTTGCCTCCACCGATGTCGCTGGCACGATCGTGTCGATGAGCGCCACCTCGGTGGTCATCCAGACGCTGACCGGGGAGAAGCAGACCTTTCCTCTGCTGACCAACACTCGAGTCCGCGTGAGCACGCAGGGCGCCTTGGCAGGGGTCAAACCGGGCGATATCGTGACCATCAAGCCTGATGCCTCTAACAACGCCACAACCATCACGGTGGTCAAATAAGGGCTAGCCCCGACACGCCGATGAAGAAAATCACAAGGTCAATGGCGGCAAACTCTCAATAAATCCTTTATGGTTCCTACTAGATGTAGGGGTGCAGGCGCGATATAGTTCCATAAGTAGTGGTTTTGAGCCCCTACTGAGGGATTATTCAGTAAGTTGCAATACACCCCATAGGGATTACAGGAAGGATGACACGCCGATGATCTGTCCATTTTGCCGACATGACGATTCTCGAGTCGTGGATTCTCGCCCCGCCGAGGATGGAACTCAGATCCGTCGACGTCGCGAATGTCCTGAATGTGGGGCACGTTTCTC
>CAWJOR010000029.1:0-45615 GCA_963844465.1 uncultured Actinomycetota bacterium | reverse complement strand
ACCACGGGCACTGCCGGAACCTTGAGCAACGGGAGCGCATTACCTGGGGGATTCGGCACGGGAACGGTTGCCTCCACCGATGTCGCTGGCACGATCGTGTCGATGAGCGCCACCTCGGTGGTCATCCAGACGCTGACCGGGGAGAAGCAGACCTTTCCTCTGCTGACCAACACTCGAGTCCGCGTGAGCACGCAGGGCGCCTTGGCAGGGGTCAAACCGGGCGATATCGTGACCATCAAGCCTGATGCCTCTAACAACGCCACAACCATCACGGTGGTCAAATAAGGGCTAGCCCCGACACGCCGATGAAGAAAATCACAAGGTCAATGGCGGCAAACTCTCAATAAATCCTTTATGGTTCCTACTAGATGTAGGGGTGCAGGCGCGATATAGTTCCATAAGTAGTGGTTTTGAGCCCCTACTGAGGGATTATTCAGTAAGTTGCAATACACCCCATAGGGATTACAGGAAGGATGACACGCCGATGATCTGTCCATTTTGCCGACATGACGATTCTCGAGTCGTGGATTCTCGCCCCGCCGAGGATGGAACTCAGATCCGTCGACGTCGCGAATGTCCTGAATGTGGGGCACGTTTCTCGACACAGGAGACCGCCCTTCTCAACATTGTGAAGCGCAGCGGAGCCACTGAACCCTTTAGTCGCGAGAAAGTCATCGCTGGTGTCAGAAAGGCCTGTCAAGGTAGACCGGTGAGCAATGACGACCTTGCCCTCTTGGCCCAGCGGGTCGAGGAGACCTTACGTCTTACCGGCCAGGCCGAGATCGAGGCCCAAGAAGTCGGGATGGCCATCTTGGCCCCGCTTCGCCAGCTCGATGAGGTGGCATACCTGCGCTACGCCTCGGTTTATCGTAATTTTAATTCCCTCGAAGATTTCGAGGGCGAGATCGCTCTATTAAGAGCCGTGCCCTCCGGTACGCAAAGTAATTCCCCAAGTAATTCGTCGAGCTCCAAAGCAAAAAATTAAAACGCACAACTAAAGAAATCTGGAGAAATACACATGTCAGAGACGGTCATCAACCGACCAGGTAAGTCCACCACTAAGTCAAACAAGGGGTTGGTACTCGAACGCATTTACACCACGCAAGGTGTTCACCCTTATGACGAAGTGACCTGGGAGCGTCGCGACATCATCCAGTCCAACTGGAAGACAGGCGAGACCATCTTCGAACAGCGCGGGGTTGAATATCCAGATTTCTGGTCGGTCAACGCATCGACCATCGTCACCACGAAGTATTTCCGTGGAGCCGTAGGTGCAGAAAATCGCGAATGGTCATTGAAGAATGTGATCGACCGCGTTGTTCTTACATACACGAAGGCAGGGAAAGAGAACGGCTACTTCGCAACTGAGGCCGATGCTGAAATCTTCGAGCACGAAATCACCTACATGCTTTTGCACCAGGTCTTCTCGTTTAACTCACCAGTGTGGTTCAACGTCGGAACACCAGAGCCGCAGCAAGTAAGCGCCTGCTTCATTTTGTCAGTTGATGACACTATGGAATCGATCCTCAACTGGTACCGCGAAGAAGGAATGATCTTCAAGGGCGGATCCGGCGCAGGTCTAAACCTTTCGCGCATCCGTTCATCCAAGGAATTGCTCAAGTCGGGTGGAACGGCCTCCGGCCCGGTCTCCTTCATGCGAGGAGCAGACGCATCCGCTGGCACCATCAAGAGCGGTGGCGCGACTCGTCGGGCAGCCAAGATGGTCGTTCTAGATGTTGATCATCCAGATATCGAGGAATTCATCGAGACCAAGGTCCGCGAAGAGGACAAGATTCGCGCCCTCCGCGACGCAGGCTTTGACATGGACCTCAGTGGGAAAGACATCATCTCCGTTCAGTACCAGAACGCGAACAACTCAGTTCGCGTCAGCGACAAGTTCATGCGCGCATACGAGAACGGCACAGAGTTCGGTCTGACGGCGCGTTCAACCGGCGAAGTTATCGACACAGTCGATGCACGCCAGCTGTTCCGCAAGATGGCGGAGGCCGCATGGGCATGTGCTGATCCAGGAATTCAATACGACGACACGATCAATGATTGGCACACCAACCCAGAGACCGGACGCATCAACGCATCCAACCCTTGCTCTGAGTACATGTCACTTGATAACTCATCGTGCAACCTTGCATCGTTGAACTTGATGAAGTTCTTGAAGTCAGACGGATCATTTGATTCGAAGACCTTTGCTCGCGCAGCGGAGATGATCATCACCGCGATGGACATCTCAATCTGCTTCGCCGACTTCCCAACCGAGGCAATCGGTGTGACAACGCGCGCTTATCGCCAGCTCGGAATCGGATACGCGAACCTCGGTGCACTCCTTATGGCATCTGGTCTTCCGTACGATTCTGACGGCGGACGTGCACTTGCTGGTGCGATCACATCGCTGATGACAGGTACTACGTACAAGCGCTCTGCAGAGCTTGCAGGAATCGTCGGACCATACGAGGGCTTTGCTCGCAACGCCGCGCCTCACGCACGAGTCATGCATAAGCATGCATCGGCCTCGATTTCGGCCAAGTCCGTGACAACCCTTGATCGCGATGTGTGGACAGAGGCCAACAAGGCCTGGGAAGCCAACAACAAAATCGGTGAGAAGAACGGCTGGCGCAACGCCCAGATCTCCGTTCTTGCCCCAACCGGAACCATCGGTCTAATGATGGACTGCGACACCACCGGCATCGAGCCTGACTTCTCCTTGGTCAAGTTCAAGAAACTCGTCGGCGGCGGATCCATGCAGATCGTCAACCAGACAGTTCCAGCAGCCCTTCGCAAGCTCGGATACACCGAGGAAACTATCGAAGCGATTGTCGAATTCATCGCAACGCACGGCCACGTCATCGACGCTCCGGGATTAAAGCCAGAGCACTACGACGTCTTTGATTGCGCACTTGGTGCGCGGTCAATTGCTCCAATGGGCCACGTGCGCATGATGGCTGCATGCCAGCCATTCCTTTCAGGTGCGATCTCCAAGACCGTCAACTTGCCAGAGGATGCGACAGTTGAAGATGTCGAAGAGGTCTACTACGAAGGATGGAAGCTTGGACTAAAAGCCCTCGCCGTTTACCGCGACAACTGCAAGGTTGGTCAGCCGCTTTCTGAAGGCAAGAAGAAAGCAGTTGTCTCCGAGACGGCGCCTGCGGCAGCAGTGCGCAAGCGCCTTCCAAAGTCGCGCCCAGCGATGACGACATCGTTCTCCGTTGGAGGCGCAGAGGGTTACATGACCTCCGGTGCCTATGCCGATGGCGCACTCGGTGAAGTCTTCTTGAAGCTTGGCAAGCAGGGTTCAACTCTTGCCGGCGTCATGGATGCGTTCTCGATCGCAGTATCAATTGGCCTTCAATACGGAGTGCCTCTTGAGACCTTCGTTGAGAAGTTCACCAACTTGCGATTCGAGCCCAGTGGAATGACAGATGATCCAGATGTTCGCATCGCACAGTCGATGATGGACTACATCTTCCGTCGCTTGGCACTTGATTACTTGCCATTTGAAACTCGCTCAGGAATGGGCCTGTATTCAGCAAAAGAGCGTGCACGCGCTCTTGAAACCGGTGAATACACCCAAGATCTTCCAGTTGAGGAAGATGAACTAGAGCGCACCGTTGCACCAACACCAGTAGCGACTTCAAAGCCAAAGGAAGTGAAGATCACTACTTCACCATCGCAGGGCTACGGATCATCCACTGAATTGCTTGAGGCAATCACTGGGATTGCATCCGATGCACCACTCTGCATGACGTGTGGTGTGAAGATGCGTCAATCAGGTGCTTGCTACGTATGCGAAGGTTGCGGAAGCACATCCGGCTGCAGTTAATTGACGGATCTACTGAACCTCAGCGCGGGAGAGATCGCAGGTCTCGTATCGCGACGGGAGGTTTCTGCGGTAGAGGTTGTTACTAGATCCTTGCAAGCTATTGAAGACGGCCGCGACTCGCGCGCTTTTCTTACGGTAGCAAATGAGTCAGCGTTGTCAGATGCCCGCAAAGCAGATGCCAGAGCAGTCGCGGGTACGGGCGGTCTCCTCAATGGAGTGCCGGTGGCGGTGAAGGACCTTAACGATGTGCGCGGAATGCCCACCTCTTATGGATTGGCGGCGTACCGCGACAATGTGCCGGATGCAGATTCGGCAATGGTCGAGCGGCTTCGGGCCGCTGGCGCAGTCATCGTTGGCAAGACGAACACTCCGGCACTCGGCACCCTCGGAGAGACCATGAACCGTCTCGGCGGGGACTGCCTAAATCCGTGGGACGTATCGCGAACACCCGGGGGTTCTAGTGGCGGCTCGGCCGTCGCGGTCGCATCTGGGATGGTGCCGGTTGCAACTGGTACTGACTACGCAGGATCGATCACTGGGCCGGCGGCGATGTGCGGAATTTTCGGAATCAAACCAACGCATGGCCGGGTCTCGACGTGGCCTGCCGGCGAGAGTTCTGGATTGCTCAATGATCTAGGCCCACTCACTCGCACCGTTCGAGACGCAGCTTTGATGTTGCAGGTCATGGCTGGTCCCGACTCACGTGATCCCGTATGCCTTCGAGATGAACCGCCATCATTTATTCAAGCCGTTGATGAAGTATTCGCGTCGGATCGACCGTTGGCCGGAATGCGGATAGCGTGGACGCCCGACCTCGGGCACTTCCCTGTTGATCCCACACTTATCAATGTTGTGTCGCGTGCACTTCCTGTGTTGGAAAGTCTCGGCGCATCTGTAACGGCGCACGAGCCGCGAATCTCCAATCCATTTACCACCGTTATGCCGATCAGCGCAGCGGACACGCGACTTGCCTTGCGCGGATTCTCCCAAGCCGCCCGTGGGGAGCTTTTCCCAGAAACGATTGCGGAACTGGAGGCGTATCCCGATATTCCGGCGACGGAATACGTTGTTGTACTGAGCCAGTTGTGGCGTCTTCGTGCTGCTGTTGCAGAGTTTTTCGATCGGTATGACCTTATGGTGATGCCCGCAACTGCCGTACCGGCGTTTCCGCTCCGTCGGCCACCGACCCGCATCGGAACAACAGATGTGAAACCCGGATGGGAGACCGCAATGCCTTTCGCGGCGTTGTGGAATATGACCGGGCAGCCGACTGCATCGCTTCCATGCGGTTTGACGCCAGAGGGCCTTCCTGTGGGCCTCATGATCGTGGGGCGTTTTGGGGCGGAGATAGACGTTCTGCGCGCATCCGCATCGCTGGAGATGGCTATGCCGTGGTCAACGCAGGTGCCACGATTGCGATGGAGTTCGGGTTCCTCGTAGATTTGCTGCGGCGCTTGCCAACAGCACGCAGTGAAAATCACTTAGCGTTACAGAAGAGACTGCTGTGGCTACAGAGGAGTTCTTTTTATTTCACCCATTCTGCTCGCGATTCTTTCTTGAAGAAATTCCAATGAGAGAGTAAACATGGAACCGTCTCGAGGCGAAAACCCCGAGACGGCCGTCCCGTGTTAGGACTCGTTGTTGGTTTTACCGCCATCGCGGCGCGTTCGAGGTTTTTCTATTACTAGAAAAACAATCCGAGCAACGCTAACGATTACGGTGAGCCAACTGTGAATATCCATAACGGCCTCCTTTCTCGAATTTCCTAACGGTGGTTAGGAAATAGGAGCTCAATTAGTCCGGTGACGGATCGGTTGAGCTCTCGAGAAAGCAGACTTTGGGACTGAGCGAACGTAGAAGAGTTCAAACCCTTGGAATGTGAAACTGACCTTGGATGTGTAGATTCAGTGCATGTGAAAGATTATGCGACCAATATTGAACGTTTGGAAAGTCCCATAAAATAGCCATCTATAAGGGTTTTTGGGGCCAAGTCAGGATTCTCCGACGCTCCAAGCGTGATGAACAGCGGAGTGAAGTGTTCGACGGTGGGATGCGCATAGGGCATACCCGGGGCATTGGATATGAAGTTCGCTAATTCGTCGACATCGCCGGTTGCCAGCGCTTCTGCAGCCCACTGATCGAAGTCACTTGACCATATTGGCGCATCCGCGTTGATGCTCCAATTTCGAAGATATGGCAGACCGTGGGTCATGAAACCAGAACCGATGATGAGTACACCTTCATCGCGAAGCGGCTGGAGTCGCTTGCCCAGTTCCATGAGCAAATATGGATTCGACGTCGGCATGGACATTTGAAGAACAGGAATGTCTGCATCGGGATACATGATCTTCAACGGGACCCACGCACCATGATCGAGGCCGCGATTGCTCTGATGAATGGGTTCGCTCGATGGCATCAACGCGGCAACTTTCCGGGCCAAGGCGGAAGCATTGGGGGAGTTGTATGTCATCTCGTAGTACTTCTGATCAAAGCCGTAGAAGTCGTAAACGAGGGGCGCATTGGCGCCCACGTTGCTCAAGGTGATCGGTGCAGATTCCCAGTGAGCCGAGACGATGAGGATTGCTTTGGGACGCACGAGGTCTCTGGCGACCTGGGTTAATTCGCTAGTCCAGATCGGATCATCAAGGAGCATGGGCGCACCATGGCCGATATAGAGCGCCGGCATCTTTGTTTCCATAAGCAGGATCGTATCAGATATAGTTGAAAGTTCAACTACCTTGAAGATGAGGCGAGGGCTTAGTCATCGATCATGGGTAGGCTGACCCGCGTGAGCGAGCTTTCAGACCAGGTCAGACTGGCCCGATACTGCGGTCGAGGCGATCGGCGGCTCGCCTCGCGAGGGGCAAATTGAGATGGCCGAGGCCGTTGCCAACGCTCTTTCGGATCGCCATCACCTGATGGTCCAAGCGGGCACCGGTACCGGAAAATCGTTGGCTTACCTGGTCCCTGCCCTGGTGCATGGCAAAAAGTTTTGGTCGCTACCGCGACGTTGGCACTGCAGCGCCAGTTGGTCGAACGGGATCTGCCGAGAATCGTGCCTGCACTTTCAAAGGTCCTCAACCGCGAGATCACATTTGGAATTTACAAAGGCGTCGGTAACTACGTCTGCCTGCAGAAGATGAACAGTGAAGGCGACGATCCAGATGGACAGGCTGTTCTGGAAGTTAGTAGTTTGGAGAAGGACGCAAAGCGACTTGCATGAGTGGGCGAGAAAACCAGGCGTATCCGGAGATCGCGATGATGCCCCCGATGTCGACCGACGGGTTTGGATGGCAAATTCACTATCTGGTCGCGAGTGCGTCGGTGCCGAGGTATGCGCTTATGGGCATCAGTGCTTTGCCGCGATCGCAAAATCCAGAGCGCAGAGCGTCGATGTCGTCGTCACCAACCACACCCTGCTTGCAATAGAGATCGTGGATTCGCATCCGATTCTGCCCGAACGTGACGCGGTGATTTTGGACGAGGCGCATGAGTTCATGGATCGGACGACGCAAGCGGTCACCGAGGAACTCACCGGTCCGCGTGTCTCTCGTGCCGCTGCAATGTCCCGAAAACACATGCCGGGCAAGCTTTCTGATGCGCTCACGAAGGCGGCGGATGCGTTTAATGACGCAATGGATGACTATGGCCAACGCGTGAAATACGAAACCGGTTTGCAGGGTCGCCTCACCGAAGTTCCGTCCGAGCTGGAAGCACCCATTCGCAACGTGCGGGAGAGTGCTCAAAAATTGATCCAATCAATCGGCGCCGATGAAGAGATCATCGATTCCGACGTGATCGCCGAGCGCGCCCGCGTTAAGGGTGCGGTGACTGAAATTTCCAACACGGCAGCGAAGATTCTGAAGATGGGCAAAGGGCAAGTGCTCTGGTACGAACCGACATTTTCGACGTTGCACCTTGCGCCTTTGACCGTCTCATCTGTTTTACGCAATAACTTGCTGACCAAGACGCCGGTGATCGCCACATCGGCGACCCTGACGGTGGGCAAGGGCTTTGATGCGATGGCGCGCAATATCGGCTTCGTCGTGGATGATGATGTGGACGTTGAAGTCGAAGACGGAGATGTAGACCCGAGCAATGTTCAGATGCTCGATGTCGGATCGCCTTTTGATTTCGCCAATCAGGGCATGCTCTATCTGCCAAAGCACCTGCCCGAACCAGGTCGCGACGGTCCGAGCATCGAGGCATTGACTGAACTCGGCGAGCTCATCGATGCGGCGGGCGGGCGCACTTTGGCGCTCTTTTCGTCATGGCGCGGTGTTGAAGCGGCCGATGCCCACCTTCGAAAAGTGCTGGCAGAGCTGCCGATAAAGATCATCACGCAAAAGCGCGGAGATGCAGTCGGTCCATTGGTCGAGCGATTTGCCAAGGATGAGACGTCGATTCTTCTCGGGACGATCAGCCTCTGGCAGGGCGTGGATGTGCCGGGTTCCTCATGCATTCTGGTGGCAATAGATCGAATTCCTTTTCCACGTCCCGATGACCCCGTCATGTCTGCGCGATCTGCAGAAGTCGATGCGGCCGGCGGCAGTGGTTTCATGAAGGTCTCCATGCCCCGCGCCGCTTTGATGCTTGCGCAAGGCACGGGCCGTCTGATCCGTTCGGTCGATGACAGGGGAGTCGTCGCAATCTTGGATTCGCGAATTGTTACTAAGCGATATGGGTCGGTGCTCTTGAACTCGATGCCGCCGCTGTGGCGAACATCCGATGACAAGACTGTCAAAGAATCCTTGCGACGGCTTCACGCATCATTTACTGAAGCAGAGACAGCCTAGAAATCTCGATCCAATATCGCGTGCACGGCCGGCCACGTCTTGGCAAAACTTGGGTGCAGTTTCATCGAGTCGATGTCCTCCCATGCAACCCATCGAAGCTCCTGAGATTCGTCGTTCATCTCATGTGGAACAAGTAGCGGGCTTGCACTTGCAACCACTGTGTCGTAGCGCCAGTCGCCGTGGTCGTCATGATGGGTGCGATGAATAGTGACTAGATCTGGATCGATCCCGGTCTCCTCAACCGCCTCGCGAATGGCAGCCTCAATCACCGTCTCGTGAGAGTCGCGGGCGCCGCCAGGAATACCCCATGTGTCCCCGTTATGAACCCACGGTGCACGGTGTTGGAGAAGGATTGTTCGATCGCGGATGAGGAGAATGCCTGCCGCACCGTGAAGACCCCAATGCTTTCCACCGCATCGACATTGGACCCAGCCGTCTCCATCGCGATGCGCCATGAGACCACTTTATGCCTAGCGCCTTCGGCTTTCCACAATGCGGCGATCTATCGACTCGTGTGAGTTGGAAGACTTTTACTGTTACTCAAATGTTGAATGTGAGATTGCAGAGAGCCTTCATTGCAGTAGCGCTAGTCTGTCCGATTTTTCTCCTTCCTGCGTTAACTCACGCTGATTACGCGCAGGCTGGACAATGCGCGACGAAAACGTGCGTCGATGTGTATATCGAAAATGGCCAGATCGTGATTGAGGCGCACAAAGGAAGTGGACCCAAGACTCACAGCGCGCCAAAAGTAATTCCAAAAGCTAAACCAAAGCCGAAGCCCATAGCGCCCAATCCGAAACCGACTACCACTGCCGCTTACGTCAAACCAAAGACCGTCACAGCACCAAAGAGAGTGGCACCTAAAGCCGTGCGCAAAGTGGCTCCGAGGGTCTCCCTGAGTGAAAAGCTCTTCAAATTGATTCCAACCGGAAATATTTCGCATGAGCCGTCAACGAATGCAATCGTGAATATCCCAGTTATCTACTGGTGTGATCTACCCAGCGTATTCAGCACGAAGGTCGCGATCATCGGCGAAGTTGTGGATGTCGCGATGAGACCTTCGTTCCTCTGGAGTTTCGGCGATGGGTCCTTCTATGCAACGACGTCGCCTGGGGCTGCCTATCCGAATCAGGTCATCAGCCACACATATAGCAGGGCAGGGACATATGCGGTGGTGTTGCTGGCGACGTGGGGAGGAATCTGGACCAATAACGGAGTCGCTCGTGCGATTACGGGGGAGATTCGGAAAGTGTCGGTAACCACCATCAGCATTGCGAATGCGCCCACCCGCCTGACGAAATGACTAGGCAAACAGGTGGCAATTTTCCACAAGTTGCTCGTCATCTCCTCAATCATGTGGGCGGTGACCTGAACTCTTTGCTGCTATGACAACACTTACTTCACCGCATGACCTCATAGCTGCAATTCCATTTCTCATCGGGTATCACCCGACTGATTCCCTCGTCATCGTCTCGTTGAAAGAAGACTGCGTCGGGATGGCGATGCGCGTCGATTACCCAAGCATCGAAGCCGTGGACTCGACTGAAGCCTTTGATGCGCTGGTCTACCACTTAGTTCGAGAAGGAGCCGAAGGGGCACTCGTCGTCGCCTATGTACCCGATGATCGATGTGACGGTGCCGAGATTCTTGAAAACATCTCGATCGCTCTCACTCGTGCAGAAATTCCAATCCGCGAGTCTTTGCTTATCATCAACGGGCGTTGGCGGTCGGTACTTTGTGGTGATCGCGAGTGCTGTCCAAAGGATGGAAACGAACTTCCTGAAATCTCCTCATCCCGTGTCGCTGTCGAACAGGTCGCCGATGGGCGTCCGATGCCTTACGGCAATCGTGAGGGGATGGCCGACTCAATTGCACCTCTACCTCTGGCAAGTGAAACGGACTTTATCTCTCACGTTGAACAATGTCGGATTGACCCTGAGTGCGATCACCCTCAGATGGCACAACGAACCGGTGCTCTGGCGGTGTTGGATTTGGCGTCGCGATTCGTCGCCGGGTCCTTGGGGCGAGATATTGCAGGCGATCAAAGATTATCTGGTCAGGTCCTTGGCGCTTTGAGCGATATCCAAGTGCGCGATTTTGCCCTTGGCTCCCACGATGAGGAGAGCATTGAGATTTATTGGACCATGTGGCGCTATCTCATCCGCATCGCACCGTCGGGGTTCGTCGCACCTGTTGCGTCGCTGCTGGCGGCGCTGTCATATGAGAAAGGCGAAGGAGCCCTTGCCCAGCGATGCCTGGACCGTGCCCTTGCTGATGATCCCTCGTATTCCTTGGCGGCACTTCTCAGGCGAGTTTTCAGTGCTGGATGGCCTCCAGAATCCTTTGGCGCGATGCGAAGGGATCTCCATCCGAAGGTGTGTGCGGGGATATTTGATGCACAGTGACGATTAGAGCAGTACTGACTCGTTTTTCTCTTTATCTGCCCTTGGTCTAGAATTCGCGGACAGGTCACGAGTTCCAGGTACGAGCCCCGGCTAACTGGACGGCAACCCTCCATCGCGGCGGGGTGCTCCGGGTGAAGACCAGGTTGGTAGTTTTTCTACTGACAAGCGCGGAAGGTTTGTAATGACGACTTTGGGCACCACTGGGGCATGGCTGGAATTTCACGAGCCCGGGGAACGCAAATTTCTTTCCATTGGTTCACTCACACTGGAAAACGCTGAGGTCCTTTCCGACGTGACGATCGCCTACCAAAGTTGGGGCGAGCTCAACTCCGAACGCGACAACGCGATTTTGGTCAATCATGCCCTTACTGGATGGTCAGATGTGCCGGGCTGGTGGCCGTCAATGGTTGGACCGGGTCTGCCTTTTGATACAGATAAGTATTTCATCGTCTGCCCCAATGTCATTGGCGGATGTCAGGGAAGCACGGGACCATCCAGTCTCGCACCGGATGGAAAGCGGTACGGATCTCGATTTCCTACGCTGACAATTCGAGACATGGTCGAAGCAGAGGTGGCATTCACCAATCTCCTGGGGATCAAGAAGTATCGACTGTCGGTTGGCCCCTCTCTAGGTGGAATGAGATCTCTCGAGTGGGCTATCTCGTACCCGGATCGGGTCGGTGCAATCTGCACCATTGGATCATCCGCTGTTGCCACCGGCGATCAGATAGGCACGGCTTCAATCCAAATTCGAGCCATCAAAGCCGATCCGCATTTTCACGGGGGAGACTATTACGACAAGAAGGAAGGCCCCATCGAGGGAATGGGCATCGCCCGTCGAATTGCGCATCTGACTTACAGAACAGAGGCCGAGATGGACGTGCGCTTTGGCCGGGAGCTTCAAGGAGATGACACAGGGCGCTACGCGGTGGAGTCCTACCTCGATCATCAGGCTCAGAAACTGGCGCATCGCTTTGATGCCAATACCTACATTGCTCTCACGGAAGCGATGAACTCCCATGACATCGGCCGCGGCCGCGGGGGAGTTCAGACGGCTCTAGCCAGCATCACCGTGCCTGTCATCGTGGTCTCCATCGATACCGACCGGCTCTTTCCTCCCCGTCTTCAGGCCGAGATCGCCGATCTTGTGCCTAACGCCCACGCGCTGGTCACGATCTCCTCTCCTTTCGGCCACGATGGCTTCTTGGTGGAGGTTGAAGCGGTTGGAGACGTGATCAGGCGGGCTCTCACGCTCGGGTAGAGACTTTGCTGCCTGAAAAGACCCTGTGGATGTGCATTTATGCCTGTGGATAATTTATAATATAGCCATCACTTCTTCGCGGTTGATCACAGATCAATTCAGCGAAGTCAAAACAAAGGACTGATGTGGCTTCTCTTAGTGCGCTCAAAAACAAGGCAAAAGCTGCCCCGTCAAAAAAAGCGGCAGCACCTGTAAAGAAAGCCGCCGCAAAGAAAGTTGCCGCGAAAAAAGCCCCGGCGAAAAAGGCGGCCAAGATTGCCTTGAAGAAAGATCTCACCGTAAACGACGTGCGACTGATCATCAGTGCCAAGGAAGCGATTCACCGCCAGAAGGAAGTTGAAGTAGAACTTGCTGCACGCGGCGTCACAAGTTTGAATCGAATTCCAAAAAAGGAAGACAAGCAATTAGTTGAAGAAGCACGCGAACTTGCAGCGAGCATTCCTGTTTTGACCGAGAAACTGCGCAAGCACGGCCTTGGATCACCAAATCGAATTTTGAAAAAAGCCGAGTACGCACTTGTCGCTCCGAAGTTGGTTGAGCCACCTGCGGCAAAGGCAGAGAAGGGTGCCGCGCCTGCAGTTGCAAAGATCGATGGCGAAGATGTCGAACTCGAAGAAGTTGAACTTGAAGATCTTGACGCACTTGTTGCAGAGGTTGCCCCCGAGGAGACTGGCGAAGATAAAGTCAACGCTCCTCGAGTCGTAAACCTGGCAGAAGAGAGTACGGGCAACGAAGAAAACGCCTTCACACTTAAAGCATCCGAAGAAGATGATGCACCTGCGCAAACGGTTATGACGGCAGGTGCGACAGCTGACCCTGTTAAGGATTACCTGAAGCAGATCGGCCGAGTGGCACTTCTTAATGCCGAACTCGAAGTAGAGCTAGCGACGCGAATTGAAGCGGGTCTTTTTGCCGAAGAGAAGATTTCAACTGATAAGAAACTAGACAAGAAACTCAAGCGCGAGCTTGAATGGATTGCTGAAGACGGCCGTCGGGCAAAAAACCACCTACTAGAGGCTAACTTGCGTCTTGTTGTCTCACTGGCAAAGCGTTACACCGGTCGTGGCATGTTGTTCCTGGATCTTATCCAAGAAGGAAACCTCGGACTCATTCGAGCAGTCGAGAAGTTCGATTACACAAAGGGCTACAAGTTCTCGACCTACGCGACATGGTGGATTCGTCAGGCGATCACCCGCGCGATGGCAGACCAGGCGCGCACCATCCGTATTCCGGTTCACATGGTTGAAGTCATCAACAAACTTGCCCGTGTGCAACGCCAAATGTTGCAGGATCTTGGCCGCGAACCAACCCCAGAGGAGTTGGCGAAGGAACTTGATATGACACCTGAAAAGGTCGTCGAAGTGCAAAAGTACGGCCGCGAGCCGATCTCACTTCACACCCCCCTTGGAGAAGAGGGAGATTCGGAGTTCGGTGACCTGATTGAGGACTCGGAGGCTGTTGTTCCAGCTGATGCGGTCTCCTTCACCCTGTTGCAGGAGCAACTGCATGCGGTTCTGGACACCTTGTCTGAGCGTGAAGCAGGAGTGGTAGCCATGCGTTTCGGTCTCACCGACGGGCAGCCGAAGACGCTAGATGAAATTGGAAAGGTTTACGGGGTCACCCGTGAGCGTATCCGTCAGATTGAGTCCAAGACCATGTCGAAGTTGCGCCACCCCTCGCGCTCGCAGGTCCTTCGCGACTACCTCGATTAAAGATATGAGCGACGTTCCAGGCACCAACAAAGTGACAATCCAAGTTCGCCCCAACGGCTCACTTCGAGTGACGGGGACGGTGGATTTTGTGGATGCAGAAGGGAAAGTGATCCGTACAGATACGAATTTCTCCCTATGCAGGTGCGGGCATTCACACAATAAACCTTTTTGTGATGGATCACACAGGGCAGCGGCATTTGAAGCCCCAGCTCTTTAATTAACGAACTGTCGCCCTAACTAACGTTATCGGGTTGGAGATTGCTCGAGCTTCTTAGTCTCATCCTGAATGTGCGCAACAACAGGCTTGAGACCGGCGGCATATTCTTTGGCATGGTGACCACAGAAGAGAAGTTCGCCGCCCGAGAGAAGAACGGCACGTACGTAGGCCTGTGCTCCGCAACGGTCGCAGCGGTCAACAGCATTGAGCGGTGTGGCTTCTAAAATCATTTGCTCAGTCATTTCGCTCTCCTAACGTCTGACCCGGGGCGGTCATCTATAGAACATCAAACCATGGGTTGGTTATTCCCCGCTTACAAATATAGGGCAAAAGTTGTAAATCTTTCGTTACTAGGTGATCTAATCGACCTTCCCCCCGAATTCCCAGCGTATATTCATCGTATATGCATAAAGACAACCACTTACAACTAGAGGAGTCCACTTTGCGGCGCGCTTACTGTCAGGAATCTGTTCTCCTCGCTAGCCTTTGCGCCCGTGAGCATCAAAGATAAAAAACAAGAGCCGAGTTATACCGCTAAAGACTTGGCGGTTCTCGAAGGGTTGGACGCTGTCCGCAAACGCCCTGGCATGTACATCGGATCCACCGATTCGAGAGGATTGATGCACTGCCTCTGGGAGATTATCGACAACTCCGTTGATGAGGCACTTGCTGGCTATTGCAAGAAAATTGAAATCAATCTCGAATCTGATGGCTCAGTGGAAGTCCACGACGACGGCCGAGGAATACCGGTAGATAAAGAGCCGAAAACTGGCCTCACCGGCGTAGAGGTCGTTCTCACGAAATTGCATGCTGGCGGAAAATTCGGCGGTGGGTCTTACGCGGCTTCAGGAGGTCTGCACGGAGTCGGCGCATCAGTTGTCAACGCCCTGGCTTCGCGCCTTGATGCGGAGGTGGACCGCGACGGAAAGATCTACTGGATGTCTTTCAAACGCGGTGTTGCGGGAATTTTCGATGGAGACGGCACAAGGGCGCCTTTCAAGCCGGCATCGGGTCTGCGCGTAGTTGGGAAAGTGCCCCACAAGGTGACGGGCACTCGTATCAAATGGTGGAGTGACAAGGAAATCTTTCTCAAGGACGCCGAACTCGAGCTTGAAGAGATCTACGCACGTGCAAGACAGACTTCTTATTTGGTCCCCGGCCTCACTCTCACAGTCAATGACAATCGCACCAAGGCCAAGACGACAGAGACCTTCGTCCATAAGGGCGGAATCTCCGAGTACTGCAGTTTCCTTCAGCCAGATGAACCGGTTGGAGATGTCATTCGCCTTATCGGTGGTGGCCACTATGAAGAAACAGTCCCTGTTCTAGATGAGCAAGGACACATGGTCTCTACCGAAGTCGAACGCGACATGGCAGTCGATATTGCGCTGAAGTGGGGCACTGGTTTCGAGACCACAATGCGATCGTTCGTGAACATCATCGCCACGCCAAAGGGTGGAACTCACGTCCAGGGCTTTGAACGAGCAATTACCAAAGCAATCAACGAAGCGTTGCGCTCAACCAAGACCTTGAAGAACAACGAGGCGGACGTCATCAAAGACGATGTGATGGAAGGACTTACCGGAGTCATCACCGTTCGAATGTCAGAGCCGCAGTTCGAAGGCCAGACTAAAGAGGTGCTTGGCACCGCGGCTGCAACAAGAATTGTCGCTGCCGTTGTCGCTGAGGAGATGAAGGCCTTCTTCAATACGACCAAGCGAATTGATAAGGCAAGCGGCCGCCTCATTTTGGAGAAGATCGCTGCCGCCTCTCGCACTCGCATTTCAGCCCGAGCGCACAAGGACCTTCAGCGCCGAAAAAATGCGCTGGAGAGCTCTTCTTTGCCCACCAAACTCTCGGACTGCCGCTCTGAAGATGTTGCCCGTACCGAGTTATTCATCGTTGAAGGCGAGTCTGCCCTCGGCACAACGAAGGCAGCGCGTAACTCTGAGTTTCAGGCGATCTTGCCCATTCGTGGAAAGATCCTCAACGTTCAGAAGGCATCTCTATCTCAAATGCTCGACAACACCGAGTGCGCCTCGATTATTCAAGTGATCGGTGCCGGATCGGGGAGATCATTTGAAATCGATGAGGCTCGTTACGGTCGGATTATTTTGATGTCCGACGCGGACGTGGACGGCGCACATATTCGCACCCTGCTTCTGACCCTGCTCTATCGCTATATGCGCCCTCTCATTGATGCAGGACGAGTGTTTGCCGCCATCCCGCCGCTACATCGCATCGAGTCGATGGGTTCTGGCGGCAAGAAGGGTGAGTTCACATATACATACTCAGATGATGAGATGAAGAAGGTGCTTGCCGATCTAGCTAAAGCGGGCAAGAAGTGGAAAGAACCGATCCAGCGCTACAAAGGTCTTGGTGAGATGGATGCCGACCAATTACGCGAGACAACCATGGATCCTGATCACCGGACATTGCGTCGGGTGACTGTCACCGATGCGGCGGCAGCAGATGCCATGTTCGAACTTCTCATGGGTAATGACGTTGCCCCTCGTAAGGAATTTATTTCAACTGCAGAAATCGACCGCGACCGAATCGACGCTTAAACAGACGCAAGAAGGCAATATGACTGTTGTATTTGCAGCAGAGGTGATGGAGAAGGTTGCGGAACCGAGTAACGAGTCAGCCACTGTTTCTAGAGGGCGCTGATTACCTTTCGCATCCACTTTTCAAGAACATCAAATCTGAACTTTCCGGTGTCGAAAAACTCCATGAGTTTCTTGTAAATCGCATCGCTATCATCGGTGAAATGAAATCCATTTATTCGTAGAAAAGTGTCTGTTACCGCAAATGCCACGCGCTTATTGCCGTCAATAAAAGGGTGATTTATTGCCAGACTCTCAAGGAGAGCAGCAGCTTCCTCGATGAGATCTTTGTAATAGCCTGTTTGCGGCCTGTAGAGGGCAGACTCAAGTGCACCCATGTCTCTAACGCCATCAGCGCCTCCGTAGCGCCTGATGAGAATGGCATGAAGTGCGAGGGCGTCCGCAATTGTTAGGTACTCGTGATCGTTCACTTGGCTAGATTTTTGTAGAGCTCATCGAATTCCTGCATGCTCAACCCAAATGCTTCAAGGATGTGTGCACGGGGTCGCTCGCTCTGGTGTCGTTCTAGGTACTCAGAGAGCGCTTCTTCAAGCAGGGACTGAAACTGCCTTCCTTCCTTTTCGGCAAGGAGGCGCATCTTCTCGAGCAATTTGGGGTCGGCTTGAGAGGAGAATTTCTCACGGGCGGTTGTCATGTTGCCTCCAGTTCCATCTTGATATGTCAAGATAATACTAGGCGGGCGTTCACATAGGCAAGGAAATTTGCGGTTCTATGGGGATGATTTTGGTTCTACGCGGAGTGGCAAAGGACTTGCTCACAATCGCCAGTTCATCGCTCACCTGCTTCTTGATGTTCTCTTCGCTCTTTAGGAGAGTTGCCAGTCCGTCGATGGTTTTCTTGAGTTCCTTCTGCTCGGTTTCAAGTTCCAATCTCGACATCTTTGTAAGCCTGCGAAGTGGCATATCCAGAATATAAACCGCCTGCTCGTCGTTGAGTTTGAAGCCCTTGATGAGCGCATCCTTTGCAGATGCCGCATCATCACTGCCACGGATGATCTTGATGACCTTGTCTATGTCGATGATCGCCTTGAGCAGACCGTCAACAAGAGTCAATCGGGCGGTGGCTTTTGCCTTTCTAAATTCAGATCGTCGTCGGACAACTTGGACACGGTGGGCGATGAAGACTTGAAGCAACTCTTTGAGACCAAGGGTTTGCGGTCGCCCGTTCACCAGTGCCACTGCGTTGATCGCAAAGCCATCCTCCATGGGCGTCAGCTTGTAGAGCTGCTCGAGTACGTGCTCGGGCTCGAATCCGTTTTTGAGTTCGATGACGACATTTGTCCCTGTCTTGCCATCAGTGAGATCGATGATGTCGGAGATGCCTTGAATCTTCTTGGCTTTTGCAAGATCTGCGATTCTCTCGACGATCTTCTCCGGTCCGATATTGAAGGGCAGCTCTTTGATTGTGATGCCCATTTTTCTGGATGAAACTTTGCTGATCTCCACAGTTGCACGAACTTTGAAGCTGCCTTTCCCGGTGGCATACGCCTCGCGGACGCCTTCGGAGCCAACGAGTTGGCCACCAGTGGGGAAGTCCGGCCCAGGTAGATATTTCATCAACTGCTTCAGCGTGGCATTTGGATTCTCAATCAGATACTTTGTGGCGGCGATGACCTCACCGAGATTGTGCGGGGCCATGTTCGTCGCCATGCCCACCGCGATACCTGAGCCCCCATTTACTAGCAGGTTGGGATAGGCCGCTGGTAGGACCAGGGGTTCGAGAATCTGTCCGTCGTAGTTGGGCCCAAAATCAACCGTGTCTTCATCAGATTCCGCGACCATCGCTATTGCAGGAAGAGCAAGCCGGGCCTCGGTGTAACGCATCGCCGCTGGGCCAGAATCGAGAGACCCGAAATTTCCGTGCCCGTCGACGAGGGGAAGGCCCATCGAAAATGACTGAGCCATACGGACCAACGCATCGTAAATGGCGACATCGCCATGTGGGTGAAACTTTCCCATGACTTCACCGACGACACGAGAACTCTTGACGTGTCCACGCTCCGGCCGAAGTCCCATCTCAGACATCGCGTGAAGAATCCTTCGATGGACGGGCTTGAGGCCGTCTCTTGCATCGGGCAGTGCCCGGGAATAGATCACTGAGTATGCGTACTCGAGGAACGAACTGGACATCTCGTCGGAGACATCAATATCCACGATCTTGCCTGGGTACTCACCAGGTTTTGGACCGACGGGCTTTTTAGTTCTAGATCCGGCCTTTGAGGGGGTTTTTGCGGTTGCCATGGCGGTGATTATGCCAAGACATGGCTTTAATGTGCGGGAGCAACGTGCGGTCGAGCTCCAACTATTGAGACACATTGCGCTGCGGCGGTGGCGCCCGCCTCCATGCAGATCTTCAGATCATGATTTTGTAGCCATTGTGCAATGAAGCCGCCAGCGAAGGAATCTCCTGCACCTGTTGTATCGATAACGTGTGTGGGCATTGCAGATATCTTTATGAATTCGCCTCCACGGGTTTTGCCGATTGCACCCTCAGCGCCACATTTTACGATTGCGGTTGGTGCAACCTCCAAGAGCGTATCCAGGGCATCTTCAAGTTGCTCGCAATCGGTGAGATACGTAGCTTCTTCTTCGTTCATAAAGAGAGCGGACATCAACGGCAACCAACCTCTGATTTCCTTAATATCGATCTGTTTCATTCCTCCCACGGTCGCTGGATCGAAGAAGATAGGTATCTTGGCCTGACGAATCTTCGCGATAATTTCGAGCACGCCAGCTCTTGAGAGGTCATCAAGGAGCGAGTATCCAGACAGATAGACGACTTCGATGCCCTCAAGGTCTGGGAGGTCTCGTAGGGAGAGTCCAGAGTTTGCTCCAGTTTCAGGAAACATCGACCTCTCACCAATGAGGTCAACTAGGACAACGACTACTCCCGTTTGAGTTCCTGGGATGATGCAGTCACCGTGTTCTACTCCTAGCGCGTCAAACTCGGAGACAATTGCTCTTCCTGCTGGATCATTTCCCACGCGGGCGACAATTTCTGTCGGGGCACCTGTTACCTGCGACCAGGAAGCTACGTTTCCGGCCGCGCCACCACCATGAGTGGAGATTTTTGAAGGCGTATCACTTCCATAGTTGATCTCTGTCTGCAAGACAGCGATGACATCGAGCATTACGTCGCCGATGCAAAGGACTCTTGCCATGGCGCTATTTGTTGCCGGCTACTGCGATATCTGCAGCAAGTGCCGAATTGGATTTGATGATGTCAATGTTTACCCGAAGTGACTCGCCCTGACTACTCGAATGAAAGTGCTCAAGCAAGAAGGGCGTAACCGCTTTGCCGGTAATTCCATGCGTCTTTGCCAAGGCCAACCCACTCATCAATATCTCATCGTGGCGGGTTCGATCCATTTCGCGGACAACTGGATTTGCCACAATAAGTGCGGAGCGGTTGGTGTGCAGTGCTCCTCGTGCTTTTTGAATGGACGCAATTTCAGCGGCGCTCTCGACGCGGTGCTCAATGGTGTACCCCGAATCTGTAAGGTAGAAACCAGGGAAACTTGTGGTCCTGTATCCAACGACTCCGATTGCAAGCGTCTCGAGGCGTTCGAGGGTTGCACCGACATCAAGTATTGATTTCACCCCGGCGCATACAACAGTGATATCGAGATTCGACAGTGCGGTGAGATCGGCGGATTCGTCGAAAGATTCGTTTGCGCCACGATGCACACCGCCAAGACCGCCTGTTGCAAAGACCGAAATTCCCGCCAGAACCGCTAAGTGCGCTGTGGCCGCGACGGTGGTTGCAGCACTTTTCCCTGTTGCAACAATGATCGCCAAATCCCGACTAGAAGCCTTTGCAATATCATCGCGATTGGCAATCGCCACAAGTTCGGCATCGGAAAGGCCGATGTGCGCAACGCCATCAATGATCGCTATGGTCGCAGGCACTGCTCCGTGTTGGCGGACGATTGATTCGACCTCGCGTGCCACTTCAAGGTTCTGCGGCCGCGGAAGACCGTGGCTGATGATTGTAGATTCGAGTGCGACGATAGGTTTTCCTGCGGTGAGTGCCTCATGAACTTCATCTGAATATCGAATTGTTGGATTACTCTCAATCACATGCTCACGATAGTGGATTTAATGAGAGGATTGCACCGTGCATTTGGCAGAGATCACTCCTTCTATCTTCGCAGGACTTGGGCTCATCGACTCACAGGACATTCTTGGACTCGGACGGAGCCCTCATGGGCGAGAGTGTTTATTTCTCATCGACGGGCTCGGCGAGGAAGCGCTCGTTCATTACGCCGAATATGCGCCAATTCTTAGCGGTTTACTGAGTCGGGGACCAGTGTCAACGGCCTTCCCGTCCACGACGGTTACGAGCCTCACGACCCTCATGACGGGGGCGTTGCCAGGAGCGCACGGAATGTTGGGATACACCGTCCGTGTTCCTCGCAGCGATGGTCGAGTACTCAATTCGCTTAAGTGGGATGAGCGAGTTGATCCGTACACATGGCAACCTATTCCGACTTTCTTCGAGCGTGCAAAGAACCAGGGGATAACTGTTTCCCATGTTGCTGCAAAGCGCTATGAAGGTACAGGATTTACATCCGCCGCCTTTCGTGGCGCTGAGTATCGTGGAGCCAATCTCTTGGAAGAGATGGCCGTGCAAGCGGCATTGTCATTGAAGAAGTCACCTTCGTTTACTTATGTGTACGTCAATGAGGTTGATGTAGCAGGTCACAGCGACGGCGTCGGCTCCGACAAATGGTTAGGCGCTCTTTCCTACGTTGACCAAGTTTTGGCGACTCTAATAGAGCGCCTTCCTCGTGGAACGAGAATATGGATCACCGCTGATCACGGTATGGTGAATGCAGATGAGAAGATAATCCTTGGTCGCGAAAATTCCCTTCTTGAAGGAATTTCCCTCGTTGCTGGAGAACCTCGTGCAAGACATCTGTATCTGGATGACGATCATCTTTCTGGACAAGGGCCTGATGATGCGGCTTGGCGATTTAGAGAATTCTTCGGTAATCGGATTGATGTCTATACGCGCAGTGAGGCAATTGAAGCTGAGATTTTTGGCAAAGACGTATCTGATGCATCCCATGATCGAATGGGTGATCTGATTGCAGTTCCGGGTGATGGAATAGTTTTGATCGACCCTCTTCGTGTCGATGTGGAATCCTCGATGGTTGGACACCACGGGGCAATGACAGATGCTGAAAAACTCGTCCCTCTAAGGACTGTAGAGGTTAGTTAAGGTTATTCGTCGTCGTTCTTCTTCGACGACCCAAACATGATTTCATCCCAGGTCGGAACTTTGGCCCGGACCGTCACACCGTCTTCTTCCGCCTCCGTATCGGGTGTTTCACGGATAGAGACCAAGCGCGGGCCTTCACGACCTTCAACGGGGCGGTTCTGTCCTACACGTGAGACTGATGGGTGGTTCCCGTAGATCAAGCCGTGATCTGAAGTCGAACGTTCGCGAGGAGAGGCCTCGTCGCCAAGGATCCAGCGGGCACTTTCATCAAGGGCTGAAATAGTGCGGCGCGTCTGGTCGAAACTCCATTCGGCACTGCCTTGCCCATCACGAATGGGGTAATTCAATTTGATGATCCAGTTGCCGTCATCTAGACGCCACGCATTCCAGTCCACTGTGGTCATATCCACTTGGCGTGGTGCGAGTCTGGCCGTTACCGTCTCACCGAAGGACGAAGGATTTCCTCCGCTTCGTAACATGACGTTGTGTGCCAAGCCGATGATGTAGGTGCGTTCTTGCAAAATGGGGCCTGCAAAACGTTCGACTTTCTCAGTAGTCCACTGTGCTTCGCGCGCCAACGAGTCGATGGACTCGCCCGCGCGAAGTCGGGCTTGAATCTCTTTGACTGTGATGGAGCCGGCTTCACTATCGCGTACCGCTGCAAGACGAGGTTGGTTCACGGTGGCTCGCAACGTGTCGCTAATACGCAGGGTGTACTCGCTGCCTTCGCTGTCGGTCAGGCTGAGATAGGCCCCATCCGGGGTCTTCCCTTGCAAACGAAGTTCAGTCACGAAGCCGAGCGTAACCGATTCCAGGTGCGGAAGTAGGGAAGCGACATAGCCAAAGCGCAACAAAGAGCGCCAACGGGAACGAGGAAGCCGCGTTGGGCTCCGTAGTTATCGATTACCCAACCTGAGAACGCGCTCGACAAGGCGCCTCCAACTGGGAGACCGGCAAAAACCCATGCCAAGGTTTCGGTGATCTGCTCAGATGGAACTGCACTCTCGGCGACTCCGTAGGCTGCAACCATCAGCGGAGCGATGGCGAGGCCGTTGCAGAACAGGGCGATGACCAAGAAGGGGAGGCTGTGAACGAAGATGAGTGGAACGGAGAGAAGTGTCAGTGCGGATAGAAAGATGGTGAATCGCTTGGCATGGTTCATCTTCCATTTCACGCTGCCGTTGATAAAGGCGGCTACTCCGCTACCCGCGGCCCAAGCTGCAAGAACCAGCCCAGTTCGCGATGTTGCATGCTGCTCCTGCGCAAATGCGACAACGACAAGTCCAACAGCGCTAAAAAAAGCACCAAGGAAGATCGTCGAAAAGAAAATAGCCTGCATAGTGGGATTGCGCATCACCGCCGGATGAGGCGCCTCTAAGTTGCGAGGATGCGGAGGCGGTTCCGAGCCTTTTTGCAGGGCAAAAACGATAGAACCAGAGACCATTAGGACGAGGCCGACGATGAGAGCGGCAGCTGGTGCGATGGTTGTTGCGCAGAAGGTCGCAATCACCGGGCCAAGGATGAAGATGAATTCATCCATGAGGCCCTCGTAGGAATAGGCCGTATTGATGAGATGCCGGTCTTCGCCCAGAATCCAAGACCATCTACGGCGAACCAAACCACCAGCATTAATGACCGACAATTCGACGGCGATAATCGTGATGAACCACGTCCATACGGGCGCATGATGGGTCACCAGAACGATGAAGAGGGAGAGGAAGATTGCCCGAGACGGAATCACGATGTAGAGCGTTCGACTCTGGCCGATGCGATCGGCTGTGCGAGCCCAGAATGGGACCGCACCTGTTACGACGATTTCACCGACTGCAGCCAGCGATCCAGCCAGAGCGTACGAATGGCTGGCGTGGTACACGATGAAAATCAAGGCGAGTGAATCCATAGAAATCGGCATACGCGCAACAAAGCCGGCAATGGAGAATCGAAAGGCCCCTGGAATCTTGAGGAGCCGAAGATACGGCGTGAACATTGGTGAATCCTACGGGTGGCTAGAGTTCTCTCATGGCAAATAAAGTCTTAGCACCCGAACTTCTGGAACTGGCTGTAGGGATTGCACTACAAGCGGGTGAGTTGTTGATGAAGCGCCCCTTGACATTCGAAGTGACTTCAAAATCGGTGGCGATCGACATCGCGACACAGATGGATCGGGACAGCGAGAAACTTATAGTTGACTCGCTCTTATCGGCGCGTGCAGACGATGGCATCATCGGTGAAGAGGGATCTTCGAGACCATCTTCATCGGGTATCACGTGGGTGATAGATCCAGTTGATGGAACGGTCAACTATCTCTACGGCTTGCCAGGCTGGAGCGTCAGCATCGCGGCAAAGGATGGTGATGGCGTTCTTGTCGGAGTTGTCCACGCTCCAACAATTGGCTCGACATGGACTGCAACTCGAGGAGGCGGTGCGTTCTTCAATGGCAAATCCATCCGTTGCAACGACCCTGTGAATCTTGATCGCGCTCTCATTGGAACTGGATTTGTCTACGACGTCAGTATGCGGGCACAGCAAGGCAAGGTTGTATCAGCCCTTCTTCCTCAGGTCCGAGATATCCGCCGGATGGGTTCGGCTGCGGTAGATATCTGCAATGTGGCAATGGGGGCCTTCGACGGTTATTTTGAAATCGGCCTCAAGGAATGGGATCTGGCCGCGGCTCAATTGGTCGCCTCCGAGTCCGGGGCTCTGATTTCCACGGATTCGGGGGATCTGACCTGCTGCGCTGGGCCAAGCCTCTACCCCGTCCTTGTCCAGGCTTTGGAGGCAGGCAAGTAGGCTCGATTTAGCCTTAATGCCCCGATTGTGGCAGGATAAGGCCCTTACGCGAGGTGTAAAACTTGGCGTTTTAGGGTGCCCTAAAAACTAGGGCAAAAAAGCAACTTGGACATAAGAATGAGGACTCACCATGAACGTGCTTGACGCGGTAGACGCTGCTTCGCTTCGCTCGGATATTCCCACCTTCCGTGCAGGAGATGAGCTCAAGGTTCATGTTCGAGTCATCGAAGGCAGCAAGAGCCGTATCCAGGTTTTCCAAGGCATCGTGATTCGCCGACAAGGCAATGGCGCTCGCGAGACGTTCACCATCCGTAAGGTTTCTTACGGTGTTGGTGTTGAGCGTACTTTCCCTGTGCATACTCCGGTGATCGAGAAGATTGAAGTTGTCCGTCGCGGCGATGTTCGCCGTGCGAAGTTGTACTACCTCCGCGATCTTCGCGGCAAGGCAGCAAAGATTCGCGAAAAGCGCAGCGACGTCGAGGAAAGTACAAAGAAGAGTTCAGTGGCTGTGGCTGAAATTGCCGACGTTGTTGAACAGGCTGAAGCACCCGCCGAGCAGGCCTAAAGCACCTGTATGTCGCGCAAGGGTTCAGTCCTTCGCGAGTTTCCAATACTCGTTGTCGTAGCACTTCTGGTTTCCCTTGTCATAAAGAGTTTCTTCGTTCAATTTTTCTATATCCCGTCGGGATCGATGGAAACCACCCTTGAAATCAAGGATCGGGTCGCAGTCAACAAGGTTCCATTCCTTTCACATCCCATCAAGCGCGGCGACATTATCGTCTTCCACGATCCAGACCACTGGTTGGCGGATGCGACACCAAGCACTGAGCCCTTCATTATCGCCAAGCTTCGGGATGGCCTGATTGCCGTTGGCGTCCTTCCCAATCCCGCTAAGCAGCATCTGGTCAAGCGCGTCATAGGTGTTGCAGGTGATCATGTCGTGTGTTGCGACAACAACAAGAAGATCACAGTTAACGGAATTCCGCTCAACGAGCCCTACGTCTATAAAGGCGATAATCCGAGCGATATGAACTTTGACGTGACCGTTCCAGCCGGCAAACTCTGGGTTATGGGTGATCATCGCGGTGCAAGTGCTGATTCTCGTTACCACATGGATGACGTCAATAAGGGGATGGTTCCGGTCAGCAAGGTGGTCGGTCGTGTTGTGGCGGTTATTTGGCCGGCGGGCCACGCCAAGATCGTGCATCGCATCAACGCCTTAAAGTAATTACGTTCGGATCATGAAGGTCATCGAGCGACTTCTGCTTGATGCAGGGATATCTCCCGTTGCGGGTGTGGATGAAGCTGGTCGTGGCGCATGTGCGGGGCCTCTTCTTGTCGCCGCAGTAATTTTACGCGACCCATTTGCCCTCGAATTGGCGAAGGTGCGCGATTCAAAGGAACTCTCTGAAAGCAAGCGTGAAGAACTCTTCGATGTTGTGGTCAATGCGGCAGAGGCGATATGCGTGATAGAAATCCCGTCGTCCGTAGTTGATGAGCGTGGAGTCCATGCTGCAAATATCGATGGGATGCGAAGGGCGGTTCACGGGCTGACTACCGCGCCGAAATACGTTTTGACCGACGGTTATGTGGTTCCGGGTCTTGGATATCCAACTCTTGGGGTGTGGAAGGGGGATCAGGTCGTCCACACGATAAGCGCTGCCTCCATCATCGCCAAGGTGACTCGAGATCGCATTATGCGCGAGATGGATATTGACTTTCCAGGGTATGGTTTTTCGCAACACAAGGGTTATGTGACTTCAGCCCACAGCAAGGCTCTTCAAGAACTCGGTCCGTGCGCAATCCATCGGTCTTCGTTTTCAAACGTAGCCGCCCTTATCAACACACCCGAGTAGCCCACACTTTCTTTACTCCATCAGGAACCGCACTGAGCAGGGAATTACCGTGCTTGCACTATGGCACTGAGAGAGCATTCCAAAAATAGAATCGTTGGGGCATTCGGTGAAAACGCGGTCGCCGATTTCATAGGCGCGCAGGGTGCAACAGTGGTTGATCGCAATTGGCGGATCAAAGAAGGCGAGATAGACATTGTTGCCCGGCTTACTGACGGGACTTTCGCATTTGTTGAGGTCAAGACTCGCACCTCGACAGCATTTGGGCATCCGCTCGAATCCATCAACGCCCATAAGGCACATCGATTGCAGCGTTTGGCATTGGCTTGGCTGGCCACGCATCAAGCCCTTGGTCATGAATATCGAATTGACTGCGCTGCTGTGATTGTTGCAAGGAGCGGAGAGTTCAGCATCGAATACAGAAAAAGCGTTCTTTGATAAGCGAACCAGAATGACGTTAGGGCAGAGCTTGAGTATTGCCCTCCTTGGACTTGAGGGGCACCTCGTCACGGTTGAAGTTGATATCGCAGATGGCCTTCCGGCCTACGTCCTCCTCGGGCTACCAGATGCGGCGCTCACTGAGTCTCGAGATCGCGTGCGCTCTGCAATGGTTAACTGCACCGAGAGTTGGCCCAATAGAAAGGTGACGGTATCCCTTTCTCCTGCATGGCTTCCTAAGAGCGGGTCAAGTTTTGATTTACCGATAGCGATTGCATTGCTTGCTGCGCAGCAGGTGATACCTCTCGAGCGATCCCATGATGTTGTGTATTTGGGCGAACTCGCACTTGACGGGCATATTCGTGGAGTACGAGGGATTCTTCCATCGCTTATCGCCGCTTTTAAATCCGGGATCAGGACAGCGGTGGTTCCTTGGGCAAATCGTGTGGAAGCCCAACTGATGAGTGAGATGGCAATAATCCCGATGGAGCATCTGAACTCATTGCTGCGTTGGTTGCGTACTGGCGAGCGCGAAGAAAACCTTGAGATTGATCTGGCCTTATCAACGGATGAGAGCAACTTTGATTTCTCCGATGTGGTTGGCCAACAGCAAGCTCGATATGCGGCCGAAGTAGCAGCAGTAGGTGGGCATCACCTTCTATTGATGGGACCGCCAGGTGCCGGCAAGACCATGATCGCCCAGCGGTTGCCCGGAATACTTCCGCTTCTGACGCGTGATGAGGCCCTTGAAGTTACTGCAATACATTCGATTGCTGGGGGATTGAGCGCTCGGTCTCCTTTGGCAAGTGATGCGCCCTTCGTCTCCCCCCACCACAGCGCGACGCGAGTGGCAATGGTTGGCGGAGGCTCTCACACTCTCAGACCAGGGGCATGCTCACTTGCTCATCGCGGGGTACTTTTTGTCGACGAGGCGCCTGAATGCGATTCTGGGGTGCTTGATTCACTACGCCAACCTCTTGAATCCGGATCGATCACGATTGCTCGGGCTATAGGAAGTGTCTCCTACCCTGCACGTTTTCTTCTCGTTCTTGCGGCGAATCCCTGCCCCTGTGGGAAATTCTCTGGTCGAGGTCGGAACTGCAGCTGTTCATCTCAACAAGTGCGTCGTTATCTGAGCAAGTTATCCGGTCCACTCATGGATCGTATTGATTTGAGAGTGCAAGTCGATCCGCTAAGTCGAGTCGAACTGAGCAGACCTGAGATGGCTGAGATGAGCGTTTCGATACGAAAAAGAGTCATCACTGCCCGCGAAACGGCTGCATCTCGATTTCTTCGTGAACCCTGGTCGCTCAACTCTGAGATACCCAGCCGTGCGTTGCGGACGACTTTCCAGCCCGACAGGGCGGCGATGAATTTTCTTCATTCTGAACTTGATCGTGAACTTCTCACCGCTCGCGGGCTCCACAAAGTGATGCGGATTGCGTGGAGTATTGCCGACTTGTCCGGACACATGCGCCCGTCCGTGGAAGATACACAACTGGCCTATTCATTGCGAGGAGGCCCCAGGTGATAAGCAACTTTGAAGCCCGAGCAATTCTTTTCTCATGCATCGAAGGCGGTTCGACTTTTTGGGCGCGTGAAATCGACGCATACGGGCCGATCGATCTTCTTGCAAGACTGCGCGCCGGGGGATATGACCCGATCAAATTCGAAAGAACAATGGCGAAAGCCAATGCCGCGGATTCTGCGGAAGTATTGGAGTTGATTGCAAAAAGCGGCTCAGAATTCATTGTTCCCGAAGATCCTCGATGGCCTTCTAGGCTTAACGACCTTTCAGCGATACCCATCGGCATAGTTGTAAAGGGATCAATTGATGCACTTCATAGCCCATCACTGGCAATCGTGGGAACAAGGAATCCGACGAATTACGGGGTCAGAGTTGCCGGTGATTTTGCCGCGGGCTTTGTTGATCGCGAATGGTCCATCGTCAGTGGGGGCGCATATGGAATTGACGCAGCCGCACACCGAGGCGCGTTAGTGGCCGAAGGCGTGACTATTGCAGTTCTCGCCGCGGGCATCGATGTGAACTATCCCGGTGGGCATGCTCATCTTTTCGCCGAGATAGCAGAAACTGGGGCATTGATCAGTGAGGTGATGCCGACTGCTAGGGCGATACCTTCGCGTTTCCTCACCCGCAATCGCTTGATCGCAGCACTCTCCTGTGCGACTCTCGTTGTAGAGGCAGCATTTCGCAGTGGATCCCTTCGTACGGCGAGGGATGCAGCAGAATTAATGAGGCCCGTTATGGCCGTCCCGGGTCCCATTACCTCGCCAACGAGTGAGGGGTGTCATCGGCTGATAGGTGAGCGGGCCGCCGAAGTAGTAACGTCAGTTGCCGATGCAGTGGAATTTGTCGCCTCATATAAGTGAGAGACTTGCCTCGTGAGTGAATTTCGGTCTGGGTTTGTAGCAATTGTTGGGCGTCCCAATACGGGCAAGTCGACCCTTGTGAACGCGTTGGTCGGCAGCAAGGTTGCGATTACATCTCCCCATCCCAATACAACCCGTCATGCGATCAGGGGCATCGTCAACCGTCCAGAATTTCAAGCGATCTTGGTTGACACCCCTGGTATCCATAAACCTAAGACGTTGTTGGGTCAGCGTCTCAATATCGTCGTAGGACAGAGTCTTGACTCGGTGGATGTGATTGTCATGTGCTTGCCAGCCGATGAAACATCGGGGTCCGGCGATGATTTCATTATCCAAGAAATAGCAAAGCATCCCCGATCCAAGAAGATTGCAGTAATTACTAAGACCGATTTGGTCTCCAAGAATGCTCTAGCCGGCAAGCTCGCTGGCATTGTTGCACTGGCAAAAGATTTCACATGGGACGAGATCATCCCTGTATCAGCGGCTGTCCATGACCAGATTGAACTTTTGGCCGAACTCATCGGATCATTGCTTCCAGAAGGACCGGAGTTCTACCCAAAGGGCATGACTAGTGATCAAAGCCAAGAGAAGTGGATTTGCGAACTCATTCGCGAAGCTGCCCTACGTGATGCACGAGAGGAACTTCCTCATTCAATCACTGTGACAATTGATGAGATGTCTCAACGCCCGAATACTGAGAAGAAGCCATTCTTTGACATCCATGCGACCATACATGTCGAGCGAGATTCACAACGCGGAATCCTTCTTGGGCACAAGGGGGAGCGACTTAAAGACATAGGTACGCGTGCTCGTGCAGATATCGAGCGAATATTGTCAGCAAGGGTATTTCTAAACCTTCACATCAAAGTGTCAAAGGATTGGCAAAGAGATCCGAAACTACTTGAGCGATTGGGTTTTAACGAAAACTAATTATTGGCAAGAATTGGTGTGAGTCTTTGCGCCCTGTGTTGCGCGCGCTATAACGACCCTTGGTTCGCCAGATTTCATTTGATTGTACGTTGAATCCATAAGCGTTTGTATTGGTGCTGGCGCGGATGTTCTAAACGCCAGATACTCGGGCCCCGGCGTAACGGCCTGGAAGTTGATCGAGTTAGCCGTCGGCTCAATCCACACTGGTGAAGAGAAGCCCGTGCAAGCGAAATTGCTGCTCGATGTTTTTGTATTTACTAGTTTGTGCATTGCGCTGCAAGTGAACCATGTGTAGAGGCCATGGCTGCCGGCTCGAAAACCCTCACCGAGAACAATTGAATTGCAGTACAACTTCGTACCCGCCGTGTTGGCGAAACTAGATTTCCAGTTCTTGCTCAGTTTTAGTTCTGTCGTCACGGTCTTTACGAAATTCGTGATTTGCTTCTGAGAGAAGCTTGTCGAACTCGCGTTGCCGTTTGTTGCGTACGATGTTTCGGTAAAAAGGAGCGCCAGGATGATCAATGCAATCTTGAGCATTGACAATGCGCGAGCAGATGAGTGAAGAGGGGAAGCACTTCTTTGAACGTACGAAACTAATCGTCCGTTCAGCTTCTCATCTGTCAACATTTTCATCCTGTCTTTCATATTCTCTTGTACGCGCAACGTCGACATCGTTGTCAACGTTGGAATGGATTTAAACGATTAGCAGCAGATCTGGTTGCCAGGGATGGTCATCAGGGTGAACGAGGTGCCAGTTGAGACACTTGACTTCTTCGTTGCTGCGTTAGCTGGGAGTGCTGTCGTAACGATGAGTACGAGAGCGATAACTGTCAGTCCGAATTGCTTCACAATATCCTCCAAATGTCTTTACTATTTGTAAAGGTTGGTTGTAAGATATACCAAGAAGCTCAGGAATGGAAGTGGCAGATGGAATTTGGAACCAAACTTCGGGAACTGCGGGAAAAGGCTGGCCTGACCCAGTACGAATTGGCTGAGGGCATCGCCGCCTCTAGTTTTATCTCCCTTTTGGAGGCGGGCAAACGCAAACCTAAGCCTGACCTCATCGTGAAATTGGCCTCCCGACTGGGAGTTCCGACCGAGGAATTGGTGATCGACCACAGTGCCCAAGAGCGCGAACTTAACCTCAACACTGCCAAGGTCGCCCTGAGTTCAGGAGACCTTGAGCTGGCTGAGGATTTTGCCAACCAGGTGTTGAAGCATGGCCCTGAGGGCGTCCAAGATGCGGCCTCATTGGCCGCTTCGGTCCTCCTTCTGCAGGTCAATGTCCGCAGGGGGCTTTTTGAAGGGGTCCTGGACCAACTCGAGCAACTCTTCAAGGATTACCCGAACGCCGCTCCAGATCTACGCTCGCGGATAGGAAACGAAATCATTCGGGTCTGCATTAGATCCGGAAATTTGGCCCTTGGTGTCCAACGCGGCGAGGCGTTGCTCATGGAGTACGCAGAAGCTTGGCCTGAGACCGAAATTGTGGAACTCATGGTTCAACTTGCTGGTTGCCATTTCCGCCGAGGAGATTCACCCCGAGCAACCGAAATTATCGGTAGAGCCCTCAAACTGGCCGAAAAGTGCAAGTCTCCCAAGGCCATGGTGCAGTCGTACTGGCAGGCATCATCGTTAGCTGGTGACCGGGGCGACCTCGCCTTGGCGCTGAGTCACATTGCCCATGCGATTCATTGGACGAAGTTGGCAGAGCTTCACCAAGTGCTCCCGATTTTGAATGACAACGCCGCCAAATGGATGCTGGATATGCCAAACCCAGATTTGGACCGCATCCACGACCTGGCCGAATCTGCCTACCTTGATCTAGCCTCTCAGAACAATCCTGGATCTGCGGCCTACACCTGCATCACGCTTTCGGAAGTCGAGTTTCGCCAAGGCAATTTTGAAAAGGCATTGATGTATGTGAGAAAAGGTGTGTCTGAACTTCCGCCGGAAATTCCTGGACCAAAGGCGAGTTTGTATTCGCAAGAGGCAAAGGTTCTTTTCCGACTTGGAAGGATGGATGAGTCTTTCTCGCAGTTGGAACGGGCTATGGAGCATATGCGCACGATGGCCCCTGATCGAGAATTGGCCATTCACTGGGGTGAGATCGCCCGTGTATTCGTCGAAATGGGATACAAGGATCGCGCTATTTATGCGTACGAGCAGGCAATTGCTGTGGGTAATGCGGCACAGGCAGAGCAAAGCATTCTTGTTGAGGCGAACTTCTAGGTAAACCATCATGAGGAATTCGCGCAGACTTGTGTGTTTCATCGTCGCCGTCCTTGGGTTCACATTTTTTCCCGGGCTAGCTGAATCCAAGGGCGCGATCGAGATGCAGTATGTGATCTCGCACGGAATTGACCTTCAGGAGTCTCCGAGCAACTTCTGAAGGTCTATTGCGTGCGGTGTGTTGGTTTCCTGCTTGCCAAGTACGAGCCGATCAAGACCATGGGCAAGCCGATGATGATCCCGAGGGTCAATGGCTCAGAGAGTATGAGAACCCCTAACACCACTGCAAAGGCTGTATTGAGATAAGTCACGAGAGATGCCCTAGCGGGCCCAACTTCTTTTAACACGGCAAAGAAGACCACGAACGCCATTGCAGTGGGGAATATACCCAGCGCAATAACAGACAAGAGTGAATTCTGTGAGACATGCCCCTTTGGCCATTGGAGGATCGCAAAGGGGGCATAAACAACTGCCGTCATTGTCATGGCAAGGGCATTGATTGCAAGCCCTGAAATATTGGGCAGTTTCTTCATGATCATATTTGGTGCCAACGCATAGCCCACAGCCGCAATGAGAATCGAGATTATCGCCCAGAGTGAATTCTTCCCTGAAAGACTCTCAATGCCCACGACAGCGACAAGGCCGATAAAACCCACTACCAGCCCCGCCAATCTCTTGCGGTGCCAAACTGTTTTATCGCCGGTAAAGGATGCATAGATGGTTGCCCAGATCGGAACGGTGGCAACGAGAAGGCCGGCCAGACCTGAAGAAATCTTCATTTCCGCCTTGGTTATGAGAAACCACGGACCCATGATCTCAACCGCTGCGTACACGAAGATGTATCTGAAGTTGCGAAGGGCAGGTCCAAAAGATTTCTGGCGAATCGCAAGTGGCACGAGGATGAGTGCACCAATCAATACGCGAGAAAAAACGACCATGGCCGGACTAAGGTCACGAACGGCGACCCTGATTAAGAGATACGGAATTCCCCAGAGGATTCCCACGGCAACGAAGAGCGACCAACTTCTTTTTGTCATTGTGACTTTCTTCTAGTGCGAGAGTACTTGCGAATAGAGGGCATAGGTGGTGGCAGCGACCGCGTCCCACCCGAATTCAGATTGCGCTCGTGCGCGGCCGGCAATGCCATATTTGGCGAGAAGTTCCGGATTGGACATGAGCTTAATAATGGCTTCGCGAATATCTTTTTCGAATTCAGCGTGGTTGGTCGAATACTCAACCAATTCGCCGGTGACTCCATGTGTGACAACTTCAGGAATGCCCCCAACTGCCGAACCGAGAACCGCGGTGGCGCATCCCATTGCTTCTAAGTTGACGATCCCTAAGGGTTCATAAATCGAGGGGCAGACAAAGAGATCGGCGGCAGTGAGAACAGCCGTAAGTTCGTGGTGAGGCAGCATCTCTTGAATCCACCAGACATTTGGGCGAGTGCGTTGTAGCTCTTCGATGAGTTTCGCGATCTCCTGGCCGATGCCTGGTTCGTCGGGGCTGCCTGCTGCAATGACCAGCCCATACTCGCTAGGCACTTCCTTCCATGCCCGAAGGAGGTGTGCAAGCCCTTTTTGGCGGGTAATCCTTCCTACAAAGAGCGCATACCGCCCAGTTATCCCGTACTGTGAAAGAACACTCGGGTCGTGGTTGGGTGAGAATTTATCCGTGTCAACACCGTTGCGAATCGTGCGCACCCTGGCAGGATCAACATTCGGATAGGCAGAGAGTATGTCTGTGCGCATTCCGTCGCTGACCGCGATTACTGCCGCTGCACTTTCGATTGCCGTTTTCTCTACCCAGGACGAGAGTCGATACCCGCCGCCGAGTTGATCGGCTTTCCACGGTCGCAATGGTTCTAAAGAATGGCCGCTCATGATGTGGGGGATACCATGTATCAACGAAGCTACATGGCCAGCCATGTTCGCGTACCACGTATGAGTGTGCACTACATCCGCGTCGGAAAGTGCTTGTGCAATCGCTAGGTCAGTGGCCACTGCTGCAATTGCTGGATTGGATTGCGCGAAATCAGTGGGAGTCGGATAACCAATTGCATCGGCTCGCTCTTCGCCAAAACAATGAACAGTTAGTGAAATCTCTGGTCTTTTGCGAAGGGCCTCTGCCAATTGGACTACGTGAACCCCGGCCCCGCCGTATACATGTGGTGGCCACTCTTTGGTGACCAATCCAACCCGTATCGGCTTCATCACATCTCCTCGCAGAAAAAGTCAAGGTCTAGGCGGCATGCAAGGAGAAGGCTATCGTTACGCCATGCGACGCGACCTCCTATTAGGAATAGTTCTCGCGGGTGGCGAAGGAAAGCGATTAATGCCCCTTACTGCCGATCGGGCTAAACCTGCAGTACCCTTTGGGGGTTCGTATCGACTTGTGGATTTCGTCCTCTCCAATCTGGTCAATGCGCGGATGCTTAAAATTGCTGTGCTTACGCAATACAAGTCGCACTCGCTCGACAAACACATAACGACGACGTGGCGTATGTCCACGCTTTTGGGAAACTTCATCACTCCAGTTCCTGCGCAACAACGCCTTGGTCCTCGGTGGTACACGGGAAGCGCCGATGCTATCTTGCAGAATTTCAACCTGATACACGACGAGGATCCCAAGCACATCTTGGTATTCGGGGCCGATCACGTTTACCGAATGGACCCGAGTCAGATGTTCGAGCAGCATCTCAACACGGGCGCTGGCGTCACGGTCGCGGCAATTCGAGTTCCACGCTCGGAAGCGAGTGAATTCGGCGTCATTGAGCTCGCCGACGACGGGGTCACGATCAAGGCATTTCACGAGAAGCCTGCAAATCCTCCCGCCATGCCGGGTTATCCGGATATGTGCCTAGTTTCGATGGGCAACTACATTTTCCGCCGCGATGTCATGGAAGAGGCCTTGATTCTGGACTCTGAGGATCTCGAGAGCAGACACGACCTCGGCACCAACATCATTCCGATGCTCACCCGCAACGGCTCGGCCAAGGTCTACGACTTTGCCGACAATGTCGTGCCTGGTGCTACGGATCGCGACAAGGGATATTGGAGAGACGTGGGTTCAATCGACGCCTACTTTGACGCTCATATGGATCTAGTCTCGGTTCATCCGATTTTCAATTTGTACAACCGCGAATGGCCGCTGTTGACCAATCCGCCCTCACTTCCGCCTGCCAAGTTCAGCGAAGGCGGCATAGCTCAAGATTCCATCGTGGGTGCTGGTTCGATTATCGCGGGTGGACATTTGAATCGCACCGTTGCCTCTTATGACGTGGTCGTATCGGGTGGTGCTTTCGTGGATGGTTCTGTGTTGATGCCGTCGGTGAAGATCGGAGACCGCGCCGTGGTGCGCAGGGCGATCCTGGACAAGAATGTCGTCGTAGAACCGGGTGCGCAGATAGGTGTCGACCTTGAGCGCGACCGCGAGCGATTTACAGTTTCTCCAGGAGGAATTGTTGTCGTGGGCAAGGGTGTGCGCGTTACCGCCTAAGAGATAATTGCCCTGATGATGTCTCCGCAATCGCCAAGGGCAATCGCGGCAACGGGTGTGACTGCTCCAAGATTGGCAAATCCATGAATCATTCCTTTGTACTCCCGATAGTGGGTTTGCACGCCCGCTTCACGTAGCAATCGTTCGTATTTGACCCCGTCATCTTTTAGCGGATCACACTCGGCAGTCACAACAATTGCGGGGGGTAAATTCGAGAAATTCTTCGCGGTGGATGGGCATGCATAAGGATCTTGGTCGTGGGCGTCGCCTTGTAGGTATTGCTCCCAGAACCATTGCATTCCTTGGCGAGACAGTCCGTAACCTGACGCATAAGTGAGATAAGAAGTGGTGTTGAAATCTCTCTCGTTGCACGGGTTGATGAGAAGTTGGTAAGCGATTTCAACCATGTGCGTGTCGCGGTTTTTCAGGGCGACCGCTGCGGCCAAGTTGGCGCCGGCGCTCTCACCTCCCACCCCGATCTTGTTGGGGTGAATTCCAAGAGTGTTCGCGTTGTGATGAACCCACATCATTGTCGCGTAGCAGTCATCAAATGGAATCGGATACGGGTGTTCGGGGGCCTTTTGATAATTAACTGCGACAACAGTCGAGCCGCTCTTGTTGGCAAGAGCACACAACTCAGCATCGTAGATATCAAGAAAGTTGAGCACCCAACCACCGCCGTGGAAATACACGAGTGCAGGAAGATCCGCCTGCGCACTCGGTCGGTAAATGCGGATATGCAGATCGGCGGTTGGACCAGGAATGTAGCGATCCTTGATCGAGAAGACCTTCTGCGGCGCCCCAGCGGCAGCAATTCGTCCATACGAGCCCGCCCGAACCACCTCAATCGGAGCCTGCCAAACCTCCGGCGCCCCGGTGGTGGCTCGCTGCGCCAAATATTGCTCGATTTCCGGTGCCAAGGCCATGAGCGTTCTTACCAGAGGCCCATCGAGTGATGCAATCTTCATCACGGCGGGCTAGAGGCTCAAGGAGTTGAGGCTAGACTTTACCGTGTCAGCGTTGACCCTTTACGGGCTGAATAGGCCCAATTTCTAATTCGAGCGTTGGAGTAAATTGCGATGCGTATTGGTGTTCTAACCGGTGGCGGAGACTGCCCAGGTCTAAATGCTGTAATTCGTGCGATCGTCCGAAAGGGCGTTAAAGAGTACGGACATGAATTTGTCGGATATCGTGATGGATGGCGCGGACCGCTTGAGGGCCTCACAATGCCCCTCGACATTGCGGCAACTCGCGGAATTTTGCCTCGTGGTGGGACGATTTTGGGATCATCCCGCACCAACCCCTTCAAGATTGAGGGCGGGATTGACCGGATCAAAGAGAATCTTGCTAAAGCTGGCGTGGATGCACTGATTGCGATCGGTGGGGAAGACACCCTCGGAGTTGCCACGAAGCTTGATGCCTTGGGCGTGAAGGTAGTTGGCGTTCCAAAGACCATCGACAACGACCTCAATAACACTGACTACACCTTTGGTTTTGATACCGCCGTGAACATTGCCATGGAAGCAATCGATCGCCTGCACACAACTGCTGAATCCCATCATCGTGCTTTGGTCGTGGAAGTTATGGGACGTCATGCTGGGTGGATTGCATTGCACTCAGGTCTGGCGGGCGGTGCTGCATGCATCTTGATCCCAGAGAAGAGGTTCTCCCTGGATCAGGTCTGCGAATGGGTTGAGTCCCGATTCAAGGTCAATTACTCGCCCATTATCGTCGTGGCCGAAGGCGCAATTCCTCAAGACGGCGACATGATCGTCAAAGACCAGGCACTCGATGCCTTCGGACATGTAAAACTCTCCGGTATTGGTGACTGGCTTGCCCAAGAGATTGAGGCGCGCACAGGCAAAGAGGCGCGAAGCACAGTGCTCGGTCACATTCAGCGTGGCGGCACACCAACCGCATTTGACCGCGTCCTTGCCACCCGATTTGGCCTGCATGCGATAACCGCCGCCCACGAGGGTGACTGGGGCAAGATGGTCGCGCTGCATGGAACCGATATCGTTCGCGTGCCGCTAGCCTCAGCCACTGAAAAGTTGAAGCTTGTCGATCCTTCTCTCTACAAGGAGGCAGAGGTCTTCTTCGGATAATCGCACCTCGCGATCACCTATTCATTCTCTACGCTAGGAAACCATGACCACTTTGGATTCTCTCTTTGCCCCTGGCCTTGTTGCAGCTCAGCAACCAACATGGCCAGGCGGCACTGAAGGTCCTGCCGTAAAGGCCGCGCTTGCAGAACTCAAGTCCTATCCTCCTTTGGTTTTCGCTGGTGAATGCGACAACCTCAAGGCGCGCATAGCAGATGCAGCTGCGGGCAAAGCGTTCTGGCTCCAAGGTGGGGACTGCGCGGAGACTTTTGTTGCGGCCACTGCAGATTCGATTCGAAATCGAATCAAGACAATTCTGCAGATGGCAGCAGTTCTCCAGTACTACTCGAGTCTGCCGGTCATAAAAGTCGGACGGATGGCAGGTCAGTTTGCCAAGCCCCGTTCCAATGATCTTGAAACACGAGGAGATGTCACCCTTCCTGCCTACCGCGGTGACGCGGTCAATGACTTGGAATTCACGCTTGCGGCGAGAACCCCTGACCCTCAGAGGCTGTTGAAGGTTTACAACACCTCCGCTGCGACTCTCAACCTTGTCCGCGCCTTTACACAGGGTGGCTTTGCAGACCTTCGTCAGGTTCATGAATGGAATAAGGGCTTTATCCGAGATTCCTCTGTCGGTATGCGCTATGAAGAAATGGCAAACGAGATAGGTCGAGCGTTGGCGTTCATGCGCTCAGCAGGAGTCGATCCCGCAGCATTCAAAACTGTCGAATTCTTTGCCAGTCACGAGGCGTTGATCATGGAGTACGAGAAGGCGCTCACTCGAATCGATTCGCGAACACAGCTCCCATACGATGTCTCCGCCCATTTTGTCTGGATCGGTGAGCGTACTCGTCAACTGGATGGCGCCCACGTCGACTTTGCCTCCAAGATTCGCAATCCGATAGGCGTCAAGCTCGGACCCAAGTCCACGGTCGACGATGCTCTCGCGCTCATAGATAAATTGGACCCAGATCGCGAGCCCGGACGCCTGACATTCATCACCCGCATGGGCGCCGGAAAAATACGAGAAGCGCTTCCAGCCCTCGTTGACGGGGTAACCAAGTCGGGTGCGCAGGTTTTGTGGGTGTGCGATCCGATGCACGGCAACACCTATGAGGCTCCAAGCGGATACAAGACACGTCGCTTCGATGATGTGCTCGACGAAGTTAAAGGTTTCTTCGAGGTTCACAAGTCCTTGGGGACTCATCCTGGTGGGATTCATATCGAACTTACCGGCGATGATGTGACTGAATGTGTCGGAGGGGGAGAGCAGATCTCCCACGATGACCTCGCTATGCGCTATGAAACGGCGTGCGATCCTCGCCTCAATCATGCCCAATCCCTTGAACTTGCCTTTCTCGTAGCGGAGATGCTTCGCGATCGCTAATCTGGCTCAGTGACTTTGCTATACACATCGACCAAGACTCCCATTGGCACGATACATCTGATGGCAGACGAGCATGTATTACTTGGTGCCAGCTTTGGCACGTTCGATGCCTTGGTGAGCTCACTCGATGATGCTGATGCGCAAAGAGGCATGGATCGAGTCAAGCGAATTCCAGTTATTTCCGATCTTATTGAAGATTATTTTGATGGCGACGTTGAAGCCATCAACGCAATCGCCGTGAGGCAACCAGGTGCACATTTTTCTCAAGCTGCGTGGAAAGTCCACAGATCTGGTTAACCGTGTACAAGGCCTACGGCAAAACGGCGATCCGGATAACATCCTGCGAGATTCCCGTTCGCTGACACGTTTCCTTTGTGGCGTCACTTCCCCTCGAACCAGCCGTTGCCGGCTTTCCGGTCATGCCTTGTTCGGGGTATTGGATCGGGTTCCTTTCAAGCAGGTGCTGGGGTGGGTGGAATCACATCAGAGTTTGACGAACAACTGAGTAGGTCCAGTTCTGTTTCAACAGAGTAGAGCCGGAGCGTATTGCCGAAGTGGAAGACTTTATCGATTTCTTATGCAGCGGGATGCTGACCGGCAACTGCCTGCGGCCACCTAGCCGATGCGTTGGGGTAATGTCGGGCTTTAGATTATTAACTCAGAATTGTGCTAATTTGCAGCAAGGTCAGAATTGGAAATGTCGCGGTGAAATAGCCATGTGCCATCGGGTTGCTTGCGAAGGATGTCAACAAACTTACCGAAATCTGTGACTGGCTCTGCGCCTTCGACAGCGATAGCGACCTTGTAAGTTCCGCGCACGTAGGCAATATCCTCTTGTCCTACCACCTCGACATTCTCCGCGCTGATCTCACTAATTGGAGGAAACCCCTCAAAATACTTCTTGATATTCGCGCGTCCCTTAACGACAGGGCTATTCGGCGGCATAATCATGGCGTCCTCTGTATAAGTGGCAGCCACAGCGTCCCAATCACCATCAAGTACAGCTTTTAGGTAGGCTTTAGAGGTTGCCTCAATTGCGGTTATGTCTGCTTTAGTCAGCGCGGCTGGTCCTGATTGCTGGCATGCGGATAACGTAAGAACAATCAAAGACATCACTGATTGAAAAATATTCTTCATGATTTTCTCCTCTACAGATGTTCGGATAAATAACTACCCCTATGCTGCAAAACTCAGCAAACTAAAATCTCTTCCTCGACTAGCGTAATTTTTTCATTACGTGAAGCACACTTGAGATCTCTCGCAGATAGTTCTCAACCACATCAATAAACCGATGCTGACAGCGCTTTAAAGGTATCATTAAAAATTACTTATGTTGCATTACGTTAGTTTGTTGACAAAGCTTTTCAAATAAACGCTGCAGGGCGTAATTTGAAAATATGGAAATTCCAATACTATGCGGCGTATGCTGTAATTGGATGAAAGTAATCTTATTGAAATCAGCTCGTTTTTACCAATTTATTTGCTAAGCTTATCAGCATAATGCTGCCGTCTGTGGTCCTACTTATCAATGGACGGTACGTTTGCGACGTATTTCAATCGTCAGACAGCACAGATTACTTGCTGCAGCAGACTAGCTGCCCCTAGCTTGATGGGTTTGATGGCTGGCAAGTACAGCGGCGGTAGTCTTTGACCGTTAGCATTGTGCGGTCCTGGTGAACGCAAGAGTCTGGTGCTTACCCCGACACCTGGGTGCATTGTCGACAATTGCGGCAAAACTCGAAGGGAAAATCACGAAGATGGATGACTTCAATGGTCGCTCCAGTCTCCGATGCGGTCTCCACGGCCAGTTTGACTGCTTGAGCTATTGTGCCATTCTCTCTACAGGAGCCATTTACTGCGAGTAGTTGAGTCATACCCTACCTCGAAAGACAAACAGAAATCTGGTAGTTTAACCACTAATTATATACTTTCATTAACCATCTGCGGCTAGTGGAAGAACGCCCGCTACAGGGAGATTTTTTCACGGGCTTTGAAATGAGATTGTGTCGAACGACAACGTCCCTTGTGCTCTACTAGTTTAGTTATCAGCGAGCCAACACGTCCCACGAGGGTAAACGTGGTAATTAGAGAGAACGCCGACCGTAATTGCCAAATAACCACCTGGAGGCTAAAAAGTTTTCAATAGGCCCGATATTGCGAAAGTAGTATCAAGGTCAATGAGCCAAGGAGTGATTGCTGTTGCGATTACACCGATCTTTGATCGGAGGATTTGTCGATTCAGTGCCGATTGAATCCGTGATGGCAATGGTATGGTAGGTATGGTAGGTATGGTAGGTATATGTAGGTATATTAAGGGGCAGTAAGTGCCTGCCCGCTAAATGCTTGCGCATACCGTGATGCTCGCCGTAAGAGGCAGGCGTCTCTACGATCCGTAACAATGGCTGTCGATTACCAGTCATTGGCGAGTGACCGAGACGGTCATAAGCGGAAATTCAGTGGTTAAACTCCGAATGTTACGACGTTCCTAGCAATTCGCAATGTGACATTGTTTGGGAGATTGATTTTCGACTTGTACACCTTATTGAACCAACAGCCAATAGCGTTGGGTCTTGCAAAAATCGATTTTTTCACAACCTCTCAGTATCCCGTCTTAATCATAGGTTTTATAGAAGGTACCCTCCGCAATCATATGCCGCTTTAGTACTAGGTCCACCAGATCCTGTAGCCAATCCACACGCCTCTCAATCAGCTTCAGGTGGGTTGTTAATTCCGTGGGTGACATCATCGGTCTCATGTTGTGCATGTCCTGCATCATCTTCGCCATGTCTTGGAGGTGCGTTTGGAGCCGTTTAATCCGTTCGTTGGGCTCTTTGATTTGGCTGCTTTCCGCCATTTCTTTGCGCATCTCTTTCATGTGTGTCTGCATCTGATCCAGGTGTGCACTCATTTCAGCCATACTCGAATGTTTCACCCCCGGGTGCTTACCAGGAGGGCCTTCTCCTAGGGCCAAAGGACTCGTGAGCGTCAATAAAAGGATGGTAAATAAGGGGTAGGTTTTCATCATCTTTTCTCTCCTTTCGTTAGAGTTCGTTAGCCCCAGGAAGAAATAACACCTGAGGCAGTCATACGCGCCTAGTGAGGAAGAGACTTGCGCTTAATGACTCTAAAACCTGCTCGCAGCGCACAGGTCAATGGGTTTTGTTCAACTTTCCCAAGTAAATCGAATACAAACCACTGGTGACGCCGGGCATCACCGTCCGGGGCTCGAACTTGCCGGGTCCCCGGACCACGAATACCTGTTCGCGCACGCCGGAGCGCACCACCGACGAGGCGGGCACCACGACCGCAGCGAGAGTGTGTGCGGCCTGCAAGGTCACGTTGGCGAACATCTCGGGCTTCAGCAGCAGGTCCTCAGTGTCAAACTCCAGGCGCACCTTGATCGTGCGGGTCTTGGCTTCGGCGTAGGGATAGATATAAGTCACCCGCCACCGGAACGCCTGCCCGGGGATTCCGGCAAGGCTCATCTCCGCTTCATCGCCCACTTGCACCCAGGGTAACTCGTGTTCGTAGAGGTCGGCATACACCCAGACTCGGGTGAGGTCCACCAGCCGACAGAGTTCGGTTTGCGGGTGACGTACTGCCCCTCCCGTGGGCAGCGCAACCGGCCGATCCGCGCGCAGGTTTAACAGGGCATTCAATCGGGACTGCTCTACCCGGCGCAATCCGGTGAGGGCGATTTCGCGATCCAGCATCTTCGAGCGCACCACCTGGGCCAGCAAGACGTCCTGCTGCAAGCCTTTGCCGACCATAAACTTGGTTTGTGCCACGTCTACGAATTGTCGCAGCAGGTCCTGATTGCGTTTGACGATCTCCAGTGCGCGGTCGAGATCAAATAGCGTCCACCATAGCGTTTTAACGTCGCGGATCAGGCGCAGGCGCGTTTCGCTTAGATCCGCTTGCGCGGCCTCGGCTTCGCGTTCGGCTGCAGCCTCCCGCAGACCCAACTTGCCCGGAAACGGAAAGGCCTGACTCAGCCCGACTTGCAGCTGGGTCATGGGTTCCTGGTCGAGATCGAAGGTGTCAGTGGGCTAATTCAGTGCATTCAAACTCAACGAGGGATCGGGCAAGCTGCCGACGTGAGACGGTATTGCCGCCATGGCCAGACCGCGGGCATCCATCTCGGCCAACCCCGGATTATCCCGCAGGGCCGTCTCAACAGCCGTTTCCAGGGGTAATACGACCTCCCCGGCGCGAGGTTGGTACGTTGGATTGCTCACCGGCCAACCTCCAACTAAAGACCAGTAGCGATACTCCCAAGAGGGCGATATGCAGCTTCCTTTTCATTGCTTATTCAATTTTTTCAGGCGATGCTGATTGCATCCATCGCGCAAGGTCTTTTATATCGCTCGTGCGAAGTGCCGCTTCTAGAGGCTGGCTGAGGGTCTCTTCGATCGAGCGCTCGAGCTGTTCCAATTCCCGGCGTTTTTGCCGCATGATCATGAGTCGCTGTGCCAAGGTATCGCGTAGCCAAATTTCCGAGAGTTCACCCCTGTCCAGCGCAGCGAGCATCACTTTGATATTTTTCAAGGTGTGCCTGCAAGCTTTCTCAGCCAGCCGGATGAACCGCAGACGTTCCAAATCCTGGTTTCTAAACTGGTGGTAACCGTTTTCGGGATTACACGTCGATTCAACAGGCCGATCCGCGAGTAGTAGCGGATGACGTGTGGTCGCACCCCGGTTTCGTTTGCGAATTCTTCTAGATCATTGTCGGTGGCCCCTTTTTTCGCGTTCGCACGTGGATTGAAGTGTCCTATTACGCATTCGGTTAACTCCTCAAAGCACCGGACTGGAAGATGCATTCAATAACCGGAAAAGATGACCCAGCGAATGTAACCGGCCTATTTCAACTACCCGGAATTTTGTAACACCACGTGACGCAGACTCGCTCTGTAACATACGGTTACAAACTGACGCTTCCATTTAATTAGAATCCATGACTCAATAACCCTTATGAACGACACAGAGCACATTTTGGTAGTGGACGACGATCCGGAAATTCGGTCCTTGCTGAAAGATTATTTGGAGAAAAACGGCTTTCGCGTCACCGCCGTGGGTGAGGGCAAAGCCATGTGGCGAACGCTGGAACAAGTAGGCCTTCGTCCCACCATCGTCGCTCGGTGGCACGTCCCACTCCTGGAAGGAAGATGAAGCTGGAGGTGAGCATGGCCGCGGATTGTAGCCTTGATTTCATGTAGGAGACAAGCTAGAGTTCGCGGACCAACGCCAAATTGAGTGAACGACAAGGTTTTTGAGTTCAATCTCGATATGACGGCATCGGCAAAGCGAATCCGTATTACCGTGGGGAGCGTACAGCTGGAGGCTGAACTTCGAAAGACTAGGACTGCGGACCAAGTATACGCGGCGCTTCCAGTCAAGGCAGCGATCAATACGTGGGGAGAGGAGTTCTATTTTCCGATCACCGGAGTGCACAATCATCGAGAAACTGCAACGACTCAGGTCAAGGTCGGGGATATTGCATTTTGGGGAGCGGGGCGAGTCCCCTTGGCGATTTTTTTCGGACGAACCCCAATGAGTGTGGGCGCCGATCCGGTTCCTGCGGATCGGGTGAACATGTCATCGGAAAGATCGTTGGCGATGCGACTCAACTTCGGCAGGTCATGGACACACCGACGATCCTTCTTGAGCCGAGCTGAGCGCGATGCGACTTTCGAAAGAACGTGTACGCCATATGGCCGAAAGTGTCGCCGGCCATCTTCACGCGGAAGGGCACATTGAACTCTCGGGCGAGCGCAAAACATTCGTTGAGGCCCTGGAGCAAGCGATCACACACGAGTTGTCGGTGGAAGATCGAGTCAATACGGAAGTGCGGCAGTTATTGAAAGCCTACGAAGAGCAAATCGAACAGGGGCAAGTCGATTATCAGAAGATGTTCC
>CAWJOR010000028.1:0-95864 GCA_963844465.1 uncultured Actinomycetota bacterium | reverse complement strand
AATGTCTCTGCCGGATGCGACCGCCCCGCCAAAATCACCTCGGCCCCTGCCTCGGCAAGGCCCACAGCAATCGTCTGCCCGATGCCGGTGTTCGCCCCAGTCACCAGCGCGCGCTTGCCTCAAGCGAAAACCCGCTCATCACCGCAGCACCTCCTGCCGACCACCGCGGCCTGATCGCGGTAATCGACATTGTCCCCCGCCATCGCCCAGCAGAACGTATAGCACCCGGTCCCCGCCCCCGAATGGATCAACCAGGGCGGCGAGACGACCGCCTCCTCATTCGGCCATCACCAGATGCCGGTCTCCTGCGGCTGGCCCATCATGTGAAACACCCGCGCCGGCGCGGGCGAGGTCGAAATACAGATAGGCCTCCATGCGCCGGTCATGCAGATGCGCCGGCGATGGTGTGGCTCCACACCGAGCCCCCGTGAAACTGCGTATAGCCCATCACCAACTGGCAGCTTTCCATCACCTCGGGGTGGACGAACTGGATGATCGTGCGGTCGTTCGCCGTCTCGGGCGCGCCGGTGCGGAACGACTTCGCGTCAGCGAGGGTGATCAGCCGCGACGGGAAGTTGCGATGCGCCGGGGCAGACAGGATGTAAAACCGCCCCCCACCCGCAAAGCTCACCGGACCCGAGCCAAGGCCGAGGTAAACCACATCGCCCTTGTTCATGGTATACTCGGTGCCTCCCGCCGTAACGGTGCCGATAGAGCCTATGTTCAGAACCGCCATCTCGCGCCGGTCCAGCACCGAGGCCGTGCCGCATTCCTTGACATGATGAACCAGGTGAAGCGAATGCCCCGGGGGTGCAGCCAACGCTACAGGAGAAGGCCAGGTCGCCAAGCCAGCTCAAGGGCGGGCGGCGGTATCCGTGGCGGATCGGCCATCCAGGAGAAGTGCCGAAACAACCTGACCAAGGCCCAACTGTCCTGCTATCCTGGAGGTTGGAGGGCGTCATGGATCTGGGCCTGAAGGGCAAGGTGGCCATGGTGGCGGCGGGCAGCAAGGGGCTGGGCCGGGCGACCGCCTTGGCCCTGGCGGCGGAGGGCTGTGCGGTCTCGATCTGTGGCCGGGGCGTCGCGGCGCTGGACGCAACCCGCGCCGAGTTGGAGGCCCTGGGGGTGAAGGCCCTTGCGGAGACGGCGGACGTGACCCAGGCGGCGGATCTGGAGCGCTGGCACCGCGAGACCGTGGCCGCCCTTGGCCCAGTGGCCATTCTCGTCACCAACACCGGCGGGCCCAAGGCCGCCACCTTCGACCATCTGTCGGATGCCGACTGGGCCGACGGTGTGGAGACCACGCTTATGAACGTGGTGCGCCTCACGCGCCTGGTGCTGCCGGGCATGCGGGCCGCCCGCTGGGGCCGCATCGTCCACATCACCAGCCTGGTGGCCAAGCAGCCCTACCCGCTGCTGACCATCAGCTCCACCCTGCGGGCCGGGCTCTCGGGCCTCACCCGCACCCTGGCTCTGGAGACTGCCGCCGAGGGCATCACCGTGAATGCCCTGCTGCCGGGCCACGTCATGACCGACCGCCAGACCCATCTCGCCGAGGTGAAGTCCAAGGCCGAGGGCATCACCATGGCGGAGCACTTCACCCGCCAGGCCGCGGCGATTCCCGCGCGACGCATCGGCGAACCTGCCGAAGTGGGCGCCGTCATCGCCTTCCTCTGCAGCCAGCCCGCCGCCTATGTCACGGGGCAGAGCCTGCTGGTGGATGGGGGGTTGGTGCAGGGACGTTCTGACACAGCGGCGCCCGCCAAGGGGCCGGTAACGCTGTGTCAGGGTCACGATCGTTCATGTGCTTCCAGAGTTGCTCGGAACATACGGTGACCGCGGAAACGTTGAGATACTCAGCTGGCGGCTCAGGGAACGCGATATCGCACATCAGGTTCTTACGGTTGGTGTTGGTGATGAATTCCCGACTTCTGCGGACCTCTATCTATTGGGTGGGGCGAGGATGACGCACAAATAGCCGCGCTGGAGATACTTGCCAAGAAGGACTCACTTCAGCGGGCATTGCAAAACGGCGCGCATATTTTTGCCGTGTGTGCGGGCTTTCAAATTCTTGGCACGCAATTCCCCGCCAGCGGGGAACGCGTAATTTCCGGCCTAGGACTTGTCGGCATCGAGACCGTTTCGGCAAGGCATCGCTCTGTCGGCGAGATTCTTTCTAGGCCGACGGTGCCAATCGAAATGCTGACAGGCTTTGAAAATCATGGAGGACAGACCCGATTCATTGATGACCTTCAGCCGCTGGGCCATGTGGTGGCCGGAATCGGTAACGGACAGGGAAGCAATGTTGACGGGTTGATTACACCTCAAATTGTTGCGACATATATGCACGGACCTGCTTTCGCCAGGAACCCTGAACTTGCAGATTGGGTCCTTAGCCGAAAAATCGGAAACCTGGCGACACTTACTGCGCCGATCTTCAATCAACTGCACAACGAGCGAGTTTCCAAAACCAGTTAGCCAAAACCAGTTAAATTGCCGAGTCTCTTCTTCGCACCGGAGCGCGTGTTTGCGGCGGGGCCAGATTGTTCAGAAAATCCTTGATTATTGCTTGGACTATTTCGGGCTTCTCCTTGATTGCATAATGCGAGGCCCCTGGCACGATGGCGAGTCTTCCTTGCGGGATGGCTTCGTACATGGAAGTGATGTGGGCGAAGCTGAAGTTCTCGTCATCACCCGCCATGATCAAGGTCGGGCATAGGACCTTTCCAAGATCATCAGTGGAAAGCGTCGGCTCGCTCGTCCATATGGCCCACATGCGTGCCACCTTAGAATCGATCGCCTCAGGGTTATCCGGTGAACGCTCGGCATGCTCTTGGCGATCCTCATAAGAGACTTCCCAGAGTTCCATGGGTTCGCCACCGCTCTCGTGGTGGTAGTTGGCACCAATCGCAATGACAGAGCGCACTAGGTCGGGTCGTTCCATCGCAACCATCAACGAAATGATGCCGCCATCGCTCCAACCGATGAGGTGAGCTGGCTCTTTCACCACGTCCTCAAGGTAGGCGATTGCCTCTCTGGTTTGAAACGAGAAATGCAGGCTTCCGACTTGGTCTGCGGTGCGCCCTTGGCCGGTTCTGTCATAGGCAAATACGTGGAAAGAATCTTCCACGGCCGGCAGAACGTACGCGTCCCAATCCTCACTCGCACTCAACCCGCCGTGTAGCAGTACTACCGCCTCGCCCTTGTTTGGCCACTCCATGTTCCACATCGAATGGCCGCGAAGGTCTATGTAGGAGCCCATTTACTGCGAATCCATGATGTGTCGGTTGCCACGGTCGAAGGTGAGGTAGTTCCACATCCAGTCAGCCACGGTGAGAACTTTATTGCGCCCGCCAAGCAAATAGAACAGGTGAAGGAAGAGCCAGGCAAACCAGGCAGGTGCGCCAACTAACCTGATTTTCCCAACTTCGACGACTGCCTTTTGTCGACCAATGGTCGCCATGGAGCCCTTGTTCTTGTAAACAAAATCGAGGAGTTCTTTGCCCTGCTCGGCCCTTTGAATTTGTTCTGCGACGAAGGTTCCTTGTTGCATGGCAACTGGGGCGACCATTGGCAGAAATCGTCCATCGCGTCCCTTTGCCCCGGCGATGTCTCCAACCGCCCAAAAGCTCGGGTAATTCTTCACTTGAAGAGTTGGTTCAACATCAATTCTCGTTGACACGATGGGCAGGGAAAGGTTCTGCGCAAGCGGCTGACCTTGTACTCCAGCGGCCCAAATCGTTACTTCGGATGGGATCTCATTCCCATTTTTGAGCAATATTTTTCGCGGCGTGATTTCCTGCACCGCAGTCTCAGTGAGAACTTTGACTCCAAGTTTTTCCAGATCCCTCTTTGTTCGCGTCGACAAGGACGGTGAAAAGCTAGGCAAGATCCGCGGTCCTGCTTCGATGAGATAAATATCAATGTGTTTTGCTGCGTGCTCTTCATCGGAGGCAAGAGGACCTCGGACAAGTTCGGCAAGGGCTCCGGCCATCTCAACACCTGTTGGGCCGCCACCAACAACCGAAATGGAAAGTCGAGTCTCATCTTGGAATCGGCAGAGGTCTTCAAAACGTCGCATGACTTCTGTTCGGATACTGATCGCTTCAGCGACACTTTTCATACCAAGTGCATTTTCTGATACGCCTTTGATTCCAAAGTCCGCCGTCGCAGAACCCAGTGCGACTATCAAATGATCGAAGGGGAGCACCTCGCTGCTATCTAGTTTCACTTCCTTGTTGCGGTGATCTACGGATATGGGCGAGCCCATTCGAAAAGCGATGTTGCTTTTTCGAAGTGCTCCTCGTATCGGATAGGCCACATGGTCAGCAGCCAACCCTGCCGTAGCAACTTGGTAGAGAAGGGGCAGGAATGTTTGAAAATTGTGACGATCCACCAGCGTTACATCGGCGCTCTCTGCCAACGCCCTCGCTGCATTTAAGCCGCCAAAGCCAGCGCCGAGAATGACCACCTTGGGTTTAGTAATGGCAGGAGCTCCTTATGCGATCTGAGAGTGTCAAGCCTAATCATCAGAGTGAAATGCGGCTGACCAATATTGCGACATCGATCAGCGCAAGGGTCATAACAAGAGGGAAGGAAAATTTCACCGGTATTCCTAATAGGAGCAGAACTGCACATGCACTGATAAACACTGGAATCCAGAGGTGCGTGTGGTGGGCAAGTAGTAGAGAGATGACTAGCAGGGCCACGCTCGCAATTGCAAGGCTCGCCCTCGTGCCAAGTATTTGTGGCAGCCCATGTAAACCGCGTGCACGATCGCGATTCATATCCTTGACTACGTTAGCGAAGTGAGCCGCAACGCCGAAGAGCCCGCCGGCGCAAATCAACCAGATTGGGACTGCATGGTTCTTGCTCATGGCAATCGCGGTGGGAAGAGCGGCAAAGGCAACGATGAAGGGCAATGGCGAGAGCGGCGTCCTCTTGAAATAGAAGTCGTATGCGAGTCCGCAACCGACTCCGAGCAGGTGAACAGAACCTCCTCGAAATCCAAGCGGCCCAAATAGCGAAAGCGGCACGCACAGGAGTGCGGAGACCACTGCGGCAATCGTTGCTGTTTTAGCCGAGATCGCTCCACGAGCAAGTGGCTTATTCTTTCGACCCTCTGATCGGTCGCTTTCGAGATCAACGAGGTCGTTACTCCAACCCACGCAGAGTTGACCGCTGAAAATCGTCAGGGCAATTACCAACGCCGAACCGATGGACCAGATTGACCTTGAGAGCAGAAAGCCGACAAGGGTGACCACAACGCTTGGGCCCAAGTGAGATGTCCGCAAGAGACGCATGCAGAGATTCTCTCGCGCCGTGGCACACTTGTATCCATGCATGAGTTCACGTCGGAGGTAGAAGACCTCGCCAAGGAAGTTTTGTCCTACAGTCTTCATCGATTGAAGACCGACCCGCCTCTAGATGGCCCTCGAACTGCCGAAGACCTCTTTACCGAGGTGGGCAACACGATCACCGAAAAAGGTCTGGGCGGACATGAGGCTCTGGAAGTGTTCAAGAGCGTCCTTGCAAAAGCATGCATCTCTACTGACCACCCACGAAATTTGGCCTTCATCCCATCGGCCCCGAGCGAGTACGCAAACCTTTTTGATCTAGTTGTAGGCGCAAGTGCTCTATACGGGGGTTCTTGGCAGGAAGGATCAGGTGCAGTTTTTGCAGAGAATCAAGCCTTGCGCTGGCTCTCTGATCTCGCTGGCTTGCCACAAAGTGCAGGTGGAGTTTTCGTCCAAGGGGGCACGATCGGCAATCTTTCCGCACTTGTTGTCGCCAGAGCAGAGGCACGAAAGCGTTGGCCCCAAACCACGCAATGGGCGATTGCGTGCAGTCAAGAAGCGCACTCATCAATTTCGTCGGCTGCGCAAGTGATGGATGTAGATGTCTTGGCGATCGCACCTGATGAGAATGGAAAGTTGCGCGGTATAGATGTCGCCCGAGAGGTCGACAGGTACCACGAATCCCAGAGCGCCCGAGTATTCGCTGTGGTTGCTACTGCGGGCACAACCAACTTAGGAACAATTGATGATCTCGTTTCCGTCGGCAATGCCGCCAAGGACCGCGACCTTTGGTTCCACGTTGACGGCGCCTACGGGCTGGCAGCCCTTTGTGCTCCATCGCAGAAATCGAAGTTTGCCGGTATCGAACTTGCCGATTCTTTTATCGTCGATCCACATAAGTGGCTCTTTGCACCCTTCGACGCGTGTGCACTGGTTTACCGCGATCCCTCGTTGGCCAAGGCGGTTCACACCCAGCACGCGTCCTACCTCGAGACCCTTCAAGAAGATGCCTCGTGGAACCCCTCTGACTACGCAATCCACTTAACGCGTCGAACCCGAGGTCTGCCATTCTGGTTCTCGCTCGCCGCACACGGAACCGATGCCTATGCAGAGGCAATTGAGAAGACGATCAGCGTTGCCCAAGCTGCCGCGGAGCACATTCGCAACCACCCGAGGCTTGAGTTGGTCCGAGATCCTGAGCTCTCTGTGGTTGCCTTTACCCGTCCTGGATGGGAAGCAGCCGATTATCAAAAATGGAGCGATCAATTGCTCCATGACCAGATCGGCTTCATCCCCCCATCTGCCCACCATGGCCAGCCGATCCTGAGATTTGCCATCGTCAACCCGTGGACCAAGGTCAGCGATATCCAGACCTTGCTGGCGACCCTCTAAATGAGCGCACTTTCCCCTCGCCTGCCTTAGGCTTGGCCCATGGACGAGAGCGTAATGACGACTTCCCCTGACCACGCCAGCGGGCTCAGCGACCTTGAAGTGCGGATCCTGGAGTTTGAGCGCAGTTGGTGGCGCTATGCCGGGGCCAAGGAGAGCGCGATCAAGGAGTTTTTCGACATGAGCGCGCCCCGCTACTACCAGTTACTCAACGATCTGATTGACCGTGAGGACGCCCTTCTGGCCTCTCCTATGCTGGTCAAGCGCCTCCGCCGCCTCCGCCAGGCGCGTATGAGCGCCCGTTCCTCTCGCTAGCCAGGCACAAAGCTTCATTTGCCCGCACGTATTGGCCTGCTCTAGATTTAGCGTTAGCACTCTAGGGGTGTGAGTGATAATTCACCCATAACGGAAAACATAGGAGCGAAAACAACTATGGCAAAGCAGATTGCCTTTAACGAAGAGGCCCGTCGTGGCCTAGAACGTGGCATGAATATCCTCGCGGATGCGGTCAAGGTAACCCTTGGACCCCGTGGCCGAAATGTCGTTTTGGAGAAGAAGTGGGGAGCCCCCACGATCACAAACGACGGTGTCTCAATTGCAAAAGAGATCGACCTTGAAGACCCGTGGGAAAAGATTGGCGCCGAACTTGTTAAGGAAGTTGCCAAGAAGACCGACGACGTTGCAGGCGATGGAACCACCACTGCAACCGTGTTGGCTCAAGCATTAGTTCGCGAAGGACTTCGCAACGTTGCAGCCGGTTCAAATCCAATGGCACTTAAGCGAGGCATTGAGAAGGCAGTAGAAGCAGTCGTTGCCGAACTCGTGGCCATGGCAAAGAACGTTGAAACCAAAGAGCAGATCGCGGCGACCGCGTCGATCTCTGCGGCCGACACCACCATTGGTGACATGATCGCTGAAGCGATGGACAAGGTCGGCAAAGAGGGCGTCATCACGGTTGAAGAATCAAATACTTTCGGTCTCGAACTAGAGCTCACCGAGGGTATGCGTTTCGACAAGGGATATATCTCCCCTTACTTCGTCACTGATTCAGATCGAATGGAAGCAGTCCTTGAGGACGCTTACATTTTAATCGCGAATTCAAAGATTGCGAACATCAAGGATCTTCTTCCGATTCTTGAGAAGGTTATGCAGTCAGGAAAGCCGCTTGCAATCATCGCCGAAGATATTGAAGGCGAAGCCCTTGCGACATTGGTAGTAAACAAGATCCGCGGAACTTTCCGGTCTGCAGCAGTAAAAGCACCAGGTTTTGGTGACCGTCGTAAGGTGATGTTGCAGGACATTGCAATCCTTACTGGCGCAACCGTCATCTCCGAAGAGGTCGGCTTGAAGTTGGACCAAGCAGGAGTTGAACTTCTTGGCCACGCGCGCAAGGTCGTTATCAGCAAGGATGAAACCACCATTGTTGAAGGCGGCGGAAACGAAGATCAGATCAAGGGTCGCGTAACTCAGATCCGTCAGGAAATTGAGAAGAGCGACTCTGACTATGACCGAGAGAAATTGCAAGAACGCCTTGCCAAGTTGGCCGGCGGAGTTGCAGTGATCAAGGCCGGAGCCGCGACCGAAGTAGAACTCAAAGAGCGCAAGCACCGCATCGAAGATGCAGTTCGCAACGCAAAGGCAGCGGTAGAAGAGGGCATTGTTGCCGGTGGTGGCGTTGCGCTACTTCAGGCCGCAAAGGTTGCATTCTCGAAGTTGAAACTTGAAGGCGATGAGGCAACTGGTGCAAAGATTGTTGAAGCATCAATCGAAGCTCCGTTAAAGCAGATTGCAATTAACGCTGGACTTGAAGGCGGAGTTGTTGTCGAGAAGGTTCGCCATCTCGAAGCAGGTTTCGGACTCAATGCCGCAACCGGTGAGTACGTCGACATGATCAAGGCCGGCATCATTGATCCTGCAAAGGTAACTCGCTCTGCGTTGCAGAACGCAGCATCGATTGCAGCGCTCTTCATCACAACTGAGGCTGTTATTGCTGACAAGCCTGAGAAGAAACCAGCAATGCCAGCAGGTCCTGGCGGCGGGGACATGGATTTCTAAGCATTAATCCATAACTAGAGTCATATAAAGAGAGGACTCCCGATTACCTCGGGAGTCCTTTCTGCTTTTAGTTTGATGTGATTGCATTGCACTCCTACAGAGAAACGGAGTTCACATGTCGCGCAGTAAATTCCCCCGCGCCTTCCTCGCTGCGAGTTCAGTCCTCATTCTGCTTGCAGCGGTTTCGCCGCAAGCGAATGCATCGGACAAAGGCAAGAGCACCGATCATGGTAAGTCTGCGAGTTCGGGCAAGAGCGCCGATCGCGGGAAGAAGGCTGACAAGTCCACTGTGGATTCAATCCTCAAAGAAATTGCGAAGTCACCAGTTTTCAACGGCAAGGGTAAGAAGTTTGAGAATGACGGCAAGGCCCTACAAGCACAGTCGGATGCACTTCTAAAAAAGCTTGCGAAATTGGGTTCGGCAAATCCAGTTGTGCTTTCAGCTATTGGTACGTACAAAACCAGCGTTGACACCGCGACGGCAACACTGCAGATAGCAGTGAAAAATGCCAAGGATGCCTATAAGGCGGCATTGGCCACTGCCACAACCGACGCAATGAAACAGAGCGCCGAGACTGCCTATAAAGCTGCGATCGCTGCCGCACGTCAGAGCTTCAATACGGCCATGGCCTCCGCCAACCTTGCCCTCAAGACAGCACTCCTTGGTCTTGCGACGCCTTCCCCATCGCCGAGTACGAGCGTGTCACCTACGCCTTCCCCGTCGCCGAGTTCGAGCGTGTCACCTACGCCTTCCCCGTCTCCATCCTCGACCTGATCTCCAAAGGGCCGGCGAGAAGAGAAGCGGTCAGGACTCCCGATTACCTCGGGAGTCCTTTCTGCTTTACCCTTACCCCATGCCCAAGAAACCTGCAGTGAATTTCGACGCTCTAGAGCTGGCTCGGCAAGCGGTTTTGGCTGATGCAGGTAACGACACGTTTGTCGGCAACTTCCTCAACGTTGAATTTGATTCGCAGGCGCGACTGGCCAGCTATCTCTTTGAGGCATTTCTTCCAGGCTACAAAGGCTGGCGTTGGGTTGTCACCGCAGCAAGGGTTGATGAGAAATCCGAACCAACCATTTGCGATGTCGTTCTACTTCCTGGACCGGATTCTTTGTTGGCCCCTGAATGGGTCCCCTACGTTGAGCGCATCCAGCCTGGAGATATCGGCGTCGGAGATATCGTGCCGAGTACATCCGATGACACCCGCCTGGTTCCAGGCTTTGCCGCCCTTCCAGATGATGAAGAGCTCGATGCTGTGCAGATATGGGAATTGGGGCTAGGACGCCCACGAGTCATGTCCATTGAAGGGCGCGATCAAGCCAGCAAGCGCTGGTACACAGGCGATCGTGGCCCTGATTCACCTATCGCAAAAGCAGCACCCAAACCCTGCGCTTCGTGCGGTTTCTTCATTCCTATTGCGGGCTCACTTCGCGGCGCCTTCGGCGTATGTGCAAATGCCATCTCGCCTGAGGATGCGCGGGTTGTCTCGGTAGATCACGGCTGTGGAGCGCACTCCGAAGCAACGCTTTAATCCCTGTTCCTCTAACTGATCACCTACTGTAAACTCGTCCTCTGCCCGTAAATCCCTCACGGCTCAAACGAGTTCAAGCAATTTAAAGGAGAGTTCCCATGCCTAGTGGTCGCGTGAAATGGTTTAGCCTGGAAAAAGGCTTCGGTTTTATCGCCTCCGATGAAGGCGAAGATGTGTATTTGGCGGCTACTTCGTTGCCTGAAGGCGTGACCACGGTAAAGCCGGGCACCAAGCTGGAGTTCGGTGTTGCTGACGGTCGTCGCGGTCCTCAGGCGCTTTCAGTTCGCATCATTGACGCGCCGCCGTCATTGGCCGCTCAAGCTCACGTCAATAGTGATGATCTTGCCGCGATGATTGAAGACACAATCAAGATCTTGGACAAGGTGGGAAATGGCCTTCGCCATGGCCGTCACCCATCTGCTGCTGAGGCCGAGCGAGTAGGAAAAGTCCTCCGAGGCATTGCTTCACAACTGGAAGCCTAAATACCGTTTTTTCGCGCCCGTCTGATTGTGTAATAAATACCTACAATTCCAAGAGCCGATCCCGAGATGCAAGTCCAGATTATTTTTGACTGCGCATTTACGAGTATGGCGATTACGACTGCGACCACCCATGCACAGGTGAGAAGAGATACCTGGAATACGACAGATCTCACATTTTGAGCCATAGCCAGATAGTAGTCCACCGCATCCACCCACGAAGTGGCGATAGGGTGGCAATAGGAGGTCGATCGGTGCGAATTGAATCAACTGGCAATTGGCGCGCTTTTCGACATCGTAATTTTCGAATTCTTTTCGCGGCAAACACGATCTCCAATATCGGAACGTGGGCGCAGCGCATTGCTCAAGACTGGTTGGTCCTGCAGTTAACACATAGTGGGACATATCTGGGAGTGGTGACGGCGCTTCAATTCACCCCGGTCCTTTTCCTAAGCCTTCATGGTGGCGCGCTCGCCGATCGTTTTGATAAGCAGAAAGTGTTGATCGCCACCAATCTCGCCGGAGGATTGTCGGCAGGGATTCTTGGGCTCCTTGTGACAACTCACCATGTTCGACTCTGGCACGTGTTTCTTCTCGCTTTTTTGCTTGGGGTTGCAAACGCAGTTGATGCGCCTGTGCGTCAGAGTTTCGTCGCCGAGGTCGTCGGGCATAGCGATTTGGGCAACGCTGTGAGCCTGAATTCTGCGAATTTCAATGCGGGTCGACTTATCGGGCCCGGCGTATCAGGCGCATTAATTGCCGCATTCGGAACAGGCCCGTCCTTCTTATTGAATAGCGGGTCTTACATTCTTGTGATTCTGTCACTGATGGGATTGCGAAAAAGCGAGTTCTACATCCAAGCACGAAGTACAGGGGTTGCAAACGTTCGCGAGGGTCTCAGGTATGTGAAGGCGCGTCCGGATCTCTATGTGGTGATGATCGTTATCTTCTTTATGGCTACTTTCGGTTTGAACTTTCAAATTTTCAACGCGCTCGCGGCCACCAAGATATTTCATCGCGGCGCGATGTCATTTGGCCTACTCGGTACTTTTGTCGCGATCGGCTCTTTTAGCGGGGCGATCATCTCTGCAAGGCTTGAACGCTTTCGACGAACAATGTTCGTGGTCTATGGCGCCATCGCATTTGGTGCTTCGCTACTCATCCTTTCATTCATGCCGACATATATGGCCTATGCAATATGGCTCCCAGTGTGTGGCTTTACGGCGCTCACTACTTTGATCAGCGCGAACTCGCTCATGCAGGTAAATTCTGATCCAGTTGTTCGCGGAAGAGTCATGGGAATCTATCTTCTGGTTTTTCTCGGAGGTGCTCCAGTTGGTTCGCCTCTTATCGGTTGGACTGCTGAGAAGATTGGCGTCCGTCCTACATTGGCTGCGTGCGGTGCAATAACTATTTTCGCTGCTTTATTTGCAATTCAGCGTTATCGGGACAAGGTGGAAGTGCCGATCGACTTCTCCGTGGAAGTGGTCTTACCGCCCCCATATGACAATAAGAGCTAGTACGCCAAAGAGCGCTACCAACGTAATCAGTCGCCTGGTTTTGTAATTCATTCTTGGTCCACCGAACTCAATTCGCCGTATGTTGGTTGCGCCGAAGGTATCGCGACGATCGTTGAAAAAGCAACGGCGATGAGTACGGGGACCATCAGATATGCACGGGAAATTCCTAGGTGATCACCGAGGACTCCGAGGATGAACGGGGCCGCAGCAATTGCGACCCCAGTTCCCAAAGAGCTTCGGCCGATTGCCAAATCTGGTCGACCATCGCTGAATCCAATTAATCGTTGCGAAGCGAGCGCGAACTGCATGGAGATTCCCATGCCAGCGACAAGGAGGGCAACCAACGAGATCCAGAGTGTGTGAGAGATCCATAGTGCGGCGAAGCCAACAAACTGTGTGACGATCACTGTTTTCAGTTGACTATCCAGATGCGCTCGTTTAAGCACGCGGGGACCGAACCATCTTCCCAATCCCATTCCGCTGCCAAGGGCGACAATGCATATTGTTGAGATTGCCGCGGTGGATCCGATTCGATTTCGGAGAAGGGCCGCCGCCCAGAAGGTGGTGGCAAATTCGCTTGAAATGCACGCGACAAATCCGATCCATGAGATCCAGAATTTTCGGTCGAGACTTCCCTTCTGCGGTCCAGCCTCGTCGGGCACGTGCTCGACTGCGATGAAGGATCGTGTGATCAGATAGAGAAATACGCTGAGAGGAACGGCAAGCAAGAGCCCAAGCCGCCAATCCAAAGACGTCGCAGCGATTCCACCAACCGTGAGGGTTCCCATCACGTAACCCATAGAGGAAATACCGCTTGCCTGCGAAACAGCGGCCGACGGGTGCATTGGATAGTGGTGTGACAATTGCGTCACCATTGCAACGACAACCGTGGACGTTCCAAGACCGGTTATCAACGTGGCTAACAAGGTCAATTGAATTGGTGGCGAGAAAACAAACATCAAGATCCCGACGGAGAAGATCGCCAAGCCAAGCCAGGATGTTGTTGCTCGTCCGAAACGGTGGGTCAATTTGGGAGAGAACAAGCCAGCCAAAATGGAGGCAATTCCCATAGCCGTTCCGTGTAAGCCCGCGACCGTTAACGACGTGTGCTGCTGAGCCCGAAGAAGTGGTTGCGCAGGACCGAAGCCGCCGAGATAGAAATTGACGATTGCAACTTGCAGTGCAATTGCCCAGAAGACACGATCACGTTTAAGCGTCATGCCTTCAGCCCATAATTTCGGTGACTACAGAGCGTTGACGACAAAGTCGATCGATGCGGTGAGGGCATCGATATCACTTGGCTCGATCGCGGGGAACATGCCGATGCGCAACTGGTTCTTGCCGAGTTTGCGATAAGGCTCCGTGTCTACAATTCCGTTGGCTCGAAGGGTTGCGGCCACCTTTGCTGCATCAATGGAATCATCGAAATTGATAGTGCCCACCACGTTTGACCTCATGGAAGGGTCGGTGACGAATGGCGTCGTGTATGCAGTCTTCTCGGCCCATGAATACAAGCGCGAAGCAGAATCTGCACTTCGTCCGGCGGAGAACTTCATGCCGCCATTCGTATTCATCCAGTCGATCTGCTCTGCCAGCAGAATCAAAGTCGCCAGCGCCGGTGTGTTGTATGTCTGGTCGAGTCGGCTGTTTTCAATGGCAGTCGTGAGATCAAAGAAGGCGGGGACCCAACGGTTGGTGCTCTTGATCTTCTCCACCCTTGCAATGGCAGCAGGGCTCATGAGGGCCAACCAGATTCCCGCGTCTGATGCGAAGGACTTCTGAGGCGCAAAGTAATAGGTATCGAATTCTTTGGCATCTACAGCTAAACCGCCTGCGGCACTTGTGGCATCTACAAGGACGAGCGCGCCTTCGCTTCCGGCAGGGCGACGGATAGGCATCGAAACGCCCGTACTTGTCTCGTTTTGCGTGAGAGCGTAGACATCAATGGCGTCCTCTGCCTTGGCCACGGGATGGGTGCCGGGCTCGGAACTGATGATTGATGGCACATCCAGGAAAGGTGCCTCCTTGGCGGCAGCGGCGAACTTCGAGGAGAACTCCCCAAATACCAGGTGTTGTGAGCGTGATTCGATCAGTCCAAACGTGGCGATATCCCAGAACGCGGTGGATCCGCCGTTGCCGAGGACAACTTCGTAACCTTCTGGAAGTTCAAATAGAGAGGAGAGTCCCTCTCGAACGCGATGGACGAGGTTTTTAACGGGCTTTTGGCGATGCGAAGTGCCAAGGATTGAGGTGCCGCTAGCGGCAAGGGCGGCAAGCGCCTCTGGGCGTATCTTGGATGGGCCGCAACCAAAACGACCGTCTGATGGCTTGAGATTTTCGGGGATTTTAATATCAGTCACGGGCCAAAGCCTATGGGTAGTAGCGGTTAATCTCCCATTCGGCGCAACCACGCGCATCCACCGGGTGGTTGCGTTCGTATCGGATTCGATCGTGCAGGCGAGACAAGCGGCCTTGCCAGAATTCGATAGAGATCGGGAAGACTCGGTATCCGCCCCACTCGGGAGGAGTGGGAACAGAAGTTCCTTCGGGCCATTTCTCTGCGGCGGCTTTCCAGCGCGCCTCCAAAATATCTCGTGATTCGAGACGGTCTGACTGCCTGCTCGCCCACGCGCCGATTTGATTGATCCACGGCCGTTGCGCAAAGTACTCCTCCGACTCTTGGCGCGGTACCCGTTCGGCAACTCCATTTATTGAGACTTGCCTCTCCATGGCATACCAAGGAAAGAGCAGTGAGACGTGCGGTTGGGAGTGGATCGCTCTTCCTTTTCTCGAGGTATAAGAAGTGAAGAAGGTGAAGCCGTGTTGTGAGACGTCCTTGAGCAGCACCGTGCGAGACGTGATCTCCCCGACGTGGTCGACGGTCGATAAAACCATCGCATTTGCCTCAACAACGACTGGATTTGTGTGCGCCTCGTGAAGCCACTGGTTGAACGCTTCAAAGGGGTCGGCCGGCAAACCATCCAGTGGGATTTCACTGTAAGTGCGCCTCATCGCCGCGATGTCTGCTCTAGATAACTCTGTCATAGATGTATCTAACGTCACTTCCCGCGAATTGGCATCTCTGGGGCAAATGGGGTTGCCTATAGCCAAGGACTGGTCGAGAGGGATCCGCAGAAGGGGCAGAATTGCCCGTGTCCACTCTGCGCAACAGGGCCAGCAGTTAGAGGAGTACACATGTCTGACGAATTTAAGCCAGGTCTCGAAGGAGTTATCGCATTCGAGTCGGAGATCGCCGAGCCGGATAAAGAGGGCAGCGCACTTCGCTACCGAGGAGTAGATATTGAAGACCTCGTCGGAAGAGTTTCGTTTGGAAATGTGTGGGGACTTCTTGTTGATGATGAATTCAATCCGGGATTGCCTGCCGCAGAACCGTTCTTGTTGCCCGTCCATACCGGGGACGTCCGCGTAGATCTTCAATCTGCCATCGCGATGCTGGCTCCTTCATGGGGATTGAAACCTTTGTTGGATATTTCGGATGAAGAGGCACGAAATAACTTAGCGCGCGCATCAGTGATGGTGTTGTCCTATCTTGCTCAATCTGCAAGAGGCGCCGAGAAGTTGGCTATTCCGCAAGCTGAGGTAGATAAGGCGCACACAGTTGTAGAGCGAATGATGATCCGCTGGCGCGGGGAACCCGACCCATTGCACGTTCGCGCAATTGATGCCTATTTTGTCTCTGCAGCAGAACATGGAATGAATGCATCAACGTTCACTGCTCGTGTCATTGCATCAACTGGCGCAGATGTTGCTGCGGCCCTTTCTGGGGCGATTGGTGCGATGTCGGGACCGCTGCATGGTGGTGCTCCCTCGCGAGTACTGCACATGATCGAAGAAGTCGAAAAGACAGGCGACGCACTCGCTTACGTCAAGGGGATCATGGACCGAGGCGAACGACTTATGGGCTTCGGACATCGCGTCTATCGCGCAGAAGATCCTCGCGCTCGCACTCTGCGTCGCACGGCAAAGGAACTTGGCGCCCCACGCTACGAAGTTGCCCTCGCCCTCGAGAAGGCCGCACTTTCAGAATTGCATGAGCGCCATCCAGAGCGCGTTCTTGAAACGAACGTCGAGTTCTGGGCCGCGATTGTTCTGGATTTTGCTCAAGTACCGGGACATCTATTCACATCGATGTTCACTGCCGCGCGCACTGCGGGCTGGTCAGCGCACATCTTGGAGCAGAAGCGCACTGGCCGCTTGGTTCGCCCATCGGCGCGCTACGTTGGCAAGGGTCCTCGCAAGCCTGAGGCTGTTGCAGGCTGGGATGAGACGGTAGCTCAACTCCACTCGTAAGCTGTTTTGCGGGTTTTCCTGCAAGTGACAGCACTTCATAACGATTGTATAAATGGACCCCACTTTGGTCACTTCGGCTTGACCGCCTATCCAGCACTGGTCAAGATTGGCGTAACGTCGCATTTCCGCGGCCTTATCTCGTCAAGGAGAAAAGTATGAATCGTAGGATTCTGGGCATGCTGGGTTTGTTCACCAGCGCTGCTCTCGCAACATCACTTGCGGTTGTTCCCGGAGCCCAAGCTGCCGGCGGAACCATCGTGGTCTGGGCGGACGAAACCCGCGGACCAAATCTTCAAAAGGTTATGGACACTAAGAGCGATTGGGTCCCCGGATACACAATTAAGATTGTTACCTACTCGAGTTTTGATGCGCTAAAGGCCGCCTTCGATAAGGCAACGGGAACCACAGGTCCAGATGTTGTCGTTGCAGCAAATGACTGGGTACCTACAGCGGCAAAGAGCGGAAAGCTCTCACCTGTGACACTCACGGGATCACAGAAAGCCCGATTCAACCCAACACAATTCTTTGATCTTTCCTATCAAGGAAAGCTGTACGGCGTTCCTGTTGACATCAACAACGTCGCGATGATTTACAACACCGACCTTGTCAAGAGCGCTCCTAAGAAGTTCGGCGATATGGTGGATTTCTACAAAGCTAACAAGACCGCAGATGGTCTCAAGGCTGGTCTATGTATCGCAGGCGGCGGAATGTCATGGGGCGCACACTCGGTGTTCTCAGCCCTTGGTGCAGATGCCTACTACATGTCCGGTGGACGTCCTAACTATCACAAGTTCTTCAACCCAGCGACCTTCGCGGCCAACGTCAAGACGTACCTTCTTGACGGCACGAAGTCCAACGGGTTCTTTCCAGCAACCGATACCGGTTGTAAGGACAACTTCCTTGCCGGAACTGTGCCATTCGCAGTCATCGGAAACTGGGAGTGGAAGGACTACGTAGCAAAGGGCTTCACCATGAACCTCATGCCAGTTCCATCAGTTAGTGGCGGAGTTGGCAACATGTTCGGCAGCGTCAGCGGTGCACTTCTAACCTCATTCGCCGCAACACACGGTGTCGCAACTGGTGCAAAGTCATTTCTCACCAACTTCTTCGGCTCAACTGCCGGTCAAGTTGCATACCAGAAGAACGAGGGTCGTCCACCAGCTGAGAAGGGCGCGCAAGCAGATGCATCAGTATCTGCTGGCCAGAAAGGCTTCGGCTCGGCTGCAAGCCTTGCTGGTATCCCACAGATTGGTGCTTTCTTGAACAACAACGCCGGTGGAGCTAACTATTGGGATTCAGCCCCTGCATATTGGACGGCTGTACTCGTCAATGGAAAAGATGCTCTCGTTGAAGCCAAGAAGCTTGCTTCAATCTGGAAGAAGAACATGCTTGCTGGAAAGTCAGACCTCTAAAGAAATACAGCAGTAACGCTCTACTCGGAGGTTACGCAAGTGTGGGCGGGAGGAATCCCGCCCACACTTTCTTCAAACATAGGAATTGGTGCCGACAGTGAATATTGTGTTTAGGGGCAAGTTCGCCCTCTTCACCAAACTGATTCTTCTCGGTCTCATTTCCGCAATTCTGGTCCTTCTCATCGAGAGCGCCTTGGCTAAGAAGGAATATGCTATTGCGCTATTCCTTGCAGCCTCCCTCGCGACCCTTTGTTATACATACCTTTCGGCACGGGCTGTTCCGATGAAATTCTTTCTGCCCGGTTTACTTCTACTTTTTGCCTTCGTTGTTGCTCCCATTGTCTACACGGTGGTGATGTCCAATTACAACTACAAAACAGGAAACCTTATTTCCAAGCAGGATGCGATCACGCAGATCAAGGGGCTTGGAGTTGAGCCCGATGAGAACGGCACAACCTTTGACATCGTTGTAGGCAGGACGAGCACGGGGGAGTACGCCATTCTTGCCTCCGATTCCCCCAATCACGTCTATTTTCTGTCCACGGCCACCAAGAAGACCGACTTGCTTCCTTCACAGGTAAAGTTGAACGCCGATGGCGTTGCTACGATGGCTCCTAACTTCACCAAAATTCCAGTGGCTCAACTTGCGGGTAATGAGGATTATTCAAAGATCAATTACGCCTACGCTGATAAGTATTTTATTTCGGTGCAAGGTGTCGATGTAGGCGCAGTTTTCCGTCAGTCCTTGCGCTTTGATTCAAACAATGACACATTTCAAAACATCATTGATGGCAAGATGTACAAGGACAACGGTCGAGGAAATTATGCGAACATCAATGACTCAAGCGATGTCTTGCAGCCCGGTTGGAGAGCAACAAACTGGTTCGCAAACTATGAGAAGTTGTTCAGCGATCCTCTAGTGCGTGCGCCTCTGGTTAGGGTCTTCATTTGGACAGTGGCGTTCGCATTCCTTACGGTTCTCACAAGTTTTGCCTTTGGCTTGCTGCTTGCATTGACCCTCAATAAACCGATGCGAGGGCGCCGTATCTATCGCGGGGTGCTTGTTCTGCCATATGCAATCCCCAGCGTTATGAGCATCCTGATTTGGGGAGGCATGTTTGATACAGAGTTCGGTGCGATCAACCATATTTTAGGCACCCACGTTGCCTGGTTCCAGAATGCGTCCTTTGCCCGCACTGCAGTGATCTTGGTAAATCTCTGGCTTGCATTCCCGTACTTCTACCTCATTTCATCCGGCGCATTGCAGGCCATCCCCAGCGAGCTCCTGGAAGCCGCGTCCATTGACGGGGCAAATCCCCGCCAGATCTTCAAGAAGATCACTCTGCCTTTGTTGATGCAGATACTCACGCCACTACTAATCGCTTCATTTGCCTTCAATTTCAACAATTTCAATTTGATCTTCCTGCTTACTGGTGGCGGCCCGAAAGACTTGCTGGGCGGTCAGATTGCGGGAGCTACTGATATTTTGATCAGTTACACCTATCAGATTGCCTTCGGATCCAACACCCAAGATCTAGGACTGGCGAGTTCCATCTCGGTCATCATCTTCTTCATCGTTGCAGGTATTTCACTTTACGGTCTCCGTAAATCCAAGGTATTGGAGACGTTCGGATGAAAAAATGGGCGAAGAACAACCTCTGGCGTCATGCAGTTTCTCTTGGCATGTGCGCATTCGCGCTCTTCCCGCTCTACCTAGTTATTCTTTCCTCGTTCAGCCAGACAGGGAGTTTGCAGCTCACCTCTTTTGCGCCGACGAGTATCTCGTGGCGTAATTACAAACTGCTCTTCTCAAGTCCGGCAATTCCGTATTTATCGTGGATGAAGAACTCACTCGTGGTTGCCGGAACCGTGGCAATCGTCTCCGTTATTGTGGGTGCATCTTCTGCTTTTGCCTTTAGCAGATTGAAGTTCAGAGGCAAGAAACTCGGAATTCAAATTCTTCTTCTGGTCCAGATGTTCCCTGCAATTCTGGCTATCGCGGCGGTCTATGTGATCATGGAGCGCGTTTATCGTTTCGCTCCACGGGTTGGACTTGGAACTCAAGCCGGACTGATCCTGGTCTATCTCGGTGGGGCCATGGGGGTCAATATCTGGTTGCTCAAGGGTTTCGTAGATTCAATTCCGATCGAGTTGGACGAAGCCGCCAAGATCGATGGCGCAAGCCCGGTGCAGACCTATTGGCTGATATTCGTGCCATTGGCTACCCCAGTGCTCGCAGTAGTTGCTCTCATGAGTTTCATAGGGACTTTTAACGAATTTATTCTTGCCCGACTTTTCCTTGTCGATATGGGAAATCGAACGATCGCCGTCGGGCTTCAGGCATTTATTGCCGGTCAATATTCGCGAAACTGGGGACCTTTCGCCGCTGGCTCAATATTGGCATCCATTCCGATCGTCATCATCTTCTTGTCGTTGCAGAAATACATTATTGGCGGACTTACGGCCGGCTCGGTCAAAGGTTAAATGTGAGACGAAAGGGCATTCTTGCAGTTCTTACCACCATCTTCTTGGCAGTCACATCAATCACCTATGCCGCGGCACCGCTTTCAAGTGTTCCCAAGGTGGGCATCTCGTCTGATCTCATTTACTTTGTCATGCCTGATCGGTACAAAGATGGCGATCCAAGCAATGACCGTCTCGGGGGCGGATTTGATCCGCGAAATACTGCGTTCTGGCATGGCGGCGATCTCAAGGGACTAACGGGCACCTGCCAGCCAGGCGATGACGGTTTGGCGCGCATCAAGTCTCTGGGCTTCACGGCTGTCTGGGTTACGCCTTTGGTGAGCCAAGTGCCATCGACCGCTGCTGGTGCCGGCTATCACGGCTACTGGGGCGTTGATTTCCTCAATGTGGATCCGCACCTTGGTACGAATGCCGATCTCAGCAATTTCATGACCTGTGCCAAGAAACTGAATGTGAAAGTAATTCTAGATATCGTCGCGAACCACACGGGCGATGTCATCAAGTACAACGGCAAGGATGCCTACATTCCATCCAGCATGGCGATGATAAAGAATCCATCGTGGCTCAATGACCTTTCGAGTTATCACAACGTTGGCGACATGGCCCATTGTTGGGGAGACGGCGACTGCACCAAACTAGGCGATTTCTACGGCCTAGATGACTTGGCCACAGAGAAGGAGAGTGTCTGGCGCGGTTGGGCCGACGTCTATGGTCAGTGGATCAAGAACTACGGATTCGCAGGCTTTCGGGTCGACACGGCCAAACATGTAGACGACCAATTCTTTAAGAACTGGCAGCCATTAATCCAACAGACCGCCGCTGCCGATGGAATTCCCAATTTCACAGTATTCGGCGAGGTTTCGGAATCAAACGCATTCAACTTGATGCCCTACGTACGTGAAAATAGAATGCAGACGGTTCTCGATTTTCCATTTCAAGCCAGTGCTACGGAGTACGCCTCGGGATATTCGGATTCGGCCAAACTTCAAGAGTTGTTTCTCGCCGATGACTACTACACCAGCCCAACTTCCTCGGCGAGCAACCTAGTTACATATATAGGCAATCACGACGCTGGACGCGCTGGATCTCTGATCAACGCAAAGCGAATCAACCCTGCCAATCAACTTCTGCCAAGAGTGGAGCTCGGATACGCCCTTCTCTATCTCTCCCGAGGCATTCCGACGGTTTATTACGGCGACGAAGTTGGAATGACGGGGTCTGGAGGCGATCAGATGGCACGCCAGGACATGTTTGCCACCAAAGTGGATATCTGGAGAACCGAGCCACGAATTGGCGGAAAACCCATTGGCTACGGCGACTCCTTTGCTGCAACTGCCACAAATCCCATTGCGAAGTACTTGAAGGTTTTGGCCCAACTTCGCAAGAGCAATCCAGGATTGGCCAATGCTTATATGCAGCCACGCCTTGCAAAAGGCCCTCTCTTTGTGGTCTCAAAGAAAGATGGCAAAGAGAATCGTGAGTACGTTGTGGCGTTCAATAATTCCGATAGGGCCATCTCTGCGGTGATCAATACGGCTACGTCAGTTGGCGGCTGGAAGACAATTCTTGGCACAGCAAAGGCGAGCGCAAGCGGTGCAAAGCTGAAATTCACCGTGCCAGCACTAACCGCTGTGGTGTTGAAGGCAAACAAGACCATCAATCAGATTTCGGTGAAAGTGGGGACGATATCCACTAATCAGGACGACTTTACGGGTTACTACCAAATCAGTGCGGGGTTGAAAACCACAGACCTCGCCTCTGTTGAATTCTTCTCACGTCTCGAGGGTGCTACGAGTTGGGATTCGCTGGGAGTCGACACGAATTCTCCATTCAGCGTCTACATCAACCCAAATGACTATCTCGGGCAGAACTTGGAACTCAAGGCGGTTGTCACTAATTCGAAGGGAGCGACTTTTGAGCTACCAAGCACAAAGCTTTCTATCCCCGCATCATGACGGAAGCGACCTCTACGTTAGCAACTCTGCTCCCAAGATCGGTGATTTTGTAGATCTTAAAGTACGAGTGCCCAAGGGCGACAAGGCGACGAATATTTGGGTGAGACTCTTTCATGACGGTGAGCCACGCACATTTGAACTCAAAAAAGGAAGATCGAATACCGTCGAAACATGGTGGTCGGTATCTGTTGAAATTCTCAACCCGGTTACGCACTATCGCTTCCTCTTGGTTGACAAGGGAACCTATCGTTGGCTCAATGGCGAGGGTGTCTTCCGTAGAGACGTTGTAGATCGAGAAGACTTTCAGATCATTGCTAAACCGAAATATCCTGAATGGATCAAGCACGCAGTCTTCTATCAAATCTTCCCTGATCGCTTCGCGACTTCTGGGAAGAAGCGTGAACTTCCTTCTTGGGCCGTGCCCATGGAGTGGACCGCTTCGCCAACTGGGCGCGGTGCGGATGTGAGCACTGAATTCTATGGCGGAGATTTCGAGGGAGTTCAGCAAAGGCTTTCACACCTTGAAAACCTAGGCGTCAACGCAATCTACTTCACGCCCTTCTTCCCTGCCCGGAGTGCACACCGGTACGACGCCTCAAGTTTTGAGCACGTAGACCCGCTGCTCGGAGGCGACGAGGCGTTTCTAGAATTTACCAACGCGGCCCGCAAAAAGGGCTTTCGAATGATGGGGGATCTGACCACGAATCACTGCGGGCTAGGTCACGAGTGGATTCAGATCGCATTGAAGAATCCCGATGCCAAGGAACGCGACTTCTTCTACTGGGACAAATCCATCCGCCATGGCTATGTGGGCTGGTGGGGAGTTGCCTCACTTCCGAAGTTGAACTACACCTCGCAGTTATTGCGGGAGAAGATGTATTCGGGTTCTGATTCGATCGTAAAGAAATGGCTGAAGCCGCCGTTCTCCAACGATGGTTGGCGTATTGACGTTGGGAATATGACGGGCCGATATTTGGACCAAGACATGAATCAAGAAGTCACGCGTGGGATCCGCAAAGCGATGGAGGAGACAAATACCGATGCTTGGCTCGTAGCAGAAAACGCAGACCACTCACCCTCTGACTTGGACGGTTTCGGCTGGCACGGCACCATGAACTACGTCGGCTTTGCAAGGCCGGTCTGGGGCTGGCTCAGCAAGTCTGCAAAATTCGCTGACAATTTCATGGGCCTTCCGGCTCCAATCCCGACTTTTCCAGGCGAATCGATGGTCGAGATGATGCGCGCCTTTTCCGCTGGCATTCCATGGCGTTCTCTAACAGCAAGCATGCTACTTCTGGACTCCCACGACACGGCCCGGTTTAGAACGGTAACCGGTCGCGACCGCGCGAGACATATAGTCGGGGCGACGATGCTTCTGACATATCCAGGTGTTCCATCGATTTTTGCTGGAGATGAAATAGGCCTCGAAGGCGAATGGGGAGAGGATTCCAGACGCACCATTGATTGGGACCATCCCAAGAAATGGGACCAGGAATTACTGGCGGAGTTCAGAAAATTGATTGCAATACGCAAAGAATCTGATGCCTTATGCAATGGCGGAATTCGTTGGGTTGATGTGAAGTCAAATTCGATTGCTTACTTGCGTGAAAGTAAAAATGAGAGCGTTCTCGTCTTCGTCGCACGGGCTGCCGGGCGCTATCAGGTCAACCTCAAGCCTTACGGGTACACGGTGAAGAAGACACTCTTTGGACCAGAGGCGAAATCACCGATGATTTCGATTGCGTCCAAAGGTGCAGTGAGCGGGATTTGGAGAGTCAAATGAGTAAGGCGAAGTGGTGGAAAGATGCAGTCTTCTACCAAATTTATCCACGTTCGTTTTATGACAGCAATGGAGATGGTGAGGGCGATCTTCGAGGAATCACTAACCATCTCGACTACGTGCGCGGTCTCGGCGTCGACGCCGTATGGATGAGCCCTTTCTACAAATCTCCTAACAAGGACGGCGGCTATGACGTCTCGGATCCACGGGATGTGGACCCTCGACATGGCGATTTAGCCGACGCAAGGGCGCTGTTCGCCCGCGCAAACGAACTCGGTTTGAAAATTATCGTCGACATCATTCCCAATCATTTTTCAAGTGAACATGTGTGGTTCAAGGAGGCGCTAGAGGCGCCTAAGGGTTCGATCGCGAGATCAAGATTCCACTTCTACGATGGAAAAGACTCAAAAACCCCGCCAAATAACTGGATTTCTTTGTTCGGAGGCCCTGCATGGACGCAGGTGGAGGACGGACAGTGGTACTTGCATCTGTTTGATACTTCGCAACCCGATCTGAATTGGGAGAACATCGAAGTTCAAGAGGACTTCAAGGAGACGCTGCGGTTCTGGCTCGATCTTGGCGTGGATGGATTTCGCATCGACGTTGCTCATGGTTTGGCTAAAGAAGACGTCCTGCAGGATCATTACGATCCAGAAGGTTTGAGCAACGCATTGCGACTCGATGTCAAAATGGATCCCAAGGAGCGTGGCGCTTTGCTTTCCAGTGTGCCGTTCTTTGACCGAGACGGAGTGCATGACGTCTATAGATCCTGGCGTAAAGTCTTTGACTCCTACCATCGCGACGTCATGGCCGTGGCCGAGGCGTGGGTACACCCCCCAGAGCGAGCGATTCGGTATGTAAGGAATGACGAGCTCGATCAAGTTTTCAACTTTGATCTTCTTGTTACGCCTTTCAACGATGTCGAACTCTTTAACTGCATCGAACGCACGTTAAAACTGATGGCTGGTACCGGTGCATCTCCAACGTGGGCATTGAGCAATCACGACTCGCCTCGATTGGTGACGAGAGTCGGCGAGGAGCAGGCGCGCGCACTTGCACTCTTCACCCTTGGCTTGCCAGGATCGTATTACGTCTTTCAAGGACAAGAGCTTGGCTTGCCCGATGCAGACCTGGCCGATTCTGATCGTCAGGACCCGTCTTTTATCCGGTCTAAGGGCGCTCAGAAAGGTCGAGATGGAGCGCGCGTGCCTCTTCCTTGGAGCGGAGACGCGACACCTTTCGGATTTACAACAGGGAAGCCATGGTTGCCGATTCCGCAAGAATGGAAGGAGAAGACCGTTGAGAGGCAGATGAGAGATGCGCGCAGTTCATTGTCAATGTACCGCGGCGCCCTTGCATCGCGAGAACATTCTTTCCTCGGGCACGAAGATATTACGTGGACACGAACTCCTGATGGATCGGGTCTGATTTCATTTAGGCGAGGCCCTGTTGAAATTACACTCAACACAACCGATGTTCCCGTGAGTGTGAAGACGTCGAGCCGCACATTGATCGCTTCTAGCGGTCAAAGCAAGCTTGCTGATGGAGAGGTTGTACTCGCTCCACGAGCCTGTGTTTGGCTTGGTATCTAGAGATGAACATGTGTGACTTTTTCAGTAACACGTTGACTTGATAACAATTAAGTAATATTGCACTGGTGAAAGATTTCTGTAACAACTCTGCTTCATAACAATTCAGTAAAAGGTGCGTGAATTGTTGGTTTTTTGGCCTTTCTTGCTTGACCGACTTCGAGAAACTCGTGAACATTCGCATACGTCGCATTCTTGTGACTAAACACCCTCGAGGAGAAAAGTATGAATCGTAAGTATCTGGGTGCCGTTGGTGCCCTTGCTGCTGGCGCACTTGTTGCGTCTGTGGCGCTTGTTCCGGCAGCCAATGCCGCAATAACGACTCTGACCATCTGGACAACAACGAACGCCCAAGAAACACCAACACTTCAGAGCATCACTGCTGACTACCAACGTCAAAATCCTGGCGTCAAGATCAATGTAGTCATGACCCCATTTGATACTCGAGATGCGAAATTTAGCGCCGCCGTGCAGGCCAAGAAGGGCCCAGACATCATGCGTGCCGAGATTGCTGACGTCGCCAACTGGGCTTCAAAGGGCTATCTCGCAGATATCACCAAGTCCGTTTCAGCCGCTGACAAGAAGGATTTCCTTCCTGCAGCCTTTGCGTATTACAACTACGCAGGCAAGATTTGGGGCCTTCCACATGCACCAGATGCGCCTGCTCTTCTGTACAACAAGGCAATGCTCAAAGCTGCTGGAATGAGCGTTCCTAAGACTCTGGCAGACCTCAAGACGCAGTGCGAAGCCAAGTTCCCAACTGGCAATGGCATCTTCCTTCGTGCGGACTCCTACTGGGTTCAGGCTTGGGTATGGGGCTTCGGCGGCGGACTCGTTAATCCTGCAAAGAAGCAGATTCTGATCGGCAGCGCAAAATCAGCCGCCGGCATGCAGGCGTACAAGGACTTGATGACCAGCAAGTGCGCAATGCCAAACACCGATTTCTCCAATGACTACGGCAACGCACAGGCCGCTTTCAAGGCTGGCCAAGTCGCGATGATCGTCAACGGTCCATGGGCCTCTTCGGACATCTTGGCTGGTTCAGCATTCGCCGACAAGGCCAACCTCGGTGTTGCTCCAATCCCTGCCGGCCCTGGCGGACAAGGTTCCCCAGTGGGCGGAAACGGTTGGGTCATCTCCAAAACCTCCAAGAACTATGCAGCAGCAGTTAAGTTGCTGACCTTCCTCGCTGGAGCTGCAGCAAACGAGAAGTGGGCAGCCCAGAACAACCTGCTCCCATCACGTGCATCTGCATACAAGCTTCCTTTGGTTGCTGCCAACCCAGTGATCACGCAATTCCTTGCGCAGATGAAGGTAGCAACCGCTCGTCCAGTGTTGCCACAGGGCGGACAGATCTACAACGACTTCGGTCCAAACTTCCAGAACTTCTTGCAGGGCAAGACAACTGCCCAAGAAGCAGCCACGATCGTGGCCAAGGCCTGGAAGAGCAAGTTGTTTAAAGATTACTCAATCGTTTCCTAACACTTGAGTAGGCCTCTGAATAACTCATAGCATGCCAGGGTGACGCACTAATGCTTCCGGTGCGTCACTCTGGTTGCTGGGTAAGCCGCGATCGTAGACACATGGGACGGGAAAATGCTACGTAAGATCAAAAGAGGGTATGCGCAGTGGTCGTTTGCATACGCCATGCTTCTCCCGACTTTCATTGCGATGCTTTTCCTTGTCATCTATCCACTCTTCCAGGCTTTCAAATTGAGTTTCTCAAACGCAGATCAGTACAACTCGCTTAACGTTTTCGTCGGTGACTCGTATGGATACGTCGGATTTCAAAATTACATCCAGATTCTGAAGAGCCAGGAATTTCACCAAGTTTTCATCTTCACCCTGGTCTGGACCTTCGTTAACGTCTTCTTCCATTACGGCTTCGGCTTGACCTTCGCGATCATGCTCAATAGAGAGATGAAGTTCCGATCCGCCTACCGTCTTTTGCTTTTGGTCCCATGGGCGATGCCAACCTTCATTTCGGCATTTGCATGGCGGTTTATCTTCAATAGCCCCTACGGTTTCCTGCATCAGTTTCTTGTTGAGATCGGCATCAAGAATCCTCCCGCTTTCCTCGGGAGTGACCTTTGGTCCAAAGTCGCCGTCATCATGGTGAACGTCTGGCTCGGGATTCCGTTCATGATCGTGACGCTACTGGGTGGGTTGCAGAACATCGATGCAGAACTTATCGAGGCCTCCAAACTTGATGGCGCCAACGCATTTCAGCGCTTCAAGAATGTCACGATGCCGGGCCTACGAGCTGTCTCGGCGACTGTCATTCTTCTCGGACTTATCTGGACTTTTAACTCATTCGCAGTGATTTATCTTGTCTCGGGGGGCGGACCAGGCACCTCGACTCAGATTCTCTCAACCTACGCCTATTCAGAAGCCTTTGATTTCAAGCAGTACGGCGCTGCCACCGCATGGGGCGTCATCATCCTCTCAATGCTGCTGGTCTTCTCCAGTTTCTATCGCAACGCAGTTCGAAAGTCGGGAGAAGAGACATGGTAGAGATCGCTCGCAAGAAGAGAAAGCGCTCTGTGCAGGCTTCCTTTGGTCTGCATATCGCGTTAACTCTGGCCGCTCTCATTTCCATCTTGCCCGCGCTGCTCATCCTCCTTAACTCTTTCAAGAGCGATCAAGAGATCAAGTCAGCATCTGGGTTGCACGTTCTCCCCAAGCATTGGACTTTGAGCGGATACCACCAAGTCCTTTCAGATAACAACGGCGAGTTTCTCATCTGGCTTCGCAATTCCGTCTTCGTAGCGCTGGTGACGATGATCATCGGCGTCTTCTTATCCGCGACAGCCGCCTATGTACTGTCACGTTTCATCTTCCCCGGAAGAAAGAGTGTTTTGAACTTCTTCTTGGTCACTCAGATGTTTCCTGCTGCAATTCTTCTTGTGCCGATCTATCAAATCCTTATCCGTTTTCCTATCTTCCATTTCTCGATGCTCGACAGCATCCCGGGATTGTTACTGGCCTATTCGACTATCGCGGTTCCCTTCTGCACGTGGATGCTGAAAGGCTTCTTTGATGGCATTCCCAAGGAGTTGGATGAGGCGGGTGCACTTGATGGATTAAGTCCATACGGAATCTTCCGTCGAATAATCTTCCCACTGGCACTGCCAGGGATTGCGGTGACATGCTTCTTCACTTTCATCACTGCGTGGAACGAAGTGGCCTTCGCAAACGTGGTTGAGATTTCACCAGAGCACTACACCTTGCCCGTTGGGCTTCGAACCTACATCTTCCAGTTTGATCAGGCGTGGCAGAAGTTGAGTGTCTCGGCCGTGATCGTCACGGTTCCCTCCTTGGTCGTCTTCCTTTTTGCCCAGCGATACTTGGTTTCAGGCCTGACTAGAGGCGCGGTAAAAGGCTAATTCGCCAGCCAGAAAGCCATCGGCTGGTCCAAGTATTTTGCCCATGATCTTTCGGTATGTCCTGATTTCCGATACACCCGCGTGATGAAGTCTTGTCCCTCTTGCCAACCCGCCTCGAGCATCTTCTGGTCGGCTAGGTCTTGGAACGGCCCGTAGTCGGCATCCAGTCCTCTTGTGCCACGGCTCATCCAGATCTTGTGTGTTCCGGGTCGCGGAAGGGAGTCGAGGAGTGCATTCACAAGCGGGGGGTGACCGGCGCTCCAATGTGGCGAGAGCGCAAGGCAGGTGGTGAAGAAATCAGGGCGTTTCCCAATCGCGTAGATGGAGGCGAGCCCTCCCATGCTTGACCCGATGACGGCCTTGTCGGTTGCATCGAGATCCATTCCGAGTTTGGCTGCAATCGATGGCGCGATGATCTCGGTGATTTGCTCGAGATACTCGTTGCCATTCAAGTCGTTTATGGAAATCTCATCGTTCTTTTCAGCGGGTTCGACTCCGTTTTGGAATGGATCCTGGGGGGCCAAGTCCAGAATTCGACCCCAAGGATTGCTCGCACTTCGACTGTGAAACACTCCAATGATCGCTGGAGGAGCAATCCCAAGTTCTTGGCTGACGCGAATTGCTGACTGAGCCATCCGCCAGGTGCTGCGCCTCGTCGAAGTATTACGGTCAAAGACATTCTGGCCATCGTGGGCTACAAGGAGATGTCTTGTTGGTAGCGAAGGACTCCAGTAATCAACGAGGCGACCGTTGAAATCGACCCGGTGCACATCCCCTTGTACGCCACGTATCTGGAAACTCTTTACTTGCTCCATCGCTGTCTAGTTCTTGGGCGGGCAGACACTAGGCAAGGAAATTGGCGAACTGCCATGGATCAGAATGGTCGTAAACGCGACCGTTCCAAGGGCCATAAAGATCGTTGCGATACATGAGTGGATCCCAGTCGGCGGCGACTGAATGGATTCCACCCCAGTATCTCTCGGCCAAATCCAGGACTTCCTTCCAAGGAAGATCATCGGGAACAAGAAGGCCGCGATCGGGATTTTCCATTGCCCAGGCAACTGCGGCATAGACAGCGCTGGCAACCTGCACCGTTGTTGCAGATTGGTTTGGAATCAGTTTTCGCGCATCGTGGATTGAGAGAAGAGATCCAGTCCACCACGCCTTGTACGGATGGCCAAGAATAAGTACGCCGAGTCGATCTTCGCCGTCAATGATTTCATCGTTCATGATCCGTTGATCTGTTTGAAGATCCCATTGGCGCATCTCAAGTTCGCGCATCGAAACAATTGCCGCATCCGATGGGCAGTATGCGTAGTGCACTGTTGGTCGGTAGACGGCCTTGTCGCCATCCCAGACGGTCAGGTGATCCGACATCGTGAAGGCTTCTCCATGGCGCACAAGTAGGCCAGTTGTTTCTGAATTGGGGACCCATGAACGCACCCATGTGGTGGCACCTGGCTGAGCAAGTGCGATCTGGTTCTGAGGCCCGTCCTCGTGCGTATAAGCATTTGCGGGGAGAGTCTTCTCGTGCGTTCCCCAACCGAGTTCGGCGGGTGCGATTCCTTCTTCGTAAAAACCCTCGACGCTCCACGTGTTGACGAATTCGCCGACAAGCTTTGGTTTGTCGGCGACCTGAGTATCACGTTCGGCGATGTGAATGACCTTCACACCCAACTTCTGCGCGAGCACGGGGAAGTTGCCTTCGTTCAGCGCTTTCTCCACCCCTTCGCCAGCTAGACCGTCTTTTATCGCACGCGTTGCAATATCAACGAGGCCGCGCTTCACAAGGTGCGAAACGAATCCCGGGTTTGCGCCATGTTCGACGATTGCCGTTGGACCTGTCTTATTCCATTTCGCTTTCATCTCGCGGATGCGCATATGGCGCACGTAGAGGGTTCGTGATTGGACAGTTCTTTCGGGGCCACCGGAGTATGGCTCCCACTCCTCTAGCGAAGTATTCAGATAGATGACGCCGTGATTGTGAGCCCATTCGATGATGGCATTCGCGTCGATATTCCACGCCAAATCAAGGAGGAAGTCGCCCTCTGACAGGAATCGGCTGAGGAACTCATCAAGGTTGCTGCGAGTCAGCTCGTCTTGGACGTACGTTGCACCTTGGTGGATGGCAGTTTGCACCCGAGACCTATTGTCGCGTTTATCCACGATCGTCATCTGTTTGGCTTCCACTAAGTGTTCGAGAAGAAGTGGGATTGCGCATTGGGCAACTGAGCCGGCGCCGAGAACCAGAATTCGATTGTGGAAGGTTGCGGACAATTAGACCTCTTCTGCGAGCGTGTGAGATGGTCGCTGCGCGTGACAAATCATAGGCTAAAAAATTTGGGCAGAATTCGTCGGCTCCGACCAGACCCCGGCTCCCTCGCGCTTGGCTTGGTACATGGCGTTGTCTGCTCGTCGAAGCAGGTTGGAGGAGCCGTCGTTACCCACGTGCCCCACGCTCACGCCCACGCGAATCTCGCGTCCGGAGATGGAGAAGGGGTAGCTCAGCGTTGCACGCAGTGCGAGTGCCACCTCGAAGGTGGTTTCGTAGTCACCGCGAAGGATTGCGCCGAATTCGTCTCCTCCAAGACGGGCAAGAAGTGCGCCCTGCGGCAGTGCCCGGATGAAGCGCGTCGAAACCTGTTTGAGAAGTTGATCTCCCACCTCATGCCCGAATTGATCGTTGATGGGTTTGAACCCGTCAAGGTCAAGAAGCAGGAGGGCGCCATCTTTTGCACTGGCCAACTCCGCAAGCTCGGAAATGAAGCGTCGACGATTGGGCAAACCTGTAAGTTCATCGGTTCGCGCAAGAAGTCTTTCTTCACCGATGGTGCGCGATTGTCGTAGCGCAATAGTCATGCGGACAAACGCAAGAAGTAAAGTGACAATGGTTGGAATCAAGATGAAGTTGGGGAGATAGCCAGGACGAAGCGACGTAATTGCTAACAAGGTCGCGCTGAGCATCACTGATAGCGCGATAAATATTGGGTGGATAGATTCACTTGATTCCTTTTCCGATCCGTGATGCCAGAACCCCTCGGCGATAAGGATAAGTCCGAGCAGCCATCCATCATCGCTGAGCGATCCCAAGGAATATTGTCGGTGGACTTCTAGCCAGAGGAATAGGAAGTCGGCGCTTGCATACACCACCACTCCAATGCAGATCAAGAAGTTTCGGCCTGTGATTGAAGAAATCACGACGAGAGACAGTGCAAGGGCGACAAGCACGAGGTCTGCTACTGGAAAGAGAACTGCGAAGAAAGTCCGCATTACATCGCCATCAAATCTTGGAAGGATGGGGGAGATCAGGAAGGCTGTACCAAGGGCGCCGAGACCGATCCCGAGAATCGTTGCATCGAGAATTTCGACTGAACCCAATTTACGCCTTGCTCTGAGCGCGCGCGTTAATCCGATGAACGCAAGCGGGTAGAAAAGCAGGTAGCAGAGATTGATAATGGATAAGCCGATGTGAGGGCTTGTGTAGAACTCGCTGTACGAGGAGAGGCAGGTTCCGCTTACCCAGAAAGTGATCGCCGACGTGACAGCGTACTTGGCTCTCTTGTCATTGAATTTCGGCGAGAGCAGTATGGAAATTGCAGCCATGAGTGCGACCAGATTGAAAAGGACAAGGTCGAGGAATAATTGAGGCTGCGGGAAAAGCAATTTGGCAATGAAGTGAACGGCCAGCAGGAGCGGTGCTATTAACCGAGTAGGCCCCATTGACGAGAAGTTATGGCACGGCCATCAGTTGGATAAATAGGGAAAGCCATAGCCCACTGGTGACTGCATTGCCGTATCGGAGGTTTCAGCACTCCGATACGGCAATGAGGTCTTAGAGTCCCTTTTGGCAGATCAGGTTGCGAAGCGAGAGTGCTTGTGCGACCCCGGCCTTGGCCTGAGTTACGGATGACACCGTTGCAGCCCGTTGAGCTTGCATGGTCGCAACGGTCTTTCCAATCTTGCGGAGAGCGCTGCTCGCTGCGGTATTTGAAGCAATTGCAGAATTGAGGGAGCGGATCGCAGTTGTATAAGTCGAAATCGCAGTTACGTACGTCGATGGATTCGGTTTGGCCAAGAGCGCAGCTTTTGCGGCTGTGAACTCAACGACTTTGGCCTGCCACGTAACTATTTTGGCATCGAGTGCATCTGCCTTGGCAGCCGATTCAAGAACCTTTGCTTGTTCCGCGGCGATCTTCTCATCAAGGGCGGTAAGGGCCGCAGGTAATCCCGCGACCAAGGTCTTGTAGGACGCGTTCAATTTCGTGTAGGTGGTGTTCGAGTTGATGCAGTCCTTGGACACCCACGTGTACTTCGTTTTATTGACGATTGGGTTCTTGGTGCACTTGTATACCGTGCCACCTACCTTGGTGGTCTTGTTTGGTTTCGGACAGGTGACGCCGTTGCTGATCTTGACGGCGGCATTTGCCGGGGCCATCGAGACCAAAGATCCTGCAAGAACGAAACCGAGAATCGACGCGGTGATGACTTTACGAAACATGTAAACCTCCAAGGAATATCTCCACATACTAGCCAATCCCTGCGTTGAACCGAGCCTAGTCAGGCGCGTTAGCGCCCAATTCACCGAGAATGCACAGGAAAAGGGCTATTTATGCCGTTGCCTCACACGGACGTTCATTCCGACTTTGCGAACCAGCGGCCGCGGGGCAAAGCGCGCCAGCGAGGAGACGATCGCGTACTGCCAACCTGGAACAGAGACGGCCTTGCCAGAAAGGGCGTCAGACCAGGCTTTCGCGACAACGCGGTCGGCTTCCAACCACATGAATTTCGGAAGGGCTTCCATGCGCATCTTTCCACGTTGGTGGAATTCGGTGTGCGTGAATCCTGGGCATAGCGCAAGGACGTTCACATTCGTTGCTCGAAGCTCGGTGTGTAAAGACTCGCTAAGTACAGTCAGGTAGGACTTGGCGGCGCTGTACGTTCCTCCGGCGATCCATCCGGCGACGGATGAGACGTTGATGATGATCCCCGAATTTCGCTCTTTCATTAACGGAAGGGCCGAATGCATCAAGCGCATGGGGGTACGAACCAGAACATCCAAAAGTTGCTGCTCTGCATCCTTGTGGCTCTTGAGGAAACTTTCCCTTATCCCGAAACCTGCGTTGTTGATCAGAACATCAATCGGTCTTTCTGGATCAGAGACTCGCTCTTCCACCGATTTCGAACCTTCCTCTGTAGAAAGATCGGCGACGAGAATTTCACACTTGGTGCCGAATTCGTTTTCTAATGCATCTGCGCTTTCGCGAAGACGTTTCTCATCTCGAGCAACGAGCACCAAGTCGTAGCCTTCTCGTGCTAATAGATTGGCAAAACGCGCGCCGATTCCGGCGCTTGCCCCTGTGATCAATGCAGTCTTGCTCATAGAATGAATTATGGTGCTAGCCGTTGATCTGGGACAGTCCGGCACTCGAATTAGATGGACTGACGGGCATTTTGAATCCTCTCGTGCAAAGAGAGCCACTGAATCATCTTTGGAAGCTTTGCGAGATGTGTTCGACGAACTTGTTGAATATCACGAGGGCGCCATTCGAGAGGAACTAGTTGCTCTCTCACTTACCGGCATTTACGGCCACGTGCCAGATCCGCAAAACTACGGTGCTCTTGCCGCAGAGTTTTTCAAGGCAAAAGATGTCGCAGTGATAGACGACGGCCTGGCAGGCTTGGTCGGAGCCTTGGGCACCGAGGACGGCGTCGCACTTTCGGTGGGCAGTGGTGTCGTTGCGGTTGCGGGTCGCCAAGGAAAATTCTCCCACGCAGACGGATTAGGGCACGTGTTCGGTGATATTGGCGGAGGCTTCTGGCTTGGAAAACACGGACTGGAAAGGGCGCTGGCGACTCGTCAGGGACGTGAGGACGATGCAGAGTTACTCGCTTTTCTTGGTGCTGAGGTCAGCCAGTTTGATCGACTTGAAAGCAATACTGGCGCAGAAGCAAACTGGTTATGCATCACGACGGCGAAGAGAATATTAGAGGCAGCAGAAGATAATATTTCGGGTGCGCTGACTATCCGCAACCACGGTGCACGGCAGTTGGCAAACACGGTGAAGGCTGCGTGGCTGGGTGTTGGTGGAAGTTACAATGAGAGTTTTTCATTGGCCCTTCTGGGAGGACTTAGTCGAAATTGGGGTTATGAAGAGGTGATCACCGATAACGTTGTGACACTCATGCCTCATGTACGCGTTGTAGCGGTGCGAGGGAACCACCTAGACGGGGCCATTGAAATCGCCACCAGCATGAAAGAGGATTCGCCTCCATTACTTCGCTGGTGGCATAAGCGTTAACTTGCTCGTGGTCCTAGTTCGCCGTAGGCGCCTCTAGGCACTACCGGCGCATGAGGTGCTATCGGTTCGATCCGGCGATATGCCTCGCCTTGTGCGGGTCTATTGTCTTCCTCATTCTTGTTCGGCCACATCGAAAGTGCGCGCTCTGCCTGTGCCGTGATTGTCAGCGAAGGATTGACGCCAAGGTTTGCCGTGAGAGTCGATCCATCCACGATGTGCATGCTCGGGTAGTTCCAGACACGATTGTATGCATCGATGACACCGCTCTCGGGGGAATCACCAATCACTGCGCCACCTACGAAGTGCGCAGTGAAGGGCGCGTTGATCAAATCGCCAAGATGCCCACCAGCAATTCCTTTGTACTTGGATGCGATGAGGCGGGCAGTTTCATTTGCCGCTGGTATCCACGTGGCATTGGGTTGGTCCGAACTGTTCTTCGACGTCAGATGCCATCCGAAGATTCCGCGCGTTGGCCTAACTCGTATCCAGGAATCAACGTTCTGCATCACAAGTGCAATGACTGTCCTCTGACTCCATCTACGAACATTGAGCACCTTGGGCAGAAGTGAAGGATCACCGAGAACTTTCTGTAACCATTGCTTGCGCCTGGCTTTGGAAGATGTTCCGTCTGTCATGACGGTCTGCAAAAGACCCATGAAATTGCTGCCTTTTCCGTATCTGACCGGCTCAATGTGGGTATTTTCATCAGGGAAGAACGAAGAGGTGATTGCCGAGCCTTGGCTGAAATCAATATCCGTGTTGGGCATCGTTGCACCGACTAGGGATTCGCTGTTGGTGCGAGAGTAGTCACCAAGTCGGTTGGAGAGTTGGGACAGTATCCGGTCATCCCTCATTCGATGCAGTAATTTTTGGGTGTTGTACGTCCCTGCTGCGATCACGACTTCTTTAGCGGTGAATGTCTCCCCAGGTGTCGGGCGAGGTCCCGTCTTGCTCGTGTGGAGGATCCAGTCCCCGTTTTGATCTTGCTCGACTTTGGTCACGGTGGTCAGTGGAAAGACTTGCGCCCCGCCGTGTTCGGCCAAACCCAGATAGTTTTTTGGCAGAGTATTTTTTGCATTGTTGCGACAGCCCGTCATGCAGGCACCGCACTGAATGCAGCCGTTTCGTTCTGGACCGACCCCACCGAAGTATGGATCTTGGACTGTGACATCTGTTCCGTTGCCAAAATAGATGCCAAGGGGTGCCATTTGAAAAGTCTCTCCAACCCCCATCGCAATGGCGGCTTCTTTCATCGCTTGATCGCTAGGTGAGAAGTGAGGATTCAGAGTTACCCCAAGCATGCGTTTGGCTTGTTCATAAAAGGGAGCGAGTTCACTCTTCCAGTCAGTGATGTGTGACCAGAGTGAATCATGGAAGTACTTGTCACCTGGCTGGTACAACGTGTTTGCGTAAATCAACGAGCCACCGCCGACGCCCGCCCCTGCAAGCACTATGGCATCTGGCAAGTAGTGAATACGTTGCAGGCCAAGTAGTCCCAACTTGGGCATGAAGAGGAACTTGCTGAGTCGCCAAGAAGTTTTCGGAAAATCCTTATCCTCGAATCTTCGTCCTGCCTCAAGGATGGCGACGTTGTAGCCTTTTTCAACCAAGCGAAGGGCAGCGACAGAGCCACCAAAACCAGAACCGACTATGACGACATCAAAGTCGTTCTTCATCTTGGCCTAGATCTCTATGTCGCTTGCGTCTTCTTCGCGGATGGTCCAACTGGTGCCGTATGACTCGAGCAGGTCAAGGAAAGGCTTTGGCTCAAACCATTCCGGTCCGTTAACTCCAGATGGCTCCCAGATACCTTTGTGGATCAATTCCATTGCAACCAGTGGGTTTACCGCTGTCTGCCATACAACTGCCTGGTCGCCATATTCCTTCATTGACCATTCATTGTCGATCACGTTGTAGATGTAGCAGGCATACGGCTGTCCTTCTTTATTCAGGCCTTTTACGAGTGTGCCTGCGCAGGTCTTGCCTTTCATGCGCTCACCAAGTGTTGCTGGGTCAGGCAAAGACGCCGCGAGCAGGTCTCTTGGAGATACCGAGACACCTTGAACTTCGACATTTTCTTTGCGGTCCATGCCCAGCATGTGAATTGTCTTGAGAGTCGTAATGAACTCTGCGCCCAGACCGTATTTGAAGTTGACCTTCTTGGCATCGACTTTCTGTGGGATGAGAACAACTTCCTCATGCTCGACGTTGACGCACTCGACAGGTCCGATTCCTTCGGGGAAATCGAAAGTCTCGATTTCGCTAAACGGCTCGGTCGTGAACCAGCCGCGTCCGTCTTCCCAGACCAACGGTGGATTGAGACACTCTTCAATTGTGGTCCAGATGGAAAATGACGGCGCAAAATCATGGCCCTCGACGGTCAAGTTTGATCCATCGAGAACTGTGATGGAATCAATCCGACTGAACAAATGGTCAGATGCATATCGGGCAAACACATCGCTCATGCCGGGCTCGATGCCCATACCAACGAGTGCGTAAATGCCGCGCTCGCTCCAGTTCCAGTCACGAGCAAACTGCTCATCACCCAGCTTCACACCGGTTTCGGTATTTGGATAATGGGGGTGGGGGCGGGACAACGACATGGCCATATCGATGTAGTTGGTGTTTTCAATCTCGCACGCCAAGAAAATCGGCATGACAAAACGGGGGTCTACGGCATTGATGACGACATCAGGATCGGCTTTACGGATGAGTTCGCGGATGTCTTCAAGTTCGGCAGCGTTTACTTGGGCGGCAGAGAACCGGGAGTCTTTTACCCTGGCAACTGCTTCTTCAGCGCGAGTCAAGGTGCGATCCGCGATCACCATGGAGCTGATGAATTGCCTTCGGGAGGCGATATTTGCGATTGCCCTGCCAACGCCGCCTGCGCCTATAACTAGCGCTTTCATTGAACGGCCTTTCATTCATGTAACTTTTGACGGTTATTAGGAGACCAATGCTAGCCAAAGGCCTTTGATCTGCCAATATTGCGCATGAAACGTCCTCGTAGCTCAGTGGATAGAGCAACCGCCTCCTAAGCGGTAGGTCGCCGGTCCGACTCCGGCCGAGGACACGTTGCAATAAAGGTTATTGAGCCAAGTTCTAATGTGTCAGGGTAAAACGCTTCATGGATTTGGGGGCCCACCAGTTTCGCTCGCCAAACAGACGCATTAATGCAGGAACCAAAAGTGCGCGGATCAATGTTGCATCAACAATTACAGCGAATGCAACACCGACACCCATCGCTTTGATGGATGAGATACCGCTGGTGATGAAGGCCGCGAATACAACTGCAAGGAGCATGGCCGCTGCTGTGATGATTCGCGCAGAACGTTGCAAACCTGTCGCCACGGATTCCGTATTGGATCTTCCTGCGTAATGTTCTTCGCGAATTCGCGAAAGTAAGAAGATCTCGTAGTCCATCGAGAGGCCGAAGACGACCACTGCTACCAGAATCGTGATCCCTGTATCTAGGCTTCCTGTCGTCGTGAAATCTCCCACCAACCATTTCAGATGGCCATCGATGAAGATCCAACTCAGTACTCCGATTGTCGCTACAAGGGAGAGCACATTCAAAATGACGGCCTTGATCGGCAGGATGATGGATCCAGTGAAGATGAAGATCAGTACGAGAACGCTCAAGGCAATCCAACCAAGTGCCCAAGGAAGAGTATGTGCGATTCCATCCTGGGTGTCCGTGAAGTCGGCAGCGGCCCCTCCGATGAGAGTTCCCGACGGCGAGGGAATCGCGCGAAGGCTATGGATGAGTGCTTCAGCCTGAGTTGATCGCGAAGGCATTGATTGCACCGCTGAAAGCCGAAGGTCATTTCCCTGTGTCTGCATGGGATTCAGATGGACAATTCCCGGGGTGGCGGCAATCTCCTTTGCATAGGCAGCAACTTCTGCAGTCTTCGAAACGCCACCCGGAATGATGATCTCGATGGGGCTTCCTTCTTGACCGGGGAAGCGGTCAACAATGACCTGTGCGGCGATGGCGGCATTGTCTGACTTAGGAAGGACCCTAGAGTCGACCTGACCGAAAGCCACGTTCTTTATAGGAGCGGCAAAAATGCCCAAAATGATCAATGAAACCAGCACTACTGGTACCGGCCGGCGCATGACGAAGCGAGCGGTGGCGGCCCATCTTCCTTCACCCTTGGGCACGATCGCGCTCTTTCGTACGACTGCTTTGTCGATTCGATGTCCGAGCATCGCCAAGATGGCCGGGAGGGGAATGAGTGCGCCAGCAACCGCGAGTGCGACAACGGATACTCCCGCATATCCGAATGATTTAAGGAAACTCAACGGGAAGAACATCATCGAACTAATTGTGACGAATACTGAAAGACCGGAATAGAAGACGGTCTTTCCTGCAGTGGTCACCGTGGTGAAAACCGCATCCTCCACGCTCTTGCCTGTATGTAGCTCTTCGCGGAACCGGTTCACGATAAGTAGGGCGTAATCGATACCGAGACCCAGTCCTAGACCAGTGATCAAGTTGAGCGCGAAAATGCTGACATCTGTGAAAAGTGTGAAGAGATAGATCAGAAAGAATGAACCGAGAATGGCGCTGACTCCGACGACAAGGGGCATTGCTGACGCGACTAAGGCGCCAAAGACGAAGGCCAACAGGATGAAGGTCAGAGGGATAGAAATCATCTCGGCCAGAGCCAGATCCTTCGAGATCTTGCTGTTGATGGCGTGCGCGATTACACCGGCACCTGACGCGTAAACATGAAGAGACTCGAACTCTCCATCGAATTTGCTCTGAATTACCTTTCCGACATCACTGGTTGGGCCGAAGTTCGTATTTTGCGTGTAAACGAAAATGTAGGCAGCTTTCCCGTCGCGTGATTGGAGAGAGGGAAGGTTGCCAGTAGACCAGTACGACAGAGTCTGCGCGACGCCCGGTACTGCTTTGACCTGAGTTTCCAATCGAGCCGCGGAGGCAGCCACCGTCGGGTCGTTCACTTGGCTGGACCCCGAGTCCACAATCAAAACGATGCCGGGATCTTTCACGTGGAAGTGCGAGGTCAGATAATTCGCCGCCCGCGCCGACTCGCTCTTGGGATCTGAATAGCCGCCGCTGTCGAGCTTGCTAAAGGCCAAGGATCCGATTCCGCCGGCTGCGAAGACAACGAGGAGGAAGATGATCAGGGTTGATTTGCGGCGGCGAACCACAGTGCGAGCGAGGGCATTAAACACGTATATCTCCATATCTGAACGATGTGCAGATTATTGTCGGCGGAATTGAACATTGTCAAGATTAGCGAGATGATTCTCCCTGTGTCACTACTAAAGCCCCGTGCGAACTATCACCACGGAAACCTCGAGGCGGCGTTAATCGCTGCCGCAACGAAGATGGTCCGCGCCAACGGCGCGGAGCATCTCTCTTTGCGCGCGGTGGCGGCCGAGGTGGGTGTGAGCCCGAGCGCGGCCTATCACTACTACCCCGACAAAGATTCACTTATTTCCGGGGTCGGGCAGGCTCTCTTTGAATCATTGGCCGATATGCAAGAAGCCGCACTTTCGCAATTCCAAGGGGATTCCGCAAAGGCTGCTCGTGCGCGTTATCGAGCCCTTGGCCGCGCATACTTTGACTGGGCACAGTCGGAACCGAATCTTTTCCGGTTAATGTTCGGGGGATTTTGTTCAATCGATTTTGCAGATGCACAGCTCATGCGCCAAGAAAGCCGGGCTTGGAATCTTCTCTGTTCATGTCTTGATGATCTTCAAGAGCACGGCGCCATTGATCCGAAGATTCGACCATATGGAGAGATTCTTTCATGGTCAACTGTTCACGGTGCGTCAGCATTGATTGTCGAGGGTCATCTTCCTAAGGATTCCTTCGAATCAGTTTTGGACGGTTTGGAACTTTCGTTGGGAATCGGAAAATGATGAGCGAGATTTGGCCAAAGACGACCTCGGACGAACGTGATCCTCGGGATGAGCAGAATGACCAGAGGCTTCGGGAAGAAGAGATTCAATCAGATAAGCCCCCGCACCACGGTTGACCTACTACTCGGTGGCTTTGGCCGCAGGGGTGCTTTCGGTAGTTGGTTTCTTGCCAGTGCCCTCTTTAGCACCAGTGCTTTCCTTGGAGATGGGGCTTGCAGGCTTGGACTCGCTCTTTGAATCTGTTTTGTAAAAGCCAGATCCTTTGAAGACAACCCCAACGGCCGAATAGACCTTCCGCAATTGCCCGTTGCATTCTGGGCAGTGCGTCAACGATGATTCGCTGAAAGCCTGAAATACTTCAAATTCGTGTTGGCAGGCGCTACATGCGTATTGATATGTGGGCACTTAGCGTCCTTTCTTCTTTTTGATCTATTGAGCAGTCCCGTCCGCGCGGGGCGGTAGATCGAAGTCTAAAGAAGTGAGACGATAGAGGCGAATTACGCGATGCCTGGGGGGACCATGAAGTTGAGAAAGACGCTCGCCTGCGCACTTTTGGCGTTTATCGGTACCGTTCTGATGGCTGGTCCGGCCAGTGCGAATTCGCTCGTCAGCACATCTCCAGTCGCTGGCTCGACGGTTAATGCCACGCCCAGCGCCATCACGCTCAATACTCAGGATGTCGTCATGGATACCGGCAACACCGTGACGGTTACTGATCCGCAAGGGGCTCGCGTGGACGACGGGACACTGACTGTGAACGCCACGACCATTGTGGCAGGCCTCAAGTTGATGAAAGTCAGCGGGGTCTACACGGTGGCCTACTCACTTCTTACGAATAATGATGTCCCACTCCAAGGCACATTCACATTCACCTTTAACGCGCCAAGCGTTATTTCACCGGCTACACCGACGGTGATTTCTCCTTCGGCATCTGCGACAGAGGCACCTGCAAGCACAGGACTGGGCGTTCCCGTTCTGATCGTTGGGTTGATTTTTGCCGTCGCCGCCGTCTTCTTGTTCCTTGTCTACTACGCATGGAAGCTCATTAAGAAGAAATGATGTTGCTTGCGGCATCCATTCCCACTTCGGGGCCATTTGTAAACGCACTAACGACAATCAGCAAGTTTGTCACGATTACTGCAAGCATCGCGGTTGTAGGAGTTCTCCTCGCCGCAAGTTTCTTACTGGAGGACGAACGAGGGAAGTTGTCGGCCGAGTCATTGAGACTTCGCACTGTCGCATTTTGGGCGGCTATTGCCTGGGTCATCTTCGGTGCAGCGAACATCGTTTTCACGTTGGCAAACATTTTGGATGTGTCTTTGCCTGAGGCGATTGACGCGACCACTTTGCATTCCTTCGTCACACAAATAACGCTGGGCCAGTACATGCTCTTCCAACTTCTCGTTGCAATTTTGGTTGCGGGACTTGTTCAACGGGTGCGCGGTGTTGGTGCAACGATCCTGCTTCTCATTGCCGCATTAATAGGCATCATCGCGCCGATATTTCAGAGTCACTCAGCCGCGAACGGGTCCCATGCTCTTGCCATCGGCTCTCTCATCATTCACGTCGTCGCACTTGCGTTCTGGGTCGGCGGAGTATTCGGACTTGCACTCCTTGAGCCGCGCTCGCGAGCGATTGCCGTGCCGCGCTTTAGCCAACTCGCTCTCTGGTCGGTCATCGCGGTCGTAGTCAGTGGAGTGGCAAATGCGTGGACCAGATTGAATTTCGCGGGTGCATGGCACAGTAGTTATGCACTCGTTGTTGTTGCCAAGGTTTTTCTCACGCTTGCCCTCATCTTCATCGGATTTCAACACCGCAAGAATCTGGCGGCGAGAGAATTGGCAAGCGTGAACTGGGCAAAATTTGCCTCGCTTGTCACGGTTGAACTTTCGATCATGATAATCGCGCTGGCACTTGGTTCGTGGCTGTCAACAAACCAACCTCCGGCTCCGGCGCCAGGAAGCAAATTTGATCCTGCGACCACGGTGGCCGGATTGCCGATGCCTGCAGCTCCGAATATCACCCGCGTTCTTATCGCCTACAACACGGACGCGCTCTTCACTGGAATCCTCATCTTGATCCTTGTTCTGTACGTACGGGGAATTCTTATTCTGAAAAGGCAAGGCGATTCATGGCCCGTAAGTCGCACTGCCTACTTTGTCATCGGATGCGTGGCTATTGAGTTCGCAACGAGCGGCGGACTTGGCGTGTACGCCCACTTTGCTTTCTCGTATCACATGGTTGCGCACATGGTGCTGGGCATGATTGCACCGATCTTCATAATTCTCAGCGCACCGATCACCCTTGCATTGCGCACTCTGCCTCAAGGCAGAACGCCCGAGGAACGAGGTGTGCGAGGAACATTGATTGCGGCATTGCACTCGCGGCTAGTCAGTATCTGGGTCAATCCAATCGTTGCGCTAGCTCTCTTTGACGGATCCCTATTCGTTCTTTACTTAACGCCACTATTTGGCGGAATGATGCAGAGCCATATCGGCCACTTTGTGATGAACCTGCATTTTATTCTTGCCGGCCTGTTGTTCTTTCATGTCATCATCGGGATTGACCCGAACCCAAAGCGAGTGCCGTATCTGGCACGGATCGTTCTGCTCTTTGCAGCAATGGCGATTCACGCCTTCTTCTCCGTCGCCCTAATTTCCTCGACCACTCTCTTGGATCATGGCTACTTCGCACAACTCCATCGACTCTGGTCGCCCGACTTGCTTTCCGATCAACATCTTGGTGGATCTATGGGATGGGCAATGGGCGAAGTCCCGATCATGCTTGCCCTTATTGCAACCTTTCTTCTCTGGAACCGCGATGACGCTCGTGAGGCAAGGCGAATCGACCGAAATGCAGAGCGTGCGGCAGCCATGGGAACTCCCGATGATTTAGCCGAATACAATGCCTACTTGGCGAAACTGGCAGTTAGGGACGAACGTGACAAGTGAACCTCTCTTTGATCTACCTTCGGAACACAAAGATCTGCGCGAGAGTGTCCGTGCTCTCGCCCTGAAAGAGATCGCGCCTTACGCGCACGATGTCGATGAGAACTCCCGATTTCCTCAAGAGGCCTACGAGGCACTCCAGCGCGCGGGCCTTGCATCAGCACACGTTCCTGCCGAGTACGGCGGCGAAGGAGCCGACGCACTTGCAGTCGTACTCATCGTCGAGGAAGTTGCCCGCGTCTGCGGATCCTCATCGCTGATCCCTGCAGTGAACAAGCTTGGTGCGCTGCCCTTGATGCTCTCTGGTTCCCACGAACAGAAGGAGCGATGGCTGCGGCCGGCAGCGCAAGGAAAGGGCTTCTCGTACTGCCTGTCTGAATCTGGAGCAGGCTCAGACGCAGCTGCCCTTCGCACAAAGGCTGTGAAGTCCGGCGATACATGGATTATCAACGGAAGCAAGAAGTGGATCTCCAACGCAGGGTTCTCCGACTTCTATACGGTGATGGCGGCCAGCGACCCTGACAAGCGCGATGAAGGAATCACCGCCTTCATCGTCGAGAAAAGCGACCCTGGTGTCTCTTTTGGTGCACACGAGAAGAAGATGGGATTTCGCGGTTCGCCTACACGCGAGGTGTATTTCGACAACGTCGAGATTTCCGATGACCGCCGGATTAGTCCGGTGAACGAAGGTTTCCGCGTCGCGATGGAGACACTGGATCACACCCGCATCACGATTGCAGCGCAGGCCCTTGGCCTTGCTCAGGGAGCATTGGATGTAGCCAGCAATTACGCCCACGAGCGCCATCAATTCAACAAGCCGATTTTTGATTTTCAGGGGATTCAATTCATGTTGGCGGATATGGCGATGAATATCGAAGCCGCACGGCAATTGACTTACGCCGCCGCCGCAAAAAGCGAGCGCGGCGATTCTGATCTCAAGTTCTTCGCCGCAGCATGCAAGACATTTGCAAGCGATACCGCGATGAAAGTGACCACAGATGCTGTCCAGATCATGGGCGGCTACGGATACGTTTCAGATTATCCAGTCGAACGCATGATGCGCGATGCCAAATTGACGCAGATCTATGAGGGCACCAATCAGATTCAACGCATCATCATGGCAAGGAACTTGAAGCGCTAACTACTTGGCAAACCTCACGATGAGATCGGGAGTTGCAGCGGCAGAAAGTCGGACATCCCATTCGTCCCGCGGTAGCAAGTCCCCGGTGATTTCACCAGGATAAACAATGCCAACTTTCCACCCGGGCATCTTCGGCATGGTGCGGTCGTAGTAACCACCGCCTTGTCCCAGTCGGTATCCATCTTGATCAATGTGGAGGGCTGGAATGATCATGACATCAACATCTGAGACGTCTCCTCTTTCCTTCCCTATCGGCTCAAGCAATTTACGAGTCTCTTTGAGATTCTTCATATCGCCATTCCACTCGACCCACTGGAGTGATTTCCCTGCAACTCGTGGAAGTAGAACCGTGACGCCTCGGGAGATGAGTTCGCGGTTGAGTTCATGCGTGCTGGGCTCGTCTCCAACAGACAAGTAACTTGTTACGCATTTCGCCCCACTCATTTCGGGAGCGCTCAAGAGATATACAAATGTGGAGGCGATGTACCGTTCTCGGCGTTCTCGACGGAATCGATCTCGCAGTGCCTTCTTCTGATCTGCCGTATTCACCTAAATCCCCTATAAATACCTAGAAATAATCGAACTACAAGTATGGTGGGAGTATGTCAGAGCAAATCAAGGTCGATGAGTTTCTGACCGCCTTACTTTCAATCTCTCGCCCCCTTGAACCGTTCGCGATGCCGCTGCTGGATGCCCATGGCGCCACATTGGCCGAGGACGTTTACTCTGGCGATCGACTGGTGATGAAGGCCGGTTCGAGGATTCGATCCACGCAGATCGGATTGGCGGCCTCCATTGGCCTTAAATCTCTCCCTACTCGACCGCACCCTAGAGTGGTTGTTATTTCGGCCGGCCCGGATCTTGTCGAACCCGGCGAGCATCTCTCCTTTGGCGAGGAGTACGAGACCAACTCATGGTTGCTCACGACCTCGGTCCGCGAAGCCGGGGCAGTGGGTTATCGGGTCTTCTCAATCCCCAATGACGAGAATGAACTCAGATCCGTTGTCGAAGACCAACTGGTGCGTGCGGACTTGGTCGTTGTGAGCGGCGAGCGCCACGATGATTCCTTCGACCTCATCACCAGGGCGTTGAGCTCATTGGGTGAAATAACGATCGTGGATCTAGCCATTGAGGCAAGCGGTCGACACAATTACGGCCTCATCGGCCCAGATCGAATCCCCGTTGTCACCCTTCCGGGAGATCCGATTGCGGCCTATATCTCCCTCGAACTCTTCGTGAGACCCATGATCCGTACGATGTTGGGTTCATCCAACATTCACCGACCGTCGGTCAAGGCCCGCCTTGAACGGCCAATTGCCTCAGCACATGGCGCCCGAACCTATCTGCGGGCCTTTCTGTCTGAGGATGCTCGCTCGGTTCGCGCACTTCCTGATCAAGAGGATATGACCACCTTGTCCGACTCCAATGCCCTCATTGCTGTCCCCGAATCAGATGTTGGCTTAGAGGCAGGTGCAGAGGTTACGGTTGTCGTACTTCGCCGCCGATATTTTTAGGTAGGACAATGACATACGGAAAGTGGCCGGTCGTACTCAAGTCACAAGGCATAACTCTCCGACCGCTTCGTCTTCGCGATCACCGGAAATGGGATGAAGTCCGCGCAGTCAATCGCGATTGGTTGGAACCTTGGGAGGCGACAAGGCCGATAGTTCCCGGTGAAAGCCAAGATGCTGACCTGCCCTCGTTTTTTCAGATGGTCTCCTCCCATAATCGTGAAGGTCGGGCACAGCGTTCGCTGAGTTTGGCGATTTGGTATGAAGGCTCGTTGGTTGGGCAAATAACGATGGGCGGAATTGTGTTGGGGGCACTAAGAGGGGCCCACATCGGATACTGGGTCGATAAGAGATTTGCCAATCGAGGAATCACTACGAAGGCCGTTGTGATGATGACCGAATACGGATTCGACGTATTGGGCCTTCACAGAATTGAGATAAATCTGCGGCCTGAGAACGCTGCCTCCCGTCGCGTTGCGGAGAAGGCGGGCTACCACTTTGAAGGCGAGAGGCCCAGATTCCTTCACATCGACGGGCATTGGCGAGACCATTTGTGTTTTGTCCGAGAGAATCCGAAAATTATTTAGCCTGATCAATTTAAGAAAAATGGGGCAAATTGCCCACGTAAATACCCGAAAGCTGATAGTCCTGCCCCTATCTTTAAGCATCATGGCGTCAGGAATTATCTATCTCTCCATTGTCGGGATGTGGGTTGCCTATTTCGTTCCCCGATGGGTTCATAGTCATGACGAGTTTTCGGGAAAATCTGTAGAGCGCTACAAGAGCGCGATGAGAATTGTTACTAGTACGACGAGTGAGGATTCTATGAGTTCGGGACCAGTGCACACAGAACTTGATCGCGAATCTAAAATCGCGCAGGTGTTGTTGAGGCGTCGAATTGTTTTCTCACTATTGATTCTCGGCCTACTCGCAACAATTCTTGAAACGGCTTTTAATTCAATTTCACCTATTTATTCAGGGATTCCTGTCATTGGCCTAGTGGGCTATGTTGCGCACGTTCGCAGACAAAGCGTGGCAGACCGGCTGCAACGCCGTCGCGTTACACAATTGCATCGCTCAACAGCAGGCGTATCGCCTATGAATCTCTCTCAAGTTCTCACACCCAAAGAATCACGCGAACACTGGGTTCCACTTGCTGACCGCGAGATAAGCGGTGTGGTCATTCTTCCTAAGGGCAGCGCCGAACTTCGCAATTCGTGGAAGCCAAACAACGTCCCTTTGCCTACTTATGTGAGCGCCCCGAAGGCTGTTGTTCCAAAACGAGTCATCGATCTGACTATTCCGGGCGCATGGTCCGAGGAGCAGGAACGCCTTGCCAATGAGGCACTCTTGGCCGCTGCCCCGACCCGCGACGAGGTTTTCGATCAGCAACTGGCAGAAGAGGCCGTTGAGCGCCTTCGCCAAAACCGCGCAGCCAACGAGTAATTCCAAGATCCAGGCTCGGGTGCTAACCTGCCCTGTACTTAACTGGAAGGTCCAGTTGGGGCTGTAGCGCAGTTGGTAGCGCGTCTCGTTCGCAATGAGAAGGCCAGGGGTTCGATTCCCCTCAGCTCCACGTGAAAAATTTGTCCGATGAGACCATTGAGACTTATCGGAACAACTTCGATAGATATGTTGCGCGTACCGGTACAGAACCACGCGGAGAGTTCAAGGAGCTACTCGACTCGTTCGCATCCTTTCTACCAGACCTGGGTTCGATATTTGAGATCGGATCCGCCTCAGGCCGTGATGCCCGATATCTTGCCGCTAAGGGATTTAGAGTTGTCTGCACTGACGTTATCCCGGAAGCCTTAAATCGACTCTCGGGGCAAGGTTTCATAACTGCTGAGTATGACTTTCGAGATGATCCAAATCCCGAGTGGATCGGAGGTTTCGACGGGATCTTCGCAAATGCATCGCTTCTTCATGCACCGCAAGACGTCTTCGAAAATGCTCTGAAAAATATCGCTCTTATGTTGAGGCAAGACGGCGTTTTTGCCTTCTCGTTGAAGGCCGGCGAGGGCGAGGAAATCACCCTCGAGAAAATGGATGCGCCAAGGTATTTCAGATATCACTCCGAGCCCGAAATCCGAGAAATCATGACCAGTCTTTCATTTGAAATTCTCTCCCTCTCGCACGCAGAGCAAGGGAAATGGCTGCACGTTATCGCCAGAAATTAAACGGACAAGCTAAATCCAGGAGGGAAGCCACATTCTGTAGTGCCACTGGTCGTATGGGAGGACCGAACCGTTGAAAAGCGGTAAGAAGTAGAGGAAATTCAAGGCGATCAGTACGACGAGGATCCCGACGACCCACTTCTTGTCTTTCGGCCACCGTGGCACTCCCAAGAATTTCTTCGCGCAGAAGACCAGCGCCAGAATCACGAAGGGCTCAAAGACGATTGCGTAGAAAGTGAATACTGTCCGGCGTTGAAAGAAGAACCACGGAAGATAGCCGGCGGCGACGCCGAGCAAGATGAAACCTGTTACGAAATCTGGTCGCTTGTCGGTCACAAGACTTCTCATCCAGAAACCGAGAACAACGGCCAGGGCAAGGGTTCCCAACCACCAAAGTAACGGCGTGCCTAGGGCAAGAACTTCTTGCGAACAGTCTTTGGCTCCGCCGCACGCCTTCGGCGTTCCGTAGTAGAAGGAAGTGGGTCTGCCCATCACCATCCAACTCCATGGATTGGCTTGGTAGGAATGATGTTGAGTCAGAGTTCGGTGAAAGTTCAGGATTTCTGCGTGATAGTGCCAGAAAGACCGAAGTGACGATGGAATGAAGCCAAACGATGTCGAACGCTCATCTGCCCAATGCCTGTCCCACCCAAGCGGACTTCTAAACCACCCAGTCCATGTAGCAACGTAGGTAATGACCGGAACGATGAAAAACTGTGTGAATCTCATGCCCAGTAATTTCAGGAAGGGTTGTATTCGCCCACGGTCTCGATAGACAGTGAGAAGAGCGAAGGCAACGAGAATGTAGATTCCGCTCCATTTGGTTCCGCAGGCAAGGCCAAACCAGATTCCCGTTCGCCAATAGTGGCCTTTAAGCCACGACAGAACTGCAAGGAGGACGAAGAGCGTGAGGAAGAGGTCAAGCAATGCTGTGCGCGAATGAACCAGGTTCAGTCCGTCCAGGGCCATGAGAAGTGAGGCAAGAGTGCCAAACCACGGTGTGGCGAATAATCGCTGCGCGATTCTCCCAATGAGATAGATGGTCAATGCGCCAGCAACGGCGACGCTGATTCTCCATCCGAATTCGTGGTTTCCGAAAAGTTTGATTCCCAGCGCAATGCACCATTTGCCGACAGGTGGATGGACGATGAATTCAGGGACATTTCCCGACACTTCTACGCCGTGGGCGAGGTAGTCGCGAGCCCCGTCGACGTAATAGACCTCGTCGAAAACCAAACCTTTAGGAAGTCCCAAATGAAAGAGCCGGAGTCCGAAGGAGAGCAGCGCGATCAGAATTGGGCCCACGGGGTTAGCCTAAGCGAGAATAGAAAGATAACTGAGAGGATTTAGCTATGACTTTGACCCTTGCGGCTACTCCTCTTGGAAATCCTGGGGACGCAAGCGCCCGCCTTATCGAAGCCATTGAGAATTCGGGGGTTGTCGCGGCCGAAGATTCTCGGAAATTCCACCGCTTGTGTGCGGATTTGAATATTAAATTCAGAGGGCGAGTTGTCTCATTTTTCGAAGGCAATGAGCAAGAACGAAGTGTTGAGATCTTGGGGATGCTTCAAGCTGGCACCTCTGTATTGGTCGTATCCGATGCAGGGATGCCAACAATCAGCGATCCCGGCTTTCGTCTGATGCGAGACGCCATCGCAGCGGGAATTCCTGTAGAAGTCATACCTGGACCGAGTGCCGTTACCACTGCGATTGCACTAGCCGGACTTCCCACCGACCGCTTTGTCTTTGAAGGTTTTTCGCCAAGGACATCGGGTGCACGCGAGAAGTTCTTTGAGAATTTGAGAAACGAGGAACGCACGATCGTCTGGTTTGAAGCACCTCACCGGCTTCTTGATGCGCTCGAAGATGCCGTTGCGGTTTTCGGTCCACATCGCAACGGAGCAATTTGCCGAGAGATGACAAAACGATACGAGGAGACAATCCGCGCAAGCCTTGGCGAACTATTGACGTGGGCGAAAACTCACGAGGTTCTGGGCGAGATCACGATGGTCCTCGAAGGTGCCCCCAGCAATTCTGCAGAAATCACATCGGCGGGCATGGTTTCCCGCGTAAAAGAATATGAAGCAGCAGGCATGGATCGAAAATCCGCGATTTCTACAGTGGCAGAAGAATTCTCCGTAGCCAAGCGCGCGGTTTTCGCCGCGATGGTCGACTCGAAATCAACCTCTAAGATATCCACGTGACGATCCCACCCAAGACTTTCTACGTAACCACGCCTATTTACTACGTGAACGATGTGCCGCACATCGGGCATGCGTACACGACGGTCGCGGGCGATGTATTGACGCGCTGGCATCGCCAGAAGGGTGAGTCTGTCTGGTTCTTGACTGGCACCGATGAACACGGCCAGAAAGTGCTACGCACGGCCGAAGCAAACGGAGTCAGCCCGCAAGCTTGGGTCGACAATCTCGTCGAGACTTCATGGAAGCCGAACTGGCTAGCCCTGAATATTGCCAACGATGATTTCATCCGCACGACCGAACCCCGCCACAGCGAACGCGTTCAGAAGTTCCTGACCGGATTAAAAGATGCTGGATTTATTTACGCAGGCCAATATGAGGGCCAATACTGCGTTGGTTGTGAAGAGTTCAAACTTCCAGGCGACTTGGTAGAGAAGGACGGCAAGCAGACCTGCTCCGTTCATGGCACGCCAATCGAGATTGTCAACGAGAACAACTGGTTCTTCAAGCTCTCCGAATTCGTCGAGCCATTACTCCAGCATTACCGTTTGAACCCCGAGGCATTGCAACCCGAGAGCGCACGCAATGAAATTGTTTCCTTTCTCGAAAGCGGCGTTACCGATCTCTCGATTTCTCGTTCCACATTCGATTGGGGCATTACAGTGCCGTGGGATACCGATCAAGTCTTCTACGTCTGGTTCGATGCGCTATTGAATTACGCAACTGCAGTTGGTCTCGGTGATGACCCGTCAAGTGAAGGCGGTAAGAAGTTTGCCAATACGTGGCCCGCAGACGTTCACCTTGTAGGAAAAGACATTTTGCGATTTCACGCCGTTATCTGGCCGGCCATGTTGATGGCGGCGGGACTTGCAACACCAAAGAAGGTTTTCGCACACGGATGGTTGCTCGTCGGCGGCGAGAAGATGAGCAAGAGCAAACTCACCGGGATCGCTCCCTCTCAGATCACCGACCACTTTGGTGTGGACGCGTTCCGCTATTACTTCCTACGCGCGATTCCCTTCGGAAGCGACGGATCATTCTCATGGGAGGACATGCACGCCCGCTACACAAGCGAGTTGGCAAATGACTTCGGAAACCTCTCATCCCGGCTTGCCGCGATGGTCGAAAAATACTGCGATGGTGTGGTCCCTGCTGCCAGCTACGACAAGGAACTTGCCGAGGAGCTCATCGCAACCGTCAAGACGGCCGACGCCGCCATATGCGATCTGGATTTCCAAAGCGGAATCGTCGCGATCATGGATTTCTGCAAGCAGGTCAATGGATATGTCACTATCAAAGAGCCCTGGATTCTGGCGAAAGACCCTGCAAACAAGGCAGAGTTGGATGCAGTGCTCTACAACACCGCCGAATCATTGCGCGCACTTGCCGTGCTCTTGAACGCGGTCATGCCAGCGACCTGCGAGATTCTCTGGGAATCCCTTGGTGCGAACAAAACAATTGGCGCGTTGAAGGATCAGCGCATCGCTGATGTCGCCACGTGGGGCCAACTTCCGGCTGGTTCTGTTGTCACAAAGAGCGCATCGCTTTTCCCACGTCTAGATGTAATCGCCTAACGCCAATGGCAGATCGGCACAATCGGGATATTGATCGCCCAATGGCGCCTCTTCCAGAAGCACTGCCAGTTCCGACCGTTGATGCGCATGCACATATTGAAATAGTGACCAACACTGCTCCTGATTCACCCGAGGTCGGCGAAGTTCTTGCACAGGCAAAATCAGTTGGCGTCGATCGCGTTGTTCAAGTCGGATATTCGGCAGAGCAGTCGCAATGGTGTGTCGATGCGGCAGAGCACTGGAGTGACACGGTGCTTGCCGCGGTCGCGCTTCATCCCAACGAGGCACCTGTTGTCGAGGACCTCGATCATGATTTGGCAATCATTGAGAGGTTGGCGCAGCACCCAAGAGTTCGTGCGATCGGTGAGACCGGACTTGATTACTTCCGCACTCCACCCGAGTTGCGTCATCGACAACAAGAATCTTTCAAATGGCACATCGACCTCGCAAAGAGAACGAAGAAGGCACTTGTCATCCACGATCGCGACTCGCACGATGACATCCTCTCGATTCTGCTTGAAGTCGGTGCACCAGAGAAAACGGTCTTCCACTGCTTCTCAGGCGATATCGAGATGGCAAAGACGTGCATCGATCGCGGGTACGTGCTTTCTTTCGCAGGCACGATCACGTTCAAGAACGCCCCGCAACTGCGCGAGGCGGTGAAGCTGGTCCCGGTAGAGCAGCTTCTAGTTGAAACGGATTCCCCATTTCTCACTCCCTCACCGCATCGAGGTCGTCTTAATTCTCCAGCGCAGATCGCCACAATCGTTCGGGCGATGGCACACGAACGCGGTGATGATCTGGCCGCATTGGCCACTGCTCTTGGCTCCAATGCCGAGCGCATTTTCGGATCGTTCTCGGCATGAGCCTGCTCGGCGCGGCTGAAATACGCGCCCTAGCCGCCCAGTTGGATCTCAAGCCCGCCAAGGCGCTGGGGCAGAACTTCGTGATCGATGCCAATATCTGCCGGAAGATTGTGAAGCTTGCTGGAGTGTCTTCAACGGACGTCGCACTAGAAATCGGACCCGGGTTGGGATCTCTGACATTGGGGTTGCTCGATGAGGCGGCCAGCGTTATTGCCATTGAGATCGATCAGCGTTTGGCACAGCAGCTTCCGATAACCGTGAAAGCGCATTCAGCACATTTCGCCAACCTCACCGTCATCAACGAGGACGCGCTTCAAGTTTCGCGCCTGCCTCATCTGCCAACTGTCCTTGTGGCGAATCTTCCCTACAACATCTCTGTTCCGGTCTTGCTTCATTACTTGGAGAAGTTTCCGACGATTCGATCTGGAATCGTGATGGTCCAGGCAGAGGTTGCAGACCGACTCGTTGCCAAACCCGGATCAAAGGATTACGGAATCCCAAGTGTCAAAGCAGCGTGGTGGGCAGATATGTCGCACGGGGGTTCTGTATCGCGGTCCGTTTTCTGGCCGGTCCCCAACGTTGACTCCAAACTGGTTGCGTTTGTTCGACACGAGCCACTGGGTGATGAGAAGTTGCGGCTTCGAGTTTTCGCGGCAATTGATGCGGCATTCTCGCAGCGCCGAAAGATGCTGCGGTCGGCTTTGAAGAATTGGTTGGGAAGTTCAGAAGCCGCCCAAGACGTGTTGGAGAAAGCGGGGATCGACCCGACATTGCGCGGAGAAGCATTAGTAGTCGAACAGTTCTGCCAGATTGCGCGCTCTGCCGACGAATTAGGAATAGGGTCTTGATATGGCGCATCCTGTAGCAACATCAGTTGTCGTACGTGTGCCTGGAAAAATCAACCTCCAACTCTCCGTCGGCCCCAAAGAAGCAGACGGCTACCACGGAATTGTCACGGTATTTCAGTCGATTTCCCTCTTCGACGATGTCACTATCACCAAGGACGAAATCGGTGCTGGGCTTTCACTTAGCGTAAGTGGCGACCACGTTCATGGAGTCCCCACCGATGAGTCGAATTTGGCTTGGCGCGCGGCGGTATTGATGTGCCAGAAGCATGAGTTGCCAGCGGATTTGCGCATTGAGATCAGTAAGTCCATACCCGTGGCCGGCGGGATGGCTGGCGGCAGCGCTGATGCAGCCGCGACTATCTTGGCCATCGACGCTCTTTTTGCATTAGGACAGACGCGGGAGGAGCTGCACGAAGTCGCGGCCAAACTCGGCAGCGATGTTCCCTTCATGTTGAGCGGAGGAACTGCCGTCGGCCGTGGTCGCGGTGATCAAGTCACTGCCGCGCTTTCGCGTGGCGTCTACCACTGGGTTCTTGCGCTATCCACAGTGGGTCTTTCGACTCCGGCTGTATATGCCGAGTGCGATCGTCTGCGCGAAGGGATGAAGGTCGCCACACCGCAGGTCAGCGACCACCTTCTTCAAGCACTTCTTGCAGCAGATGCCGTCGCCCTCGGTAAGTCACTGGTCAATGATCTTCAACCCGCTGCATGTTCGTTGCGTCCTGCGTTGCGCCTCATCCTCGATGTTGGCGACGAGTACGGGGCACTCGGTTCGATAGTTTCTGGATCGGGGCCAACTGTGGCATTTCTTGTCGCCGATGAAGATCAGGCACTCGACCTCGCAGTGGCACTTACATCAAGCGGTGTTGTCGGAAGCGTTACTCGTGTCAGCGGTCCGGTTCCTGGAGCGCGGGTAACCGAGATTCGTTAACTATTTTTCTTCTTGCTGTTCGTCAAAGGGCGCGGCGACGATGGCGAGCAAGGATGCGAGTTTGACCCGTTCGGTTTCGGTCAAGGATTGAAGAAAAACTCCCTCTTGCTCAAGTAAGTCCTCCATGGCTGCGTCTACCGCCCGCATTCCGCTCTTGGTCAGCGTCACCAAAGATCCTCGGCCGTCCTTGGGATCAGGCTTTCGGGTGATCAGGTTGAGTTCTTCTAATCGATCCAGCCGGTTGGTCATGGTCCCGCTGGTCACCATCGTCTCCTGAAGGAGTTGGCCAGGGGAGAGTTGGTAGGGCTCGCCGGATCGGCGAAGGGCGGCTAGGACGTCAAAGCCCCACGTATCCAGGTCCGCGAAGGCGCGCCGCCTGGCAATATCGAGGTGGCGGGCAATTCTGGTGATCCGGCTGAGGACTTCGAGTGGAGAAAGGTCCAGATCTGGGCGCTCGCGCTTCCAATCGGCGACAAGGCGGTCTACTTCATCGCGCATCGGCCGCTGCCTCCAGTTCGAATCGCCCTTATTGCTGTCCGTAGCAGATTACCCCATGCATCTTTGGCGGAGGCGCATAGACGAGTGGTCGAAAGTAGTGCCTCTGATACGGGAGAATACGGGTTCCGCCATTGTGTAGTGGCTAGCACATGGGCCTTTGAAGCCCAGGGTCCAGGATCGATACCTGGTGGCGGAGCAAATCCGTTGCAAAGCCAAAAAGAATGGCGGAGCAATTAGGCTGGCGCCTAAGGTACGGATCTCTTGAACCTAGCGTGGGAGCGATGCTTGAGCCGACTTGATTATGTGATCGTCTTAGCTGCCGGTGAAGGCACGCGGATGAAATCAGCAACGCCCAAGGTTCTCCACGCCATTGCAGGTCAATCCCTTTTAGGTCACGTACTCACCGCAGTTGAAGTACTTGCTCCTGCGGAGATTCGCGTCGTCGTCGGATCAGGTCGCGAATTAGTCAGCGAACATCTCGCAAAGATTTCACCAACGGCAATTGCCGTAGTTCAAGATCGCCGAGGTGGCACCGGCCATGCAGTGCAGTTGGCGCTCGCTGGCACTGAAGTGAAGGGCACCGTTCTTATTGTCGCTGGAGATACTCCGTTGTTGTCGAGTCAGACACTGAGCCAACTGATTGCAGCGCACAACGAGGGTGGATTCGCCGCCACAGTGTTGACCGCCGAACTCCCAGATCCCACGGGATATGGACGGATCATTCGCGCGGACAACGGCGATCTCTTGAAGATCGTCGAAGAGCGCGACGCCGATGAATTCGAGCGGGAAATCGAAGAGATCAATTCGGGCGTCTATGTTTTCGATCTTTCCAAGTTGCACCGAGTCATCAACCAGCTCACCGATGACAACGCCCAAGGCGAGCTCTACCTCACCCAGGTCATAGAAATCATGCAGGCCGAGGGGGATCGCGTAGTTCCGATTCTCACACCCGATGCAGTTGAGATTCTCGGCGTCAACGACCGCGTTCAACTGGCCGAGTGCGGGGCGATTATGCGCGATCAGATCAACGATTCCTTCATGCGGGCTGGCGTCAGCATGATCGACCCGACGACCACATGGATCGACACAACTGTGAAAATTGCAGCCGATGTCACTATTCATCCTGGCACTGCTCTTTACGGTGCGACGACAATTTCCGAGCACGCCGTCGTAGGCCCGCGCACGACGCTGGTTGACTGCGAAGTCTTGGCCAGTGCAACTGTTCTCGAGTCTTATTGCATCGGCGCAACAATCGGGGAGGGTGCCAGTGTTGGACCCTTTACTTATTTGCGCAAAGGCGCAGTTCTGGGATCGAGTAGCCGCACCGGAGCATTTGTCGAGATGAAGAACTCGACCCTTGGTGAGGGCTCTAAAGTCCCACATCTGACATACGTCGGGGACGCCACGATCGGTGTAGGTACCAACATCGGCGCATCCACGGTATTCGTCAATTACGACGGCGAAAATAAGCATCACACTGAAATTGGCGACCACGTGCGCATCGGCAGCGACACGATGTTGATCGCCCCGATCTCTATCGGGGACGGCGCTTACACCGCGGCAGGCTCAGTGATAACTGAGAACGTCCCGGCAGGGGCAATCGGGGTTGGCAGAGCAAGGCAGCGAAATGTCTTAGGGTGGGTTCTACGAAAACGTAAAGGTACGCCATCTGCTTTATCGGCAGAGGCAGCAGTAGCAGCAGAGGCAGCAGATGCCAGCTCCGAGAAAGGGATATGACACCTATGAGCGAACTACGACTCGCCTCCGAAAAGCGACTGAGGATTTTTACCGGACGTGCTTTTCCCGAGCTAGCTGAGCAGGTCGCTTCAGAACTCGGCATCCCTCTCACGCCGACCTCGGCCTACGACTTCGCCAACGGCGAGATCTTCGTGAGGTTCGAAGAGAGCGTCCGCGGAAGCGACGCCTTCGTCATTCAGAGCCACGCCTCGCCAATCAACAAGCAGATCATGGAACAACTCATCATGGTCGATGCCCTCAAGCGCGCCTCCGCAAAGCGCATCACGGTTGTCGCACCGTTCTACGGATACGCCCGCCAGGACAAGAAGCACCGCGGCCGCGAGCCGATCACTGCTCGATTGATGGCCGACCTCTTCAAGACGGCCGGTGCAGACCGTTTGATGGTCGTAGACCTCCATACTTCGCAGATTCAAGGCTTCTTCGATGGTCCAGTCGACCACCTTTTCGCACTTCCACTTCTTGCCAACTACGTCGGCAGCAAAGTTGATCGCTCGCGACTGACCATTGTTTCTCCAGACTCGGGACGAGTCCGCGTTGCAGAGCGTTGGTCGGATCTCCTTGGTGGCTGTCCCATCGCATTCATTCACAAGACACGTGATCCGCGGATTCCCAACGAATCCATAACCGGTCGCGTCGTCGGTGATGTTCAAGGACAGACTTGCGTTGTCATCGATGACATGATCGACACAGCCGGCACAATCATTAAGGCCGTCGACGCGCTCTTTGACGAAGGTGCAAAGGAAGTCATCGTCGCTGCAACGCACGCCGTTCTATCAGGTCCTGCGATCGAGCGATTGAGGGGCTCTCGCGTCAGCGAAGTTGTCGTCACCGACACGTTGCCGATTTCCGAAGACAAATATTTCGATCGACTCACCGTTCTTCCGATCGCGCCTCTTCTGGCCAGGGCCATCCGAGAGGTCTTTGAAGACGGTTCCGTGACAAGCCTTTTCGACGGCCTTTCCTGATCCAAAATCAGACGCAAAATCCAGCGGATTTGCTGTTCACAGCCTTTATTCGCTAATCTTTCGCAAGTTCCGGCGAGGGTACGCACACCGTAATCGACGGTTTAAGCAAGTCGACGATTTAAACGTGCGCTCCTGCCGAAACCAACGTGATTTGTCCGAAGGTTCGAAATAAGGGAGATTTAAAATGGCCGAGATCATCATCAATGGCGTGAGCCGTACCGAATTCGGTAAAGGCGCAGCACGTCGTGCGCGTCGCGATGGAATGGTCCCCGCGGTCATCTACGGGCACGGCGCAAAGCCAGCCCACATCTCCCTTCCTGCCCTTGAGCTTGGCAAAGCATTGAAGACCAGCAACGTCCTTCTCGACATCGTTGTTGACGGCAAGACCGAACTCACCCTCCCGAAGTCAATCGTTCGCGATGCCATCAAGGGCACGCTTGAGCACCTCGACCTCATCATCGTTCGTCGCGGAGAGCGCGTCGTCGTCTCTGTCCCAATCCACACATCAGGTGAATTCGATCGCGATGGAATCCTCGAGCACATGAACACCACCATTGAAGTTGAGACCGAAGCCACCGCAATTCCTGACTTCTTCGCATTGGATCTCACCGGACTCGTTGCCGGACTTTCGCTTTATGCATCCGACGTCAAGCTCCCAACAGGTGTCACCTTGATCTCTGACCCACACATGCCAGTTGTTCACCTTTCAGTGCGTTCAAGCCATGACGACATCGCGGCCTCTGACACCGCAGCCGCTGCTGCAGCATCTGCTGTAAGCACCGCCGCTGCAGAGGCCGAAGAGAAGAAGGACTAATTCTCCTTTCTCTCCAATAGTCTTACCTCATGGTCTGGCTTGTCGTAGGTCTGGGTAATCCAGGTCCCGAATATGAATCGACGCGGCACAACATCGGCCAGATGGTCGTCGAAATCCTTGCCGACCAGAACAAGGCCCGCTGGACCACTCACAAATCGCGCACCGATGTGGCCGCTTACAAGATTGGCGTTGGCCCACACGCATCTTCGGTAATTCTGGCTAAATCCAAGAGTTACATGAACGAATCTGGCGGACCCATTAAGGCGCTCGCCGCCTTCTACAAGATCGAACCCGCGAAGGTCATCGTCATTCATGATGAACTTGATATTCCCTTTAACGCAATCCGCGTGAAACTTGCAGGCGGCGACAACGGCCATAACGGATTGAAAAGCCTGACTTCATCTTTTACCACCGCGAATTATTACCGCGTTCGCATGGGCATTGGTCGCCCGATTGGCCGCCAAGACCCAGCCGATTTTGTACTCAAGCAATTCGCCGTCGCGGAGAAGAAGGAACTTCAGAATTTCCTTATTCATGGTGCTGAGGCAGTCGAATCTCTTATTACAGACGGTTTAGAGAAAACCCAGCAGGACTTCAATTCTTAGCTTGTGAGCACATTTGATTCGTGGCTCTCTAACCAGCTAGTGGAATCTGCAGAATACATGGGGTTGGTGAGTTTGTAATCGTCCAGTCGTGAGATCACTTTGAGATTCGACATCCCCTTCATCATTGCCATCATCATTCGGTTCGTTGCGCCGATTCTCGTGCCCACGGTTCGCTTCATTGATGACGCCAGATAGCGACGGGCGATCGTTTCAAAATCCTCGGCGGGGCGGCCACCGAATTCCTCCACGACATTTGTCGGTGCCCCCTTGGCGAAGGTATTTCGCTGATAATCGGCCAAGTAGTGAAGTACCTGTCCTGTCGTGTAGTCAGGTAGTCCTAGGCTCCGGCCGATTTTTCCGAACATACCCAGCGGAACGTTTATGTACCTCACTTTTCGTCCCGTTGCACTGCTTAGTGCCCCTGCAATCTCTTGGGGCGAAAGTAGTGTGGGGCCAGTCGGTCGATATGTCTGGCCGACATGACTTGCGGGATCCTCCAAGATCCCGACGACAACTCGGGCTATATCCTCGTTAGATGGTGGCGCGTTCAATCCGTCTCCAAGTGGCATGGGCAGGAGACCGAACTGCGTAATGAGTTCAGGGGCGGCTAAATAATTGTCGGCAAACCAACCAGGGTTGACGAAGGCGGATTGAACACCGCTCATGTGGCTCAGCACCTTGTCACCTAGCCAATGCTGACGCGTGTGAATTGAGTGATGACTCGGATCAGCCGTCCATTGCGTCATTGCGACGACGAATTCCAGATTCATTTCCTGTGCCGCCTCCGAGAAGATGACAGTCTTGTCCAAAAGTCCCGGCAAGATCGGGGGACAGAAGTAAACACGCTGCACGCCCGCCAACCCGCGACGGACATCACCAATGTCGTCGAGGGATCCGACAAAGATCTCAGCGCCCATCGCGCGAAGCGTTTTGCTGCGATCACTCTCTCGTCGAACGAATGCCCTCACCGGATATTTGCGTTCAAGAAGTTGCATGGCCGCTGGAAAACCAGTGTTGCCAGTTGCTGCCGTAACCAAAATCGTCGGGTGAATCATTCTCCGTACCTTCCTGTAACTTGCATGACAATAGTGACTCTAGCCCAGAGACTATCGTGAAGCAAGTCCCTCAGATATGCTTTCCACATGCTTGGACGAATGTATGAAGGACAGGATTGCTCTATTGCCCGTGCCCTTGAGATTGTGGGAGACCGATGGACTCTTCTGGTGCTTCGAGATATTTCTTTCGGTCTAAAGCGCTTTGACGAATTTCAACAGAGCTTGGGCATTGCACCGAACGTTCTTACTGACCGCTTGAAACGACTTGATGAAGAAGGTCTCGTTGAGCGAGTCATGTACCAAGAATCCCCCGAGAGATTTGAATACATCCCAACTCAGAAGGCTCTGGATCTTCAACCGGTAATTTTCCATTTGGCCAAGTGGGGAGATCGCTATTGTCCTGATCCCTTAGGCCCACCGCGACTGAGTTACCACGCTGATTGCGGAGGAAAAGTGAACGACAAACTACGTTGTGGTCGATGCAAACAAGTTGTCTGGTTTGACAGCATCTACACCGAGGCGAACCCAACTCATCAGAAAGTGAAATGAATTTCTGAAAATCGGAGAGTGCTTTTAGTCCTCTAAAGTGAGTTTCTGCAGTGAAGCGCTGAGCCGGGCAATACTTTCTTGATCAACATTTGTTCGCAATTGGCTAAGCGCTCTTGACGTCTCACGGTAGTCCTCTGAGATCGAGGCACATTTATCGCAGATAGCGATGTGGGATTCGAGTCGCGTGAGTTCCTCAGCGCTCAATGGCGCCGATGGATCCCGATCCAAATATCGGATCAGATGTGCCCTGATCCAATGGCACTCTGGCATCGACATTACGTCGGAAATCTTCATTTGTTCACCGCCCCTTCTTTCGCCTTTTGTAATGACTTTCGAACCTTGGCTACTGCTCGACTTCTGCGCGACATCACTGTCCCAATGGGTATTCCGAGTATCTCCGCGCACTCCGCATACGAAAACCCTTCTACATCAACAAGAATCAAAACTGAACGAAATTCCGCTGCGAGATCATTTACCGCCTTCGTGAGCGCTGGATCAACAATTGCATTGAGCGCATCATCTTCGGCAGATCGTGGTGCCTCCGCGTTAAATGCGGGTTTGAACTCTGGCAGCAGAGTCCAGTCATCGACGTAATCTGGCTTCTTCTTTCTCCAAACATTGTGCGCCGCGTTCCGCAAGATTGTTAATAGCCAGGCCCTCGGGTTTGCTCCATCGAAGTTGTCGAGTGCTCCGAAGGCCCTAATGAGTGTCTCTTGCACTAGGTCTTCCGCGTCTGCGGAATTGCCAGTAAGAGAGCGTGCCACCCTAAGTAAGACCGGGATTTCCGGTTCGACGAAGAGCCGAAATGATTCGGGTTTATTCACTGGCACGCTCTCAACTTAGCACCCCGGTCCTAGGAGGTTCTCTGCCTTACTTGTGCATCTTGCTTGGAATGGCGACGGTCAGTGCGCCCAACACCATTCCGAAAACAATGTGACCCATCAACGACTGCCATGCCATGGTGTCGAAGTGGAAAATTGGCATATTCAATTTCGCGGGCATCAAGATCAGACCACCGAGCACCCACCAGAAGATTCCATAGGCCATTCCGTATCCGATACCTGCTGAATAATTCTTCAAGCGCTTCTCTAGCAGGACGCTAAATGCAGCTCCGATTCCCATCGAAATGAGAAGATGCACTGCCCATCCGACCGCGTTCGATTTGCTGCCCACCAGCATTGCGATACCGCCAATCATGTTGAGCATATTCATCATCATTCCGAAGACCATGCCAGCGACAAGGCCGCCCATGGCTCCTACCATCACTCGCTGAGTCGGAGTGCATGCGCATGTGATCGAAGAGTTGTTACGTGAAATAGTTTGATTTGCCATCAGTTTGAGCTCCTTCTTAGGAAACGGGTCTGCCGCCCACCCCGGAGAGGGGGAGCATCAGGGGTGACGATATGGAAAGTCTCGAAGCCCACATTTAATTCCCTAGACGGCTCGTGACTGTCAGGTTTACACTCCGCCATGACTTCATCGCGCGCAGATCACAAAATCATTCTCGAAGAATCCGAAATGCCCACGCAGTGGTACAACTTGATTGCCGATCTTCCAACACCGCCGCCACCGCCACTTCACCCAGGAACCCACGAGCCGATTGGCCCAGAAGCCCTCGCCCCGTTGTTCCCGATGGATTTGATCATGCAAGAAGTCACCACCGATCGCTACGTCGATATTCCGCAAGAAGTCCAAGACATCTACAAACTCTGGCGTCCATCTCCGCTATTTCGTGCCCACCGTCTTGAGAAGGCACTTGGCACACCCGCTCGTATCTATTACAAGTACGAAGGCGTAAGTCCTGCTGGTTCGCACAAGCCAAACACCGCAGTACCTCAGGCCTACTACAACGCCAAAGCGGGCATCAAGAAGTTAACAACTGAAACCGGTGCAGGCCAATGGGGCACCGCCCTCGCATTTGCTGGCGCTCTCTTTGGAATAGATGTCGAAGTTTGGCAAGTGGGTGCTTCCTACGATCAGAAGCCATACCGCCGAATGATGATGGAAGTCTTCGGTGCCATCGTTCATCGCTCACCATCCATGCTCACCCAAGCCGGACGCAATCAACTCGCGTTGAACCCAAACCACACTGGATCACTTGGCATTGCCATTAGCGAAGCCGTTGAAATCGCAGCGCAAGATCCTGCGGTCGGCTACGCGCTTGGTAGCGTTCTCAACCACGTCCTTCTCCATCAGACAATCATCGGTGAAGAAGCTCTCAAGCAATTCGCCAAGGTGGGCGACTATCCAGACGTAGTCGTCGGTTGCACTGGTGGCGGATCCAACTTTGCAGGACTTTCATTCCCATTCATTCGGGAGAACTTAAAGAACGGTAAAAACACAAAGATCCGCGGAGTCGAACCTGCATCATGCCCATCACTAACTCGTGGTGAATACCGTTACGACTTCGGTGATACAGCCGGCATGACTCCACTAATGAAGATGCATACCCTTGGTCACGACTTTGTTCCTGATCCAATTCACGCGGGTGGACTTCGCTATCACGGCATGGCTCCACTAATCTCTCACGTATACGAACTTGGCCTCATGGATGCCGTCGCAATGGGTCAACTTGATTGCTTCGCTGCTGGCGTTCAATTCGCTCGCACGGAAGGAATTGTTCCTGCCCCTGAACCAACCCATGCATTGGCAGAGATCATTCGCCAAGCTAAGGAATGCAAGGAAACTGGCGAAGAGAAGGTTCTCCTCACAGCTCTCTGTGGTCACGGACATTTCGACTTGGCTGCATACGACGCATTCCTCGGCGGCACGATGATTGACCACGAACTCTCAGATGCGTCGATCCAGGCTGCATTGGAGACGGTGCCTAGAATTTAGGAGAGGCTCACTAGAAGCAATGGTCGAGCAAAAGAATATTTCGCTCAAAATGCGGATTTAAGCTCCCCGCAGATTTCTCAATAATCGGTGCGAATTCCCAGTTGACGCTGTCTTTTCAGAATCTTGGGAAATCGACACCAGGCGAGGCTTATCAGCCCGAGCGGCCGCCTGTCTTTCGCTGTCAGTGTGGGCGGCAACGACTGTCACAACTGATTTATGTTCTTTGTTTGTCATTGTGTCTCCCTGGGGTTGAATTCTGACGGGTAATAATGCTTTCGATTCACCCATTTGAATCCTTCGTGCCGAGTTATTGCTGCGAGATCTATTGATCCCCCAACAGTATTTGGTCCGGAACTGAATCTAACATATTTAATGGTTGCGTCGACAAGGTAATCAGCCAAGTCTAGAACATCCTGAATTGGCATCGACCTGTGAATGAGGGGGTTCCTTGTCTGGTTCTTTATGACCTCAAGAATTTGGGGCAAGTCGTTCGCGGCCGCGCCCATCGAGAGTAACGCGGCCCCAAGTTGGCCGCTGTAGCCAAGCGTGAGCCTTTCGATCGCTTCTGGTTGTCCAAAAAACAGAATTTCAGCAATTTCCGTTAACTTGGCATCTGGCTGTGATAGTCCGGAGGCCGTGTTCTCAATTGTGAAGGCTTGCGGTTCCGTGCCATCAGAAGAATATCCTGCTATGAGTAATCCGAACCCTGGCGCGGGAACCGCCTGGAATTCTGAGAAGGCGCTGAAATATTCATGGACCTTTGTGGCAATTTCAAGCACACTGAAGTTTGCTGGATCGATCCTCCACTCTGGAAGATCTCGATCATTTCCCTCGAACCGCCTTCGAAGCTCTTTGCCGTGCCAATTTATCGAATGGGTGGACAGTGCCCCGACACCCCATGTCATCATGCCAATCGGCAAAGAGCGCGAAAGGTTTGTGATCTTCTCGCCGTTATTAAAGACGTGGGCGGCATGAAACAGATCGCAATTGGGCACGTAAATTGGTTGGGTGGTCGCGCTGTCGGCCGCCAGGACCAGTCCATCGGGTACCTTGGCTGCGAGAGCAATCGTCATGCTGGGATCATCGCATACATCGATCACTGAGAGAGGCAATGAACTCAATAAACATTATTTCTGACCATTAGGAGCGTCGAATGGAGCTTAACCTCGACCGCAAATGCTGATTCAATCTATTGAAGGCCACTTCAGGTAACCGTGTGGACCCTCTGTGTTAGCATGTATTGGTCAAGACCAAGTAAGGAGACTTTAATGCCCGATGCAGTGGCTTCACTATACGAAGCGGCTCGCGTATTTACTCCGAGTGCGCCTGTCAGTCGGCGAGACCTATTTTCTGGGCGATTTGATCAGATTAAGACTGTCATAAATGCAATCTCTCAGGTGGGAAGACACGTCATTATCTACGGCGAACGGGGAGTTGGAAAGACCTCTCTGGCAAATGTAATTCATGACTTCCTACCGAGTAGCGAAGGCATCCTCTCGGTCATGGTGAATTGCGATCGGTCAACAACCTTCAAAACTCTCTTTCAAGAGATTTTGAGTGATATCAAACTCGAATCAACTAAACCGGGAATGGGATTTAGTTCGGAAAACACGGTAATTACTCGAAGTCTTGACGAATTTCTCGGAAAAGAACAAATTACACCAAATGAACTTCGGTTCTTATTTCGTTCGCTCCCGCACAAAGTCATAATTATTATCGATGAATTCGATCGAATCGCTGACCATGAGACAAAGACGATGCTCGCGGACACGATTAAGAATTTTTCTGATTCCCGCGTTGATGCAACCTTTATACTCGTCGGCGTTGCAGATTCAGTTGAAACATTAATAACTGAACATGAATCAACCGAGAGAGCATTAGCCCAAATCCTAATGCCGAGAATGTCCGATAGCGAATTAGATCTAGTAGTCGAAAACGGATTCAATAAATTGGGAATGATCATTGACGAGGATGCGAAAAGTAGAATAATACAATTATCTCAAGGCTTGCCGCATTACACGCATTTGCTTTGCTTACATTCGGCCCAATTGGTAATTGAAGATGAGCGTAGCGAAGTGACAGAAACTGATGTTAATGCTGCGATAAAATTGGCAATCGATCAGACACAACAGAGTATTCGTGACAGTTATGATAAAGCTGCAACGAGCCCTCGAGGAAACCTTTTCCCTCAAGTATTATTGGCTTGCGCTTTGGCAAAGAATGACGATACTGGATACTTTATAGCCTCGGACGTAAAGAAGGCCATGAACACTGTTATGAAAAAGCAGTATGAGATATCAGCTTTTGCGCGTCATCTCAGCGAGTTTTGTGCCGAAAGCCGAGGGCCGATTCTCCGTAAATCTGGCTCGGCCAGACGATTTCGGTATCGCTTCATCAACCCTTTAATGGAGTCATTCGTGATTATGAAAGGTCTTACCGACGGGCTGATTACCGATACGGATATCAATTGATTGTTTATGCCGCGATCAAGTTTTGATTTTAAGTTCCGGTTTTCGGATCGGATGCATTTGAAAGAGCGGAAAGTCTAGCCAGTATTGCGTAATCCTGCGGCGATGCCATTTATCGTTAGAAGTAGTGCACGACGAAGAAGGGGATCTGAAATGGTTTCTCCGGAGCGCACTCGCTCCAGCAGGTTGACCTGTAAGAGGTGCAACGGAGCGAGGTAAGCATCCCTAACTCCCAAGGTTCGCGCGAGTAAGGGTTGATCACCTAGGAGTTCAGTCTTACCTGTCAGTTTCAAGATTTCTGATTTGGTCAATTCAAATTCTGCCGTGATTGTGTTGAGAAAGTGATGAAGTGGCTCTGGGGTTAGGCGCGTAACGTAACGCCTAGCGGTGTTTAGGTCTGTTTTGGTCAGAGTCATCTCGACGTTGCTGATGAAGGTGCGGAAGAAGTGCCATTCCTTCAACATTTGAGCAAGCACTTCGTTCTTGCCTGATTCGCGGGCTGCTTTAAGGCCACTGCCTACTCCGAACCAGCCGGGAACGATCTGACGTGATTGAGTCCAACCGAAAACCCAAGGAATCGCACGCAGGCCTTCCAGTCCGATGCTTGCATCGGGTCGGCGTGAGGGACGAGAGCCCAAGAACAGATCGCCGAGTTGTTCAACCGGAGTAGACGCGTAGAAATATGCAGGGAGATCGGGATGGTCGATCAAAGTTCGATATTGGTTGAAGGAACTCTCGCTAACGAGATCCATGCACTCGTCCCACTTCATTAGATCCTCGGGACGTTGGCGGGGGCCGCGGTTGAGGACTGTTGCTTCAAGTGCTGCAGCAAGTGAGAGTTCGATGTTCTCGCGAGCAAGCGCCGGAAGAGAATATTTATCGCTGATGACTTCGCCTTGTTCGGTCATTTTTATCTGACCGTCGATGGAACCCCATGGAAGTGCAATGAGCGCGTCGTAAGTAGGACCGCCACCGCGACCGACTGAGCCACCACGACCATGGAAGAGGCGGAGTTTTACGCCGTACTTCATTGCAACGTTGCGGAGTCTGCGCTGTGCGCGGTGAATCTCCCATTGGCTGGTGGCAATGCCGGCATCTTTGTTGGAGTCCGAATACCCCAACATGACTTCTTGGATGTTGCCTCGAAGTTCGACGAGTTTTCTGTAAGTTGGTTGGCTCAACAGGGATTCGAGGATGACATCTGCTGAGCGCAATTCGGCAACTGTTTCGAGGAGCGGGGCGAAGCCAATGAGTGCCTTGCCTTTTGCGATGTTGATGAGGCCGGCTTCCTTAGCCAGAACTACTGCGGCAAGAAGATCGTCACCGTTTTTCGTCATAGAGACGATGTAGGTCTCAATTGCCTCGGGGCCGAAACGTTCGATGAGGTCGCCAATGGCCTTGAATGTATCGAGGGTCTTTTTGCCTTGGGCATCTAGACCGTCGGCAAGGTAGTAATATGGGTGATCGAGTTCGGTGGCTAGTACTTGCAGCCGTTGTTCTGGAGTCAATTCTTTGTAGTTTGGGACTCCGAGCAGTTGGGCGAGTGCATGGTGGTGTGCTTGTGCATGCTCGCGAATATCCATTGTTGCGTGAGTGAGACCGAAGGCAGATACAGCGCGGATCGTTCGCTCGAGTAAGCCGGTGGCGATGAGTTCGCCTTTGTGCGCGAAAAGGGAATCGCGCATCACTGTGAGGTCTGCAAGGAGTTCGTGAGTGTCTTTGTAATCGCGGTGTGGAACGTGATCGGTTCCTTTTGCATGACGGGCGCGGGTGAGGTTGAGGCGGTGCACGATTGCAGTAGCTTTTAGACGGTAGGGCTCTTCGGCATTCAGGCGGCGGTAACGCGCTTCGATTTCTGGGATGTTGGCAATGTCTTGTGCGAGGGAGTCTTCCAATTCCTTTGAGGCGCCAGCGATACGAGTTGATACCGAAAGTACTTGTCGGATTTCATCCATTGCGGTAAGGGTGACGCGAATAGCGTGGCCGACTTGAAGGACCATAGTCTCGCGGGTGACATCAGGGGTGACGTTGGGGTTGCCGTCGCGGTCACCGCCGATCCACGTGCCGAATGAGAGTGGGCGTGCAGTAGGGGAGACGGCGACTCCCACGCGTCGCAATTCACGGGCGAATTCATCAAGCACTTCAGGGACGGTGAATTTGAATAGATCATCGAGGTAGTAAAGGGCGTTCATCGCCTCATCAAGTGGCTCTGGTTGACCGAGGCGAAGTTCGTCTGTTTGCCAGAGAAGATCAACGGTTTCGGCTAAGCGGCGGGATTGCACGTCTGACGAATTTTGGTCGAGAAGATCGGCAACCTTCCCGAGTTTGTTGAGAATGGAACGGCGTGCTGCTTCGGTGGGGTGCGCGGTGAAGACAGGGCGGACGGAGAAATCTGCGAGCCAGTGGGCGATGTCTTCGTTCGTGATCTCGTGACCTGCAACGGGATGCTCTTTCGCATCGATGATCTTGTCCACTGCGCGAGAGAGCCACGATCCGGATACTTCGCGATCGTGTTCCAGAATGCGCGAGCGGTGAACTTGCTCTGCGATGTTTGCAAGGTGGAAATAGGTGCTGAAGGCGCGGACAAGTTGGACGGATTCATCAACGCTGACATTTGCGAGAAGTTCTTCGCCGCCGCCTTCGCGGACTGCTTTACGGACGGACTCAACGAGTTCTAGAAGCGCGGGTCCTTCTTGGCGAACGAGGGTCTGCCCCAGAAGATCGCCGAGTTTGCGCACATCCGCGCGTAGTTCAGCGTCGTCGTTTGTCGCATCGTGGGCTGACATGAGGCTAATCCTCTCAAGAGATCTGCTCTAGAATGGCGCTGCCCCCTCCCGGTTTGGGAGTTGGGGCTTATTGGCATTTGAAGGTGAGGTCGCAACGATGCGGGGATTACTGCCTGCGCTTTCTGCCTCGAAGGATATCAGTGAAGCCATCACTGCCACGGGGTCATTAGTCGCTCCGACCTCTATCTACCCATTCCTGATTGCGTTAAGGGCGCAGGAACGCCCACTGATCGTTGTGACTTCATCGAGCCGTGGCGCAGAGGATCTCGCGAGCGAGCTGCGGACTCTGCATGAGAACGTCTATGAATTCCCCGCGTGGGAGACGCTGCCTCACGAGCGATTGAGCCCCCGAAGCGACACCGTGGCCAAGAGAATCCATGTTCTATATGAGATTGAAAAACAGCGCCGCGAGGGCACTTCGAGCCACCCCATCATCGTCACTCCGTCGCGCGGGCTGATCCATCGATTTATTGCCGATCTCGCCAAGTCTCCTTTGGTGGAGTTGGAGATCGGCCAGGAAATCGGGTTGGAGAAACTGGTCAACCATCTCTCCGCCCTCGCATATACAAGAACCGATCTCGTGGAACGCCGTGGAGAGTTCGCGGTCCGCGGTGGAATCGTCGACATCTTCTTGCCGTTAACGGATCATCCTGTGCGCATTGATTTCTTTGGCGACGAGATCGAAGAGCTGAGTTATTTTGAAGTTGCAGACCAGAGAACTTTTCAACCCGTGGTCGGGGCGTTGGCGATTTACCCGTGTCGAGAGTTGCTTCTGACTGAGAGCGTGAAAGAACGCGCGAAGAAGATCCCCGTGAAATATCCGGCAGCCAAAGAAATCTGCGAACGTCTTGCCGAGGGAATTATCACCGAAGGTATGGAGTCGTTGATTCCACTGTTGGTCGATGATCAGCAGAGCCTTCTTGAACGGGCCCTGCCAAACACTGAAGTCATCTTCATCGAACAAGAACGCATCCGTTCGCGATCTGCGGATTTGCTGGCAACCAACGAGGAATTTTTGGCGGCCTCGTGGTCCAACGCCGCATTTGGCGGGGAAGCACCGTTGTATGACGGGCAAGAGACGTATCTGACGTGGGATGAGATTCAGCAACAACTATCTGATTTGAATATCTCATCACGGAACTACAGCCCTTTCGGCAGCGACTTGGAAGAGGACGTCATCTTCTTGGATGCCACTCCGATCGAACCAATGCGAGGCAACACCGACAGGGCAGTCGAGATCATCAGCGAATCCTTGTTGCACAACCATTCCGTCGTCTTCTCTGCCCTTGGCTCAGGCATGGCCGAGCGATTTGCCGACATCTTCAGAAACGCTGACCTGCCAGTGCGGATGGTCTCTGAAATCGCCAGCCAGCCATTGCACGGAACCGTTTATGTCACGACATCGAAGTTGAGCCATGGCTTCTTGTCTCACGCAGCGTCGCTTCTCTTTATGACTGAGAGAGACCTTTCGGGACATAAGGGCAGCGGCAAAGACGGGGATGCACTTCCTTCTCGCCGTAAGCAAGCAATTGATCCGCTTGAATTGAAGGCGGGTGACTACGTCGTCCACGAGCAGCACGGCATCGGCCGCTACATAGAACTAGTACATAGAACGATCGGCACAATCACCCGCGAATACCTTGTTATTGAATACGCATCGGCAAAGCGCGGACAACCCGGAGATCGCGTATTTGTGCCGACAGATTCTTTGGAGCAGGTCAGCAAGTACGTCGGCGGAGAAGCACCGACAGTGCACCGTATCGGCAGCGGGGAATGGCAGAAAGCTAAAGGCCGTGCTCGCAAAGCAGTGCGCCAGATCGCGGGGGAATTGATCCGTCTCTACGCCGCACGCACGAGTACGCCGGGTTATGCATTCTCACCGGATACTCCGTGGCAGAGAGAGTTAGAGGATGCCTTCTCCTACATCGAGACTCCAGATCAGCTTTCAACGATTGAAGAAGTAAAACGCGATATGGAGAAGCCCTATCCGATGGACCGCATCATTTGCGGCGATGTCGGATATGGAAAGACCGAGATCGCAATTCGCGCAGCCTTCAAGGCAGTGCAAGATGGAAAGCAGGTTGCAGTCCTCGTGCCGACCACTCTTTTGGTTCAGCAGCATTCGGCTACTTTCACCGAGAGGTATTCAGGATTCCCGGTGAAGGTTGCGGGTCTTTCACGCTTTAACAGCGCCAAGGAGAGCAAGGAGATCTTGAAGGATCTTGAGACCGGATCCGTCGACGTCATCATCGGAACGCACAGACTGCTCTCGCAGGACGTAGTCTTCAAGGACTTGGGTCTGGTGATCGTCGATGAAGAGCAGCGTTTTGGCGTGGAGCAGAAGGAATCCCTCAAGAAATTGCGGACTTCTGTAGATGTCTTGGCCATGTCGGCGACACCGATTCCGCGAACGCTGGAAATGGCTGTAACTGGAATCCGCGAGATGTCGACGATTACGACTCCGCCTGAGGAGCGCCACCCGATTTTGACCTACGTTGGCCCAAGCGAGGATGCGCAGATCAGCGCGGCGATCAGGCGCGAACTGTTGCGTGACGGCCAAGTCTTCTACATTCACAACCGCGTCGAGTCGATCGACCAGGCCGCATCGAAATTGCAGACCCTGATACCTGAGGCGCGCATTCGCGTGGCACATGGGCAGATGGGCGAGCACATGTTGGAAGACGTCATCCTGGGATTCTGGAACCGCGACTTCGATGTTCTGGTCTGCACGACCATCGTCGAGAGTGGTCTTGATATCTCCAATGCGAACACACTGATCGTCGAGCGCTCCGACCGCTTCGGTCTTTCGCAACTCCACCAGTTGCGAGGACGTGTGGGCCGCGGTCGCGAACGTGCGTACGCGTACTTCCTCTATCCATCCGATCAGCCGCTCTCTGAAGTTGCCATCGATCGGTTGAAGACGATCGCCGCGAACACCGACCTTGGTTCTGGCATGCGCGTTGCGCTAAAGGATCTTGAAATCCGCGGTGCTGGCAATTTGTTAGGCGGGGAGCAATCGGGCCATATCGCCGATGTGGGCTTTGACCTGTACATGCGCATGGTCGGTGAGGCAGTGGCCGACTACAAGTCGGGTTACATGGAAGTAGATGAGAAGAACATTGAATGCAAGGTGGAACTTCCGATCAACGCCCACTTGTCTGACCAATATGTTCCGGGCGAGCGAATCCGTCTCGACCTTTACCGCCGTCTGGCTGATGCAGCATCTGGGGCAGTGGTCGATGAGATCCGCGAGGAATTGGTCGACCGCTTCGGGGCGTTACCAGAGGAGGCTCAGTCCTTGCTGAAAGTGGCCCAGCTCCGAGCCCTTGCCAAATCCCTCAAACTCACCGAGGTCGTCCTCCAGGGCAAATATCTGCGCATAGGGCCTGTGAAATTGCCTGAATCCATGCAATTGCGCCTGACTCGCCTCTATCCGGGATCGCTCTACAAGACCGCCACCAATACGGTTCTGGTCGCTTTGCCGACGGCGGCCGCATGGGTGCCGTCCGTGGGCAGCACTGACATGGTGGATACTTCTCTACTGGAGTGGGCCACCACGGCCATTGAGAATCTCGTAGTTCCAACGACGCCAATGAAAGCGAGCAAGACGTGAAGAGAGTTATTGCCCTAATTACCGTAGCCAGCGCATTACTACTTGCTGGATGCTCACAGGTTGGCGCCGCTGCAACGGTTGGTTCTACCAAGATTACGCAGGCAACAGTGCAGAAGAGCATCGACGGCGTTCTTGCCGAGCGTGCCAAGGTCGATACAACAGGAATGCAGATAACAACTGGCGCTGAACTCAACCGCAGCCAACTCCGCTTCCACTTGATCTCAATCTTGCTTGGTGCAGTCGCCGCAGACGAGAAGATCACGATCAAGAAGTCTGAAATTGACGAACGTCGCGCGACGATCATTACCCAACTCGGTGGCGAGACAAATCTTCCTAAGGCACTTGTTGGCGCATCGATCGCGTCCGTTGATTTCCCTCAGTACCTTCAATTGATTTTGCAGTCTGAGAAGATTGCGGAGTACGCAGCAGCTCACGGCATCGCGCAGGCTGATACCGGAAACGAAATCCAGAAGTTGGTTGTTGCAAAGGCCGCAGCGCTCAAGGTCACCGTCAACCCACAGTACGGAAAATGGGATCCTGCAACTGGTGACATTCTTCCCGCAGACGCAGCCAGCCCAGCAGCAAGCCCTGCCGCGACTAAATGACCGCATCTCACTTGCAACAACTCGTTGCGGTGATGGATCGACTCCGTTCGCCCGGCGGGTGTCCTTGGGATGCCGAGCAGACGCACGAGTCGTTGGTTAAATTCTTGCTGGAAGAGTCCTACGAATTCATAGAAGCAGTCGAGACTCAAGATCGCGAGGCAATGCGCGAAGAACTTGGCGATGTGTTGCTTCAGGTCTACTTCCATGCGCGCATGGCAGAGGAACATCCAACCGATCCGTTTTCAATAGAAGATGTCGCACAGGCCGTCGCGGAGAAACTGATTCGTCGCCACCCGCATGTTTTCGCCGATGCCGAGGATCTTTCTAGCGATCAGGTCCTTGAGAATTGGGAAGCGCTCAAAGCCAAAGAGAAAGGGCGCACATCAGCAGTTGATGGCGTTCCAGTTGGCCAACCAGCGCTACCTCTCGTTGCAAAATTGCTCTATCGCGCCGAGAAGAACCGGTTGACATTGGATTTGCCTTCAAAGATTCACGAGCCAGAAGAGGCGACCCAAGAAGCGGTCGGTGAAGTGCTCCTTGCAACCATCGCATGGGCTAGCGAACATGGCGTTGATCCCGAAGGTGCCCTTCGCCTCGTGGCTCGCAATTTGGCTGCTCAGATAGCCAAAATTGAAAGCACGGTAGGATAAACCCGCAATCAGCGAAGCCAATCAGTGTCGATGGCACGCCTTCTTTCATGTACATCAGAATTGAATTAAGAGGAGATATACAGTGGCCATCATTGAAGCTCTCGGAGCTCGCGAGATTCTGGATTCGCGTGGAAACCCAACCGTTGAAGTAGAAATCGCACTAGATGATGGCACTCAAGCTCGCGCCGCGGTACCAAGTGGGGCATCCACTGGCGCATTTGAGGCTGCTGAACTCCGCGATGGCGCCAAGCGCTACGGCGGCAAGGGCGTTGAGAATGCAGTGGCCTTCGTGCTGGATGAGATCGCTCCAGCGATCGAGGGATTTGACGCGCAGGATCAGCGCCTCATTGATGACGAGATGATCAGCCTTGATGGCACATCGAATAAATCACGCCTCGGCGCCAATGCGATTCTCGGCGTATCACTTGCCGTAGCAAAGGCAGCAGCCGATAGCGCCGACCTCTCACTCTTCCGCTACTTGGGCGGACCAAACGCGCATGTACTGCCAGTTCCGATGATGAACATCCTCAACGGTGGTGCGCACGCAGATACGAACGTAGACATTCAAGAATTCATGATCGCGCCCATTGGCGCCGAGTCATTCAAGGAAGCACTCCGATGGGGCGCCGAGATTTACCACGGGTTGAAATCCGTGCTCAAGGCACGCGGACTTGCAACGAGCGTCGGCGACGAAGGTGGATTTGCGCCAAATCTTGAGAGCAACCGCGCAGCGCTGGATCTGATCCTCGAGGCGATTGTTCTTGCAGGACTTGAGCCAGGCAAGGATGTCGCCCTTGCCATGGATGTTGCAGCCACTGAATTCCATAAGGCTGGCAAGTACACATTTGAAGGCGCCCAGAAGTCATCGGATGATTTGATCGCCTACTACGCCGATCTCGTCAGCTCTTACCCATTGGTCTCCATTGAAGATCCGCTAGATGAAGAAGACTGGGCCGGCTGGGCGAAGATGACTGCCGAACTCGGATCCAAGGTTCAAATTGTCGGCGACGATCTCTTCGTCACCAACCCCGTACGCCTCTCGCGTGGAATTGCGGCGCACACTGCAAACGCACTTCTTGTGAAGGTCAACCAGATCGGAACACTGACTGAGACCCTCGATGCAGTGGAAATGGCGCACCGCGCGAACTACCGCTCGATGCTCAGCCACCGATCCGGCGAAACCGAAGACACGACCATTGCCGATCTTGCTGTCGCAACAAACTGCGGACAGATTAAGACCGGTGCGCCTGCGCGGTCCGAGCGAGTTGCCAAGTACAACCAACTCCTTCGCATCGAAGAAGAGTTGGGCCATGGCGGCTTCTATGCAGGAGCTACTGCTTTCCCACGCTTTAAGGCATAAAGACTCGAGATAGACGATGTCGTCGCCACGTTCATCCAGGAAGGGTTCACAGAAGAAGAGCCGTTCTGGACGTTCGATGACGTTGATCCTCGTTCTTTTTCTGCTGTCATGGATGTTGGCGCCACCAAGTCAGAGGTACTTCGCGCAGCGAGCCCAAATCAACGCGGTGAAGGCCCAGGTGGCCGCCAACGACCAAGCACTTGCCGACGCGGCAAAGCAACTGGAACTCTGGAAGGACCCGGACTACATCAAGACGCAGGCCCGCGAGAGACTCCATTTTGTGCTGCCGGGGGAGCGTCAATACATCGTGACCGATTCAACTGAAACTCAAGCCGTGCCGACAACTGCGGTAGCGAAAGACATTCCAAGCGGATTGCCTTGGTACAACCGTCTCATTGCATCGATCACCGAAGTTGGTTCGAAATGAGAACTGCCACATCTGCAGATTTGGAGTGCATTCAAGTGCAGTTGGGTCGACGACCTCGCAACGTGCATGCCATTGCTTATCGCTGTCCGTGTGGCAACCCCGCAGTCGTAGAGACGCCGCCGAGATTGGAAGACGGGACTCCTTTCCCCACTTTCTATTATGCAACGTGTCCGAAACTCACCGGAGTCATTTCAACGTTGGAATCAAGCGGATTGATGGTCGACATGAACCGTCGACTGGCAATCGACCCCGAGTTGGCTGGTGCCTACGCCGCGGCACACGATGATTACTTGGCCGCACGTGCCGCGCTTGGAATTCATGTCGAAGAAATCGAAGACATCTCTGCAGGAGGAATGCCTGACCGCGTCAAATGCCTGCACTCCCTCGTCGCGCACTCACTCGCCGCTGGCCCGGGAGTAAATCCTTTGGGCGATGAGGCATTGGCCCTGTTGCCGAAGTGGTGGCTGGATTCACCGTGCGGATCGGATGAGGAAGAATGAGAGTCGCGGCATTTGATTGCGGAACCAATTCGATCCGTCTTCTGATTGCCGATATTGAAGGCGACACGTTCCGCGAAGTCTTCCGCGGCATGGAGATCGTCCGCCTTGGTCAAGGAGTCGACAAGACCGGAGAGTTTCACCCCGACGCCATCGCACGAACATTTGCTGGCGTTGATCTATTCGTAAACGAACTCCGACGACGAGGTGTTGAGAAGATCCGCTTCTGCGCAACAAGCGCATCACGGGATGCGAAGAATCGAGATGTCTTTCTCAACGGCGTGCACGAGCGGCTTGGGGTCTACCCCGAGGTCATCTCGGGGGATGAGGAAGCGGCCCTGTCGTTCCAAGGCGCATCACGTGAACTCCATGCCAGCCAAGCCCCCTTCTTGGTCGTGGATATCGGCGGCGGGTCAACGGAATTCGTCTTCGGCCACGAAAATGTGGAATTCGCCAAGAGCGTCAACATCGGATGCGTGCGCATGTCCGAGCGCCACTTCCACACGGATCCTCCAACAGTGGCGGAAATCGGTTTGGCAATCACCGATATCAAGGAGGCGATCAAGACTGCCGCAGCCGTCGTGCCGATAACACAGGCGAAGACGCTGATCGCCGTGGCAGGTACCGCCACAACCGTTGCCGCAGCAGCCCTCGGCCTTGATAGGTATGACCCGAATGCGATCCATCTTTCGCGAATTCCCGCCGAGAAGGTCCATGAGATTTCGCAGATGTTCTTGTCCATGACTCACGCGCAGCGCGCGGCACTTCCTTACATGCACGAAGGTCGCGTCGACGTGATCACAGCAGGTGCACTTGTTCTCTCGCAGATCATGGATGCCACCGGCGCAAAAGAATTCGTCGCATCTGAAAGCGACATCCTTGACGGGATGGCGTGGTCCCTTGCCAAGGGTTAAACGCACGGACGTAGTCTCACTCAGCAGGAAGTCCGCATCTCTCAAAGAGTTGCGCGAAAATATCGTTTCATGCAATGCGTGCCCGCGATTGGTCGAGTGGCGAGAAGAAGTTGCCGCAACGAAACGCAAGGCCTACATCGATCATGACTATTGGGGCAAGCCAGTGCCAGGCTTTGGTTCCGAGAAGCCGCGGTTGCTTATTGTCGGATTGGCTCCCGGTGCGCACGGGGCGAATCGCACAGGCAGAGTCTTCACCGGCGACTCGTCAGGAGACTGGCTCTATGGTTCGCTACATCGAATCGGGATTGCGAAGATCCCTACGAGCGTCTCTGTCAATGATGGGCAGAAACTCAAACACACGTGGATTACATCGGCGGTTAAATGTGCCCCGCCGGGCAATGCGCCGGAGATTGATGAACGTGATAGATGCGCGCCATGGTTCAAACGAGAACTCGAGTTGGTGATGCCGACGGTGCGTGCATTCGTTGGTCTCGGTGCATTTGGGTGGAACGTCCTGTTCAAGATTTTGGAAGAACTCGGCCATCCAGTCGGTCGCGTCAAGTTCACCCATGGCGCCGAGTTTCGATACCGCCATGAAGGCGTGGAGTACTTGCTCATAGCCAGCTTCCACCCGAGCCAGCAGAACACATTCACGGGCAGACTGACCCGAGAGATGCTGGATATGGTCTTGGAGAAAGCAGGTAGATTTGCCCACGCTATTAAGTAATAGGTAGACAGCAGCACGCCCTCGTAGCCCAATGGCAGAGGCAGAGGACTTAAAATCCTCCAAGTGTGGGTTCGACCCCCACCGAGGGCACCTTCATCTTTGAGGTTGAGCGTTCTGGTCATACGTCTGGCCCCCTGATTCGGCACGCCCTCTAGTCTGATTTCCTTTACTTTTTAACCTTTCTTGTTTGTTTTACGCCTAACTTCTGGCAGAAGCGTACCAAAAACGGTACGCTTCTGCCATCATGAACGCCATGACTTCTTGGCAGAACCGTACCGTTTTTGGTACGCTTCTGCCATTATGGAGACGGGGAAAATGACGTACAGGGACCTACTCAAAGAGGTAGCTGAAGACAACTATGGTTTCATCACTACCGCCGATTTGGCTGCCATAAAGGTCCCAGCCGTTGAGGTTCGCAAACTGGCCAACCGAGGCAAACTCGAGCATGTACGCCGCGGCGTCTATCGATTCCCGAATACGAGACCAACCGACCGTGATGGCTTTGCGGCAGCCTTAGCGGAAGTTGGCGACGGCGCTTTCCTCATATGCGATGCGGTGCTTGCTCTCCATGGGCTTGGCTTGGTCAATCCAAACAAGATTCGTGTTGCAACACCTCGTCGTATCAGACATCAGCTACCAGCCTATGTTGCTGTTGAGCGGAGGGACAGTGACGGAGATGTAGAAATTTACGAAGGCCTAAAGACGACGACGGTAGCGAGGGCAATTCTTGATTGCAAAGGACTTGTCATGACCGAGCGGTTGAAAGACGCACTTGGTGAAGCTGCTAGGCGAGGTTTGGTTACTCGCCAGGAACTCAAGACTGTTCGCAAGGCTTTGCGAGGGGTCGCTGTCGCATGAGTGGACCCGACGGGCCGCCGAAGACCCTTAATGCGCTCAAGAAGAAGATCTCTAATACCTCTGGAGGAGAACCTCACGCTCATAAGAACGCACGCCTTATGTCCATGGTCGTACTTTCGCAAATGATGCCCTCGGGTGCGATCAAAGGTGGCACCGCCATGAAGATCAGAATGGGCGTTTCCTCGACGCGCTTTAGTCTTGATTTGGACGTCGCACGAGAACAAGATCTAACTGATTTTATTGACGAACTTGAAGCTAATCTGAGAGCAGGTTGGAACGATTTCACGGGAACCGTTGAAGCAGGCACCAAGGCGAACCCCAAAGTGATACCCCCTGAATATGTAATGCAGCCTTATAAAGTGAAACTTCGCTACAAGCAATCGGAATGGTTGAGCGTCAGCCTTGAGGTGGGACATGATGAGTTAGGCGATACCTTAGATGTGGAGATGCGCATGGCCCCTGAGATAGCGGATCTTTTCATTGCAGTTGGATTACCAGCCCCAATGCCGGTGGCCTTGCTGGCACCCAAGCATCAGATAGCTCAGAAACTACATGCCGCCAGTTCGGAAGGAAGTGAGCGAGCGCACGATCTTGTGGACCTCCAGTTACTGGTATCCAATGAGAATGTGAATTTGGCAGAAGTTCGTGTGATCTGTGAGGGACTCTTCCCCTACAGGAAGCGTCAAGCTTGGCCCCCCACCATCGTTGCAAACCAGAATTGGGACACTCTCTACCTTGAGGCAGCAGAAGGAATGGACGTTCTTCACAGCGTTATTGAGGCGGTCAACTGGACCAATAACCTAATTGAGCGCATAAAATCATCGTGACGAGCCCTAATCCCGGGTTTGAGGGAACTGAGTTCAATAACGCCCCAACTCACCCCTAGTCCGGCAACAGTTGGCATTCCTCGTCGACCAGGTTCTCGGTCTTTTCTCAGCAAATTGGAATGGTCGGGAAGATCCTTGCCCGTAGCATTGTTCCACCATTGATGGATGCTCCATCGATGTCATTCAAGGAGATATGAATCTATGCAAAGTTCCAATCCTGTATTGGGAAGAGCTTTCAACAACAAGCGGGGCTTCGCCTCCATGGGCTCGATCGCGACTGCGCCGACGGATGCGACGCTAGAGGATCTCTACAACGCCCCAGCGGCTTCATCGCTTCGCACTGGTCGCATGACCATGGACGATGTAGTCACTCGCACTGGAATTCTTTTTGGCGTACTGGTCATCTTCGGCGCTGCCGCATGGACATTGAACCTGACCATTGGCGTCATGATGATCAGCCTCTTGGTCGCCTTTGGGTTCGCTATGGCACTTACCTTTAGCAAGACCGTGCGCCCTGGCTTTGCGATCGCATATGCGGCCATCGAAGGTATTGCACTCGGAACGTTGAGTCACTACTACAACCTTGCATACCCAGGAATCGTCAGCCAGGCGATCCTTGGAACACTCGCCGCGTTCGTCGGAGTTCTCTTCGCCTATCGCAGCGGCAAGGTCCGCGTAACACCACGCTTCACCCGAATCGTCATGGGTGCGGCGATTGGCTACCTTGTTCTCGGCTTAATCAGCATGTTCGCCGCGATGGCGCATGTCGGTGGCGGAATGGGCTTCTACGGAATTCACGGACTCGGCCTTCTACTTGCGGTTGCAGGTGTTGGTCTAGCTAGCGTCTTCCTGATTCTAGATTTCGATCAGATCCAAAAGGGCGTAGCAGCAGGCGTGCCAGAAGCAGAATCATGGCGCGCAGCATTCGGTCTGATGGTCACACTGGTCTGGCTCTACATGGAAGTTTTGCGTCTGCTTTCAATTTTGCGCAACAACTAACTACTGCTTTAAGAAATCCCCGTTCGGCGTTTGAACTGAACCCCAGAAGTTGGAGACTCAATCGAGAGTCTCGGCTGAAGGGGTTCAGTTCGTTTTTGGGTGGGCTCTTTCCTTCTTTCGCCAACGTGAAAACTAAACCGCTATTAATTATCGCCATGCCTCGCTGAAACCGGAGAGGTTATGGTTGACATGACTCAAACCTCGAGGTACGGTAAGAGTCATGATGACCAAAACATCCGCGGGCGAATCCCCCCTCGGTTATGACCCGTCCCAGTACCCGCCATTCGCGGTAACAGTGGACGTGGTCATCCTGACCATGTCCGAAGGCGAACTGAAGGTGCTTCTCGTGCGTCGTGGCCAAGCGCCTTTCGAGGGTGAGTGGGCAATCCCCGGTGGCTTCAAGCGTCCCACCGAAACGTTGGACGAAGCGGCAAAGCGTGAGTTGACCGAGGAGACCGGTGTTGATGCCGCGAGATTGTTGACCCAGTTCGGGGCCTACGGTGATCCCGGTCGCGACCCGCGAATGAACGTCGTAACGGTCGCCTATTTGGCCGTGCTCCGTGATGTCGGAGCAGTGGTCGCAGGCTCGGATGCCGCAGACGCGCGCCTGGTCTCAGTAACCAAGGTGCTCAACGGGGAAGTTGAGTTGGCTTTCGATCATGAACGGATTGTGCGAGACGCAATCGCCCGCGTCCGTGTCGAACTTGAGGTCTCAGGTGTGGCGACTGCATTCATTGGCGTGACCTTTACTTTGGCTGAATTGCGGGCAGTGTATGAGGCGGTATGGGGAGTGCAATTGGATGGCGCTAACTTCCGACGAAGCATTGTTGCTGAGGATGGGTGGGTGATCCCAACTCGGCGTCGTGCTCAGCCCGGTTCATCTGGAGGAAAACCCGCTGAGTTGTTTCGAGCCGGAAAGTTGTGGAAGCACGGCGGGCCAATTAGACGCCCACAACTCAGTCAGAAACAGAAGTGACCTGATGAGGGCGGCTGTTTACAGAAAATACGGAACCCCTGATGTGCTTCACATTGAGGAGATTGAACGGCCGACACCTAAGGAGGATGAGGTACTCATCAAGGTCCACGCCACTACGGTCAATCGAACAGATTGTGGACTTCGTGGAGCTGAAATTTTCATCACCCGCCTTTTCACCGGACTACTCCGACCCAAGCGGAAGGTCCTCGGCATGGAGTTGGCCGGGGAAGTTGTAGCAATCGGAGCGGATGTAACCGCGTTCGAGGTGGGCGACTCTGTCTTCGGCATGTGCGGTTCTGGCGCGCACGCTGATTTCGTCTGTTTGAAGGAGAGTGCCGCACTGGCAATAAAGCCAGCCGGCATGGCTTTTGAAGAGGCAGCTGCCGTATGCGATGGAGCAATCCTCGCACTTGCTGGTCTCCATCATGCAGACCTGCGCCCGGGTAGGAGCATTCTCGTTTACGGCGCTTCCGGTTCGATCGGAACCGCCGCGGTGCAACTGGCCAGATATTTCGATGCAGATGTCACCGCTGTCTGCAACAGCAAGACCCTCGAACTCGTGAGATCACTCGGCGCAGACCAGGTCATTGACTACATGCAAGAAGATTTCACTAAGAACGGCCAAACCTATGACGTAATTTTTGACGCTGTCGGCAAACACTCATTTAGGCGATGTCGACGGTCATTGAAGCCCGGTGGTATCTATGTGGAAACCGATCCAGGGTTTATGTGGCACGTTCCGCTTCTGACCCTACTGACCCGATGGATCGGCGACAAAAAGGTGATGCTCGTTTTACCGAAGTACACGAAAGCAAATGTCCTCTTCGTGAAGAATCTTATTGAAGCGGGGAAATACAGAGCAGTGATTGATCGCACCTACCCGCTGGAGGATGTGGTCGAGGCGACGCGGTTCGTAGAAACGGAAGAGAAGACCGGCAATGTCGTTCTAACTTTCTAAGGAGGTCGAGTTTCATGAGGGCAATCGTTCACAACACCTACGGGTCTCCTGATGTTTTGGAATTTCAGGAGATTGAAAAGCCCGAACTGACGGATGATGCAATCTTGGTGCACGTTCGTGCGGCGTCGATTAATCCGGCAGATTTGTATACCTTGTCAGGTCAGCCACTCCTCGTCCGCGCAAGGGGCGGGCTACTCAAACCAAAGAACAATAGATTGGGAATTGATTTCGCGGGGACCGTGGAAGCTGTGGGCAAGGCCGTCACGGAGTTTCGAGTGGGCGATGAGGTATTTGGCGGAAAGAGTGGAGCACTAGCGGAGTACGTGTGCGTTCGAGACGGGGTTGCATTGAAACCTGCCAACCTCACATTCGAAGAGGCGGCAGCAGTTCCGGTAGCAGCGATCACTCGGTGCCGACCACGTTATCGACTACACACGCGAGGACTACACCCGAAGTAATCGGCACTACGACCTGATTCTCGATCTCGCTGGCAATAAATCATGGTCAGAATCTAGGCGCATACTCAATCCGCAGGGAACTCTCGTTATTGTCGGAGCACCGAAGGGCAATGCACTGATCGGACCGCTCAGTCACATCGCCAAAGTTCGTATTGCGGCATCTAGAAGCAGTCAGAAAGTTCTCTTCTTCATTGCCCAGATAAGCCGGGCAGACTTGATGGTGTTGCGAGAAATTCTTGACAAGGAAAAATCGTCATCACCATGTGAGGATCCCAGTCTCTCGCACCGCAACATGGGTGCCACCCAATTAATCTAATCCTGCTCGACAACTATCAGGTGAGAACGTCGGGTCTCGGGTAAACGATACGCAAGCAATACCGCTACGGAGAAGACAGCCGCGCTAGCGATAAACGCGGCACGGAATGAAAAAGCATCCGACAAATAACCGACGGCGATCGGTCCGACGATCATGCCGGCATCCCCCGCCATCTGCCAGAGGGCAATGACTTGTCCGCTCTTTCCACGGATAACGTCACCGACGATGTTTGCAGGAGTAGTTGATAGGAATGCCCCGCCAACGCCCGTGATGACCATGGCCAGAAGGAACATCCACGGGTGGACTGTGAAGACGAGCGTGAGTGAGCCGATCAGAACAACCGTCGAACCGATGCTTAGAGCCACCCGCCTTCCGCGGAGATCGGAGAGCGTTCCAGCAGGCAGAAGGAGTAATCCTTGGAAGAGCGCTGAAAGGGTGAAACCAAGACCGACGATTGCTGTGGTCGAGTGAAGTTGTTCGGTTACGAAGAGAGGCAGGATTGATGATCTCACTCCGAATAAGACCCAGTTGGTGACGAAGGCGAGGATCAGCGCCGTGCGATACGGCTGCATCCCTAGTGCCTGGCGCAACGTCGTACTCTCGCCAGTGGTGTTCTCGAGTTTGGCGTTTGGCCTACCGCTGCTCAAGAAGAAGAACCCGATCACCCCAGCAAGGAACAAGGTGATTGCATAGGTGAAGAAGGGCGCGCGAAGGGAGATACCCGTTAGCACTCCGCCGATCGCCGGGCCTGCGATCCCTCCGATGAGGAAGCTGCCGTTGTAGACCGATTGAGCACGGCCGCGCTGGTCATCGGAAACCGAGCGCATGATGACCGAACTTGCAGCGACAGAGAACATCGAAGAACCAAGGCCGCCCGCTGTCCTAAAGATCAGCAGCTGCGTGTAACTCTGCGCCAGAGCGCAGAGAAGAGTGGAGAGGGAGACGATAAAGATCCCCACCGCAAAGACAAGGCGCTCGCCGAATTTGTCCACGAACTTGCCGGAGAACATTCCCGTAGAGAATCTGGCAACGGCGAACATCGACACGATCAATCCCACTGCAGAATTGCTTACTCCAAAGGACTTTGCGAAAAGCGGCATCGCGGGAACGATGATGCCGAATCCCACCGCCACGAAGAAGGCCGCAGCGGTAAGGACTTTGACTTCGCGGGGGAACCCCGAAAGCACTTTAAGCGGGTTCAACCAATAGCCTCGCCCGCCGCTTCTTCGCGCGCTGCCGCGTAATCATGTGACGTGCGAAGTGGAATTTCGCGAAGAAGGAGTGCAAGAAGGAAGCCAAGGGCCGTGATGGGCGCGGCGGTAAGGAAGACGATATGGAAGGCGTTGGTGTACGCATCCAGGGCAGTGTTATGGACGATTGCCGGCACACTCTTTGGGTTGGCGATCATGTTGGTGATGCCAGCCGGAGTGATGTTGATGGTGGCCATGACACTCGGATCCTTATGAGCAAGGTCCGCGAATCCGCTTGCCATGTAATGGCTAAGACGGTTGTTGAGCACCGCACCAAAGATCGCCGAACCGAAAACAGAACCGAGGGATCGGAAGAAGGTGTTTGAGCTGGTTGCGACTCCCATGTCGTGGAAGTCGACCGCGTTCTGCAGCGCGATGACGATCGTCTGCATCGAGAGACCAAGTCCAGCACCGACGATGATCGCGTAGATGGAGAGCTGCCAGTACGGAGTGCTGCGAGTCAACGTCGTCATCATCAAGATTCCGACCGTCATGATCGCTGTTCCGATTACCGGGAACTTCTTGTACTTGCCGTGCGTGGTGATTCTCTTGCCGCTGAAGATGGACATGCTGACGATGCCCATCATTAATGGGATCAACTTAAGTCCAGCCGACGTTGCCGAGTTGCCCTTCACGATCTGCAGGTACAAAGGGAGCATGATGACGGCGCCAAACAAGCCCGCACCAATGACTCCGCCAAGTAGAGAAGTAAGAGTAAAGGTGTGATTTTTGAACAGCCGCATCGGCAAGATTGGCTCTTTTGCCTTCTCTTCCCAGATGACAAATACGATGGCAAGAACGAGCCCTGCTACTAAGTAGATGACGGTGCGTTTGTCGGCCCATCCGTCTTCTGGACCGTAGACGGCGATCGCGAGAAGGAGTGAGGTGACGCCAATAACAAGTAGAAATGCTCCGAAATAATCAATGGAGTGCTCACGCTTCACCTTTGGAATGTGAAGGACTGCAGAGGTGATGATCAGAGCAAGAATTCCGAACGGAAGATTGATGTAGAAGATCCAGCGCCACCCAGTGACTCCGAGAATGGTGTGATGGTCAGAGAAGAATCCACCAAGCAGTGGGCCCGCAACCGATGAGAGCCCCCATACCGCACCGAAATAACCCTGATATCTACCGCGTTCGCGTGGTGGAACGATGTCGCCGATGATGACGAATGTCAACGACATCAATCCGCCAGCGCCGATTCCTTGAAGTGCACGTGTTGCGATCAACTCCGCCATGTTCTGCGAAAGACCGGCAAGCAGGGAGCCAACGAGGAACGTCACGATCGCGAACTGGAACACAACGCGCCGTCCGTAGAGATCGGAGATCTTTCCGTAGAGAGGCGTGGATGCCGTTGACGTGAGCAGATATGCGGTCACTACCCACGTGTACTCCTTGACTCGACGGCGTCGTACGGATTCAGCGAATCGTCCGTGATCTCAAGGGATTTACGCGCAAGGACGACCCCGAGGGCGCGGCCGACGTGGCCTCGGCGCTCGACGGAGCGCTTCGCCTCGTCTCGGTCGATGCTCGCTACCGGGGCCGGGTCGAGCGACACTACGAACCCGTGCCGCTCGTCAAGGGGAGCGCGGTCCGCCTCGGCCAAGTGTTCTCCAACTTGATCGTGAACGTGGCGCATCCCTCTCGGACGATCCGATCCGCCGAGAGCGTCGTATCTCTCCGCACGTTCGTCGCCGGGGACGGCAGGGTCGCGATCGAGGTGGCGGACACGGGGCGCGGCATCCCCCAGGAGCACCTCCTCCATCTCTTCGAGCCGTTCTTCACGACGAAGCCCGTCGGCCAAGGCACCGGGCTCGGGCTTGCGGCTTTGTCATGAGATCGCGAGGAGGCTCTGGAGGAGAGCTCGCTGGTCAGAGAGCGAGGTTGGCAAGGGGAGCACGTTCCGGTGTTCTCCTCCCGCCCGCGAGCGCGGCCGACATCGCGGCGAGCTCCGGAGCGCCGATTGTCGCGCCGCCGCCGTTGCCGCCGCGGGCGCGCATCCTCGTGATCGACGACGAGCCGAACCTCGCGAAGACGCTCGCGATTCTCCTCGACGAGCACGTCGTCGAGATTCGCGATCGGCGGCGCGGCGGGGATCGCGCGCCTCGAGCGTGACACCGAGATCGACCTCGTCTTGTGCGATCTCATGATGCCGCAGATCACGGGGATGGACGTCTACGCGGAGGTGTGCGCGCGCTGGCCCGCGCTCGCGAGCCGCTTCGCGTTCATGACCGGCGGCGCCTTCACGCCTCGCGCGCGCGAGTTCATCGAGACGTGCGGTCGACCGCACCTCGAGAAGCCGTTTCGCGCCGAGAGCGTGCGCGCCCTGCTGCGCGACGAGGCCCTCCGCTACGCCGAGGAGCGCGCCCGAAAGAGGTAGTCTCGTGCGGCCATCTGCCACGACCGGGGTGACAGGACAGGCGTTGATTCGCCTACGATCGTACGGAACGTGCGATGATCGCGGGGTGACAGGAGCGCCGTTTACGTTCGGTCCTCGCGCCATCCTCGCCGGGGCCGCCCTCGCGGCGTGCGCGCTCGCTCCACCTTCGGCGCGCGCCGACGACGCGACAAGGACGAGCACGAGCACGAGCACGAGCACGAGCACGAGCACGAGCACGAGCCCCTACCACTTCAAGGCGACGCTCGATTCTCCCGCTCGTGCTCGTGAGCGCCGCCGGCGCGCTGACGGCGTTCGTGCCGCGCGAGCCAGCCCCGTGCATGCCAGACTGCACACCGCCCGCGCGCATGCTCGGCATCGACGAGCGGGTGCTCGGTAACTACTCCACCGGCGCACACTCGGCGGCGAACGTGATGGTCTTTTCGCTGCTGCTCGCGCCGCACGCCGTGAACCTCGTCGCGACCGGCGGCAAAGACGGCGCGTGGTTCGAGGACCTCGCCATCACGGGGGAGAGCGTGCTCCTCGCGCAAGCCCTCACCCAGGTCGTCAAGTCGGCGACCGATCGGTACGCGCCTATCGTCTACGACCCTGGTGTCCCGACTCGAAGAGCGCACCAGCGCCGACGCGCTCGGCAGCTTCTGGTCGGGTCACACCGCGACGGCGTTCTCGACCGCGACGTCGTTCGCGGTCTCCTATTGGCTGCGCCACCCGCGCGACCCTTGGCGCTTCGTCGTGATGGCGGGGATGGAGTCGGCCGCGCTCTGCGTCGGCCTCCTCAAGATACGTGCAGGATACCACTACCCGACGGACATCGCCGCGGGCGCGACGGCTGGCATCGGCGTGGGCCTCCTCGTGCCGATGCTCCACACCACGTTCTGAGCTCGCGCGGCACCAGCGAGAGCAGCTCGCGGACGCACGTCGCCGAAGCTAGTGGGCCGTGCCAAGGTGTGACGTATCGCGAACAGAGCATAAATTATCGAGGAACCGTGCGAGTCAGCGCGTGGCACGGCACCTGCTTAAGGGTGAGCAAGGAGATTCGACACATGACCGCCAAGACTACCTTCGTCCTGCTCGCCGCGTCTGGCCTGGCCGCTTTCGCCATGGGCTGCAGCGGTTCGACCACCGAGCCGGCGCCCCATGGCCAAGACGAAGCCATCGCTCCGACGCATGAAGTCGTGTGGCGAGCTCCTCACCGAGCTGAAGAGCGACGCCGCCTTCAAGGTGAACCACGCGACCGATCGTCAGATCGAGATGGCGCGTCGGTTCTACGTCGCAGGGCGGCTACGGCGGCTTCGGCGGCGGCATGCCCGCGAGCGACAGCCGCGCCGAGTCGAGCGGCGCCCCGCCCGCCGGCGCGCCCAGCCGGCCTCCAACTCGCCCACGAGCCCGGGCCCCGAGCGCGCCGAAGGCGAGCGACCACTCCGAGACCACCTCGCAGGTCGCGGGCGTCGACGAGGCCGACTTCGTCAAGGCCGACAACGAGCGCCTCTACGTGCTCCACGGCACGCAGCTCAAGGTGCTCCGCGCCTGGCCGAAAGAGAGCCTCGCCGAGCTCGGTCAAGCGACGGTCGAGGGCACCCCGTCGGAGATGTTCCTCGATGGCCAGACCCTCGTCGTCTACTCGCAAGTGAACGGCGCGAGCCTGTTCACCGGCGACCGGCACGCCGATGCGTGAAGAATACAACGACTACGGCTACGGCGGCGGCGGCTTCGGCGGCGGCGTCGCGCGTGGGCCGCGCGGAGTCGATGCCCACCATGCCCGGCGGCGGCGTCCGCGCAGTCGTCGGCGCCCTACCACCCCGCTCACCAAAGATCACCGTGTTCCAGGTCGCGAACGGCGTGCCGCAGGCCACCCGCGAGCTCTACTTCGAGGGCCACTACGAAGACTCGCGCCGCGTCGGACCCGAGGTCCGCACCGTGCTCACCGGCGCCGCGCACGGCCCGAAGCTCTCTTACGACTTGGAGCTCGCGCCCGGCGAGCAGTACCCCCAGACGGCCGACGGAATCGATCGCGAAGTACGAGGTGCTCCGCGCGAAGAACCTCGCCGCCGTCGCCGCGAGCCAGCTCGACGACTGGATGCCCGTCTCGTTCGAGAAGGTCGGCGCGCAGGTCACCGTCGCGCGCCCGACGTGCTCCGACTACTACCTCCCCACCACCGGCTCGACGAGCTACGGCCTCACCCAGGTCGAGTCGATCAACCTCACCCAGCCCAACGCACCCGTGAAGAGCGCGGCGATCACCGGCCACACCAGCGTCGTCTACGGCAACGGCGGCTCGCTCGTCCTCGCGCAGCAGGGCTACGTCGACCTCCCCTGGAGCGACATCTACGCGTCTTGGCAGTCGCAGCAGGCGAGCAACGGCAACGGCGGCGGCGGTTGGGGCTGGGGCTCCTCCGGCTCGATGCCCGGCACCGAGGCGAGCCCTCCGGACACCGCGACCCCGGCGCCGTCGCCCACGCCCTTGCCCGCTCCCGGCCGTGTCGGAACCCGCACCTCGCCCGCCGTCACCCCGGTGACGCCGCCGGTCCTCCCCGCGCGCTTCGTGACGAGCCGCACCCACATCCACAAGCTCGTCTTCAACTCGCCGAGCGAGCCCGGCTTCCCGATCTACGTGGGCTCCGGCACCGTCGGCGGCTCGGTCGACGACCAGTACTCGATCGACGAATACCAGGGGAATATCCGCATCGCGTCGACGGAGAGCTTCGTTTATCTCCACCAGGCGCAGAACGAGACCGAGCGCCTCGCGCAGCCGCAGAGCGAGAACCACGTCCGCGTGCTCGGCCCGGCGACCCCCGGCCTCCGCCTCCCGCTCCGCGGCGACACCGGCAGGCTCGCGCCGGACGAGCGCATCTACTCGGCGCGCTTCATGGGCGGCAAAGGGTACCTCGTCACGTTCCGCCAGGTGGACCCGCTCTTCTCCCTCGACCTCTCGAACCCCGACGCTCCGCGCGTGACCGGCGAGCTGAAGATCCCCGGGTTTAGCGAGTTCATGGTCCCGATGGACGACAACCACCTCCTCACGATCGGTCGCGACGCGACCGACCAAGGGCGCGTCCAGGGCCTCGCCCTCCAGATCTTCGACGTGACCAATCCGGCGCGCCCGCGCCTCGCTCACAAGCACTCGTACTCGAACAGCGAGTACGGCCACTCCGACGCCCTCCACGACCCCAAGGCGTTCACGTACTTCAAGGAGCGCGGCCTCCTCGCCTTCCCGTACTACGCGTACAACAACTCGCCGAACGGCATGCGCAGCTCGCTCGAGGTGTTCACGGTGAACGCACAGACCGGCTTCACCAAGGCCGGCAGCGTGGACCACACCTCGTTCTTCTCGAGCCAGCCGCAGGGTTACTCGTGCGGTTATTACCAGCCCAGCGTGCGACGCGGCGTGTTCCTCGAGGACGTCATCTACTCGATTAGCTACGGCGGAGTCATCGCGCAGAAGGTCGGCCAGCTCGGCGTCCCCGGCTCGAAGCTCCCGCTCTCCGCGCCGGTCGCCCCGCCCGGATACCCGTCCTGCGGCGGCGACTCTCCCGGCGTGCGTGAGCCCGCTGCCGACCCCCGTGCCCGTCCCCGGCGGCGGCTGAAATCGATAGGATACGATAAGACCCGCGGGCGCCCTCGAGAGAGTGCGCCCGCGGCGCTTTTTGTGACGTGAGATCGAGGGTTACGCGCGATAACCGACGAGTCGCGACAGGCCACGACGCAGGCGTGGGTGACGTGGGTGACGGGGTTGGGGGCGGGGGTTCGGGGCCGTCCGGAGCAGGGGGTGACTCTGCGGAAATTCTTATTCTGGGAGGGTCCTAAATGAGGACTCCGGGGTTGAGGATTCCGCGGGGGTCGAGCTTCTGTTTCATCGCGCGGAGCACGTCGCCGTAGAGGGCGGGTGCGCTCGGACTCGTATCCCGCTTTGTGCCAGCGTCCGACGGCGTGATGGTGCGTGACGGTGCCGCCGCCGCGCTTGATCGCGCCGAGAGCGGCCTCCTTCACGGTGGCCCATTGCTCGAGCTCTTTGCCGCGCGTGGCTTTGCCGAGGAACGTGTAATAGGGCGCCGGTCCGTCCGGATAGACGTGGGTGAAGCGGCACGAGACGAGACCTCCGCCGCACGCGCGGCCGAGGGCGTCCGAGACGTCGGCGCGAATGGCGGCGTCGAGGGCGGGAAACGATTCCCACGTGCACGCGGTCTCGAAGGTGTCGGCCATGACCCCGAGGCTGACGAGGGCGCTCTGGAGATAGGGCGCGCCGAGGAACGCGGATTTCCAGGCCGACGGATTCTTGGCTCTTTTCGCTGGAGTAGCGGCCCTCTTCTTCGCAGGTGCCGCCGAGATCGGTCGCGATCGAGAGCGCGCGTTCGAGCCACGCTTCGAGCGGATGATCGTGGGACTCGAAGGCGAGGAGGAGCACCGCGTCGCCGCGGGTGGAGACTTGGTGCACGAGCGCCTCGACCGGATCGAGGAGACGGCAGTTCGCCGGGTGGAGGCCCGACTGCGCGAGGGCGCGGGTGGCGCGGACCGCGTCGTCCATTTGCTCGAACGAGACGGTGGCGTGCGCGCGCCAACGGGGCGGCTTCTTGGAGGCGCATCGTGGCGTCGACGATGATGCCGAAGGCGCCCTTCGGAGCCGAGGATGAAGCGGTCCGGGGCGGGGCCGGCGCCGGAGGCGGGCACCTTGTGCGTCTCGAAGGCGCCCGCGCGGGGTGAGCATGCGCACCGACTGCACGAAGTCGTCGATGTGGGTGTGGAGCGTCGCGAAGTGCCCGCCGGCGCGGGTCGCGATCCAGCCGCCGAGCGTGGAGAACTCGAAGCTCTGCGGGTAGTGGCGGAGCGTGAGCCCGTGCGGCCGCGAGCGCGGTCTCGATGGCGGGGCCGCTTCGTGCCGGCCTGGATGCGCGCGGTGCGATCGAGCTTCGAGACGGAGAGCACCTTGTCGAGCTTCGCGAGCGAGACGCGTCGACGACGCCGCGGAAGCCCTTCTCGAGCACCGACTCGACGCCGCCGACCACGCTCGTGCCGCCGCCGAACGGCACGACCGCGACGTCCTCGCGCTCGCAGAAGAGGAGGAGCGAGGCGATGTGGTCTTCGCTCTCCGGGGAGAAGACCCAGTCCGGAGGGCTCGCGAAGTCGCCGCGGAACGCCCGCACGAGATCGCGGTAGCCGCGACCGTAGGAGTGCGCGCATGCGATCACCCGGGGCGTCGGAGCCGAACGCGCGGAGCTCCTAGGGGGGACGATGCGCGACGGCGGCAAGGTTGACCGACGCGAGCGCGACCGGCGCCTCGCGGTCAGAGGGATCCCCAGCGTGCCCTCGACGCGGCGCTCGCGGAGCTCGGCGACGGCTGGCTTCGTCCGGGAACGCATCGTCGTATCCCCACGCCCAGTGGCTCCGCTCGCGCGTCGACCATCGACGTGAGCTTATGCGCGAACGCGCGCGCGATCAATAATCCCCGCGCGAGCCGCCGCCGCCGAAGTCGCCGCCACCGCCACCGAAGTCGTTCCCGCCCCCGCCGCCGACCGAGAGGACTGGTGCGCTCCTTCGCCGCTCGAGCCGCCCTCGAAGTCGCCGCCACCGCCGCATAGCCGCCCCGCGTCGGAGCCACCGCCGTAGTCCGAGCCGCCGCCACCGAATAGTCGAGCCGCCGCCGCAGTACCCGCCGCCGTAATACCGCCGCCACCGCCGTAGCCACCACGCCGCGAGCGACGCTGAGACGACGATCACGACGAAGAGGAACCCGAGGAAGACGAGCGAAGCGACGAGCCTCACGCTGTCGGCGCGCCGCGCGGTCCGCCTTGGAGGGGGCGAGCGGCCCCGCAGAGCTTCGCCAGGATGCGCGTCGACGCCTGCGTCGATGCCCGGCGCCGTAGCGCCCGCCCTTGAGCTCAGGTCCCGATGTGATTCACGGATGATGCGGCTCGCGTCGACGTCGGTCAGATCGCCGCCGACGCCCTTGCCCGTCTCGATGCGGATCTTGCGCTCGCCCGTCGCGATGAGCAGGAGCACGCCGTCGTCGTTGCTCTTCGCTGCCGAGGCCCCAGGCGCGCGCGGTGTGGTACGCGAAATCCTCGACCGATCTCCCCGCCGAGCGTAGACACCGTGAGCACCGCGACCTCGTGGCCCGCTCTTGCCTTGAACGCCATGAGCTTCGCCTCGATGTCGCGCCTTCTCGCTCGCCGAGAGCACGTGCGCCGTGTCGGTCACCGGCCCTTCGAGCGTGGGCGCCGTGAAGGCGTGCGCGACCTTCGGCAGCAGGCCTACGAAGACGCAGCGACGAGAGCGAGCACGCACCGAGAGCGACCCGACGGAACGCGGTCTCGGGAACGACGGACCTCGTGCCATGGACTCTCCTTGCGGCTCACGTCTCGTCAGCGGAATTCGTCATCGCCGTTCGTCGCGGGCCGCGCGACGCAGGCCGCTCGGAAGTACGACCCGGACGCAGGTTCGCTTCAGAACGAGACCTTCGGCGCAGCCTGCGACTTCGGTGGAGGCCGTGAAGTACACGCGGTCCTTGAAGGGCTTGCCGGTCGCCTTGTTGATGACCTGACCCTTGATCCTCTTGAGCTCCGTGTTGAAGACTGCGTCACCGCCTCGTTGTACTCCTCACGCGACCGGAGGATGCGGTTCTCGGTGCCTTCGAGCTGCATCTGAAGGTCGCGGAACGCCTGATTTCCCTTGAGATCGGGGTACGTTCTCGTTCGCGACGAGAGGCGCGAGAGCGAGCCCTTCAGGCTGATCTTGGGCCTTCTGGAACGCCGCCATCTTGGCCGGATCGGTGAAGTCGTCGCCCGTGAGCTTGATGCCGCGTCGCCGAGGCGCGCGCCTCGGTCACCTTGGTGAGCGTGTCGGCTTCGTGCTTGGCGGACGCCTTGACGGTGTTCACGAGGTTCGGGACGAGATCGTAGCGGCGCTGGAGCTGGGCCTCGTAGTCGGCCCACTTCTGCTCGCAGATTTGGTCCTTCTCGACGAGCTGGTCGTAGTTCTGGCAGCCGGGGGCGAACGCGAGCGCGATGACGCCCACGAGGAGCCACGCGGCCCGGAAAACCTGCGCGAGCATGGCCGAAGGCGCCTCTTTCATTCGGGAATTCATCACGCCGCAAGCTAAGGACTCACGCCGCGCGAGGCAAGCACGCCGTACCTCCCCCTACCCTCGAGCGCCGTTACGCGGCGAGGCTGCCGCGGCTCGGAGCCCGGAATACGCTATGTTTCGGTAGTCGTGACAACCGTCGCGAACGCCAGACACCGTCCCCGCAACCAAGGCCGCCGTGAGCTCCGCCGCGCAATACGAAACGAGAAGGGAGCGCGCTCCCCCTCGTGGCGTCGCTCGTCGCGCACGGGCTCGTCGCGCTGCTCGTCGCGCGCGCGTCGATCGCGCCCCGCTCGCACACCGAGCCCCCCGCCCCCCCCGATCGACGACGTGGTCGAGTTCGAGTGGCACCCGGCTCCCGCTCCGCTCGAGGTCACCCCCGACCGACCGGACGAGCCCACGCGATCGACCCGCAGCCCGTCGTCGTCGCGCGCGTGGACGTCACGCGTCCTGTCCCGCCTCCAGTCGACACCGCGTCCGCGAACGAGCCGCCCGCGAGCGAGCCGCCCGCGAACGCGTCCGCTGCCCCCGCCGGGCCGGCCGGGAGTCCCGCTGGCCCAGCCGGCGGCGCGCCACCTTCCCTCGCCTCGATCGGGGTCGGGAAGAACCCCTTTTTGCCTGGTCGGAACGACGTCGATCCGGGGGCAGGCTCGGCCAAGGCCGCGGCGCCGTCGCCACCGCCGGGCGCCGACATGGCCGACGCCAAGGCGCGTGTCGAAGCCTCGCTGCGTGCCTCGGCGCGTGAGCGGGAAGCCGAGATCGGGCTAGGGCCCGAAGGTCCGGTCCGCGAGGCGCTCGGCGCGGCCATGTACGAGAGCAACGCTCCGGTCATCGGTCGCGTGGTGTTCGCGGTGTCGGCCGACGCGCAGGGCCACGTGCTCTCCGTCGACACGGTGAGCGCCGATCGCACCCTCGCCGACTACGCGGGCATGCTCGCGATCGCGCGGCGTAAGCTCGGCCACGCAACGCTTCGCCTCCCGTCGACGGCGAAGGGTGCGCGCCTAGCAATACGATACTGAAGCCAGGCGCGCCGCCAG
>CAWJOR010000027.1:0-61912 GCA_963844465.1 uncultured Actinomycetota bacterium | reverse complement strand
CTCGAGCAGAAAGTGCTCCTCGACGACGCCGGAGCGCTCGACATCGACGTGCGCCTCGAGGCCGGCGGGAAGTGCGCAACGGCTCGCGTTGTAGCCGAACTCGCACCCGCCGACGGCGAGTTCCACTGGTACCTCACCTCGGTCGACCGCGACATCCTCTCCATCGATGACGTCGTCGAGGCGTACCGACTGCGCTGGTACATCGAACATCAGCCCTTCGCTGTGGAACTCGTCGATGGCGTAGCCCTGCGGCACCGTGTTCGACGAGTTCAAGTCTTCGGGGAACAGGGCGATCGCCGACGAGGCCGGGTGAATCGACAGGTTGCGGCCGACCTGGTCCGAGGTGTTGGCCAGGCCGCTCTTGAGCAGCAGCAAGGGCGTGTAGAGCGAGCCGCACGCCAGCACCACCACCTTCGCGCGCACGGTCAGCCGCCTTTCGCCGCCTTCGCCCTGGGCGACGCCGCTGACGCCCACCGCCCGCTCGTTCTCGACCAGCACCTGCAGGACCTTGAAGCCGGAGAGCAGTTGCGCGCCCTTGTCGAGCGCCGCCGGAATCCACGAGACGTTCGACGAGCGCTTGGCGTCGGTCGGGCAGCCGAAGCAGCACAGCCCCTGGCCGTCGCAGTCGGGTGCGTTGCGCAAGAACCCAAACAATATTTTCGGAGTCGAAGAAATGAACTTGCTGTTGAACCTGGTGGTGGCGTTGCAGATCATTGCAGCGCTGGTGATGATCGGCCTCGTGCTCATCCAGCACGGCAAAGGTGCCGACATGGGCGCGTCGTTCGGCAGTGGTGCCTCGGGCAGCCTGTTCGGTGCAACCGGCAGCGCGAACTTCATGTCGCGCTCGACGGCGGTGTGCGCTGCGGTGTTCTTCGCCTGCACGCTCGCACTGGCCTTCTTCTCGAACGACCGTTCGCGGCCCGCGACGTGGCAGCGTGCTCGACCGCCCCGCGTCGAGCGCTCCGGCCGCCAGCGTGCCGGCCACCGGCGCGGCGCTGATCCCGGGCGCCGCGAGCGCTGCGGCGGTCGCCGCGCCACCTGCACCGGCGCCTGCGGCGTCGGGTGCGGGCGCCGTTCCGTCGAAATAAAGCGACGCGCCTGAGGCGCGTCGAACAACGGCTGTCACAGAGGGTGCGACGGCGTTGTTGCGGTGCAGCGAACTCGCTGGATCGCACGTCCTTTGTGGTTAGAATCTCCTGCTGTTTGGTAAGCAAATTCCTCACGCAAACCAGACACGAATCGGCAGAAGTGCTAGGCCGTCGTGGTGAAATTGGTAGACACGCTATCTTGAGGGGGTAGTGGCGAAAGCTGTGCGAGTTCGAGTCTCGCCGACGGCACCAACATTTTTTTCCTGGCTCGTCGCCATAGCGACCGGTCTGGAGTGCTCCAGCCCAGGTACGCCCTCAAAGGCGTGCGACAAACATGAATCTGGAACCCTACCTGCCCGTCATCCTGTTCATCCTGATCGGTGCAGCAGTGGGTGTGGCGCCGCAGGTGCTCGGGTTCCTGCTCGGGCCGCGTCGGCCCGACGAGGCCAAGAACTCGCCCTACGAATGCGGCTTCGAGGCCTTCGAAGACGCGCGCATGAAGTTCGACGTGCGCTACTACCTCGTCGCCATCCTGTTCATTCTGTTCGACCTGGAAATCGCTTTCCTGTTCCCCTGGGCGGTGTCGCTCAAGGAGATCGGGGCGGCAGGCTTCTGGGCCATGATGATTTTCCTGGGCATTCTGGTCGTCGGCTTCGCCTACGAGTGGAAAAAGGGTGCGCTCGACTGGGAATGAGGAGAGAGCATCACGATGGGCATTGAAGGCGTACTCAAAGAAGGCTTCGTCACCACCAGCGTCGACACGCTGATCAACTGGTCGAAGACCGGTTCGCTTGTGGCCGATGACCTTCGGTCTGGCCTGCTGCGCGGTCGAGATGATGCACGCCGGTGCGGCGCGCTACGACATCGACCGCTTCGGCATGCTGTTCCGCCCCAGCCCGCGCCAGAGCGATCTGATGATCGTGGCCGGCACGCTGTGCAACAAGATGGCGCCGGCCCTGCGCAAGGTCTACGACCAGATGGCCGAGCCGCGCTGGGTGCTGTCGATGGGCTCGTGCGCCAACGGCGGCGGCTACTACCACTACAGCTACTCGGTGGTGCGCGGCTGCGACCGCATCGTGCCGGTCGACGTCTACGTGCCGGGCTGCCCGCCCACGGCCGAGGCGCTGCTCTACGGCATCCTGCAACTGCAGGCGAAGATTCGCCGCGAAAACACGATCGCGCGCTGATGAGCAAACTCGACACTCTGCAGGCGGCGCTGCGAGTCGGTGCTCGGCGAGCGCGTCAAGACGCTGGTGCGCGACCGTGGCGAGATCACGATCACCGTCGCCGCGGCCGACTACGCCGCGGTGGCGCTCGCGCTGCGCGACCACGCCGAGCTCAAGTTCGAGCAGCTGATCGACCTCTGCGGCGTCGACTACTCGGCCTACAAAGACCAGCCTTGGGAAGGCGCGCGCTTCTGCGTCGTCTCGCACCTGCTGTCGGTCACGCACAACTGGCGCGTGCGCCTGAAGGTGTTCTGCCCCGACGACGACGTGCCGGTGGTCGCCTCGCTGACCGAGGTCTGGAGCTCGGCCAACTGGTTCGAGCGCGAAGCCTTCGACCTCTACGGCATCATCTTCGAAGGCCACCTCGACCTGCGCCGCATCCTCACCGACTACGGCTTCATCGGCCACCCGTTCCGCAAGGACTTCCCGACCTCGGGCCACGTCGAGATGCGCTACGACGCCGAGCAGAAGCGCGTGATCTACCAGCCGGTGACGATCGAGCCGCGCGAAATCACGCCGCGCATCATCCGCGAAGACAACTACGGCGGCCTGCACTGATCATGGCTGACATCAAGAACTACACGCTGAACTTCGGCCCGCAGCACCCGGCCGCGCACGGCGTGCTGCGCCTCGTGCTCGAGCTCGACGGCGAGGTGATCCAGCGCGCCGACCCGCACATCGGCCTGCTGCACCGCGCGACCGAAAAGCTCGCCGAGAGCAAGACCTTCATCCAGTCGCTGCCCTACATGGACCGGCTCGACTACGTGTCGATGATGTGCAACGAGCACGCCTACTGCCTGGCGATCGAGAAGCTGCTCGGCGTCGACGTGCCGGTGCGCGCGCAGTACATCCGCGTGATGTTCAGCGAGATCACGCGGCTGCTGAACCACCTGATGTGGCTCGGCGCGCACGGCCTCGACTGCGGTGCGATGAACATCTTCATCTACTGCTTCCGCGAGCGCGAAGACCTGTTCGACATGTACGAGGCGGCCTCGGGCGCGCGCATGCACGCGGCCTACTTCCGCCCGGGCGGCGTCTACCGCGACCTGCCCGACGTGATGCCGCAGTACAAGGCCTCGAAGATCCGCAACGCCAAGGCGATCTCGGCCCTGAACGACAACCGCCAGGGTTCGCTGCTCGACTTCATCGACGACTTCGTCGCGCGTTTCCCGAAGTGCGTCGACGACTACGAAACGCTGCTGACCGACAACCGCATCTGGAAGCAGCGCACCGTCGGCATCGGCGTCGTCACGCCCGAGCGCGCGCTGAACCTCGGCTTCACCGGCCCGATGCTGCGCGGCTCCGGCATCGTGTGGGACCTGCGCAAGCACCAGCCCTACGACGTCTACGACCAGATGGACTTCGACATTCCGGTCGGCGTCAACGGCGACACCTACGACCGCTACCTGGTGCGCGTCGAAGAGATGCGCCAGGCCAACCGCATCATCCAGCAGTGCGTCGACTGGCTGCGCGCCAACGACGGCCCGGTGATCACCGACAACCACAAGGTGGCGCCGCCGTCGCGGCTCGACATGAAGTCGAGCATGGAAGAGCTGATCCACCACTTCAAGCTCTTCACCGAAGGCTTCCACGTGCCCGAGGGCGAGGCCTACGCGGCGGTCGAGCACCCGAAGGGCGAGTTCGGCATCTACATCGTCAGCGACGGTGCCAACAAGCCGTACCGGCTGAAGATCCGCCCGCCCGGCTTCCCGCACCTGGCGGCGCTGGACGAGATGGCGCGTGGCCACATGATCGCCGACGCGGTCGCGGTCATCGGCACGATGGACATCGTGTTTGGAGAGATCGACCGGTGAGCGCTCACGTGATGATTTCCGACGCGACCCGCGCGCGCTTCGCCAAGGAAGTGGCCAAGTACCCGGCCGACCAGAAGCAGTCGGCCGTGATGGCGTGCCTGGCGATCGTCCAGCAGGAGCAGGGCTTCGTGTCGGCCGAGAGCGAGAAGCTCGTCGCCGAGTACCTGGGCATGCCGCCGATCGCGGTGCACGAGGTCACGACCTTCTACAACATGTACAACCAGCAGCCGCTGGGCAAGTACAAGCTCAACGTCTGCACCAACCTGCCGTGCCAGTTGCGCGACGGCCAGGAGGCGCTCGAACCACCTGTGCCGCAGCCTCGGCGTGGAAGAGGGCGGCACGACCGCCGACGGCCTGTTCACGGTGCAGAAGAGCGAATGCCTGGGCGCCTGCGCCGACGCGCCGGTGATGCTGGTCAACGACCGCCAGATGTTCAGCTTCATGGACAACACGAAGCTCGACGAACTGCTCGCGACGTTGAAGGCGCCACGCCGCATGAACACGCTGCTCGACCTCTCGAAGTTCCAGGCCAGCGGCACCGAGACCTGCTTTCACGGCCGCCACATCGGCGCGCAGATCTACGACGGCCTCGACGGCAAGAACTGGCGCCTGAAGGACTACGAAGCGCGCGGCGGCTACCAGGCGCTGCGCAAGATCCTCGCGCAAGGCGAAGCGGACGGCAGCCGCTCGGCATGACCGCCGAGCAGGTGATCGCCGAAGTCAAGACCTCCGGCCTGCGCGGCCGCGGCGGTGCGGGTTTCCCGACCGGCCTGAAGTGGAGCTTCATGCCGCGCATGTTCCCGGGCGCCGAAGTACCTCGTCTGCAATTCCGACGAAGGCGAGCCCGGCACCTGCAAGGACCGCGACATCCTGATGTTCAACCCGCACATCGTCATCGAAGGCATGGCGATCGCGGCCTACGCGATGGGCATCAAGGTCGGCTACAACTACATCCACGGCGAGATCTTCGAGGTCTACGAACGCTTCGAAGAAGCGCTCGAAGAAGCGCGCGCTGCCGGCTACCTCGGCGACAACATCCTCGGCTCGACCTTCAGCTTCCAGCTGCACGCCTCCCACGGCTTCGGCGCCTACATCTGCGGCGAAGAAACCGCGCTGCTCGAATCGCTCGAAGGCAAGAAGGGCCAGCCGCGCTTCAAGCCGCCGTTCCCGGCCAGCTTCGGCCTGTACGGCAAGCCGACGACGATCAACAACACCGAGACCTTCGCGGCGGTGCCGTGGATCATCCGCAACGGCGGCGCAGCCCTACCTCGAGATCGGCAAGCCGAACAACGGCGGCACCAAGATCTTCTCGGTCGTCGGTGACGTGCAGCGGCCCGGCAACTTCGAGATGCCGCTGGGCACGCCGTTCTCGCAAGCTGCTCGAGCTGGCCGGCGGCGTGCGCGAGGGCCGCACGCTGAAGGCCGTGATCCCGGGCGGCTCGTCGTCGCCGGTGCTGCCCGCCGAGGTGATGATGAACAGCGACGATGGACTACGACTGCCATCGCCAAGGCCGGCTCGATGCTCGGCTCGGGCGCGGTGATCGTGATGGACGACACCCGCTGCATGGTCAAGAGCCTGCTGCGCCTGTCGTACTTCTACATGCACGAAAGCTGCGGCCAGTGCACGCCGTGCCGCGAAGGCACGGGCTGGCTCTACCGCATGGTCGAGCGCATCGCCGCATGGCAAGGGCCGCATGGAAGACATCGACCTGCTTGAACTCGGTGGCCGACAACATCCAGGGCCGCACCATCTGCGCGCTCGGCGACGCCGCGGCGATGCCGGTGCGCGCGATGATCAAGCACTTCCGCGACGAGTTCGTCCACCTGATCGAACACAAGACCGCCAAGGTCGCCGCCGCTCCGCAAGCGGTCGCGGCCTGAGAACAACATGATCGAAATCGAACTCGACGGCAAGAAGGTCGAGGTTGTCGAAGGCAGCATGATCATGCATGCCGCCGACAACGCCGGCACCTACATCCCGCACTTCTGCTATCACAAGAAACTCAGCATCGCGGCCAACTGCCGCATGTGCCTGGTCGACGTCGAGAAGGCGCCGAAGCCGATGCCGGCCTGCGCCACGCCGGTCACGCAGGGCATGATCGTTCGCACCAAGAGTGCGAAGGCGCTGCAGGCCCAGAAGGGCGTGATGGAGTTCCTGCTCATCAACCACCCGCTCGACTGCCCGATCTGCGACCAGGGCGGCGAGTGCCAGCTGCAGGACCTGGCGGTGGGCTACGGTGCCTCGAGCACGCGCTACAACGAAGAGAAGCGCGTCGTCTTCCACAAGAACGTCGGCCCGCTGATCTCGATGGAAGAGATGAGCCGCTGCATCCATTGCACCCGCTGCGTGCGCTTCGGCCTGCGGCGGGCAAACCTGAACGCATCCTCGCGGTGTCGCGCGACATCAGCTATCTGCGGCAGGTCGAGGAAGAACGCGAACACCTGATGCGCGAACTGTCACACCGGCTGAAAAACGCCTTTGCGATGGTGCAATCGGTGATCAGCCAGACCTTCCGGCAGGCCAAGACCGTGCAGGAGGGGCGTGAAATCCTGCAAGGCCGGGTCCGCGCGCTGGCCGACGCGCAAGACATTCTGACCCGCTCGATTGCCGATGTGATGCCGGTGTCCGAGGTGGTTGTGGCCGCCCTGCTGCCGCACCGCACCGGCGAAGGCCAGTTTCAGATCGACGGCCCCGAGGCTGCGATCAATGGCCGTCAGGGCCTTGGCCTGTCGCTGGCGCTGCATGAACTGGCGACCAACGCGGTGAAATACGGCGCGCTTGGCAGCACCGAAGGCACGGTTTCAATCCGCTGGCAGGTGCAGCCGGACGGGGCCTTTGCCTTTGGCTGGCACGAAAGCGGCGGCCCCCCGGTGGTGCAGCCCGACAGGCGCGGCTTTGGCAGCGTGCTGATCGAACGGATCGTCGCCACCTATTTCAACGGCGCGGCCACGCTGGCCTTCAACCCCGGCGGGGTGGAATTTACCCTGTCAGGCACCATCGCCCCGCCCGATCAGGAACCCGCCCCCGACCCCTACTGACCCGTTACAGAATGGGCCGGGTTTCTTCGGCCTCGGGTTCGACCATCGCAACCTCGGCCAGCCGGATACGGTCCAGCACATGCAGGGTGCCGTCCAGCCACGATGCCACCCCAAGGTCACGCAGCTTGGCCAGCGTCTTGTTGGTGTGAACCAAAGACAGGCCAAGCGCATCGGCCAGATCCTGCTGACGAAACGGCAGCGGAACGGCGGCGGTATTCGGCCCCGATTTCCCCAGACCCACCGCCCGCAGCCGCTTTTCCATCCGCAAAAACGCCCAGGAAATGCGCTGCGCGGCATCGCGCTGGCCCAAGGTGGCAATGGTTTCGCCCAGGAAATGTTCCTCGACGGCGGCAATCCACGTCAGGTCATAGGCCCGGTTCGGCTGTGCGCGAAACAGGTTCCACAGATCATCCCGCTTGAACGCACACAGCACCATCGGCGTGCTGGATTGCACCGAATGCTTCATCTCGCCCATCAGGCTGGCCTGTAACCCTATCAAATCGCCCGGAAAAAGAAAGTTGATCACCTGCCGACGCCCGTTTTCCAACGTGGTGTACCGGGTGCCCATGCCACTGAACACGGTGTAAAGCTGCGGACTGTTCGAGCCTTCCATCAGAATGGTGGTGCCCGCATCCACGGTCAGCTCGCCCGTCTTGAACTTTTCCATGAACCCGACTTCTTCGGCCGTGAAGGGCACGAACAACTGCTGCTGGCGCAGCGGGCACTTGGCACAGGAAATGGTCATGCAGAAATTCGCCTCCGTATGTCACAGTTTAATGCGCAGCGCGAAAATTTGGTGCAGGGTCGCGTCTGCAATTGGAGCGTACATGTCGAGAATCACGTCCTTCCCCCTTGGCCGAAATCCGCAGCTATCTCGTTATGGTGCCGGAAACTTTGGTCGCTCAGGACATCGCGCTGACCATCGCCGATTTCGACCCTGCCGCAGCGGTCATCTTTGCAAAATCCGCAGCCGAGGCCGAAACGGCCCTTGGCAGTGTCGCGCATCTTGCCGTGGCCTTCGTGTCGGATCGACCCAGCACCTTCGTGCCCTCGGCGCTGGCCAGTGCCATCGCAGACCGGGGCGGCCGAGTTGTGATGCTGGGCATCGAGGCTGAAAGCACCGGCCCCACCCCGCAATTCGACGTACTGACCCAGCCCTTCGATATCGACGCCGTACGAGGGCTTGCCGGAATTGACGGCAATATTTCTACAGCACTGGGAGTGGCTTCACAGCGTTCCGCGACTGTTGCAATTATGGGCGATCTTTCCTTTCTGCATGATCTGACCGGTTTAATCGGAGTCGGTGACATCAATCTTCGGATATTTGTAATCAACAATGATGGTGGTGGAATCTTCTCCACTCTTCCGCAGCACAACGCGGTTGGGTTTGAGAAGATCTTTGGAACCCCGCACGGACTGGATCCCGCGCTGATTGCCGAATCAATGGGGGTAAGGGCTGAAACCATTTCCAGTATTGATGAACTGCAGATTGAAATGCTGGAGCCAATCATCGGCTTGTCCGTAGTTGTTCTGCCTGTTCCTTCGAGGCGAGAAAATGCTGATTTTCTCCTTGAGCTCTACCAGAGCATTGAAGCGATGTGAGACGACGTCTTGACTATTTGGAGTAACTTCCATTTCCAAGAGCGTTCAACATCGGAGCGAATTTGGCTTGGCTTTCCGCAAGTTCGCGTTGTGGGTTTGATCCCGCAACTATCCCGCATCCGGCAAAGAGCCTGATTTGATTGTTCTCAATTTGACCGCAACGCAGTGCGATTCCGAGCTCGCCATCTCCACGTGCATCTATCCAGCCGACCGGGCCGGCATATCGTCCACGTGACATACCTTCTAAATCTGAAATCACTTTCGCCGCTTTTTCAGTTGGTGTACCGCAGACAGCGGCGGATGGATGTAACTTCTCCAGAATGGTGAAGGAATCTACATGGGTAGGAACTTCTGAAATTGCCCCAGTGACATCAGTTGCAAGATGCATGACATTGGCTAGGTGCAATACGAATGGTGAATCTGGAACGTTTGTGGAAGAGCAGAACGGTGCAAGTGATTCGGCAACCGATCGGACCGCGTACATATGTTCTTCAAGGTCTTTTGAAGATCTAGCTAGGGAGGCAGCGAGAGCTAAATCCTTCTCGTCATCTCCGGTCTTGCTGATCGTTCCAGCGAGAACGCGCGAGGTGACCATCGCGCGATTTAGCCGAAGCAGTAGCTCTGGGGTTGCACCCACGAGGCCTGCGATGGAGAAGCACCAAGTGGACGGGTACTCAGCGGCCAAATTGCGCAAAATAGAGCGTGAATCAATGGCCTTTGTCGCCGTGCCGTTGAGATCGCGGGCAAGGACCACTTTGTCGATTGTCTTTGATTGGATGGCATGGATGGCAACCGCCACCCGTTCCTCCCATTGATCCGAAGTCAGTGATCCGTTGCGCCACAAATACTCCTGCGTCTCAATCTTCTCGACGCTTTCCAGAAGGTGGGGTTGTGGCATGTCTCCAAACCACGTGATCCATGATTGATCTGCTCGTTGTCCGACTATCACTTGTGGAATGACAAGTACTGATTCTTCCTCTGGTGAGAAGGAGAACGAGGCGAAGAGGATCGGTCCTGTTCCGTTGATGTGCACGGAGTCAGTGACCGCTAGTTTCTTGAGTTCCTCGTGCCACCAAAGACGTGCGTCGCGGAATCTATCTGGACCTTTGACTGTGGTCGTCGCATGCACGCCCCAACCAACCAAGCCGTCGCTACCGCGTACCCAAGACAGAGGTTGCGAATCTGGGAGCAACTCCAAGAGTGGGAGATGCTCGCCAAGGCGCGCGGTTGTGACCGAAGTCAGTTGGGGCACGATAGAAGGTTTATCGCTGAACGAAGCGCCACACGAGGGGAAGAGATGTGCCCGCGATGGCGATCTTTAACGCTTCACCGATGAGAAACGGGGTGAACCCAGCTGCAAAGGTCCATGCCCAACCTTGATGCGTGTACACGTGCAGCCAATAAAGGCCGAAAGAGAAGATAACGACGTCGCCGAGCAACATTGTGGGCAGCGCCGAACGAAGTTTCTGATCCCACTTGCGACCCGCGAGGGCGCCGACGAGAAGAGAGGCGAAAAGCATTCCGATGAGGTAGCCGCCGGTGGCTCCGGTCAGATGGGCAAGACCGTGCTCGCCTTTTGCAAAGACTGGGGCTCCAGCGAACCCGATGACGAGATAGGTCAGCAGGGTGGTTGCCCCCAACTGCGATCCGTAGCTTGCGCCGATGAGTAGAACTCCGAGGGTCTGTCCGGTGACGGGCACGGGTGAACCTGGAATAGGCAGGGCAATCTGGGCAAGGCCGGCGATGAATAAGGTCCCAAAGGTGACCAGAAGTGCTTTGGAATACGTAGTTGCGCGGGGGAAAACGGCGCTCCGAAGTGTGGCAGTAGTGGTGGACATTGCTGCTCCTTATGTTCGCGTCACTCATAGCTCGAGTTTTGATTTGTGGGGTGAGCCTACTCTGAAGGAGAATAACGCCATGTCCCGTGCCAATCTCGATAAAGATCCAGATGAAGTCGCGGCAATGTTTGATGGCGTAGCCAAGCGCTACGACCTAGTAAATGACCTGTTGAGTCTGGGCCGGACAAAAGCGTGGAGACGGGCGGCCACTGCGATCATCGCCCCAAAACCGGGGATGAAGATCCTCGATCTTGCCGCTGGGACAGGCTCATCCAGTGAGCCTCTGGCTGCAGCAGGAGCCGAAGTCATTCCAGCTGATTTCTCTGAAGGAATGCTGGCGGCAGGTCGAAAAGCCCGCCCGCACCTTCCTTTCACCAAGGCCGACGCTCTCAACCTGCCCTTTGAGCCCAATACCTTCGATGTGGTGACCATTTCCTTCGGCCTTAGAAACACGGCCGATATCGACAAGGCGCTGGCTCAGATGCTCAAAGTGACCAAACCAGGGGGTCAATTGGTCGTCGTGGAGTTCTCCCACCCGGTCTGGCGTCCGTTTCGTACCATTTATACCAATTATCTGATGCGCCTGCTTCCCTTTATCGCCCGAATTACCTCCAGCAACCCGGATGCCTATGTGTACTTGGCCCAGTCCATCAGGGCCTGGCCAGATCAAGCCGCCCTGGCCTCCAGAATCGAGGCTGCAGGTTGGTCCAATGTTGGTTGGACGAATCTGACTGGCGGGGTTGTCGCAGTTCACAGAGCAGTGAAGGCTTAAGAGGTAAAGGCATGCCCACTACGAGCCTAGGATTTCCTACATTATGACTTCGACTTCGAATCCCTACATTCCGATATTTGTCATTGGTGCAATTGGTTTTGGTTTTGCAGCGTTCTCGGTTCTTGTTACCTCGTTTACTGGGCCAAAGCGTTATAACCGCGCAAAACTTGCTGCGTATGAATGTGGAATCGAACCAAGTCCGCAAGCTGCAGAAGGCGGCCGTTTCCCGGTCAAGTATTTTTTAACAGCGATGCTCTTTATTATTTTCGATATTGAAATTGTCTTTCTTTATCCATGGGCAGTAACTTTCGACAAGTTGGGCCTTTTTGGCTTAGTTGAAATGGGTATCTTTATCGCCACAGTCTTCGTCGCATATGCATATGTGTGGCGCCGCGGCGGACTGGAGTGGGATTAATTGTGGGTCTAGAAGAGAAGTTACCAAGTGGATTTCTACTCACAAGCGTTGAAAAGCTTGCGGGCTACATGCGCAAGAGTTCTCTATGGCCGGCGACATTCGGGTTGGCATGTTGCGCAATTGAAATGATGGCCGCGGGTGCCGGTCGATACGACTTGGCGCGTTTTGGAATGGAAGTTTTCCGCGCATCGCCACGTCAGGCAGATCTCATGATCGTGGCCGGTCGCGTCTCCAACAAGATGGCGCCGGTTTTGCGTCAGATCTACGATCAAATGGCCGCGCCAAAATGGGTAATTGCAATGGGCGCCTGCGCTTCATCGGGCGGAATGTTCAACAACTACGCCATTGTTCAAGGAGTCGACCACGTTGTCCCAGTTGACATCTACCTTCCAGGTTGTCCTCCACGCCCTGAGATGTTGATGGATGCAATCTTGAAATTGCACGAGCAAATCAGCAACGAGAAACTCGGTTCCAACCGCGAACAGATCATCCGAGAAGTGGAAGCGGCCGCAATGGCAGCCAAGCCGACCCATCAATTGAAGGGGTTGCTCGCGTGACAAAGGAGAAGGATTTATCAGTAGGACATGGATTATTTGGCACTTCGGGTACAGGCGACACATCTGGATTTGGTGGTCTAGTTCGAAATCCTTCAAATCCGGGCTCCACTGAGCGTCCATATGGCGGTTATTTTGACGACGTTGCCGATGACCTCGAACGGGCATATCCGGATTTTGCCGATGCAATTGAACGAGTCGTCGTAGATCGAGGCGAACTCACCCTTCACGTAAAGCGCGAAAAGTTGGAAGAGGTCGCGCGCATCCTTCGTGACACATTGCGTTTTGAAATGTGCCTAGGTGTCAGTGGCGTTCACTATCCAAATGAATCTGGACGCGAACTCCATGCGGTTTATCCACTGCTGTCGATGACGAAGAACCAGCGCATCCGACTGGAAGTTTCCATTCCAGAATCTGATCCGCATCTGCCATCCCTTGTTGAAGTCTGGGCCGGCAACAACTGGAATGAGCGCGAAGCCTTCGATATGTTCGGGATCATTTTTGATGGCCATCCAGGGCTCACACGCATTTTGATGCCAGATGACTGGCGTGGACATCCGCAACGAAAAGATTATCCACTCGGTGGAATTCCAGTCGAGTACAAGGGCGCAACAGTGCCACCTCCAAATGAGCGCAGGTCATATCGATGAGTTCACCAATTACCGATCCATACGCTTCCTCTCGCGAGACGACCGAAGGCACCGTCTTCTCGGTCACCGGTGGTGATTGGGATTCACTAGTAACTGAAATCGGAGCGACAAAGGAAGAACGCGTTGTCGTCAATATGGGTCCACAGCACCCATCAACTCATGGTGTGCTTCGGTTGGTCCTCGAACTTGAAGGCGAAACGATTACCGAACTCCGTGCAGGCATTGGATACCTTCATACTGGGATCGAGAAGAACGCCGAATATCGCAGTTGGACCCAGGGCGTCACCTTCGTGACACGGATGGATTACCTAGCCCCGTTGTTCAACGAAACGGCATACTGCCTTGGCGTCGAAAAACTTCTGGGCATCACCAACGACGTTCCGGAAAAAGCCAGCGTCATCCGCGTGATGATGATGGAGTTCAATCGGATCTCATCCCATATGGTTGCCCTCGGAACCGGTGCGCTAGAACTCGGAGCACTTTCGCCGATGATCTTCTGCTTCCGCGAGCGAGAGAAATGCCTTGATATCTTTGAAATGATCTCGGGACTTCGCATGAATATGGCCTATGTCCGCCCTGGTGGAGTCGCCCAAGATCTGCCTCCCAACGCACTCTCGAAGATCCGGGAGACCGTCAAGGAATTGCGCCGCGATTTCAAGGACAACGACAGCATCCTCATCGGTAACTCCATCTGGATGGGTCGTACTGTAGGCGTTGGCTACTTGGATCTAGCAGGGTGCACGACCTTAGGAATCACCGGCCCAGTTCTTCGTTCCACAGGCATGCCGTGGGACCTTCGAAAGGTGCAGCCGTACTGCGGGTACGAGAACTACGACTTCGACGTTGTCACGGCTGACACCTGTGACGTATATGGTCGCTTTCTCATTCGCATGAACGAATTGGAGCAGTCGCTTCGCATTATCGAACAGTGCGTCGACAAGTTGGAGAAACTTGAAGGCGCGCCAGTCATGGTCGCCGATAAGAAGATCGCATGGCCGTCGCAGCTTGCCCTTGGCGGAGACGGACTCGGAAACTCGCTTGACCACATCCGCGAGATCATGGGTTCGTCGATGGAATCCCTCATCCATCACTTCAAATTAGTAACTGAAGGTTTCCGAGTACCTGCTGGTCAGGTTTATTCCGCGGTGGAATCACCACGCGGCGAACTCGGAGTTCACCTTGTCTCCGATGGCGGAACGCGTCCGTATCGTCTTCACTTCCGCGAGCCGTCCTTTAATAACTTGCAATCAACTTCCGCGATGTGCGAAGGCAGCTTGATCGCCGACGTCGTTGCGGCGGTTGCATCAATCGATCCTGTGATGGGCGGTGTTGATCGCTAATGGCGTTTACTGATCAAAATATTGAAGTGATGGATTCCATCATCAAACGCTATCCGCGCTCGCGCTCGGCGATCATGCCCCTTCTGCACTACGTGCAATCACTCGAGGGCTTTGTGACCAACGAGGGCATTGAACTCATCGCAAAGAAACTCGAACTTGCTACAGCTGAAGTGTCTGCTGTCTCTACTTTCTACACGCAGTACAAGCGCAAGCAGGTGGGCGAGTATCACGTAGGCGTCTGCACTAATACGCTCTGCGCAGTCATGGGCGGGGACGCGATTTTGGCCGGACTCAAAGACCACCTCGGCCTTGAAAATGACGGTGTAACAGAGGATGGGAAAGTCTCACTCGAGCACATCGAGTGCAACGCGGCTTGCGATTATGCACCGGTCGTCATGGCCAACTGGGAGTTCTACGACAACCAGACTGTTCAATCGGCGAAAGATTTAGTCGATGCAATGCGTGCAGGGAATCCGCCTGCACCAACTCGCGGTCCCAATACCTTGCCGACATGGAAAGAGAACTCCGCAGTTCTGGCAGGGCTTAATGACGGTCGAGCAAACGAGGGCACCCAAGCCGGGGAGCCCTCATTACTTGGATTGAAACTATCTAAAGGACAGAAGGGAGCCAAAGCATGACAACACTGACTCCCGTTCTCTCAGCCCATTGGGATGAGAAAGATTCATTCACGATGGCCGGCTACAAGCGTCACGATGGATACAAGGCTGCAGAGAAGGCTCTCAAAATGGAGCCAGATGCGGTGATTGCGTTGGTTAAAGATTCTGGATTGCGCGGACGCGGCGGTGCTGGATTCCCAACCGGCATGAAGTGGGGATTCATTCCACAAGGCGATAACAAGGATCACTACCTTGTTGTCAACGCAGATGAATCAGAGCCGGGCACGTGCAAAGACATGCCACTGCTGCTTGCGAACCCGCATGTCTTGATCGAGGGCATGATCATCGCCTCTTATGCGATTCGAGCGAAGTACGCATTCGTATATGTGCGGGGCGAAGTCACACATGTGGTGCGTCGTGTCCAGCAGGCTATCCAGGATGCTTATGCAGCCGGGTACTTGGGAAAGAATATTTTCGGCAGCGGGGTTGATCTCGAACTCGTGCTTCATGTAGGCGCAGGCGCCTACATCTGCGGAGAAGAAACTGCGTTGCTCGATTCGCTCGAGGGCTTCCGCGGACAACCGCGCCTTCGTCCTCCGTTTCCTGCAATTGCCGGTCTTTACGCACGCCCGACTGTTGTAAATAACGTGGAATCAATTTCTTCGGTGCCTTCAATCATTAATAACGGTGCCGAGTGGTTCTCGTCCATGGGTACTGAAAAGAGCAAGGGAATGACTATTTATTCCCTCTCCGGGCACGTGACGAACCCCGGTCAGATCGAGGCCCCGTTGGGAATCACCCTTCGCGAGCTTCTCGAGCTTGCAGGAGGCGTTCGCGAAGGGCATCAGTTGAAGTTCTGGACCCCAGGTGGTTCTTCGACTCCAATCTTCACTGCCGCACAACTCGATACACCGTTGGATTACGAGGGCGTTGCCGCGGCGGGATCCATGCTTGGAACCAAGGCGCTGCAGATATTTGATGAAACAACATGTGTCGTGCGCGCCGTACTGCGTTGGTCTGAGTTCTACAAGCATGAATCTTGCGGCAAGTGCACGCCATGTCGCGAAGGAACATATTGGTTGGTGCAGATCTTGCGCGATCTTGAAAACGGTAAAGGAAGCGAAGCCGACTTGGAAAAACTATTGGATCTTTGTGACAACATCCTAGGTCGGGCCTTCTGCGCACTCGGTGACGGTGCCACAAGCCCGATCACCTCATCCATTAAGCACTTCCGCGACGAGTACATCGCCCACTTCAGCCATGGAGGATGTCCCTTTGATCCTCATGCATCCACGCTCTTTGCCAGCGCCAAGGCGGGTGCATAGCCGTGACGACTCAAGAACAGAGTGCGCCAGTTGTGGATCTGATTACTGTCGTAATCGACGGATTCGAAGTCAGCGTTCCTAAAGGAACCCTTGTCATTCGTGCGGCCGAGAAGCTCGGAATTCAGATTCCTCGCTTCTGCGATCACCCGCTGCTGGATCCGGTTGGAGCATGTCGTCAGTGCCTTGTAGATATTGAGATTAACGGTCGTGCATTTCCGAAGCCACAGGCTTCTTGCACCATCCCGGTTGAGCCAAACATGATCGTGAAGACCCAGCTCACCTCGCCTGTCGCCGAAAAGGCTCAGAAGGGCGTGATGGAGTTTCTGCTCATCAACCACCCGTTGGACTGTCCTGTCTGCGATAAGGGCGGGGAGTGCCCGTTGCAGAATCAAGCGATGAGCACAGGTAGAGCAGAAACCCGATTTGAAGGTGCGAAGCGGACCTTTGAGAAGCCGATCAATATTTCCTCACAGGTCCTACTCGATCGCGAGCGCTGCATTCTCTGTGCGAGGTGCACCCGCTTCTCTGATCAAATTGCCGCCGATCCGTTCATAACTTTGAACGAGCGTGGTGCATTACAGCAGGTTGGCATCTACGAGAATCAACCATTCGAGTCCTATTTCTCAGGCAATACCGTGCAGATCTGCCCAGTGGGTGCACTGACTGGCGCCTCATACCGATTCCGCGCCCGTCCGTTTGATCTGGTTTCTACCCCTTCTGCATGTGAGCACTGCGCGTCGGGTTGTTCTTTGCGCACCGATGTCCGCCGCGGAAAGACCTTGCGCCGATTGGCAGGGGATGACCCCGAGGTCAACGAAGAGTGGAACTGCGACAAGGGTCGCTGGGCATTCAAGTACGTGACCTCCGCTGATCGTTTGACGCAGCCGATGGTTCGCGATGCATCGGGTGAGTTGCAGGTTGCCTCGTGGCCGGAAGCAATTGCGGCGGCTGCAAATGGGCTTCGCGGAAAGCGCGCAGGAGTTCTTGTCGGAGGGCGTGCGACCGTGGAAGATGCATACGGTTACAGCAAGTTTGCACGCGTTGCCCTTGGAACAAATGACATTGATTTCCGTGCGCGTCTCACCAGCGATGAAGAGCGCGATTTCTTGGCGGCAAAGATTGTTGGATCTAAAGTTTCGAATGCGGACATTGATCGCGCTGATGCCATTCTGCTTGTCGGATTTGAGACCGAAGAAGAATCCCCCATCGTCTTCTTGCGCGTTCACAAACAGGTTCGTAAGCGAGGACTGAAGGTCACCGCAATCGCGAGCAAACTCTCCATCGGCAACGAGAAGCTCAAAGCGAATTTCGTCTGCGCTGCACCCGGTGCTGAAGCAGATGCAATTGCCAAACAGGAACTCACAACCAGTTCCGTGATTCTTGTTGGCGAACGCGCCAGCGAGAGCGCAGGGGCACTCTCTGCTGTGGCCGCGCTCTCAGATCGCACTGGGGCAAAAGTCGCTTGGATTCCGCGCCGCGCAGGCGAGCGTGGCGCACTTGAAGCCGGAGCCATTGGCAATCTCTTGCCTGGCGGCCGCCTTGTAACAGACGCAACCGCTCGCGCAGATGTCGCCACCGTGTGGGGTGTCGAGCGAGTTCCAAGTGAGGTCGGCCGCAATAGCGAGGAGATTTTCGCCGCAGTCGGGGCCGATCAGATCCATGCACTCGTTGTCGGAGGCGTTGATCCTCACGATGCGGGAAACATCCACACGACCCTCGCGGCACTCAAGGGCGCATTCGTGGTTAGCCTTGAAATTCGCACCAGTGAGGTCACAAAGATTGCCGACGTCGTGCTTCCCGTTGCGGCCGTTCCTGAAAAATCTGGTTCATTCATGAACTGGGAAGGTCGCGCTCGCGCATTCGAGGTCGCAGTTCCAGATTCACTGAATCGATCAGAGGTGCGCATCCTGACAATGATTTCGGAAGAACTCGGTCGTTCGATCGCATTGCCAACGGTTAAATCTTCGGCAATGGAGATGGCTTCCTTTGGCGATTGGGATGGTGCACGATCAACGTTCGCATCTGTCCCATCAGCGAAGGCTCCGCAGATCGGCTCGAACCAAGCGCTCCTGACATCCTGGCGGCGGTTGCTCGATCAGAGTTCGCTGCAAGAGGGCGAAGATAATCTGGCCGGCACTGCACGCAAGAGCGTGGTGGTCATCTCGCCAAAGCGTGCGAAATCCCTTGGTGTGGTTGACGGAGACGCGGTGCGTGTTTCCAATGAACACGGAGCAGTGGTGCTGCCGGCTCTTGTGGAAGCAATTCACGATGATGCAGTTTGGCTGCCACGCAATTCACGTGGCTCACATCTGCTTGCCACTTTCGGAGTCGCAAGCGGATCACTCGTAACGGTGGTGAAGGACTAATGACAACTGCAGAGATGCTCGGTTTTGATCCGGGTTGGTTGATCCTTGTTAAGGGCGTGCTCGTTTTCGCAATCTGCGTGCTTGCAACGCTTCTGGCTATTTGGGCCGAGCGCCGAATAGTCGCGCGTATGCAGATGCGCCTAGGGCCAAACCGTGTTGGCAAGTTTGGCTTGCTTCAGAGTCTTTCCGACGGCGTGAAATTGGCGCTCAAAGAGGACCTTATTCCTGCCGCGGCCGACAAGATCGTCTTTATTGTGGCGCCGATCATCAGCGCGACAACATGTTTCATGTCATTTGCGGTGATTCCAATGAGCGGGCCGGTCTCGCTTTTCGGTCATAAGACAGCGATGCAGTTGACGGATATTCCAGTCGGCGTCCTTTATGTTCTGGCCATTGCATCGGTCGGCGTCTACGGCATCATCCTCGCTGGGTGGTCATCGGGCTCGACGTATCCGCTGCTCGGTGGTTTGCGCTCAAGCGCACAGGTGATCTCCTATGAAGTTGCAATGGGACTTTCCCTCGTCGCGGTCTTTATCTATTCGGGCTCCATGTCGACGTCCGAGATTGTCGCCGCGCAGCAAAAGTGGTGGTACTCGGTGGTTCTCTTCCCGTCCTTTGTCATATATGCGATCTCAATGGTCGGCGAGACGAATAGAGCCCCGTTTGACTTGGCTGAAGCCGAAGGCGAATTAGTCGGCGGTTTCCATACCGAGTATTCGTCTTTGAAGTTCGCGCTCTTCTTCCTTGCTGAATACGTGAATATCGTCGCGGTGTCTGCCTTGGCGACGACGCTATTCCTTGGCGGCTACCACGCGCTTCCAGGCCTGACCTTCACCGAGAATTGGCTAGGCGGATGGTTCACCCTTGTCTGGTTCCTTGCCAAGGTCATGTTCTTCTTCTTTATCTTTGTATGGCTACGGGGAACTTTACCTCGGCTTCGCTACGACCAGTTCATGAAATTTGGTTGGAAGGTTCTGATTCCAGCCAGTCTTTTCTGGATATTGATTGTGGCCACGATGCGGGTCATGTCATTGCGCGGAACATCCCGTGCCGGCGTCCTTGGCTTCGCCGTGGGAATCGTGTTGATCGTCCTGCTGGGAAGCTTCCTCTACGACTCTTCCAAGAAACGTGTCGAGACAGAATCTGACATTGAAATACCGGCCCCCAATTTCCCTGTTCCAGAAATACCAGTTCGAAATGGAGCAGTTTCACAATCGGAGGTCACGCGTGGCTGAGAACCATGAGGTAGAGCGCACATACCGCGACCTTGGACTAGAGGCCGTTTCATCCGAGCCTGTCAGCGATGAGGGAACACGGAGTTTTGCCAAGCAGATGCTGGGTTTCTGGGTCACGTTCAAGACAATGTTCAAGAAGGTGAACACTGTTGAGTATCCGGATGTAAAAGAGCCCACCGCCCCGCGTTTCCACGGGCGCCACCAACTCAATCGCCATCCAGACGGTTTGGAGAAGTGCATCGGATGCGAACTCTGCGCATGGGCCTGCCCTGCCGATGCGATCTACGTCGAGGGCGAGTCAAATACTGAAGAACATCGCATGTCTCCCGGTGAACGCTACGGGAAGGTCTACCAGATCAATTACCTTCGCTGTATTTTCTGCGGATTGTGCATTGAGGCCTGCCCAACAAGAGCGCTCACAATGACCAATGAGTATGAACTTGCCGACGATTCACGGAGCAAGTTGATTTACGAGAAGGCCGATTTGCTTGCCCCTTTGCGTGAGGGAATGTTGATGCCGCCTCACCCGATGTATCCGGATATGACGGACACGAATTACTACAAGGGTGATGTCCTTGGATTCCATCCTTCACAGGAGGTGCAGAAGTGATAAATCTTGCACTTGTTGTTGGCAAGACAGCAGCACCCGAAGCCACGATGTTCTGGATTCTGGCGCCTTTGGCGATCATCGCGGCACTTGGCATGCTCCTTGCGAAGAAAGCAGTTCACTCGGCGATCTTGATGGCATGGGTGATGATTACGTTGGCCATCTTCTATATTGCACAAGGTGCGCTCTTCCTAGGAATTGTCCAAGTCGTTGTTTACACAGGCGCGGTCATGATGCTCTTCCTCTTTATCCTCATGCTGGTCGGTGTCGATTCAGCTGATTCGCTGAAGGAGACGATCACCGGACTTCGACCAATTGCGATACTCGCATTTGTCGGATTCGGTGGGTTGATCGTCTCCCTTATCGGGCGGGCCACACTTGGCCACGATGCGGTGGGATTGGATGCGGCAAACGCCAACGGAAACGTTCCCGCCTTGGCCGAACTTCTCTTTTCGAAATATGTGTGGGCCTTTGAAGTCGTCTCTGCTCTATTGATCACCGCAGCCCTTGGCGCGATGGTCTTGGCGCACACACACAGAGTCACAGCGAAGCCGACCCAGCGCGATCTTTCGATTCTTCGCTTCCGTACCGGCTCACTTGCCAGCGCGGCAGGTCTGCCTAACCCAGGTGTTTATGCCTTGCATAACGCGGTCGATGTGCCTGCCCTGCTGCCAGACGGAACCGCTGCACCGACGTCGATTTCAGCCATGCTAGAAGCTCGCGGCGACGTGATTGATTCCAGTCCATTCCAGTTGGGGCAAGCCGAAGATGTAGAGGGGGAGGACAAGTGAACTCAGCCAACTACCTATATGTAGCAGCACTTCTCTTCACGATCGGTTCAATCGGCGTAGTGGTCCGACGCAATGCCATCGTCGTCTTCATGTGTATAGAACTCATGCTCAATGCAGCAAACCTTGCGTTCGTAACCTTCGCTCGTATCAACGGCAACCTTGATGGTCAGGTGATGGCCTTCTTCACGATGGTGGTCGCCGCATGTGAAGTCGTTGTTGGTCTTGCCATTATCGTGACGATCTATCGTTCACGTCGTTCGGCATCAGTTGATGATGCCAGTTTGCTGAAGCGGTGATTTGATGACAAGTAATTTGCTCGTATACCTGATCGCACTTCCGCTGTTTGGCTCGGCATTGCTGTTGTTGGCAGGGCGCAGGTCGGATAAGTGGGGACACCTTCTGGCGACCGCGCTTTCAGCAGCCTCTTTCGGTGTCGGGCTGTATGAGTTCTCGCAGATGCTTTCGCGAGCCAACGACCAACGCGCCGTAAGCCAGAAACTCTTTAGTTGGATCTCTGTTGGAAGTTTTCAAGTGGATGCGGGTTTGGTGCTGGATCAACTTTCGATCTGCTTCGTACTATTGATTACCGGCGTCGGAACTTTGATCCACATTTACTCGATCGCCTACATGTCGCACGACCTCGATCGACGTCGCTTCTTCGCTTATTTGAACTTCTTTATCGCGGCGATGCTTCTGTTGGTTCTCGGTGACTCCTACTTAAACCTCTACGTAGGTTGGGAGGGCGTGGGACTTGCCTCCTACTTGCTTATCGGATTCTGGAATCAGAAGCCCACATACGCAACGGCTGCCAAGAAGGCGTTTGTAGCCAACCGAGTTGGAGACCTTGGCTTGTCGCTAGCCATAATGATCTCTTTTGCGACGCTCGGAACGGTTTCGTTTGCAGGTGTGAAGGAGCACGCGGGGCAGGCTTCCACTGGGGCGCTGACTGCAATCGGCATCATGTTGTTGGTGGCTGCTACCGGTAAATCTGCCCAATTCCCGTTGCAGGCATGGCTCGGGGACGCAATGGCTGGCCCAACTCCTGTTTCGGCACTTATCCACGCCGCGACGATGGTGACTGCTGGCGTGTACCTCATCGTTCGATCCAACTTTATATTCGATGCCGCCCCTACAGCGCAGCTTCTTGTTGCAATCATCGGAGCAATTACGCTTCTCTTCGGCGCAGTCATCGGTATGGCAAAGGATGACATCAAGAAGGCACTTGCCGCATCGACGATGTCGCAGATCGGTTACATGGTTCTTGGCGCTGGTCTTGGTCCTGTTGGTTATGCCTTTGCGATCATGCACTTGCTTACGCACGGATTTTTCAAGGCAGGCATGTTCCTCGGAGCAGGTTCAGTGATGCACGGTATGGATGATGAAGTGAATATGCGAAGGTACGGCGGACTTCGAAAGTTCATGCCGATCACTTTTGCAACATTCGGCCTTGGATACCTGGCGATCATTGGCGTACCGCCATTCGCTGGCTTCTACTCCAAAGACAAGATCATTGAGGTCGCCTTCAACATGGGCGGAATTAAGGGTGTGACTCTTGGAATTGCTGCACTTCTAGGTGCCGCTATTACTGCCTTCTATATGACTCGAGTTGTCGTAATGACTTTCGCGGGCAATAAGCGCTGGGACGAGAAGGCGCATCCACATGAGTCGCCTGCATTAATGTGGATTCCAATGGTGTTGCTTGCACTTGGATCGGTCGCATCAGGTTTCTTGTTTACCCACGGAAACTCTTTGGTTAATTGGCTCTCTCCGGTTGTGGCCCCAAATCCAGAACCTGAGGTTGAGATGTTGAAACCCGCTGTAGTTTCAATCCTTGCCCTCGTCGTAGTGCTGATCGGCGTAGGAATTGCGATCATGAAGTACTTGCGAGCCGAGGTGCCTGTTGTAGCGCCAGAGAACGTCTCAGTCTTCACGAAGATTGCTCGTAGAGACCTCCTTCAGGATGACTTCAACGAGGCAGTATTCATGCGTCCTGGGCAGAAGATCACGGAGGCGCTCGTTGTGACTGATACAGCGGTTATTGACGGGGCAGTCAGGGGAGTTGCCCGTTTGACGAAGGGGACTGGTTCAGTTCTTCGTTACACGCAGACTGGATTTGTTCGAAGTTATGCAATGTGGATATTGCTCGGTGCAATCGGCTTGATAGCCGCGATATGGGTGGTCACACTGTGATGAATAACGCTTGGTTAACCTCACTAGGTCTCTTGCCGTTGCTTGGTGCGCTCCTAGTCGGTGTCCTTCCAGAGAAGAATATTCTTCTTATCAAGAGGGCCGCATTCGGGACAACACTTGTCGTTGCCGCAGTGGCAGTCGCGATGGCAACGCGTTTCCAACGCGACAATGTGAATCTGCAGTTCGTTGAGACCCACCAGTGGATTCCATCTCTGGGGATCAATTACGCAGTTGGTGTGGATGGCATTGCGTTAGTACTCATTTTGCTCTCAGTCCTGCTTGCACCGATCGTGGTTCTTGCCGGTTGGAATGAATCCAATGGCGGTCGATGGAGTGTCAAGACTTTCTACATTCTCATACTCATTCTTGAGACGATGATGATCGGTGTATTTGCCTCCACTGACGTCTTCCTCTTTTACGTGTTCTTCGAAGCTATGCTCATCCCTGTTTATTTCCTCATCGGGGGATACGGATCAGGCGCTCGATCTGCAGCAGCCGTGAAGTTCTTGCTGTACAGCTTGTTCGGCGGATTGCTGATGCTTGCATCGATCATCGCCCTTTACGTTCTTTCCGGAGAGCAAGGCGGTCATACTTTCGATATTAACGCCTTGTCTCACCTTCACATGAGTGGGACGACTGAGAACATGTTGTTCTTAGGGTTCTTCATTGCATTTGCCATTAAGGCCCCCGTATGGCCCTTCCATACGTGGTTGCCAGATGCTGCGGAGTCGGCGACACCAGGGACTTCAGTTCTTCTTCTTGGAGTTCTCGACAAGGTGGGCACCTTCGGGATGATCCGTTACTGTCTGACTCTCTTCCCGCACGCCACGAAGACTTTCACGCCGATTATCTTGGTCTTAGCCGTAATTTCCATTATTTACGGGGCTTTCTTGGCGATCGGCCAGAAGGACTTCAAACGTTTGATTGCCTTCACTTCGATTTCGCACTTTGGTTTCATCACCATGGGAATCTTTGCGATGACTTCGCAGGGTCAGTCAGGCGCAACCTTGTACATGTTCAATCACGGCTTTTCGACTGCCGCACTGTTCTTAGTCGCAGGTTGGATGAGTTCAAGGCGTGGTTCGTCAAAGATCGCCGATTTCGGCGGACTTCAACGCGTGACACCGGTAATGGCTTGGGTCTTCTTTTTCGCAGGCATGTCGAGCCTTGCCCTTCCTGGTCTATCGAGTTTCGTCAGCGAGTTCCTAGTGCTGGTTGGCACATATACGCGCTATCCAGTTGCAGCGGTGATCGGTGCATTCGGAATTGTCCTGGCTGCTCTTTACATCTTGATTCCCGTCCAACGCTCCTTGCATGGACCGGTTACTGAGGGCAATGAGAATCTGCCGGATCTCAATCTTCGTGAGAAAGTCGCAATTGGACCGGTAGTTGCGGTCATTCTCTTTCTTGGTTTTTATCCATCGCCTCTTCTACGGGTCATCAATCCTGGGGCAGCGCATTCCATCGCCCAAGCCGGATTCAGCGATCCGCTCTCATCCATTGACAAGGCTGGTAAGTAAATGACTTCCTTTATCGCACCAGCGCTTTCCTACTCTCTCCTTGCGCCGATTCTCATCGTTCTCGGTGGCGCAGTCCTTGGGGTCATTGTCGAGGCGTTCGTTTCCCGCAAACTCCGACCGAGCGTTCAACTGAGCATCACCCTCGGAACACTTGTTCTTTCTCTTGCGCAGGTGTGGAGGATTCGCCACGCCTCATCGCTCACAGCAGCAATGGGTTCTGTGGCTGTCGATGGTCCAGCGATCCTGTTGCAAGGTTCGATTCTCATCATCGCCATCCTCGGCGTCTTTTTGATTGCAGACCAAGAGCACTTCACGACCCTTGCTGCGGCACTTCCTGGTTCGCTTGAGGAGCGAGAAGCCCAGCGAAGCGGAGAGAAGCTCACAGAAGTATACCCACTTACTCTTTTTGCAGTGGCAGGCATGCTCCTTTTCCCCATTGCGACGGACCTCATCACCCTATTTGTCGCGCTAGAGGTGCTATCGCTGCCTTTGTATTTGATGGCTGGCCTCTCGCGCCGGCGTCGACTGCTATCCCAAGAAGCGGCCCTTAAGTACTTCCTGTTGGGTGCATTCTCATCTGCCTTCTTCCTCTTTGGTTCGGCCTTCCTTTATGGATATTCAGGCACAGTATCTCTGTCAGGAATTCATGACGCCGTCGGAGCAAGCCCCGGCAATCAAGTCTTCCTTCTCATTGGTCTTGCCTTCCTCTCTGTTGGTCTTCTCTTCAAGGTGAGTGCAGTTCCCTTCCACGCGTGGACACCGGATGTGTACCAAGGGGCACCGACTCCGGTTACAGCGTTCATGGCCGCGGCCACGAAGATGGCTGCCTTCGGAGCGATGCTTCGTATCTTCTACACAGCATTTGCCAACGCCTACTGGGATTGGCGTCCACTGCTCACGGTTATCGCAATCGCCACGATGCTTTTTGGCGCTGTTGTTGCAATTGCGCAAAGAGACGTCAAGCGAATGCTCGCTTACTCATCGATAGCCCATGCAGGCTTCCTGATTACCGGTGTCCTAGCCCTCACCAAATCTGGACTCGATGCAACGATCTTCTATCTCTTCGCCTACGGTATTGCCACTATTGGCGCCTTTGGGATTGTGACCTTGGTCCGGGATTCATCTGGCGAAGTGACAGATCTGAACCGATGGGCAGGTTTGGGAAAACGCTCTCCTTTCATTGCGACTGTTTTTGCAACTCTGCTCCTCGCATTTGCCGGAATTCCCTTGACAAGCGGATTCATCGGGAAGTTCACGATTTTCTCTGCTGCCTATGAAGGTGGAAACAAGGCGGTGGTTGTGGTCGGCGTGCTTTCAAGCGCCATCGCAGCGTTCTTCTATATTCGAGTCATCGTTTTGATGTTCTTCACCGATCCAGTCGAAGATGGAACCAGCGTCGTTATTCCTTCGATTTTGACCAGGGTTACTGTGGTTATTTCCTTCGTCATCACCATTTTCCTTGGCGTATTCCCTGCGCCATTGCTGAACTTCATTCATTCAACGGCTGTCTTCATTCGCTGATGACCGCATTCGGAATACCCGATCTTTCGCCATCCCTTGAAAAGGATCTCCTTGAGGGGTTGGTGAAGGTTGAGGATCTTCTCCGAAGTCACATCAAGGGCAAGTATCCCCTTGTTGAAGAGACTGCTAGCCATCTAGCATCTGCCGGCGGCAAGAGACTGCGACCATTGCTGACTCTCATCGCCTCGCAATTTGGCGATCCAACTCGGTATGAAGTTATTCAGGCGGCAGTGGCTGCAGAGTTAACTCATTTGGCCACCCTCTACCACGATGATGTTATGGACGATGCTCTGCTGCGACGTGGTGTTGAGAGCGCGAACTCACGTTGGGGGAACACGGTTGCAATTTTGACCGGAGACTATTTGTTTGCCAAGTGCTCTGCTCTTTTGGCAATCCTGGGACCAGAGGCCGTTCGACTTCAGGCGCAGACATTCGAACGACTTGTGATCGGTCAAATTATGGAGACGCAAGGTCCCGATGCCGACCAGGATCCCTTGGAGCATTATCTGCAAGTCGTTGCAGATAAGACCGGCTCTCTCATCGCAACGAGTGCACGATACGGAGCCTTGTTCTCGGGCGCCAACGCCGAGGTGATCGAAACTGTAACTACCTTTGGCGAGAGGATCGGCATTGCTTTTCAGTTGGCCGATGACGTCATAGACATTTCAAGTGAATCAAAGGATTCTGGCAAGACACCCGGAACGGACTTGCGCGAGGGAATCCCAACTTTGGTGACCCTGCGCGTCATGGCATCCAATGATCCCAAGGATCGAGACTTACAGGAATTGCTCAGGGGTCCGATCGAATCGGAGGCACTCGTTGCCGAAGTACTTGTGGCACTTAGATCGCATTCAGCTCTTGAGGAGTCACGGGAGCAAATATTGAAAGTGGCGGGTGAAGCGCGTGCAGCTTTGAGACCGTTACCAATTTGTGATGCAACGGCGGCACTTTTCTCACTATGTGATGCGGTTATTGATCGATCGCACTGAATAGTTGTTCGGTGCGGGCAGTCAATCCGCTACGCTATTTGCAGTATTCACCCACAGGAATGGATCGCTATGGCAGCGCCGCTTATTCACCCATTTACTTTCGGGGATCGCACCCAATCAGACTTGCTCGGCGGCAAAGGAGCAAACCTTGCCGAAATGGTCCGCATCGGGTTGCCAGTTCCTCCAGGTTTCACTATCACTACAGAGGCTTGTAGAGAATTCCTTTCCACGGGGAAAATGCCCGAGGGGCTTCCCGCAGAAATCCTGGAGTCATTGAAATCTCTAGAGAAATCCCTTGACAAGGAATTTGGAAATCCCGCAAAGCCGCTATTGGTGTCGGTGCGCTCTGGTGCAAAGTTCTCCATGCCAGGGATGATGGAGACGGTGCTCAATGTTGGCATCACACCGGAGGTTGCAGCGAGCTTGGCTAAGCAGACGGGCAATCCCCGTTTTGCCTGGGACTCCTATCGCAGGTTTATAGATATGTATGGACGCACTGTCTGCGATGTGCCACCGGTTGAATTCAAAAGAGTCGAGGCACGCATTCTCGCGGCTCATGATGCGCACACTATTCAAGAGCTCGATGTTGAAGGATTGCAAGCTTTAGCAGAGGCTTACATCAAGGAGATAGAGGCTATAACAGGGAAACCATTTCCCACAGATCCTCATGAGCATCTCCTCGAATCAGTGGAGGCGGTCTTCCATTCTTGGAATTCAGAACGCGCACATCTTTATCGCAGGAGGGAGCGAATCCCTTCCGACCTCGGGACCGCAGTAAACATTCAGTGCATGGTATTTGGAAATCTCAGTGAGGATTCAGGTACCGGCGTTGCATTTACCCGCGACCCTGCAACTGGCTCGAAGGGGAGTTACGGGGATTACTTGGAGCGGGCACAGGGCGAGGACGTTGTCGCAGGAATTCGCAACACTATGTCTCTTGCGCAGTTTGGTGAAAAGACGCCAGAGGTGGCAGCAGAGCTAGATCGAGTAATGGCAATACTTGAAGATCATTACCGCGATTTGTGCGACATCGAATTCACGGTTGAAAAGGGAAAGCTCTGGATTCTGCAGACCCGCGTGGGAAAGCGCACGGCAGAGGCCGCGTTCAGGATAGCCACTCAGTTAGTAGATGAGGGGAAGATCTCGATGGATGAGGCCTTGATGCGGACCTCGGGTGATCAACTGGCCCAACTGATGTTCCCGCAATTTGACCTATCCAACTCGGTTAAGGAAATTGCACGCGGTATAGCTGCATCTCCTGGGGCTGCAGTTGGTGAAGTTGTTTTTGATTCACGCCGGGCCTTTGACCTGGCACGTGGCGGAAAGAAAGTCATTCTGGTTCGCCGCGAAACCAGCCCTGATGATCTAGTCGGCATGGTCGCATCTGAAGGTATTCTGACGAGTCGCGGTGGCAAGACTTCGCATGCGGCAGTTGTCGCACGTGGAATGGGTAAGACCGCAGTCTGTGGAACCGAAGGTATCTCCGTAGATGAGCGAGCCAACTTGTTTACCGCTGGAAGTCTGACGGTGTACGAGGGCGAGACGATCTCCATTGATGGCTCGACGGGAGCCGTTTATGCCGGTGTAGTACCCGTTGTTGCATCCCCCGTGACGTCCTATCTCGAAGGACGCTTGGCAGCATCAAGTGATTCGGCATCCCCTCTGGTCAAGGCAGTTGACCGGATCCTCACCTACGCAGATGAGATTCGCACTTTGCGAGTTCGTACGAATGCAGACACACCCGAGGATGCAATCCGTGCACGCATTCTCGGGGCCGAGGGAGTCGGACTTTGCCGCACCGAGCACATGTTCCTTGGACCTCGCCGATCCTACGTCGAGCGACTGGTTCTCGCTGAGAACGAAGATGTTCAACGAGGCGTCATCGCTGAAATGGAACCTCTCCAGCGCGCAGATTTTGTGGGAATCATGATGGCGATGTCGGGGCTACCGGTGACCATCCGCTTGCTTGATCCACCTCTTCATGAGTTCCTTCCTCCGCTGTCAGAGCTTTCCGCGCAGATGGCCAGAGCCGAAGCTCTCGGTGAGGAGATTCCGGCGCGCGATCAAGCGATTTTCGCTGCAGTTAAGCGTCATCATGAGTCCAACCCGATGCTTGGTCTTCGCGGTGTACGTCTTGGAATTCTCATCCCGGATCTGTACAAGATGCAGGTTCGCGCCTTGGTGCATGCGTATTTGGAGGTCCGAAAACTCGGACACAATCCGATGCCTGAAGTGATGATCCCCCTTGTCGCCACGCAACGCGAACTTCTTTACTTGCGCGAAACACTGGAGGAGGAAATACGAAAGACCTTTGTTGGGACAGGTCAGAGTTTGGAAATTCCAATCGGGACAATGATCGAGACTCCGCGTGCAGCAATTACTGCGGACCGACTCGCTCATTACGCCGATTTCTTCTCTTTTGGTACGAACGACCTGACACAGTTGACGTGGGCGTTCAGCCGGGACGACGTTGAGTCCTCTTTCCTTCCGCGCTATCTCGATCTTGAACTGCTGCCGTTTAGCCCATTTGAATCACTAGATCAGGCGGGGGTAGGAATTCTCGTCCGAACTGCGACCCAACTTGCTCGCTCGTTGCGTCCTGATTTCAAATTAGGAATCTGCGGTGAGCATGGCGGAGATCCTCGGAGTATTCACTTCTTTCACGACCTTGGATTGGATTATGTGTCCTGTTCGCCATTTAGGGTTCCCGTAGCACGGCTTGAATCTGGGCGAGCAAAGATATTGAAGAGCGCGACGGGCTCCAGCACCGCCTAAGGCTACGTGGTCGAATTTCGATTTGATTTCACAAGGTCGTAGCCGAGAAATGTCAGCGCGACCCAGATGAAAGCAAATCCCGCGACACGTCCTACGGGCATGCTCTCGTGATTCACAAGCGTCCCGATGATGAACATGATTGTTGGAATGATGTACTGGAGAAGCCCCGTTATTGAAAGAGGCAATCGTGTAGCAGCACCATTGAAAAGCAGCAGTGGGACGACGGTGACGATCCCGGTGGACACGAGCAGAATCGTGAAACCGACACTTGATCCAAATTGAGCCCTACCCTGGTGCTCGATCCATATGAGATAGATGAGGAAGACAGGCAGGGTCAGGGTCGTCTCGATGGAGAGCCCCTCAAGCGCCCCTAAGTTGAGCGTTTTTTTGAGCAGCGTGTACGTGCCCCAGGAAAAGGCGATAACAAGGGCGATCCACGGGATGGCTCCGAATTGAACAGTTAGGACCACAACGCCTAATGCGGCAAGAACGACGGCTACCCACTGAAAGCGACGGAGACGTTCGCGGAACATGAACACTCCGAAGGCGATATTGACTAGGGGCGCAATGTAATAACCAAGTGATGCTTCAACGATGCGGTCGACGCTGACCGACCATATGTAGGTACCCCAATTGATGCCCAGAAGAACTGACGTCAGCAGCAGCATCTTCAAAATGTTTCGTTTCCGAAAGGTCGCGAAAGTGGATCGCATCTCTTTTCGGAAAGCCAGCAGAATAAAACAGAAGACCAATGACCAGACTCCCCGGTTGGCGAGGATTTCAAAGGCGCTAGCTCTGTGGAGGTATTTCCAATACAAGGGCAGGAGCCCCCATAGCGTGTTTGCACCTACGCCATAGATGAGGCCAGTTGTGTAGTGACTTCGATTCCTAATTCAAGGTCACCGGTAATTTGTGAATTGAACGGCAAAGTCCCACTTGGCCTCTTTGATCATCGCAATTGCGCTTTGAAGATCATCGCGGCTCTTGCTGGTGACACGAAGTTCGTCACCCTGGATTTGAGTCTTGATTGATTTGGGACCCTCATCGCGCAAGAATTTGGCAACCTTCTTTGCATTCTCTGTCGAGATTCCTTCTTTCAAAGGGCAGTTGATTTTGTATACCTTGCCACTGAGTGTTGGTTCGCTGGGGTCGATGTGCTTGAGCGAAACTCCACGCTTAACAAGCTTGTCTTTCAGGACATCGAGTGCAGCTTTCGCGCGCTCTTCGGTACTTGCTTCAATCAAAATCTTTTCGCCCTCTAATTCCAATTTTGACCCAGTGTTCTTAAAATCGAAACGCGTATCAATTTCGCGAATTGCTTGATTAACGGCGTTATCCAACTCCATGCGATCGATCTTTGAGACAACATCGAAACTGCTATCGGATGCCACAGGAGATCTCCTCTCTACTCATTGGTAAGTCACAGATCGTTATCCGTTTCAGTTTGAGCAAGTTAATCTCACTCACATACTGAGATACCGATCGGTAACTCTGTTTCCTTGTAATGAACATCACGACATTTTTGGTTAACCCCCAACTTCGTGAGTAGGTAGATTATGCCCTTTCCCGCCGCTGATCGCTAAAGGAGAGTCAATGACGACTTCAACGGTTACAAATGAAAAGCTACTTCTCTGGGTGGATGAGATCGCTGCCCTAACCGAGCCCGATGAAATTTACTGGTGCGACGGCAGTGAGAAGGAATGGGAGCAGATCACCTCCGAGTTGGTGGATGCTGGAACTTTTGTCCGCCTCGCCAAGAAGCCCAATTCCTTCTGGTGTGCCTCCGATCCATCGGATGTGGCACGAGTGGAGGACCGTACATTCATCTGCTCGCAAAATGAATCCGACGCGGGGCCAACTAACAACTGGATGGATCCCAATAAAATGAAGGGGATCTTGACCGACCTGTACCGCGGCAGCATGCGCGGTCGGACAATGTATGTCATTCCTTTCTGCATGGGACCGCTTGATGCTGTGGACCCAATGTTTGGTGTTCAGATTACCGACAGCGCATATGTGGTCGCGTCAATGCGGATCATGACCCGAATGGGAAGCGCAGCTCTTGAAGCGATGGGCGATGGCCGATATGTTGCCGCACTTCACACTGTGGGCGCGCCGCTCGTTGACGGAGCCGAAGATGTTCCATGGCCGTGCAATCCAACAAAGTACATCGTCCAGTTCCCAGAAGACCATGCAATTTGGTCCTACGGCTCTGGCTATGGTGGCAATGCCCTCCTTGGAAAGAAGTGCTACTCACTTCGAATTGCCTCGGTCATCGGCCGCGATGAGGGATGGCTTGCTGAGCACATGCTCATATTGAAAATCACACCTCCGCATGGAAATCCCCACTACATTGCGGCTGCGTTCCCGTCAGCATGCGGAAAAACGAACTTGGCGATGCTAGAGCCGACAATTTCCGGATGGAAAGTGGAAGTTCTCGGCGACGACATTGCATGGATGCGCTTTGGAGACGATGGCCGCCTCTATGCAATGAACCCAGAAGCGGGCTTTTTCGGCGTCGCACCCGGTACTGGTTGGGGCACTAATGCCAATGCCATGCGAACGATCGAGCAAGGAAACTCAATCTTCACCAACGTCGCACTTACAGATGACGGCGATGTCTGGTGGGAGGGCATGACCGATGAGGCGCCTGCTCACCTAACCGACTGGAAGATGCGTGACTGGACTCCAGAATCTGGAGAACTCTCATCGCACCCGAACTCACGTTTCTGTACTCCAGCTGCGCAGTGCCCAATCATCGCCCCTGAGTGGGAAAGCCCACAGGGCGTGCCGATTTCTGCAATCTTCTTCGGCGGCCGACGCAAGACAACCGTTCCATTGGTTGTTCAGTCGCGAGATTGGGAGCACGGAGTTTTTCTCGGAGCCACTCTCTCTTCAGAGACGACTGCTGCCGCAACTGGTCAAGTCGGAGTTGTTCGGCGCGATCCATTTGCGATGCTTCCGTTCATCGGTTACCACGTTGGCGATTATCTGCAGCACTGGATCACCCTTGGGAAGAACAAGGACCAGTCGAAGCTGCCGAAAATCTTCTACGTCAACTGGTTCCGTCGCGGCGCTGATGGGAAGTTCCTATGGCCAGGCTACGGAGAAAATTCACGAGTCATTAAGTGGGCAATAGAGCAGATCGAAGGCGCAGATGGCGCCGTTCCAACTGCGATAGGTCTTTCGCCTAAACCAGGTTCCCTTGATGTTGGAGGTCTCGATGTCAGTGCAGAAGATGTCCAGACCGCACTCAACGTTGATGTTGACGAGTGGAAGCAAGAGATCCCGCTAATCGAGGAATGGTTTGCCAAGATTGGCGAGAAGCTCCCGAGCCAGTTGGTATCGCAGTTGGAGAAGTTAAAAGCGCAACTTTGAACCGTGTGCAAAAGTAAAAGGCCGAGCTCAGAGGGGGCTCGGCCTTTTACTTTAAAAAACTACTTCACTAGTTTCCAGTTTCTCGGTCCATCGCACCAATGAACAAACCAAATCCCTCGGAAAGTCACAGTTCCGGTGTTCCTGAATTTGTGGGGGATTGAAGAGTCAAACCCTATGGAATGATTTTTTGAAAGCGTCAGCATCAGATCGCCAATCACGACCTCAACTTCTCCTTCAAGGGCGTACGCGTACTCATAACCATGGTGGGTGGCCAGAGATCCGCCATCGAGGGATTCGGTGCCCGGTTCATACACGATCTCCATGAAGTTAACCGACTTTTCGGATGTGGCCGCAAGCCGTTCCCATTGGATGCCTGACTCGGTGGTGATGAGACTTCGATTGCCTGGGCTTACCGCTGAAATTCGAGCCTGAGATTCATCCCAAACCGCGTGGGGATGACCGGAATCATCCCTTCGCACGATTTCGGGAGCCGGAGTCGGGCTGGCGGAACTCTGGCCGTCCCACGTCGACTCGAAAAGTGCATCCATGGGAACACCTAGGAGCGTGGCAAAGCCGTAGAGGGTGGCCACAGAGGGTTGAGACTTCCCGTTTTCTATCTGTGAGACAAAAGAGGGTGAAACGTCGAGTTGGCGGGCGACCTCACGCAGCGAAAGGTCAGCCTTCTGCCGAATTTCCTTCAGCCGCGGCCCAATATTCTCAACGGAACCTCTCATGGCTCCCCCTCTCCGTTTCAATGTGCGGCCCTACTTCAACTCTGTTGGCCGCCAACTGGGGCATTATTCCAGTGTTTACTCCCGCTGTACAGCGCACCCTCCAGCGTGCAGGCTCAACCTCCCAACTTCTTGGTTTGGACGGGGAAGACGCCGGGGTGCTGAGCGAGTTCAAGTCGAGTCCGTCGGATGTGCCCGAAAAGAATGCGCTCGGCATCGTCTACGTCATTTTTCAGGATCGCAGAGAGAAGGAGGTGATGCTCGTAATGCGCCGGCTTGAAGCCGTCGCTGGCAAGAAGCCTTGTATAGGCCCGACGATAGTGTTGAGTTGTATTCCAGAGCCTATTGACCATCTCACCCAGTAGGGCGGTATCTGCGCCCTCATAGGAGAGCAGATGGAACTCACGGTCCAATTTTAGAAAAGCTTCGACCTCTTTGTTCTTCTCCATTTGGCTGGCGAGGTCTGCAAGGTGATCGATTTTCGCTTTAGTCAGGTGAGGGATGCTCAGGCGCAGAAGCAGAGGCTCAATCCGTTCACGAATTTGATACATCTCCTCGCACTCAGCAAGGCTCAGTTGTGCGATCCACGCTCCAGTATGAGCGACAAGATTTATCAATCCATCGGCTTCCAGCATTCGAAAGGCTTCCCGGACAGGTGATCGACTTGCGCCGAATTGTTCTGCAACGTCTTCTTGTCGAACTCGCACGCCAGGTGGATATTTACCAGCCAGGATGTCCTCCTTGAGGGAGGCCGCGATGCGATGGCTTGTTGCAAGTTCGCTTTCAGAACTCACTGACATATTGGATTCACCGCATCTCTTTGTTGGAGTTATTTTCAGGATTAGCCGGATGCCAGAGTCTAAGGGTGGTCGTTTTCTCATATGCCTTCCCGGTCGGGAAACTTACAAGTTCCAACTGCATCCCCCACGGGCTCAAGAAATAGACCCATGTCTGGCCTTCACTGGCATTGCGACTCAAGGTTGGCTCTGCGAGGAATTGAACGCCTTTCGACTTTAAGTATCCGTACGCCTTTTCAAAATCGTCTACATAGAATGCAAGGTGATGGCCGCCGATATCGCTATTTAACGGTTGAGGAGCTGGCGGCTCGAAGGGCTCATACTGAAAGATCTCGAAGTTGGGACCCTGTTTGCACCTGAAGAACCGCAACTCTCGCATGACTGTTCGCGGATGGACATTGAGATGTTCTTGCATCCAATCATCGTCTCGAATGAATGGCCCAAGGGAGTAGACGAGTTCGCAGCCAATCACGTCGACGAAGAAGCGCGTCGCCTGTTCTAAATCCGGCACGGTGAAGCCGATGTGCTCGGTGCCTCGCAGACCTGGAATTCCTGTCGTCATCGCTTGCCTCCCATGATTGGATCCAATAATAGGCAAAAAAAGGAAAAAAGGGGTGTTTTTGGTTCGAAAACCTTGCGATTGGACTCAATCACGTTTACAGTTCTGATCAACCCGGCCCAGATGCTCTTGGCCGCGCCTTCGAGGAGATGCCATGGCCGATCACACCCCCTTGTTGCCAGCAAAGGCTTGGGTCGAACTTCGAACGACGCCCGAGGATTGGAAGGCGGCAGATCCGGCACTTCTTGCCACGATGTTGGGTCAGCTCCACCTCATTCGCGCCTTTGAGGAAGCGGTATTGGAATTGGCAGGAGAGAGTTTGGTGCATGGCCCGGCCCACAGCAGTGTCGGACAGGAAGGCGGGGCTGTCGGATCCATTGTCGGGTTGGCGACTGCGGATGCGATCAACGGATCACATAGAGGTCATCACCAGTTTCTTGCAAAGGTAATCAACCATGTCTCTGGTGGAAAACTAGATTTAAGAAATCTCGTCACGCAAGATCTCCAGGTTGTTTTACAGCGCACTTTGGCAGAAATTCTCGGGCTTGCTCAAGGCTACTGCGCTGGTCGTGGGGGATCGATGCACCTGCAGAATTTCGAAGCCGGCGCCCTAGGGACAAATGCAATAGTAGGCGGCGGCGTTCCGCTCGCTGCGGGAAATGCTTGGTCGCAGAAGCATGCTGGCACGGACAACATCACGGTGTCTTACTTTGGAGACGGCGCGGTGAATATCGGTTCTGTTCTTGAAACCATGAACTTGGCATCGGCGTGGAAATTGCCCCTCTGTTTCTTCATTGAAAATAACTTATACGCGGTCTCCACCCATGTCAGTGAGGTTAATGGAGAGGCGCGACTTTCGGGACGCGGATTGGGATTCGCCATTCCAAGCTGGCGTGTCGATGGCATGGACCCGCTCGCCGTTCATCTGGCGATGAAAGAAGCCGAGGCTTTGATGCGAAGCGGGCAGGGTCCGACAATAATCGAAGTGGAGGTCTATAGATTCTTCCACCAGAACGGCGCATTTCCAGGAAGCGCGTTTGGGTACCGGAGTAAGGAAGAAGAAGCCCAGTGGCGAGAACGAGATCCACTTCGACGAGTAGCAAATGAAATGATTGCGCTAGGACTCATTGACCAGGCAGGTGTCGATTCCGTTCGGGATCAAGCAGTCGCTGCGAACAAACTCGCGATCGCTGCACTTACCGAGTCAAACCCTGACGTGGCGGGCAAGCGCCGTATCCGTCCTGAACTCTGGCCAGATGTGAACTTTGTGAATGTTGGAATCCGTGGAGATGCCAGCGAATTATCAGGCGCTCGCATTTTGGAGCCCGCTTTGTTCACAGGAGCAACGGAAACAAGCAAGTTTGTCGATGCTATAGCTGCAGTTCTCGATCGACGCATGGAGACTGATGATCGGATCGTCATTCTTGGCGAGGACATCCATCGTCTCAATGGGGGCACCAACGGTGCGACAAAAGGTCTGTCCAAGAAATACCCTGATCGAATTCTCGGCACACCGATAAGTGAGAACGCGTTCGTCGGTTTGGGCGGGGGTATAGCTCTTGATGGTCGCTATCGCCCAGTCGTCGAATTCATGTATCCAGATTTTATGTGGGTGGCTGCCGATCAAGTCTTCAACCAGATCGGGAAAGCGCGCCATATGTTTGGTGGGAAGAATCCTGTACCTCTCGTATTGCGGACGAAGGTTGCGATGGGAAGTGGATACGGATCTCAGCACTTGATGGATCCTGCAGGGATCTTTGCTACGGCTCCTGGGTGGCGCATCGTTGCAGCCTCTACGCCTGCTGACTACATCGGTCTTATGAACGCGGCACTGACTCTGGAAGATCCAGTGCTAGTTCTCGAGCACGTTGATTTGTACGGCGACATGGGTGAGATTCCCGAAGCAGATTTGGACTACCAAGTTCCTTTCGGCAAAGCCAATATTCGTCGCGCAGGAACAGATGTCACGGTGCTCACTTACTTATCAATGGTGAAACACTCGCTAACCGCAGTTGAACAGTCTGGCATGGATGCGGAAGTGATCGACCTTCGCTGGCTAGATCGTGCTAGTTTCGATTGGGAGACTGTGGAGGCAAGTGTTCGAAAGACAAACAATGTTCTCATAGTGGAACAAGGCGCACGCGGTACTTCCTATGGTGGGTGGCTTGCCGATGAAATTCAACGTCGATTCTTCGACTGGCTCGACCAGCCAGTTCAGCGCGTTACAGGGGGAGAAGCATCCCCAAGTATTTCGAAGGTCCTCGAACGTGCAGCTATTGCTGGCGTTGAAGAAATCGTTGCTGGACTTGAGGAAGTTCGAAGAGGATTTGGCGGTACGAAATAGCATGGCGAGCATCATGAGAATGCCAGAAGTCTTGGCCAATGCCACTGAGGCGATTATCTCCAAGTGGCTTGTTGAGGAGGGTTCTGCTTTCTCCTTAGGCCAACCGTTGGCTGAAGCTGAGACCGAGAAGGCATTGGTAGAGATTCCTGCCGAGATCGACGGGATCCTTGGTCGCAAATTAGTCAAAGAAGGCGCGACTATTTCTGTGGGTGCACCGATTGCCGTGATTCTTGTTGCTGGTGAAACCGCTGCTGACATTGAGAAGATCCTTGCAAGCGAGAACATTGCAGCGACACCGACCGAATCGGCAACACCCGCGAAAGATGAGGCTGTAGCGATAAAGGACTCGGGGCCCGCTACTACCGAACGGATCTTCTCGAGTCCTCTTGCGCGTTTGTTAGCAAAGGAAAAGGGTGTCGATCCGAAGTCACTCTTTGGAACCGGCCCTGGTGGCCGCATTGTGAAAAGAGATGTCGAGGCGTTCATCGCCTCCGGAATAGCTTCAAAACCGAAGGCAGCACCAGCCACAATTCTCGTTCTGTCGGGAGATGGTTCCTTCTCATCGATACCTCATACTCCCATGCGTCGAGCGATCGCACGGCGTCTTACGGAGAGCAAGTCATCAGTTCCGCATTTCTACCTTTCTGCACCATGCATGGCTGATGATCTTTTGAATATGCGAAAACGGCTCAACGAGTGGGCCGAGAGAAAGGTTTCAGTAACTGATCTAATTCTTAAAACTGTTGCGGCCGCCTTCGCCGATGTACCCGAGGCCAACGTAATATGGACACCAGAGGAAATTCGTCGATATGACGACGTGGATGTCTCGGTGGCCGTGGCCACTGACAATGGCTTGGTGACCCCAGTAGTGCGCGCGGTTAATCAGATGAACCTCAACCAACTAAGTGCCACAACGGAGGATCTGATCGCCCGCGCCAGAATTGGTCGGTTGAAGCAGAATGAAATCGAAGGTGGAACTTTTTCAGTAACGAATTTGGGGATGTACGGAACAGATGAATTCTTCGCAATTCTCAATCCGCCACAATCGGCAATCTTGTCGGTAGGGGCAGCCAAACAGAAGCCTGTGGCGGCAAAGGGCACGCTCGTCGTCGCCTCGGTCATCAATTTCACCTTGTCGGTGGATCATCGAGCCATCGATGGCGTTCTTGCGGCCCGGTGGCTAGCAGCCTTCGTGAAGCGTTTCGAGAACCCGATGTGGCTGGTGGTTTGACCGTCTCGAGTCGCAAGATTGGCTTATCGAGCGCTAATTAAGGTAATCTGCGCATCGCCGTTTCAAACGTACAGCCTTGGCGGGTTGCCCGAGCGGCCAATGGGAGCGGACTGTAAATCCGCCGGCTACGCCTTCCAAGGTTCGAATCCTTGACCCGCCACCACGTAATAGCCGAAATCTAGAAGGTTTTGGCATCAATGACGAAGCGGTACTTAACGTCGCTACGAATGGTGCGCTCGTAGGCGACATTTGCATCCCCCGCACTGATGACTTCAACATCGCTGACAATATTGTGGATTCCACAGAAATTGAGCATCTCTTGTATTTCGGCGATTCCACCGACCATGGATGCCCCAATTGAACGCCTTGCGCTGAGAAGCGTTCCTGCATCCAGCGAGTATGGGTTGCCAGGAAGTCCAATAAGAACCAACGTTCCATCCAAGTCGAGCAATTTCAAGTAAAGATTGATGTCAAGATCAGCGGCAACGGTATTGAAAACCAGGTCAAATTGACCAAACAGCGACTCGAGCGATTTGGGATCCTTAGTTACCACAAAGGAGTCTGCGCCCATCGCGAGTGCATCCTTTTCTTTATCGGGCGAGTGTGAAAAGACGGTGACATTGGCTCCAAGGGCATGGGCAAATTTCACTCCCATATGACCAAGACCTCCGAGTCCGACGATACCGACCCGCATTCCCGGTTGAACTCCCCAGTGTTTCATCGGGGAATAGAGAGTTATGCCGGCACAAAGCAATGGAGCAACGCCTGAAAGTTCCAAATTGTCTGGGATATGAACCGCATAGTCGGCATCGATAACGAAATTACTAGAGTAGCCACCCATGGCAACTGTATGGCCATCTCTTTCAAACGCATTGTAAGTAGCAGTCATTCCTTCCTTGCAATATTGCTCGAGTCCGCGCAGACAATTGACGCAGGTGCGACAGGAGTCAATGAATACACCTACTCCGATTCGTTGTCCCACGGAGAATTTTGTGACGTCGGATCCGATTTCACGCACAATCCCGGCGATTTCATGGCCTGGAACCATGGGGAACATCGCCGTGCCCCACTCTTCGCGCGCTTGGTGAATATCTGAGTGGCAGATTCCTGCGTAAGCAATATCCAGAGCAACATCGTTCGGGCGCAGTTCACGTCGTTCAAATTCAAAGGGTTCAAGAGGTGATTTTGCATTCTTTACAACGAGGCCGCGGGATTTCATATACGCCTTTCGCAATATTGGTTGTTGCCGGGGATGCTAACTTTTGGAGATTAACGCAAGATCAGAGACATCGTCAATTCTTGTTTCGTCAGCTAGAACGAAGATTTCGGATGTTCGGAACTGAAAAGCGTCGACCCGATGTGTACAAGTGGTGGCACTTCTACTAGTTCGAACATTTCTGTCATGAATCGTTTGGTGTAATCCATCTCTTCGTGAAGTTGAAAAGCGTGGGGGGATTCGTAAACCTCCACGTTCATGAAAGTTGTGGGTTCTCCGAGAATTTCGTTGATGGTGTATGAAATGACGCCTGGCTCCGGCCAAGAGTGTTGGGCTTGCGCATGAAGCAGAGAATGAAGCGCAGCTTCGTTTCCATGTTTTGGCGTAAATACTGCAGTAACGATCATGGGATTCTCCTAGTTCTTATATCTTGATCGGAAGGGATAGTGCTGATCCCAAGGCCGAACGTTCTCGAATGCGCCAGCGACAGCCAGAACCTTTGAATCAGCAAATCTTTGTCCGACTAGTTGCAGCCCAACTGGAAGTCCGTCAGGAGTAAGACCCGCAGGAACGGAGATTGCAGGATGGCCGGTGAAGTTAAGTGGATGCGTAAGACACCAGCCAAGGAGAGGATTCACAGTTTGGCCATTCACACTGGTCGGACCTACGGTGTGACCATCCGTCGCGTTGTCGATACCAGCCACGGCGACTGTGGGGGTCGCAATGAAATCGAACTCATCGAGTACGTCCTGAATCGAATCAAGCACCTTGGTTCGCAAGATTTGGTCACGCTTTACGTCAGCCAGTGACATTTGTTTCGCTCGTTCTACGATCTCAACAAGTTCAGGAGTGATTTCGGCCCGATGGTCTCGGAGAAGATTGATGCCGCTCTTCTCGAATGAATTGAAGATGTCAACACAGATAAGGCCGCTCATGCGGAGCCAGAGTTCACATAACTGGTCGTGGGACATCCCAAGTTCTATGTCCACATGTTCAACATCGACAACACCTGATAGAACTGCGACAGCGTCCTTCATGACCAAATCAACGGCGGGGTCAACTGGGAAATCTCCCCAGTTCGGGGAGTATGCGACCCGAAGACCTTCGACAGGCGAATGAACCGCACCGACGAAGTCATCGCCTGTATCAGGAAGCGAAAAAGGGTCTCGTGGATGTGGACCGGCCATCACACTAAACAGAAGTGCCGCGTCCTGCACAGTTCGAGCGATAGAACCATGGTGTTGGAATGGTGATAGCGCGGCGAGCGCATCTGGTCGGACCGGATCGGCTATTCGTCCAAAGGTTGGTTTAAAGCCGACGACGTTGCAGAGCGCTGCGGGAATGCGGACGGAACCACCACCGTCGGTCCCTTGCGCTATCGCGACCATATGGTCAGCCACTGCGGCTGCGCTTCCTCCAGAGGATCCCCCCGCGTTTTTTGTGAGATCAAATGGATTGCGAGTTGGACCAACTAACAGATTATCCGTGACACCCTTGTGTCCAAACTCCGGGGTGTTTGTTTTGCCGATAATTATCGCGCCAGCCTGTTCGAGACGTTCAATGTGCAAACTCGTGCGATCAGCGACAAATTTCGACAACGGAACCGATCCGAAAGTGTTCCGCACTCCTTGCTTGAAGTCGAATAAATCCTTTACCGCAACTGGAACTCCGTGAAGAGGTCCAAGTGGTCGATTGAATTCAAGGGCTTTCTCTGCCGCCAGCGCTGCCTCTCTCGCATGGTCAGATAGAACGGTAATAAATGCATTTACTTCTGCATTGCGTCCTTCGATGCGATCCAAAGACGCTTCAACAAGCTCTACCGGTGAGATATCTCTATTGCGGATTCTTTGTGCAGCTTCGCTTGCGGAGAGGCCTATCAAATCAGCGTTCTTAATCGTTAGTTACCTCGGAATCTTTCGTTTTTGCTTCATTAGAGGAAAGGAGCGCTGTTGCTGTCTGTTCATCAGTGACAATCGCGTTGGCATATTTGCCGCGCAGTGCGCTCGAAATTGCCGCCACCTTGGATTCGCCGCTCGCCACTAGGCATCTGAAAGGAATGTGAATTAACGCCTCAAGTTCGAGTCCGATAGTCCGCTCAGATAGTTCACGTCCAAGAGGATGGCCATCTTCACCAAAGAAACGTCCCAGGATTTCCCCTACGGCGCCCTCTGCGAGGAGTTCATTTATGAGGTCCTCGCCGAGATATCCGGTTGCGTAGAGAGTCGAGTCCTTTGAGACCGCTCCTACTCCGAAAATGGCGATGTCGGATCTTCTGGCCAATTCCAGCGCTTGATGGATTTGAGAGTCGCCAATCAACGTGTCGCGGATGTCCGTTGTATCGACATACAAAGGAGTCATCAGGGCAGTCGCATGGACGTTCATGGCCAGCGCCGCACGATGAACTATGTCGGAAGCTTCGTTTGGATGGCGGCCGCGTGGTACGCCGCCGTCGAGTTGGACTACCACCGTCCCTGGGCTTTCCAGGGTGCTTAGGTGCCTAACCATTTCAAGAATCGTGCTACTCCACCCAAGTCCCACCACCATCCCAGGTTGCACCCGACGCTCAAGAAGGGAAGCGGACGCCCTTCCAACTGCACGGAGTGCTTCAGCGTCCCCCGGCAAGTCGGGCGCGGCGACTATGGCCTCTCTCAATCCAAATGACTTTTCGAGCCGACGGGCCAAGGATTCGACCTCCGCAAAGGGGGAGAAGATCTCAATTCGCACAATCCCTGAGTCCTGAGCCTGCTTAAGAATCCGGCCAATTGTCTGGCGAGAGACCCCAAGGCGGGCGGCGGTTTCCTGCTGTGTAAGTCCCTCACGGTAGTAAAGGCTCACAACTCGAGTGATAAGTGAGACATCTACCCTGGACATGGTCGAATGCTACTGGTCTTGGCGGGAGAAAAGCGGGTTTGTCATGAATTATTGACAGGAATGTTACAAGTGCTACGGTTCTGGGCAAACGCTCACCGAAGAAGTGCCGATGCCCACAGTGGTGTCGTGTCAATATCGTGGAGGAGATCCAATGACGAATGAATTGCACTTCCAGTCCGCGGTCGAGATCGCTCGAAGACTACACACGCGCGAGCTGAGTGCGGTCGAGGTAGCGGAGACCTTCCTGAGACGGATCGACAGCGAAAACCCGCGTATCAATGCGTTCACAACGGTAACGCACGATTTAGCACTTGAGACCGCTCGGCGCTGTGATGCGGCCGCTGCCACGGGGCGTTCATTAGGTGTTCTTCATGGCATTCCAATTGCCATCAAAGACTTATTCGATTTCCGTGCTGGAGTTCGCAGCACTTTCGGTTCGCTACCTCTTAAGGATCATGTTCCTACAGAGACCACTCTCTATATTCAGCGTCTCGAAGATGCCGGTGCTGTAATTGTAGGAAAAACAAATGCACCTGAGTTTGGTCACAAAGGAGTAACAGACAATTTTGTATCCGGGCCGACGCGTAATCCCTTTGATGTTACGCGCAACTCGGGAGGCTCATCAGGCGGGGCCGCGGCGGCTGTCGCCGCGGGCATGGTGCCATTAGCGCAAGGTACCGATGGTGGGGGATCGGTGCGCATCCCTGCGTCGTGGTGTGGCGTTTATGGAATCAAGCCGTCATTTGGCCGAGTGGCCGACGTAGCACGACCGGATGGTTTCATTTCAGCAAGCCCCTTCATATCGGTGGGGCCACTTGCGAGATCGGTGGGCGATGCCGCTCTTATGCTTTCGGCGATGGCGGGTCCGCATCAACGTGATCCATTTAGCCTCCCCAAAATGGAAAAGTCTCTGGGCGAAGTTGCTCGGGCTGGCCTAAGTGGAAAGCGGGTCGGATTTAGCCCAGATCTTGGCGGCTTCCCTGTCGATCCAGATGTCGCTGCGACGATCCGAGAGTCGATAGACACACTAAAAATGGCTGGTGCAGTTACGGAAATAGTAGAGATCAAATTGCCTGCCGATCAAATGGAACTTTCTGCGCTGTGGGGCAGACTTATGGGCGTCTTGTACGCCGACAGCCTCACGGGAGTTCTGGGCTTGGGTGTGGATCTTATGGGTGATCATCTGGACGAATTGACCCCAGCTTTTCGCGACATGTTGGTCGCTGCGCAGAGTCGTTCGGCAATGGAGACGCGCGCAGACGAAAGATTGCGTACCGCGGTCTTTGACGCAATTCAGGATGCCTTTGAAGGATATGACTACCTAGTCACTCCGACTTTGAGCGTTACAGCTGTGCAAAACCGCGACGATGGATTGACGACAGGTCCTAGCGACGTTGGAGGTGTTGCAGTTGATCCATCGATTGGGTGGTGCCTCACGTATCCCTTCAACTTCACGGGGCATCCTGCCGCATCGATTCCTGCAGGTCTTTCACACGGACTTCCAGTAGGTCTACAAATCGTTGGTCAACGGCATGACGATGCTGGAGTTCTAGCGGCCAGCGCAGCCTTTGAGGAAATCGCGCCATGGATGTCTACCTATCCAAGGAGATGATTCTTCGCGCGTTTCAGACTCGCGGTGCTGATTCTTTGATTCTCCAAGTTCGCCTTTCTTTGTAAGGCAGATACTGGAACGTTCTATTACAGATTTTCGGCCGATGATGTGCATCGTTCTCCCGGATATCGCCCGCAAACGCGATCGCGATTCGTTGACACGAGACCAAGTTATAGGTCGTTTGGCATAACCAGAGCACCGATTTCATGAGGTTGGTCGCCTCGCCCCCACACTCTCTCCGTGGATGATCGTGATACCAGTTAAAGATCTGGGGAAACCATTGACAAGTATGTTACAAGTGCTAACGTTCTGGGCAAACGCTCAGGGGGCCACTGTGGCCGTCATGGCGACCTATTCGATTGACGAAAGGAAGAAAGCATGCAATTTCGGCATCGGTTCTTATCTACTGGTTCCCTCACGCTAGTTATGGCTTTGGGCGCTTCTTTGTTGACTTTGGGGGTTACCCCCTCCAATGCAGCCTCTTCGGTGGCTGTCCCCTGCAAGTTGCCTAGCGGTTTCAAGGCCGGAATCGCCATTCGCGAGATTCTTGGCGACGTTAACCGGGACATCGTGAGCAGTGCGACCGCATCATTCAAGGCCGCTGGAGCCGTCAGCGTAAACGTGACTGACGCTGGTGGGGATGCACGTAAGCAAAATGACAACATTGAAAGCTTGATCAACTCTGGTGTCGATGGACTCTTTGCGGTTCTTGGAGATCCACAGCAAGTGTCACCTTTGACGAAGAAAGCCGCCGATAAGGGGATTAAGGTTTCTACCGCTCTATTTGGCGCTGCTCCAACTGGTGCGCTGACTGATGTCGGATTCGACGACCCCCTAGCTACTGCCCTTATGACTCGAGCACTCTTTTCAGCCGTCGGCTACAAGGGTGATATCTACGTCTTCTGGGTTCCCGGAGCGCCAATTCTTGAAACACGCAAGCGTGTTATGGAAGCGATCGCAAAGGACTATCCACTAATCAAGTTGCATGAGGTTCCTACCGAACACGGTGCAGCCAAGAGCTTGTCGCAGATGACAGATATCCTCACTGCCCATCCCACAAAGGGAAGCATTGACGGAGTATGGGGCGCCTACGACATTCTCGTATCCGGTGCTAACGAGGCAATCAAGCGCGCTGGCCGTACTGAGATCAAGGTTGCATCCATTGATGGCGACAAGGTTGCTTTTCAAATGCTCTACGGAACAGGCAGTCCTTATGTAGCTACCGTCGTCGGTGACATCAAGTCCATTGGACGTGTAGGCGCTGAGGCCATCATCAAGGCAGCTTGCGGTCGCGCAAAAGAGGTTCCAATTGCAACCTACATTCCAATGTGGGTCGCTACCAGGAGCAACGGGATCGAGGCTGGTCAGAAGCGTTGGGGCACTTCACTTTGGAAAGCGGCGGGACTTAACGTCACTTCTATTAGAAAGACGTACCCACAGACTGACAAAGTCACAGTAGTAATGCCAACACTTCCTTAAATAGCAAAACCAGTAGTGCAGCGGGCCACCTACCTATAGTGGCCTGCTGCACTACTGATCAAAAGGTCTTCCACCGTTTTCATCGAACTCAAGACTTTCGAGGAGTCGCCCAGTGAACAACTTTGATCTAGCCGAACAGGCTGCCGTCTCGGTACTTGAGTGTCGAGATGTCACCAAGAGATTTCCGGGTGTATTGGCGCTGGATCACATCGATTTTATAGTTCGGAGTGGTGAGATTCATGCCCTCATCGGTCAGAACGGCGCAGGAAAATCAACCTTGGTCAAGACGCTCACGGGTGTCTACCAACCGGATGAGGGAACCCTCCTCGTTAACGGAAAAGAGGTTTCGTTTCGCGGCGCAGATGAGGCAGCCGAGTACGGGATCGCGATCGTTCATCAAGATTCACCACTGGTTCCCCAATTTGATGTGACGCGGAATGTCTTCCTTGGTCGGGAAATTGTTGGGCCCCTCGGAAGTCTTGATTTTCGAGAGATGCGTCGTCGAACCGTTGAGTCGCTAAATGTTATAGGTGCTGATTTTGGACCCGACGTATTGATTCGCGACTTGACCATCGGCGAACGCGAACAGGTCGCAATAGTTGCAGCACTCGTTCAGGATCCTTCGGTATTGATTCTCGACGAACCTACTGCCTCGTTGGGTGCTGAGGAGACGGATCGTCTCTTCGCAGTGATTCGCAGTTTGCAACAAAATGGTGTCACTATCATCTACATCTCGCACCACTTAGATGAAATTTTCAGTTTAGCTTCCACAATTACCGTTCTGCGAGATGGGCATCTCGTGGGCACTTTTGGTGTTAATGATGTCAAGCGCTCGGAGATCATTCACCACATGGTTGGACGTGAGCTCAGTCAGCTCTACCCGAAAGAGGAGATCGAAATCGGCGAACCGATCTTGGTCGTCAAGGACTTGCAATCCAATGAAGCCGTTCGATCCGTAAGTTTGACGGTGCGCCGAGGTGAGATTGTCGGAATAGCAGGTCTTGTCGGCGCGGGGCGCACAGAGACCGCTCTGACCATATTTGGCGCTTTGCCGATAACTGGTGGAACCATCGAATTGGATGGAAAAGTAATTAAACCAAAATCCCCTCATGAGGCGAAGGAAGCTGGAATCGCAATGATTCCGGAAGACCGTCGAGCAGAGGGCTTGATTACTGATCTTTCAGTGAGGGCAAACATTGTGCTCGCAAGCCAGCCAAAGTGGTCTCACGCTGGCCTTGTTTCTCTGCGTGCAGAGCGCTCCATATCTCAAGGATTCGTCGAGCGTTTAGGGATCGCGACTCCTACGCTGGAACAGCAAACTCGTTTTCTATCGGGAGGTAATCAGCAGAAGGTCGTGATATCTCGTTGGTTGGCTACAACTGCCAAATTGTTCATCTTTGATGAGCCAACTACAGGCGTCGACATCGGTGCCAAAGTTGAGATCTACCGTGAGATGTCTCAGATCGCCCGTGATGGCGCGGGCGTACTCATGATCTCCTCGGACTTTGAAGAGTTGGTCGAGATGTGCGACCGGATTGTGGTGCTCAAGAAAGGCGTAGTTGTCAAAGAATTCTCTCGTGGCGATTGCACCGTTCACGACGTACTTCAATGGGCGACTGGCGGTCTTGATGAAGAAGAAGGCGGTGCTGACAAACTCGCAAATACTTTGTCGAAAACAGAGAAGAACATTGGAGAAATATCCACAAAGCCGTCGACCCCGTCTCGGGGTTCTCGGATTCGATCAGCGGGTCTGCTCGGTCGATGGGGAGCGTTTTTCGGAATGGTCCTTTCCATTGCGATTATGGGTATTGGTGCGCCCGAAATCTTCAAGCCCGAGAACATTTTCGTCATCCTTAAGCAAGGAAGCCTTTTGTCGCTTATCGCGCTGTCTCTAACCATCGTTCTCATAAGCGGTGGTCTTGATATGTCGGTGGGTGCAATTAGCCAGCTGACGGCCAATCTTTCATCTGGGCTTTTGATAGGTGGTTCGAGTGTAGTCGCCGCGTTCAGTGCTGGAATTGGGACAGGTCTCCTACTCGGATTAGCGAACACTTTCTTCGTGGTTGTAGTCGGACTTTCTCCATTTGTCACAACGCTTGGAACGATGTTTCTCGCCATTGGGTGGTCATTCGCTTATAACCACGGTCAGGCACTGACGCTCCACGATCAGCCACATTTCTTCTTCTTTGGGCAGGGCTACATTGGCCCGATTCCAGTTGTACTTCTTCTGGTGTTGGTGATTACGGCCATGTTGCATTTCTTCCTAAAACGAACGCGTGCGGGCCTACGGATGTATGCGATTGGCGAAAGCCCTGCAACGGCAGTTCTTCGTGGCATAAGCAAGCGCCAAGCTTCGGTGTTGGCGTTCATGATTCACGGTGTTTTGGCAGGGCTAGCTGGTGTGTTGCTTGCCTCGTACAGTTATGGCGCTTCTGCACTTGCGATCGGGCTCGACTTCCTTATTAGTGCTTTCGCAGCTGCGTTCTTAGGAAGTGTTCTTTCTCGTACAGGCGAACTTGATGTCATCGGCACTGTCGTAGCTGCAATGTTCATCACGTCCGTAGCCAATGGGCTCATCCTCAACGGCGCATCAAACCTGGTTCTGCCAGGAATCCAAGGTGCCATCCTCATCATGTCGATCCTGATTGGCGTTGTTCGCCGTCGGGACATCGGCCAAATGACTATTTTCTAGAAGGGTGTCTGCAATGTCGGTTTCTCAGTCAGGGGCTAGTTCTCCAGTTACGAACTCGGAGTCTGGGCCAACTGGTAACAAGGATGTTCCCGGTACACGAAAGGGAGTAGATCTGCTGCGTGACTACGGTGCGGCTCTGGGAATGCTTGCGGTACTTGCAGTATTCGGAATCATCGAGCCCGCGGTACTAAAGCCAGCGAACCTGGGGAATATTCTGCAGCAAAGTGCGAGTCTGATCATCTTGGCCACCGGCTTTGCTATTGCCATGATGGTCCGAGGGGTTGATCTCTCTGTGGCTCAGGTTTCTGACGCTGCTGGTCTCATCGCCGCATATTTTCTAGTCCATGGCCAACCACTTTGGATGGTTTTTGTCATTCCTCTGGCATTTGGACTGCTAACAGGCGTAGTCAACGGAGCACTCATGGCTTACCTAGGGGTTCCAGCATTGATTGGAACTCTTGGAATGATGTTCATCGTTCGAACATTTGAACTCGTACTCACGCATGGGCGTGAGGCACAGATTCTTTTCGCACTGGAACCGGCCCGTACTCGCAGTTTCTTCTTTATCGGGCAGGGCTCCATTGGCCCGATCAACTTCTCAGTCATCCTGGCCATCATCGTTGTGATTGTTGCTCATCTGGTGATGACGCGGAGCACGTTAGGACGCTATTTCGACGCGCTGGGCGGCAATGTTCGAGCGGCCTTGCTAGCTGGAGTTCGTCACCGGGTAGTTTTTGCCGCCGCATTCCTACTTAGCTCTCTTTTTGCAGCATTCGCAGGAATGATGCTCACTTCGCGAGCAGCGATGGCGGCTCCCGGTGCATTTGAACCATACTTACTTGATGTCTTTGTCGCGGTCTATCTCGGTAGCCTTTTGGTTAAAAGTGGCAAAATCAATATTTTGGGTGCGGCCGTGGGTTCGATATTCGTCGGTCTCATAAGTAATGCGTTGACACTAATGGGGGCTGGAATCGCAGCTAGATACCTCGCCTACGGTGCCATCATCTTAATCGCCATGACGGTCGGCACCTTCCGTCGCAGAGTTTAGATACCTAGGAGGTATGTATGTCACCAATAGTGGATGCCCATAATCACATCGGAATCCGACACGGAGCAACCCAGACGGGCCATGAGCTTCTGGCGAAGATGAATGCCGTGGGGGTAGAAAGAGCAATTATCCTGCCCTTTGTTGAAGGCACAATCGACAATAACGTGATTGCGCTTGAGGCGGCAACGGATCCGGATCGGCTGATTCCATTCTGTTCTGTGAATCCTTGGGATGGCAAGAAAGCCCTTTCCGAAATTCGTCGCTGTGTGGAAGAGCTCGGATTCAAAGGCTTGAAGCTACATCCGACTTTGCACGGGTATCGACTTGGCGATCACGGCTTGATGGACCCGATTTTCTCTACTGCACGTGATCTGGGAATCATTATCACCTCGCATGGTGCAAGCGACCTCTACAACAACCCGGCGGAGTTCAGCGAGATGGCTGGAGCATTTCCGGAAGTCCCACTCATGATGGTGCATATGGGTTACTTCTGGGAGACAGACATGGCGATCAAGATGTCAGGCAAACATCCAAACCTTTACTTAGATACTTCGCGGGCACCCATTTTTGAGATCATGCAGGCGATCGAAGAAATCGGAGCGGAGAAGGTTATCTGGGGTACGGATTCGCCATTTGTCGACTACCAACTGGAATTTACAAAAATGTCACGCATTGAAGATTCTGTTGCATACGAACTTGTCGTTGGCGGGAATATTTCTCGACTGCTAAATGGGGTTCCACATCGGAGCCCGAATGGTAACTAGCAAGAAGTCAGGAACGTGCTTCAGGATCTATTTCCCCATCGCTGCACCTAATTAGAGAGGCTGTCGGACATGCGTTGTATCCAGATTGTGAAGGCCGGAGAGTTCAGACTTGTGGAATTACCGAAGCCACGAGCGGGACTCGGCGAGCTTGTCATAAAGGTGGGTGCGACGGGTATTTGTGGAACAGATCTCCATATCCTTGCGGGTGAATTTCCTCTAGCTCCTTTTCCTCTTGTTCCAGGACACGAAACTGCAGGCACCATTGTCGAAATCGGCGAGGGAGTGGCTGGTTTTTCACTCGGCGATCGTGTGGCGGTAGATCCCTCGCTCTTTTGTGGGACGTGTGGATACTGCAGGAAGAAACGGGGAAACCTGTGTTCCAATTGGGGAGCGATTGGCGACACGGTCGATGGGGCGTTTGCTGAATTTGTGAAATTGCCGGCAGCAAATGCCTACATCATGCCCGAGAAGATGTCCTTTGCTGCGGGCGCGCTAGTTGAGCCCGTAAGTTGTGCGGTGCATGCACTAGATCGCCTTGACCATGAACCTGGTGAACCGGTGCTGATCTACGGTGCAGGGACCATGGGTTTGATCCTTGCCCAACTCCTACGCCATGAAGGCGCTGGCGAAGTTTCCATTGTTGATTCCAACGAGGCTCGTTTGAGGCAAGCTGAGACGTTTGGTTTTGCTTCCGTAGCCACGTGCCTTGCTGATCTTTCCAATCGGGAGAGAAAAGGTTTTGATCGTGTTATTGATGCCACCGGAGTGACTTCAGTGGTTCAGGAAGCACTCGCGGCAGTGGGTAAGGGCGGCACCTTCATGGTGTTCGGAGTCACGCCGGCCGGGGAAAAGGCAACCTTCGAACCCTTCAGAATCTATAACGAGGAAATCACAATTATCGGATCGATGGCGGTCCTAGCCAGCTATGAACGTGCGGTTGATCTTGTGGCGCATGGCGCTGTTGACGCCAAGATGATGGTAACGAGCAGTTACGGTCTCGAGAACTTTCAGGAAGCTCTAGATGGCGTTCGTCAAGGTGTGGGGCTCAAGACGCAGATCGCCCCCTAGCTCCTGCCAGCTCACTCGCGTACAAACCGAATCCCGGTGTTAAGTACTAGTCACCGTTATTTCGCATAATGTGAACCTATGCTAAAGTCCCCGCCCATAACGCATTCGAGGTCAGTGAACAGGCCGTATCCACCAGATGATGAATTGGGAGATTTCATGAGTGAGTCACAAGCCCTTGCCACTTCAAAAGTTCTCAAGGAACCAGCGGTGCTGAGTACTCCCAGAAGCGGCTCCCCTGAAGTCCGTAAAGTAGTTGAAGATGTTATCGCCGATATTAGGGTTCGCGGAGATGTTGCAGTCCGCGAATATTCAGAGAAGTTTGATCACTGGGCTCCTGAATCATTTCGGTTGAGTCGTGAACAAGTTGAAGAAATTGTTGCTCGAGTTCCGCAGCAAGTGATCGATGACATCAAATTTGTGCAATCGCAAGTTCGCACTATGGCGCAGAAACAGCTTGAATCGTTGACTGAGTTCGAGATAGAGACTCTCCCTGGCGTTTTCTTGGGACAGAAAAACATTCCGATTACTGCCCTTGGTGCGTATATCCCCGGAGGAAAGTATCCGCTATTGGCCTCGGCCCACATGATTATCGTTACCGCAAAGGTTGCCGGAGTAGAACGCGTTATGGCTGCAACCCCTCCCATGAAGGGCGAAATTCCCGAGGCTACTATTGCAGCAATGCACCTTGCCGGCGCCGATGAGATCTATCTCCTCGGTGGCGTTCAAGCAGTGGCAGCAATGGCTATCGGCACCGAAACGGTTGCACCAGTGAGTTTGATTGCGGGACCCGGAAATGCCTTTGTTGCCGAGGCAAAACGTCAATTGTTCGGTGAGGTTGGCATTGATCTCTTTGCTGGACCTACGGAAATCCTCATTGTTGCCGATGACAAAGCTGACCCGTTTATTGTCGCGGTTGATCTTCTTTCGCAAGCCGAGCACGGACCTGAATCACCGGCGATCCTCATCACGACATCGGAGACACTTGGACTCAAGGTAATTGAGCACATTGAGCGCATTCTTCCTGGAATGCCGACCAAGGATTTCGCTGAACCAGCCTGGCGCGACTTCGGAGCCGTTCATGTGGTCCCCACGCTAGATGAGGCCTACATTCTTGCCGATGCCTACGCCTCCGAACATGTTCAAATCCTTACTGAGAACCCTCGGGAGGCTCTCGAGAAGATGCATCATTACGGGGCCCTCTTCCTTGGGGAAGGCACATGTGTCTCATACGGAGATAAAGTAATCGGCACCAATCACGTTCTCCCTACCAAAGGCGCTGCCCGATATACCGGTGGACTTTGGGTCGGAAAATTCCTCCGCACCGTCACGTACCAGGAAGTCAAAGATACAAAATCAAGCGCACTACTTGGAGAAATATGCGGACGCGCCTCGCGCGTGGAGCGTTTCGAAGGCCATGCGCGATCTGGGGATGTTCGTGCTGCCAAATACGGTGGCAACGAACTGACCTGGGACGATCACGATTTCAACGCGTAGTCGCGCAGAACGAGCAAATCACAGATGTTTCGACTAGACGGTAAGAAGGCGCTGGTCACTGGCGCTGCAGGGGGCTTGGGCGGAGCTATCGCTGATGGACTAACTCAACAAGGCGCTTTGGTCTATGGCACGAGTCGAGATAGGGCAACTGCCGAGATTCTTGCCACTCGATATGGATCTGAACCAATTGTTATGGATCAATCCGACTTGACTGGAATCGAGACTGCAGTAGAGCACTTATACAAAGTGAGTGGGGGCATTGATCTCCTCTGCAACAACGCCGGCATCAACGTCCCACAGAAGGCCACTGACGTGGATATGGAGACTTGGAACAAGATTCTAAACGTGAATCTATCAGGCGTTTTTTTCCTTTCTCAGGCAATTGGAAAACGATGGATACGTGACGGGAAAAAGGGAAGCATTGTAAATGTGAGTTCACAAGCTGGAAGCGTTGCGATTGAGGAACGTGTTAGCTACGGAGCAAGCAAGGCCGGACTTTCGCATCTGACCAAAGTTCTGGCGCTTGAATGGGCTCCGAACGGAATAAGAGTGAACGCCATTGCGCCGACTTTCATCCGTACTGAATTAACTGAATCGACTCTCAGTAAGCCAGGGTGGGCAGAAGAATTGCTCTCTCGAATTCCCTTGGGAAGGCTAGGAACGCCCGAGGACGTTGCAGGTGCAGTGGTCTATCTCTTTTCGGAGGAAGCCAGCCTCGTGACTGGACACGTACTAACCGTTGACGGCGGATACACCATTCGATGAAGGAGCACCAAAGGCCATGAAGAATGAGAAATCGACGACAATTGCGGTTATCGGCGCGGGTTACATGGGCGGCGGAATGGCGCAGGTCTTTGCGCTTTCCGGATATATCTGTCTACTAGCTGATGCCAACTTTGAAATCGCTCAAAACTCCCTTAAGCGTTTGATCAAAGAGTCCGAGGCGTTCGAATCACAAGGTTTGTTCCCTAAAGGAAGTACTGAATTGATTGCGGGCAACTTGCACGTTGCCCAAAGCATTGAAGAGGCCGCGATGAAGGCCGATTACATTGCCGAAGTCGTACCAGAAGTTGCCGAAATCAAAAGGGATGTTCTTACGCGAATTAGTGGATCAGCGCGCGCAAACGCAATCATTGCATCAAATACATCCGCAATTCCAATCGCGAAATTGGCAGCTTGGGTTTCTCATCCAGAGCGCTTTCTTGGCGTTCATTGGATGAATCCAGCCCCATTCGTTCCTGGAGTTGAATTGATTGCCTCTCCCGAAACAAGTGAAGAGGTTATGCAATTTGTTGAGGATCTCATTGGCGGCCTCGGAAAAGTTACGTGCCGAGTCTCTGACATTGCTGGGTTCATTGCGAACCGCCTGCAGTTCGCACTTTACCGAGAGGCCGTCACAATGTTCGAAGAGGGTAGCGCGACACCCGAAGAGGTTGACACGGTAGTCAGCAACACATTTGGCTTCCGACTTGCGTTCTTCGGTCCCTTCGCCATTGCTGACATGGCCGGACTGGACGTCTATGCCGGCGCGTACAGGAGTTTGTCAGAGGCATATGGTGAAAGATTCGCTGCACCCAAATCGCTGATAGAGAAGACAGAGGCGGGTGAGTTTGGATTGAAAAGTGGTGGTGGGTTCGTCGGTTTGGATGTCGAGCAGAAGGACGCAATAGCCGCCTATCGGAATCGCGCTTATGCAGCTCTTTCTCAACTCAAGAAAGACCTTGGTTCGCCACCTGGATTTCCTGTTAAATGATTTCGAATTTTGCTAACGATTTCGTTATATCGGATTCATCGAAATTGGTTGCTAAGGACTTTCGATGATGAAAGTTTGCAGGGATAACTTTTTGATAACAGAAAAAATGCTTGGCGAATCGTCCAATCAAGCGTAATTACGACTGAGTTTTAGAAAAACCACCGAAGGACTGTCCAAAAAAACGAGGAAATCACCAGTTTTAACCGCGATGAATAGGGGGCAAAAAGCCCAATTCTGGTGTTAACACTGGATTAACACTAAGTGATCTCCGCAACACTTAGGCTTGACGGATTGTTTTCTCTTGCTTACTATCCAACCACTCATTGGGGGTTTACCTTGAAATGTGAAGTCACAGCGAACACACAGTGTGAGCCATGTCGCTTAGTCATGACGAAAACGGAGTGTGTGTAATGAGTGAAATGCAGACAGGACATAGTCGTGATGAGCGAGTTCTTGCTGGTGATGAAGCCGGATTCGGTCGTCATCTAGTACCCGGCAAACGTCCTGCATTGATCCTGGTTGATTTTGTAAAAGCATATTTCGAACCGGGCGCACAGTTGTACATGGGTTTAGATGATTGCCTCCATTCAGCTTCTCGATTGTTAAGAGCAGCGCGCTCTGCCGGCATTCTCGTCGTACACACCCAAGTCTCGTTCTCCGAGGGTGGAGTTGACGGCGGTGTCTTTTATAAGAAGATCGACGCACTAAAGCATTTTGTTGGCAATACACCTCTCGGTGAAATCATGCCCGAGGTAAAGCCACTGTCTAGCGAAGTTGTAATTGTTAAGCAGTATGCGAGCTCTTTTTTTGGAACCACACTTTCATCAACATTGCAGGCAAATGGGATTGACACACTAATCATCACTGGAGTGAGTACGAGCGGTTGTGTTCGCGCAACGGCAGTAGACGCAATTCAACATGGATTTATTCCGTTAGTTTGCCGCGATGCCGTTGGTGACCGAAATGACGGTCCTCATGAGGCCAGCCTTTTTGACCTTCAAGCCAAATATGCAGAGGTTATGTCCGAAGAGTTGATTCTTGAATATCTTGCTTCGTTCACAGAGAGTGCAAAGACCAAATGAGCAAAATTGACGAGCCGGTAAGTGGCAACGTGTTAACGGCAGCAAAGGGCAGCGATTCTCGATTGGGGCGGCTTCCTCAAGTGACGCAAAAACTGGAACGGTACGGCGTGCTGTTCGCTTGGATAGCCGTTGCTGTGCTCTTTTCAATTCTTCTGCCAAAGACTTTCCCAACCTGGCCAACGGTACGACTAATCTTCGGAACGCAGACGGTAATTCTCTTTGCAACTATCGGTTTGATGTTCTCCCTTGCAGTTGGGGAATTCGACCTGTCGATGGGCAGCATGGTCGGCTTTGGTGGGTCGATGATGACCGTGCTAAACGGCACAAATCACTGGCCCGTGTGGGTGGCGGTTGGCCTTACTCTCATTGTGAGTTTTCTCTTCGGATGCATTAATGCGTTCTTGTCGGTTTATATAGGCGTTCAATCGATCATTATTACTCTAGGTACCGGCACGTTACTTGCAGGCCTGTCTTTAGCGATCACCGGCGGCCAAGTCGTCACAGGTATTTCAACATCGCTTGTTGACTTCATCTCTACACAATTTCTAGGCATTCCCTTGCCTTTCTACTTCGCCGTTCTCCTCACGGTCGTGGCATGGTTCATTTTGCAGCAAACTCCACTGGGTCGGCGAATGATCTTCGTGCAGGAAAATCGAGAGGTTGCTCGACTTGCCGGACTCAAGGTCAAGAAGATCAGGGCCGGCGGCCTCATTGCTACTGCCACCATCGCCGGCTTTGCAGGAATGGTTCTCGCCGGAACAAACGGCGCAGCCAATCCACAGGCAGGCTCCTACTACTTGTTGCCGGCATTCGCCGCAGCATTCTTAGGTTCGACAGCCATCATCCCTGGACGATTCAACGCCATCGGAACATTTGTAGCCGTCTACTTCTTAGTAACGGGTATTACCGGATTGCAGTACTTGGGATATGCCGGTTGGCCTGAGCAAGTCTTCTACGGAGGCTCTCTTGTCCTCGCTGTAACGATCAGCCATTTGGTAGGTAGACACCAGATCAAGGGTAACTAGCCCTAACAAGCAAAAACGAACAAACCTAGAGTTCCCGAAGTCATCGAGAACAATCCAAGGAGGAAGCAATGAGAAGAGCTACACCAATTGCACGTCCCGATGCGGGAAGTAGGTCTCGAAAGAGGAACTTCGCAGCCCTATCTCTAACGGTCGGTATTGCAGTTACAGCTTCAGTTCTAGCTCCAGTTGTATCGGCCAGCGCTGCATCAAGCACTGCCACATCCGCTGGCGTTATCCGAGCCACTGCAGTCGTAAAAGCATTCCGCAAGCCGCCCGTATGGAAGGGCCCAGCCGCAACAGTGAGTGTTAAGGGTCTGGCTGGAAAGCGCGTTGTATACATCAACGTTTCCAGCGGAATTCCTGTTCTAAAGTACTGGTCCGACCACGTCACGGCTCTAGCCCTCAAGTACGGCGGAGTTAAAGTTGAAGTTGTAGACGCAAAGGGTTCGGTAGACGAGGCAAACAAGGGCTTCGCCATGGCTATAGCAACCAAAGCAGACGCGGTTCTTCTTCAGGCGTTCCCTGCTTCTCTCTTCAAGAAGCAAATCGATGATGCTCACGCTGCTGGCATCAAGGTCATCACTGGCAACACCGGCGTACCTGGAGATGTTTCGGGTGGACAAGACGCTGAAGTTAGCTTCGATTACGCACAGGTTGGTCGAATTATGGCTGACTGGTTCGTTATGGACTCAAAGGGCAAGGGCAAGGGCCTCGTCGTAAGTTCTAACGACGTTCCTGCTTCACCTACACAAGCCAACGCAATTGTTGCCGAGGCCAAGAAGAACTGCCCTGCATGCAACTTGATCGTCAAGGACGTTCAGATCCCACAGTGGCAGACGTCAGTCCCAACGTTGTTCCAATCAACGATCAACACAGATCCAACTCGCACCTACTTGCTACCAATTTACGATGGCCAATCACTTCCAGGTCTTGGTGCAATTCGTGCAGCTGGCGCTGGAAGCAAAGTCAGCGTTGGAACATTCAATGCGACTCCTGGCATTGTCGAGTCTTTGAACGACCCAAAGAGCGGTCTGAAGCTTGACATCGGTGGAAATAACGAGTGGTGGTCATATGCCGGTACGGACACAATCTTCCGTGTCTTGAGCGGTACTACTCCTATCAAGAACTACAACGTCGGACTTCGTGTCTTCGATTCCTCTAACTCGAACTTGATTAAGGGTAGCGATGACGGTCCATGGTACGGATTCACAGGCTTCCGAGGACGCTTCACGGCTCTCTGGAAGAAGTAAATTCCAACTTTCAGTCCGCGGGTGCGATGAAGCACCCGCGGACTGAAAACCAAAAACTATTGGAACTAACACATACTTATGGGAAATACGAGGGAGATGAACATGGCAGCCACTGAGGGAATGCAGCGAGAAGCGCAGCACACGTTGAGTGCGCGCCATCTTGCCAAGACCTTCAATGGAGTGACAGTTCTATCCGACGTCTCAATAGATATCACAGCCGGTGAGGTAGTTGCTCTTATTGGACAAAACGGCAGCGGCAAATCCACCTTTATTAAGATCCTCTCCGGTTTCCATTCCCCAGATCAGGGTGCCGAAGTCTTCATGGGCGGCGAGAGCGTCGTGGACGTTTTGAACGAAGGCCCCAGCCGCACAGGTATGGCTTTTATCCACCAGGACCTTCCGCTGATTGAGTCAATGACCATCTTGGAGAATCTGCGCGTTGCGCGATTCACAACAAATTTCGCACATCGCATTCAATGGAGCGATGAGAGAGCAACGGTTAAGCGAATCCTCGCCACTGTCGGTCTAGATCTCTCTCCGAATATGCGCATCTCACAACTTTCCGTTACTGAAAAAGCTCTCGTTGCAATCGCGCGCGGTTTGTCTGAAGTTGAGTCGGAGAGCTCAACCGGCCCCAGACTGTTGGTGTTGGATGAACCAACTGCCTATCTCCCGCAAGATGGCGTAAAGCGCCTATTCCAAGTTGTGCAAGGTTTGGCCGACCAGGGCGTCAGTATTCTGTTCGTTTCGCACCGTCTTGATGAGGTTCTTGACTATTGCTCTCGCGCCGTGGTCTTCCGCGGTGGCGAACTCGTAGGCGATATGCCGACGGTTGGCAAGACTGAGCGAGACCTCGTGGAGATCATGCTCGGGCGCGCGCCGGAGAGTATTTATCCTGATCGCGACGTCACTCGGGGCGAAATCGTACTTGAGGTAGTCGGACTGACTGGTAGCCAGGTGCAAGGGATCGAATTCGACGGACATCAAGGGGAGATCATTGGTTTCGTTGGGCTGCCCGGCGAAGGCTATGACGAAATTCCATATCTATTAGCAGGTGCTCAATCGTGCTCAGCTGGAATGGCCGTAATAAGTGGCGCGGAAGTAGACCTGACAACGCTCAATCCGGGCGAAGCAATCGAAAATGGAATTGTCTTGCTTCCTGCAGATCGCAAGGGCTCAAGTGGTGCGATCACTCTCTCTGTTGGTGAGAACTTGACGCTTCCTACTTTGTCACATTACACAAGATTTGGATCTGTAATCCGTCACAATATTGAACGCGGCAAAGTTGCAGCCGAACTCAAGCGATTCACCGTCACGCCGGCAAATCAGAAGGCTCCTTTAGCGACCCTCAGCGGTGGCAATCAGCAAAAGGTGCTGCTGGCGAAGTGGGCTATTGCCGACCCAAAGGTCTTTATCCTTCACGAGCCAACTCATGGCGTGGACGTCGGAGCCAAACGAGAAGTCTTTGCCCAACTTGATTTACTCTCGCGCGAAGGTGCCCTCCTGCTAATTAGTAGCGTTGAATACGAAGATCTCGTAAACATGTGCGATCGCGTTCATGTTGTGCGTAAGGGCTCCATCTTTCGTACTTTCTCCGGCGAGTCACTTAATGCACACGACCTCGCAGCAGCGGTACACGAGCGATGAGCCACAAATGAAGATTTACGGCGCCGTGCTAGAACGCATGAATGAGACAAGGCCCTATGAGTCAAGCGAGCCAATAAGCGTGCAGAGTCTCGAGCTCGACGCCCCAGGTGCTGGGGAGTTGCTGGTTCGAGTCGAAATTGCTGGGGTGTGTCATTCCGACCTATCGGTCGTAAACGGAAGTAGGCCTCGTCCGGTCCCGATGCTGCTGGGTCATGAAGCGGCCGGAATTGTTGAAGCGATCGGTGAGGGTGTTGAGGACATCGAGGTGGGTCAACGAGTGATCACCACTTTCTTGCCGCGCTGCGACGAGTGTCGGGCATGTGCCTCGGGTGGTCGTGCCCCATGCACAAATGGGAGTGCATCCAATGCAGCAGGAGAACTCTTACGAGGAGGTTCCCGACTTCACGTTGGCAACACAGAAGTTAAACACCACTTGGGTGTATCTGGTTTTGCGACTTATGCGGTAGTTGATCGTCGTTCTGTGGTGCCGGTGGATCTAAGTGTTCCGGCAAGAATTGCCGCGATGATGGGCTGTGCGGTGCTCACGGGTGGCGGTGCCGTCATTAACTCGGGCCAACTTCAAACTGGAGAAACGCTGGCGGTCGTTGGACTCGGTGGTGTTGGAATGGCGGCGATCCTTACTGGCCTTGCGCACGACGGCGTGCGCGTTATCGGTGTCGATGCACGGCCCGAGAAACTTGTACTGGCCCGCGAGTTCGGAGCTTCCGAGGCTTACCTTCCTGAGGAAGCGCGTGAGGCAGGTGTTCGCGCCGATGTTGTTGTGGAAGCAGTCGGAAGCGCTAAGGCGTTTGAATCAGCTATCGGGCTCACGGCCCCCGGAGGGCGAACCGTAACAGTGGGTTTGCCGGCGACAAATGACCTTGCAACGATTTCACCGCTCACTTTGGTGGCTGAGGGTCGTTCGATTATCGGTAGTTACATGGGGTCTTCCATTCCCGCACGGGATATTCCGATATTCATTGAAATGTGGAGGGCGGGGAAATTCCCGATTGAGAAATTGATCTCGGATGAGATTGAACTCGACGATATCAATCGCGCCATGGATCAACTTGCTGATGGCAATGCGATTCGCCAGTTGATTGTCTTCGGTTGAAGATGGAATTGCATAAAAGCAATAGGTCGAGTCAGGTTGCACTCGCCGCAGTAGTGATCACAACGATCTGTAATGACGAACACGATAAAGGGGATAAATTTATATGAGTACTGCTAAGACTCTAAGAACGCTATTGGCTGGAACCGCCGCCGGGCCACTTGTCATACCCGGTGTTGGTACGCCGTTGGAGGCAGTCAGTGCTCAGGCAGCAGGCTTTCACGCGATCTATATGAGCGGCTATGCCGTGGCCGCATGGCGACATGGACTTCCCGATATCGGATTGCTTGGCGCACGGGACACGGTGGACGCGGTAGAGGCAATTACGAGAGTTATATCCCTACCTCTCTTGGTTGATGCGGATACGGGGTATGGCGGACCCGCTTCAGTTCACGCCAATGTTCGACTTCTTGAAGCCGCAGGCGCCGCTGCAATTCAAATCGAGGATCAGGTTTGGCCTAAGAAGTGCGGTCACATGGCAAGATT
>CAWJOR010000026.1:0-8252 GCA_963844465.1 uncultured Actinomycetota bacterium | reverse complement strand
TGAGTTGAATCGGTTTTCGGCCAAGCTTGACCATTTCAGCGTGCACACCCTTGCCAAATGCATTCAGATCTTTGCCATCCGCACTAAAGTCGCTGGCGTAGTACTTCAGAATCTCACTCACATTCCCAGAGCTTTTGGCAGAGGCCCAGCTCAGCAAAGTACCTTCCAACTGTTGGCGTTCAGACTGGAGATCAGTGGGCCGAACCCACTTAAAGTTTTTGCCAATCAAGACCGGGGTAGTTCGAATTTCCACAGTGCTAATAATGCGATCCAGATCAGGATTGGCCATCGCTACGCAGCCCTCAGTTGCCTGGGGCTCTCGTGTGAACTGGCTCGATGGATTTCCATGAAGCCAAATGCCACTGCCAGTCTTTCCTCTTCGCATATCCAATACGTTGGGATAGCTGACGGGCAGTGCTCCCGTCCCATACAGATCGGGAAGGCTTTTGGGATCTAGGCTGCTGGTAATGAAATAAACCCCCAGTGGGGTGCGCAAATCGCCCTCAACATTTTTACCTACACCCGCCTTACCAACGGAGATGTAGTAGTCGGCCAGCAAACGGGTTCTGTTGCCAGCGTTCTCAAAAAGATACAGACGTGCCTTGGCGGTATCTACTGCAATGGCATGCTTATTTCTTTTGGACAATCCCACAAACTGGGCAGGTATGGCGTCGACGGGAGGACGCTGCTGCAATGCCGCTATGCGCAACTGAGACTCCGCCCTCAAAGCTCGCAGGTTGTTTGCTGCGGTCTGCTCTAGGTCACTGGGAACATCACCAATCTGGCGAATCGGACGCGACAGGGTAGTTAGCAGATCCCCGTACACCAGTTGCGCCAACTGAAAATGTGGATACGCTTTCACAAGCGCTTCGGCTTTCCCAAGGGCCTCACGAGTGTCCGCTGTCCCGATCAGGCGATAGATTTCAATAAGCCGGGCTTCCGCTATTCCGTCCGAACTTGCGGGACTGGTTGATTTTTCAACCTTGGGCTTGGATCGTGGTTGTGCATATGCAGGCACTGCCATCGCTGCACAGACCATCACAACAATGACACGTTTAAGAGAAATACCAGTACGCATACCAAGCCCTATCAGCTGACTTTTAGCAGCTTCTGAATATCGTCCTTGAGCACGCTTGCCTCGGTCCCATACTGGGAAAACAACCGTACCTGCCCCTGAGTGTCAAAAATGAACTTTCCTGCCGAGTGGTCCATGCTGTAAGAGGTCGGTGTCTTTCCCTCGACTTTCTTGTAATAAAGCTTGAACTCCGCGGCCAAAGAAGGTAGCTCAGCCGGCTCGGGCCGCAGTGCCAGAAAAGTCGGATCGAAATTTGACATGTACTCTTTAAGGAGCGGCAGGGTGTCGCGCTCAGGATCCACCGTGATGAACACTACTTGCAGCGCATCACCTTGCTCGCCAAGAAGTCGCTTCACTTCCGCCATCGTGGTCATGGACGTCGGGCAAACATCCGGGCATTGGGTGAATCCAAAAAATACGACCGTAACCTTGCCCCGAAACTCCGCGAGTCCCCTCACTTTGCCGTTGTGGTCTTGCAGGTGAAAGTCCTGTGCGTATTTCGCCCCTGTGATGTCCGTGTTTTTGAAGGTCTGTGCTTCGGGGGTGCAAGCAATTAATGCAGGCGATACCAAGCCCACAAACAGCCCTCCCAACATCATTCGTCGTGCAATGTCGGTGTGCTCATGTCCATTGTGAGTGTTCATCATCGCTGGCTCACTTCTTAGTTTTGGCCAGCTCTTCAGCCACCAATGCCTGCAATTGCTCAGGACCAAAACTGGGCAGGCCTCGACCGTTCACAAAAAACGTTGGTGTCTTTGTGACCTCCAATGCGGTCAAGTCCTGTATGTCCTGTGCCAACAAAGCTTCAATTTCGCTGGACTTTGCATCAATCAGGGCTTTTTGAATGTCCAATCCGGCTTTTTCAGCAGCTTGGTAGGCCACTTCCAGATTGGGCTTTCCGTGATCCGCCCACATGGGTTGCGCTGCCAGGACCATTTCCAAAACAGGTAAGTATTTGTCCTGCTTCTTGGCCGCTTCTAAAAGCTTGACGACTTGATCGGATCCTTGATGAAACGGCGCATACCGCAGCACCAAACGAATGTCGCTGGGGTGTTTGCGCATCAGGTCTTTCACCAGTGGGTAAAAAGCTCTGCATGTCTCACACGCGGGATCAAAGAATTCGACGATCGTCACGGGAGCGTTCACAGGCCCAAGCACCGTAGAGTTGGGACGAATCAGCCTACTTGCCGCTTGGCTCACTTTGTCCATTTGGGAGTTCTGGACACGCTGCTGGTAGACGTACATACCGAACGCAAAGAAGGCTGCAACGATACCCACGAGAATTGCAACGGTTAGTTTTTTTGATTTCATTTGGAAGTTTTCTTGAGATAAAAGGCGAGCAAAACGGTGATGAGAAGAAAGGCAACCAAGGAGAGCCAAGGGATTTGGAGACCGTTCAGGATGTCAAGCTTTTGATTTGCGCACGAGACGCCAGCACCGCAGGGAATCCAAGCCTTTGGAATCCAACCGGCCACGAGCAGCGTGTGATAGGCGGATATCAGGGTCCCGGCCAATGCCAAAGGCAAGGCATAAACGGCACCCTGGCGATCGTTGCTGTAACTAGCAATGCCCAGAACCACAGCCAAGGGGAACATCGCGATACGCTGATACCAACACAAAGTACAGGGCGTCATCAGCATCACTTCGCCAATGAAAAGAGCCCCGGCTGTCGACAACATTGCGAGCAGCCATGCGGTCAAAAGTAGTAGCCAAGTGGACTTCATCGGCTCTCCTCACGTAAACCAGTAGCTTTGCGCTTTGAAATGGCGATTGACAGCCCAACCCAAGCGATCATGGCGCAGACAATGAATACGTCTGCCAAGTTAAACGCTGGCCAGTGGAGCGATCTCCAGTGGACATCCAGAAAATCGACGACGGCGCCTGTCTGGACACGATCAATCAAGTTCCCACCACCACCTGCGACGACTCCAGCACCTATCCAACGCTCAGCGGGGTCGATTTTTTTGAGTAGACATAGCACCGTTATTGGCACCACCACCAGCACACTGAGAGAGATGAAAAACCAACGCTGCCAGCCACCTGCATCGGCAAGTATGGAAAACGCCGCCCCGGTATTGAGAAGGTGCACGAAGTTAAACCACGAGGTGACTTCAATCGAGCCCCCCAAAGGGATGATTGAAGCAAAGAAAACTTTGGTGATTTGATCCAACAAGATCAACGCCAACACCACAGCTATCCAGACCCAACGCGGATATACGCGCCAAAAAGCTTGCGCCACAAACAACTCCTCCAACAGGCTTCAATCACAATCGGCGAAATCGCCAGATCAAGAATCCAGGGGAAGAAAAGTTACGGTACGCGGACCGGCAAGGCGCCGGTCAATGCTTCAACTGAAACGCCCCTGGTTAAACCAGGGAAACCCATTGCGGGCGTTCGGGTAAGTCTTGGTAGCGGGCCAAATACAAAGTGGCTTTGACAACGATCCGCACGGGTTCTGCAATCAGTCGCAAAGTTTGCGACGAGCTTTGAAACGCCACGGAACAATTCGCATGGCAAACGCCGCAGTCGTTTTCAAGAGATCCAACTTCTGAGGAAACAACACCATCATCATCCGAGAGGGAACCGGCGTGTTTGTGAGTGTGATGACCAATGTGTTGGATTGAGGACTTGCTCTCGTGCTGGCAATAGGTACTCACTGCAGCCCATGTCAGCTGCAAGGGCAAAAGCACCAATAGAAAGACCAGAAGCCAGCGTCGCATGCGAGCGAGTTTAGCAGCTACCCCAAGAGATCAATTGGTGAACTTGAATTTCATCGCATCCAACTGAAACTCATCTGCGTTGAGACCAACAAACGAAGCAGAATATTTCTTGCCAGTCGTCGTTTCAAAGACATCCATGGGGATGTACTCGGTATGCGGCTCACGTCCGGACCAAACCACGCCAACCTGATCCATTTTCCAGGTGTCGGTCCCGTTGCACATGTCCAGGGGTAAGAATGTGCACAGACTTCAAATGGATACCGCTTTCCGGCCCCATGTTGATCAGTTGTTCCACTCCACTGAAATCTGCAAATAGCATGGTGCGACCGCAGGCGAACTCCTCATCTCCAGGTGCTTCAAACTGCTCGAAGTAAGCCAGAAACCACGTTTGCTGCAAGGCAAGCTCAGTTGCTGTCCATACAGTCTCGTCGCGTTCACAGAACAAGTTTGAAACGGGGGAGCGAAATGCGGCGCGAGTGAGGAACATATGAACTCAAAATGAACACTATAGATTGTAGCTCTATAGAGTTCATTGCTAATTAATCGGAGTGCATGTCAAATGCCAACAAGCCTCGAAATAACTTCGCAACTGCACTTCGCGCCATTCGTCGCTCAAAGGGGTTGAGCCAAGAGTCTTTTGGCCTTGTTTCAAGCCGGACCTATGTCAGCACCCTGGAGAGGAACATCCAATCGCCAACGCTGAACAAGGTGGATGCCCTGGCGGAGGTCATGGGAGTTCACCCCCTGACGCTGCTTGCCATGTCCTACCTTCGTAAATCAGACACATCTTCTGTGGACAAACTCTTGGCACAGGTTTCTGCTCAGATATCAGAGCTAGAAAAACAGCCTTGAAAAGGCCTCGCAGATTCCTGATACATAGGGAGTCAGACCTAAGCCAGTCTGGATAGACTTGGGTGCATCACCAATTCGATGCAACACCATGCTCTATTCAAGCCCAGGCAAAGGGGCAGTTCCAGCAGTACAGATTCTTTTCCTGGATTTCGACGGGGTGATGCATCCTGAGTTTTGTAACGAATCCAAGCACTTTGTGCACCGGGATACTTTTGAAACCGTAATGCGTTCCGCCCCTCAGGTGGAGCTGGTGATTTCCAGCACATGGCGCCAAAAGCGGTCCCTGGATGTGCTGAAGACCTTGTTTTCTCACGATGTGGCGTCTCGGATCATTGGCACAACGCCGCTCTATGCCCAACTCGAAGACGTGCCAGATACTTTGCAGGGTTACGAGCGGGAGGCTGAGTGCAGAGATTGGTTGCGTCAACACGGACGCGCTGCGCAAGAATGGCTGGCTCTGGATGATCGCTCGTGGAACTTTCGGCCTTTCAACCGCAATGTCTTCCTTTTGGATGGCAGTGTGGGGTTGTGTCCAAATACTGCGCAGACCTTACTTGCGCGGCTGGGCACCAGTTGAACTGAATATCCTATGATTTATTGCCACAGGCCCATTCTCAATTTATGGATTTCCTAAAAATCGCTTTGCTCTTCGTGGCCACCGCCATTGCTGAAATCGTGGGGTGCTACGGTCTCATCCCAGAGAGAAGGACAACTGGATCATCGTTACTGGTCAGGCCACTCATTTCGTTAAAGAAGGGCCGGATCTGGAATGCCGATTCCATAAGTGGAGCGCCTGCAATGCCATCTTTCGGGCAGCTGGGTCATCCGCGATTTCCAGGCCGTTGCTTTTCTCGCCACGAGCGCTCTTTATTGATGAGGCCCCCCACCATTGTGCGCACCAAGAAGTCATGGATCGTCGCGAGTCGCGCTGTCAAATTCAGATGATTGAAGAGCGTCTTTGTTGCCATAGCTGCACCTTTGCATCGGCATGTTGGCCGGGAACCCCTCGGCCCCCGCTTCCGTGTGGTACATAGAGCTTCGCTAGTCATGAGGTTTCCTCTTCGTGGCCGACGGCTGCTTGAGTCGTTGTAAATGCGGTAACGCTTGGTTCTGTTCAACCCAAGCGCAGAAGTTTCCAATTCGGTCAGAACCCGCCACCAGTCGCGCCGATGGCCTTGCAGACAAGTCATGCAATTCGCGCTTGTCGAAATCCAAGCGAAGGAATTCCGGAAACCGCGAGAGAATGGCCGCCATGACGACAGCCAAGTCAGAGAAGGCGACGTCACCGCTGATCGACGATGCCCCTGCTTGTGGTGCCCGGGCGCGTTCCAGTTTTGCGGTTGCTACCCGGAGCTGCTCGCGGAGCATTGATGCATCCAACTTGGCGGTAGCGAGTTTTGCTTGAAGCAGTGCGGGGTCTTCCGTTGTGTCTGGAGTACGGGCCACAGAGCCGGGCTGTCCTGCGATATGGGCGAGGATGAGTGCGTTGTATTTGACGTTGCGAATCAGAGTGGTCCGGTGGACCTTGAGTCGATCGGAGAGATGCGCAGCTAGCAGCCCAGGGGTCTTGAACTCCAGCTTTCGCTTTCGGCACAGCTGGAGTTCATGGGTGAGCAGCGGCAGGATGTTTGCCGAGCGTTCTTCGTTGAACTTGGCCAAATTTTCAGCCCCACGTTCAGTTCTCATGCGTATCTCCACTCAGCAGCAGCCCTCCATGATTGCGGGTAGGCGCGGTGATGGCTCGGGATGCTTGTTCTCGAGACAACCCCGTGGCCTTCATCATCACGGCGAGCATTCTGGACGCATCGGCTACGGAGGACGACATATCGTCGTTCCAGTCAATGGCATCGTGTCCGACTCCAGCGAGGAGCCTGCGCTTGACTTGACTGGCAGCAATCTGTACATGTGGCGTAGTCATGCTGGGATAGGCATTGCTGTCAGCGATGCGCTGGAGCATCAAATTTGCCGCGTTGGTAGATCGAGATATGCGCATCAAGTGCCGTCTAACTATTTCCGGCTGTTCTACCAGTAATTCGGGGGGCTCGGCATTGGAGGGGGTGGACGGCAGGTTGGCCAGCAGTTCCTCGCTGAGTTGCCAACCTAGATATTCGTTTGCGTCTAGCTCTAGCTCGTCCCAAAGCTCGTCAAGCACCGCCACTGGCTCGCCTTGAGCCTCCAATGTCTTATAGCGGGTATGTAAGAATCGGATTCGCTCCATTAGTTGGTTGCGCTTGGCGGCGATAGCCGGAGCGTGGTCGACACATCGCATGGCAAGAGGACAGCATCCGCATCTACGGGGTGCGCCAATGCGCTCGATGATGTCCCCAGGACATTCTTCGCCAACAGGGCATACATGCGTCTCACGAAACCTGATGCGTGACATCGGTCCTTCTCGGAGCAACTCCAGGCCTTCGTCCGGTCCCAGACTGTCTTCCGTTGACCACAACCGAATGCCAGGCATGAACTGGAAGGCTTTGATGGTGGCTGATCGGTCCTTCGAAAAGCTACGAACCAATGCGCTTTCCGTTTTATCTGCCCGCACGTGGACCTCCGAGCTTTGCTCGAACTGCAGGAAATCGTTGTTCTGTACGATGTCGCTCTCTTTCAAGCGTTCCTGGATATCCTCAAAGGAGGGTTTGGTGTAGTGGGCGGTCACGATTTCGTCGGTATGCCCAAGCAATTGAGCAGAGTCCGACAGTGACATGATGCCTCTGCGGTTTGTTGCGAAGGTCGCGCGACAGGCGTGTGGCGTATGGATTGCCAAGAGGCTCATCGGGCAATAACAAGTTTCCGTCCGGCCGTTGTCGAACGGATGGGTTGATTGTCAGGAGACCGCGTTGCCTTCAGCGTATAGAACTCAACATGCCGTTCACTCGTTGTCGCACGAAAGAACGCCTCGAAGCCGACCATTATTCGCTGCCACTTGTCTGCGTAGGTCTGATCGGAGAGCGGTGCGCCGACGGTGGCTGACCGGAATAGTGGTTCGATAGAAGCGAAGGGAGTATCGGGACTTCCTTCATAAAGCACAGGACCAAGGGCGTCGGCATCCTCGAACAGTTCCTGGAACTTTTCCTGTCGTTGCAGCAGGTCTCGAACACGATAGACCACATAAGTAATCCATGGCTCCTCTTTTGTTTTGTCGGTGTTCACGTACAAAGGGAATGTGTAGCTTTCCTCAGAAACCCGCCTGGACTCACGGCGCCACAACCGCTTGTCGAGCCACTGGACTGATTGTGCTCGGAGTCCAGTCTCCAGCGAGGTAAGTAGTAAGCGAAGTGCCGTGCAATGAGGCACAAATGCCGTCGTCCGCTTTTGATGGGACGTCAGTTTGAGCCGCCTCTCCCGCCACTCAAAGATATTGGGTATCTCGTGTAGAGGAATCGCGCTTGAGCCGTGCTTGACAGTAACTTCCTTTATGCCAAGTTCAGCCAAATTGAGCCAATGTGCCAATAGCAAGGCTCTAGGGGTGATGGGCAACATTCCTGGCACGCTAGACTCTCCAATGCATTCCCGCTTCTTCGAGGGCGTAGCAGTAGAAGAGTAGGTAGCTGTAGACGTTCTTGGGAATGACCTCTTTGGTGGTCTTGCTCCTTTTCTTCATCCGA
>CAWJOR010000025.1:0-50079 GCA_963844465.1 uncultured Actinomycetota bacterium | reverse complement strand
CAAGGGCTTCAAGCGCGCGGGGAAAGCGCTCTGGCTCGTCCGTATGCAAGGTCATGAGGAGTTGCCCCGCAGTGATCTCATCCCCCGGTTTGGCATGGAGTTCGATTCCAGCACCTGCTTGAACTTTCTCACCCTGCCGTGATCTGCCAGCGCCGAGCCTCCAGGCAGCGACACCCACCTTCATCGCATCCATCCCGATCATGCGACCGGTTTCGGTCGCCACATACTTTTGATTTTCTCGTGCTGTTGGAAGCGGCGCATCAGGGTTGCCACCTTGTGCACTGATCATCTTCCGCCAGACATCCATGGCGCTGCCATCTTTCAAAGCGCTCTCTGGATCCTTTCCACGAATTCCGGCGAGGTCAATCATTTCTCTTGCAAGCAACAGGGTCAGTTCCACAACATCGCTTGGCCCGCCGCCGGCCAATACGTCAACGGACTCGCGAACTTCAAGAGCGTTTCCGACAGTAAGGCCAAGCGGGACGTCCATCGCAGTCACTAGTGCGCGGGTCTTCACACCTGCGTTCTTTCCAAGCTCGACCATTGTCCTAGCAAGTATCCCTGCCTGCGCAGGATCACTCATGAAGGCGCCGCTTCCAGTCTTCACGTCAAGTACAAGACTGGACGTTCCTTCTGCGATCTTCTTGCTCATGATGGACGAGGCGATCAAAGGAATCGCTTCCACCGTTGCCGTCACATCTCGAAGTGCGTACAACTTCTTGTCTGCGGGTGCTAGACCAGCACCAGCCGCGCAGATTACTGCGCCGCACTCCTGCAAGACTTTGAGCATTTCTTCGTTGGAAAGGTTCGCGCGCCATCCCGGGATGGATTCCAATTTGTCCAATGTTCCACCGGTGTGGCCAAGTCCTCGCCCCGAGAGTTGAGGCACTGCACCTCCGCAGGCGGCAACCAGTGGAGCGAGAGGAAGTGTGATCTTGTCCCCCACTCCTCCAGTTGAATGCTTATCTGCGGTTGGGCGAGTGATTGTCGACCAATTCATCCGCTCACCACTATTGACCATGGCATTAGTCCAGCGAGATATTTCGTGGGAATTCATACCGTTCAAGAGTATTGCCATGGCAAGGGCAGCCATCTGCTCATCTGCAACAACTCCGCGGGTATAGGCAGAAATCACCCAGTCTATTTGTGCATCAGTTAACTCATGGCGGTCACGCTTGGCCGCTATCACTTCTACTGCTGAGAAAGCCTCAATCAATGCGGCGCTTCATTTCCTCTGGACCAAATGCCCACGGAAGCAATTGCGAAAGTGGTCTGACTCCCGTGTCGGTCATCAATTGCAGATCATCTCCCCCGTGTTCAAAAAGCAGTTGTCTGCATCTGCCACAAGGCATCAGCGCATCTCCATGGGAATCCACGCAGTACAGGGCAACAAGCCTGCCTCCGCCGGTTGCTGCCAAGGTTGATACGAGACCGCACTCGGCGCACAAGGTAAGTCCGTAGCTTGCGTTTTCAACATTACAGCCATCAATAATCCGACCATCATCGACCAATGCAGCGACGCCCACCGGGAATTTCGAATACGGCGCATAGGCTTTCTTCATCGCCGAAATTGCTTGGGCATGAAGCAAATCCCAATCAATAGGCACTAGACCGACTCGCCTCGTTTATAGGGAATACCATCGGCCGCAGGGGCTCGTACGCGGCCAACAAAACCCGTAACCGCGATGATCGTTGCAATGTACGGCGCCATCAACATGAACTCGGAAGGAATCGCGGTTCCAATGATGGAAAGGACACCTTGCAGGTTATCCGCAAAGCCGAAGATCAAAGCAGCAGAGACCGCACCCAGCGGACTCCAGCGCCCGAAAATCAGCGCGGCCAAGGCGATGAAGCCTTTGCCTGCCGTCATTTCTTTCCCGAAAGGTCCGACCGCGCCGATCGTGAAGTATGCGCCTCCGAGCCCTGCCACTGCGCCAGCAAGAATGACATTACGGAATCGGATTCGATTGACGTTGATGCCTACGCTCTCCGCAGCAGTCGGATACTCTCCCGCTGCTCGCATCCGAAGACCCCATCTAGATCGGAAGAGTCCGACATGAATGAGAGCAACAATGATGTACATCAAATACACAATGATCGTCTGATCAAAAAGAATCGGTCCAATAATTGGAATTTTCCAAAGGACCGGAATTTTCAAGGGAGAGAGGATTGGACCTGTGTTCCATGTTCCCTGATACGGAATCAGCAACCTCTTGTAAAGGAAGTCAGTAAGGCCAATGACCAGGACATTAAGAACGAATCCAAGGATTACTTGATTGATACCGAATTTGATGGCAAAGACAGCAAGCAAGTATGAGATAAGTGCTCCTGCAAAAGGAGCAATGATCAGACCGAGCCACGTCTTCTGCGTCAGACTCGCCAACACTCCGGATGCAAAGGCGCCCGCAAGCAACTGCCCCTCAATTGCAATATTGATGACTCCCGAGCGTTCGCATAAAACACCGGCCATCGCGCCGTATATGAGAGGTACTGCAAGCAACAATCCACCCTGTAGAAGTCCGGTAAGTGGAATGAACTTTCCGCTCGCCGCCCAGCACAAGAAGGACATCAAGAAACTAATTCCGAATATCGAGCTGGCGATCCGAATTGTCTTTCGAGCGCGAAACTGGAACAAAGAAAGAATTGCGGCCAACAAGGCGAGGATGGCAAAGCCCAGCGAACCGTGCCGAGAATCAATGGTCCATTCGTGAAATGCGACCCATTCACGATCCATAACGAATCCGAAAGTAGCTTTGTCATGCTGCTTCGGAATAATGATGAATGCAAAAAAGGCGAACGCGGCCAAAGCAAACATAAGCACCACCATGCGACGGCGTCTACGCTCTGGTGCAGATAAAGAAAGCACCTCAACCTGAGCCATCAGCCGTTCCATCCCTTGGAAACCACGGTAGATCCGACCTTTAGTTGTTTGATTCTAAACACCACCTTGACTAGTTCAGGTGCGGCAATGAACAGAACCACAAGGGCTTGAATGACGAGAATCAAGTCAATTGGCGTATCCGTGTTTGCCTGCATGGTTAATCCACCCGCGCGAAGACCGCCAAACAGGAGCGCAGCAAAGACGGTGCCTAATGGGTTCGCGCGACCCAAAAGAGCGACGGTAATGGCGTCAAAACCAAAACTTCCGCCGGCCCCCGATGTAAGGGCGTACTCACTGCCAAGGATTTGAACGGCCCCACCCAGACCCGCGAGTGCTCCAGCAATTGCCATCACCATTGTTGTCACCATCGGAACTGAAATTCCCGCAGTCCTTGCTGCATCGGCATTGGCGCCGACCGCTCGGAATCTAAAGCCCCATGTGCTGCGGTTGAGCAACCACCATATGCCTGCCGCAGCCGCGAGGGCGATGATGATGCCCAGGTTCACGCGGAGATTCGGACCAGCAAGATGCGGCAAACGTGCGCTCTCCTTGACTGGCGGCGCGATCGGATCCTGCCTGCCCTTGCGCAAGAAAGGTGTTGTACTAAGAAGCCAGAGAAGGAAGTAACTGGCAACGTAATTGAGCATGATCGTCACGATGACCTCATGGGCGCCAGTTTTTGCTTTCAGAAACCCGACAAATCCTCCCCAAAGCCCAGCAAAGACCATCGCAGTCACAATTGCAGCGATGACATGAATCCCCACTGGCATGGTGGTCTTGAATCCAACGGCGGACGCACCGATGGCACCGAAAATAAATTGACCTTGGGCGCCAATATTGAATAGCCCAGCCCTAAAGGCAAGGGCGACGGAGAGTCCCGTGAGAATCAAAGGTGCGGCAGAAACTAGAGTTTCGGAAAAAGGATAGAACCCGTCAAAGAAATTGGGATGAGCAAGGTTCGGATCGTAGATAGCTCCCTCAAAAAGGGCGAGATACGCCTTGCCTGCCGCCGCAAAAGCGCTGCCGATAAACTTGAGAGGCGAGCTTGCAAGTTTGAGAACTTTCGGATCAGAAAAAGCAATGAGCAGACCACTGACGAAAAGAGCCGAGAAAAAGGCCAATCCAGGAAGAGCGATGGCGGCAAAGGCTTTGCGGGCAAATTTCACGCGGGAGTCCTTTCCGGGTGGACCCCAGCCATGAGAAGTCCAAGGTCCTCTCGAGAAGTGGTCGCTGGCACCATCGCGATGATCTCTCCGCGGTACATCACGGCGATCCGATCGGCAAGATCGGTCACCTCATCCAACTCGGTGCTGAAAATGAGCACGGCCCTCCCAGAATCTCTCTCGGCGATGATCCTCTGGTGAACAAATTCGATGGATCCGACATCTAGACCACGAGTTGGTTGGGAGGCAACAACCAATTTCACCGGGCGAGAGAGTTCGCGTGCCAGCACCACTTTCTGCTTGTTTCCGCCAGAGAGCGAGGCGGCAGTATCTTGAACACTCTGCAGTCGCACGTCGAACTCTTTTACCCGTAGTTCGGCCTCACTTGCGACGACACTTGGAGAAAGAACGGGTCCCTTGGCGTAGGGAGGCATGTCATAGGTATCAAGGATCAAATTCTCCGCGACTGAAAAGGATGAGATCAATCCGTCATGCTCACGGTCTTCAGGCACGTAGGCAATGCCCGCATAAAGAGTGTCATGCACCGACCACGTCGTGATGTCCTTGCCATCAAGAACTATCGAACCGTCCATGAACTCCTCCAAGCCAACAATCGCCTTGGCCAACTCGCTCTGACCGTTTCCTTGCACACCTGCCACCGCAAGGATTTCGCCCTCGTGGACATCAAAGGAGACGCTCTTAACTAGCCTTCGTCCTGTCACATCGCGAACATTCAGATTCTTTACTGAGAGTGCAACGGGGCCAGCCGCACTGGCCCTCTTGTAGACATCAAGTGAAACTGGGCGACCCACCATGAGCGAAGCGAGTTCTTCCTGCGTCGCGGTTGTCGGTGGCGTACCAACAACCTTTCCTCTTCGTATTACTGTTATTTTGTCAGCGGCTTCTTGCACTTCTCGCAATTTGTGGGTGATAAAGACAATTGAGGTTCCTTTATCTCTAAGAACCTTCATGTTCTTCAAGAGTTCGTCCGTCTCTTGAGGTGTAAGAACCGCCGTCGGCTCGTCAAGGATTAGGACCTTGGCGTCATATATCAATGCCCTGATGATTTCGACGCGTTGTTGAAGCCCAACGGGAAGATCTTCAACAAGTGCATCGGGATCAATATCAAAGTTGAATTCTTTAGAAACTCGACGTATTTCTTCCTTGGCTGCTGCTAAGTCCAGTATGCCGAATTTATTGGTCGTTTCGTGGCCTAGAACGACGTTCTCTGCGACTGTAAATACTGGGATCAGCATGAAGTGTTGGTGGACCATGCCAATTCCTGCGGCTAACGCATCTGCCGGACCTGAGATTTTGACTTCCTTGCCGTCGACAAAAATGGTTCCGGAATCAGGTTGAAGGAGGCCGTAAACAACATTCATGAGCGTCGATTTTCCCGCTCCGTTTTCGCCCAATATCGCGTGAATCTCGCCATCTTCGACTTTGAGGTCAATGCTGTCGTTGGCTACTAGGGCTCCAAAACTCTTTGTTACAGCACGAAGTTCCAAGGACATACAAAGAAATCTACCTTGAAATGGCAATTACGCAAAGAAAAACGGAGCGAGTCCATAAGGTCTCGCTCCGTTTATTCAAACTAACTAATTAACCTTTACCTTTCCTGACTGAATGTCGAGGCCAAGTTGGGTCACTTCATTCTGAAGGGCCGTTGGCACATCCTTGGCCAGATCATGATACGGGGCCAGGTAAGTGCCACCATTGGCAAGTGTGCCAAGATAGCCAGCCGAAGTGAATTTCCCGTCGACCTCATCCTTGATCACTCCTGTCACCGAAGTGTCAACGCCTTTCACGACAGATGTGAGAAGGATGCTCCGGTACTGAGGGGCTTGGACAAAGCCATCGGAATCGACCCAAATTGTCACTGATTTGTGTGCAGAGAGCGATTCACCAGCCGTCGCTCCGCCAAGGCCTCCAGCAACCGGGAAGATTACATCCGCCCCTTGTTGCTCGAAGTTCTTGGAAATTTGAAGGGCTTTCGATTGGTCAGAGAAATTTCCAACGAATGTTCCGTCCTTCTTTGCAGTGTCCCAGCCAAGGGTCACAACATTCGTGCCCTTTGCTTGGTTGTAATAAGCAACACCCTTCGCGAAACCATCCATGAAGATGGTTACTGGTGGAATGTTCATTCCGCCGTAGGTCGCCACTTTGCCAGTCTTTGAGAATCCGGCGGCGAGGTATCCCGCCTGGAACGAGGACTGGTCAGTCGCAAATTGAAGTCCCTTCAGGTTGGCAATTGCCGTCCCTGGATATTGATCTCCATTTGGGCCGTGATCAAAGCCGTCTTGATCGACGATCGCAAAATTAGTTCCTGGGTTCGCCTTTGCAGCGTCGATGATTGCGCTGTTGATAAGGAATCCCACGCCAATGACGAGGTTGCACTTCTCATCTACTAATTTCTTGAGGTTTGGCGCATAGTCAGCGTCCGACTGTGCTGCAAGATACTTGACCGTGACGGACTTCGATGCTGTTGCTTGTGCCCCGCGCCATGCAGCTGCGTTGAATGACTTGTCATCAACGCCTCCGGTGTCGAGCGCAAGGCAGGCCTTGATCGCAGTTGAAACGGTGGTTTTGGAACACCCTGTAACGCCGACTGCAAGTACTGCGGCCGCAAGAAGGGCTCCGTAACGCAATGACTTTTTCAATGTTCCTCCAAAGAACCCCATGGTTTCGGGGGTCAATTGAGTGTAGCCACCTAAGCAAGATGCGAAACCATGAAAAAGCGGGGCGAGTCCTCACGGACTCGCCCCGCCCATATCACGCGGTCAAATTAGCTGACTTTAACTTTTCCAAGTTTGATGTCTACGCCCAGTTGGCGGACCTCATTTTGGAGTTTGGCAGGGACCTTCTTGGCTAGGTCATGATATGACGCTAGATAAGTGCCCTTATTTGCCAGTGTACCCAAGTAGCCAGCAGAGCTGAATTTGCCCTTTGCCACATCCTTGATGACACCAGATACGGAAGTATCAACACCCTTAACAACAGAAGTCAGAAGCACTGATTTGTATTGCGGGGCTTGAACATATCCATCTGAGTCAACCCAGATAGTCACTGATTTGTGACCGGTCAATGACTGACCAGCAGTTGCGCCTCCAAGACCACCGGCAACTGGGAAGATTACATCTGCACCCTGTTGTTCGAAGTTCTTTGAGATCTGCAATGCCTTGGCCTGATCAGAGAAGCCACCGACAAAGGTGCCGTCCTGCTTGGCAATATCCCATCCAAGTGCAACAACGTGCTTGCCCTTGAGGCTGTTGTAATAGGCAACGCCTTTAGCAAAGCCATCCATAAAGATGGTGACTGGTGGAATGTTTAGTCCACCATATGTTGCAACTTTGCCGGTCTTTGAGAAACCAGCGGCAAGGTAGCCGGCCTGGAATGAGGACTGATTAGTTGCAAACTGAAGACCTTTAAGGTTGGCAAGAGCCGTTCCAGGATATTGATCTCCATTTGGACCGTGATCAAATCCATCTTGATCAACGATGGCAAATTTCGTTGCTGGGTTGGCTTTGGCGGCGTCAACAATTGCGCTGTTGATAAGGAAACCAACACCGATAATCACGGTGCATTTCTCATCAACGAGCTTCTTGATGTTTGGTGCGTAGTCAGCATCGGACTGGGCAGCAAGGTACTTCACTGACACAGACTTTGACACGGTTGACTGCGCTCCACGCCAGGCCGCAGCGTTGAATGACTTGTCATCCACACCGCCGGTGTCGAGTGCCAAGCACGCCTTAACGGCGGTTGCAGCTGGTGCTGCTGGAGCCACGGTAATGCCGAATGCAAGTGTTGAAGCCGCGATGACGGCCCCATAACGCAATGACTTTTTCAATGTTCCTCCAAGGAGCCCCATGTCGTTCATGGGTAGTTGATTTAGTCTAGCCATAGAGGGTGAGCCGAAAACAGCCCAAAATGATTAACTTTTTATTACAACGGAAGTTTCGACGCCTTGGCTGCAGCGGAATTGATAACTTTTCGATACTTGGAGACTCGTGGTGACCACAGCGACAATTCAATGCCGCCATTGCGAATCCCATAGCGGCGGCCATAAGTACCCAAACTTGCATTAAGCACATCTATAACCGTGCGACCCGACGAAGACTCGGCAAGCACGTCAACTATCGCTCGGTCCACTCGTTTGACGAGAGAGGCAAGAATGAACTTCTTCGTCCCTAATGACAGGGTCACATACTGATCTGGCTCAATCAGGATCAGGCCAACTTGTGCTCCCTTTTTGTTCGCGCTCACTACGACATTTAATACATCAGAATCTGAACCTGGAGTCGTAAGGAAGATTACGTCCGAGCCAGCACTTATGAGTCCACTCGTGAGCGTGGCGGACGAGTCGGCGCCATACCGGGCATCGATCGTTATGTCCTTCTTAACATCACGTGCGCCAGCAGTAAATCCACTCTCATACTGTGAAGTCTGGGTACCCACAAGACCGATCTTGCCCGTGCGGGATGCGAGCGCCGCAGTCATGCCTGCAAGATAACCGCCCTGATTTTCGGAGAAGACAAGGGAAGTCACGTTCAGCATGTTTATTGACGCATCGTTGACGATGACGAATTGAGTGCTTGGGTTTTCCAAGGCGACGATCCTCACAGCGGACGCGTAAGCACTTCCCACCGCGATGATCGGATTGCACGTTTTCGCGACCAGGGAACGTAACCGCAATTCCCGATCGGAGTCAGATCCAACCGTCACAGTCGCCGTCACTTGGATCGAAAACCGTTTCTTTGCCATTGCAAGGCCCTGCGCCACGGCATCGTCGAAGGCATGATCTCCGGGGCCACCAGTGTCGTATGCGACCCCTACACGTAGCGGATCGGCAGCCTGGGCAGTCGGCGTGGAGACAAACAAGATCGATGCAAGTGTTGCGGTCACGCCAACTGCAATCGACCTGCGAAATTTCATTGCACCAGACCCAGATTCTTGTACGTTTTCTGAAGAGTGCTTTCAGCAACAATACGGGCTTTTGCCGCCCCTTTATGGAGAATCGCCAACAGGGCTTCCTCATCTTCTAGCAATTCAAGAGCCTTCTGGCGTATGGGGCGCAAGAACTCGACTACCACTTCAGATACCTCAGTTTTGAAGTCGCCATAGCCCTTGCCTGCAAAATCATTCTCTATGTCAGGAATGCTCTTGCCAGAAAGGGTCGAATGAATTGTCAGGAGATTGCTGATTCCAGGTTTCTCCTTTTCATCAAAGGTGACTTCGCGACCAGTGTCAGTAACCGCACTCTTGATCTTTTTCGCGTTAACCTCCGGCGCGTCCATGATCTCGATGATCCCAAGTGCCGATGATGAAGACTTACTCATCTTGGCAGTTGGATTCTGCAAATCGTAGATCTTTGAACCACTCTTCACGATGTGCCCTTCCGGAATTCGGAAAGTTGTGCCGTAGCGCGAATTAAATCGCTCTGCCAAATCGCGGGTAATCTCAAGATGCTGACGTTGATCTTCTCCGACAGGAACCAGATCTGCTTGATATAACAAAATGTCGGCCGCCATCAGCATCGGATAAGTGAAGAGCCCCACCACAGTGCGATCGGAACCAGACTTCTGCGATTTGTCTTTGAACTGCGTCATTCGGCTGGCTTCGCCGAAACCGGCAAGACATTCCATCACCCATCCCAACTGATTGTGCTGGGCGATATGAGATTGCAGGAAGAAGGCGCTTTCTTCTGGATTAACACCAGAGGCCAAAAGTTGCGCAGCGGTAGCCAAGATACGCCGCCTAAGTACGGCTGGTTCCGTTTCTACCGTGAGCGAATGCAAATCTGCAATGAAGTAAAAAACCTCGTATTCATTCTGGAGTTCCACCCATTGTTTAACTGCCCCGAGGTAATTTCCAAGATGCGTTGAATCGGCGGTTGCCTGAATTCCAGAAAGGACCCTTTTGCGCGTCATGCCGCGTATTCTCGCATGGCTAAGGGTTGCTTAGAGATCAATTAGGGGTCCGCGAGATCAAGATGGACCCCACGCGCTTGCCTTCCAGTGAGAGAACTGTGATCCGCGCCCCATCTACAACGATCACGTCATGGACACCAGGCAGACGGCCGAGCGAGTGCATCACAAAACCGCTCAAAGTCTCATAAGGGCCCTCAGGAATCTCCACCCCTGTTTCATCATGGAGGTCTTCTATAGAAATGAGGCCGTCCACTTCAAAGTCTCCGGTCCTTACTTCGTGGCTGATCTCAGATTCCTCGGTGTCGTATTCGTCGCGGATATCACCGATCAGGCACTCCACGAGGTCTTCCATCGTGACGATTCCGTCGGTCCCACCGTACTCATCAAGGACGATGGCCAGATGCTGACTCTGATTGCGCATCTCAGTCAGCGCAGGCAAGACTCCTTTGGTGCCAGGAAGGAACATGACCTTTCGGACGATCTCCTGAATCTTTTCGCTGGTGCCGGCTAGAGACCTATCGAGAAGATCGCGGACATGGATAAAACCGATCACTTCGTCGCTTGAGCCCCGGACTACGGGATAACGTGAATGAGCCCTATCAACTGCCAAGGCAATTGCCCGGCCAACAGTCAACGACCCGTCAAGAAAATCAACCTCGGTGCGAGGAACCATCACCTCGTGGATCTGACGATCGCTGGCGTTGAAAACCTCCTCGACGATGTCGCGCTCTTCATCGGTGAGTGCGGCGTGACCCGTAACGAGGTCGAGGAGTTCCTCCTCTGACATCTGTTCGCGTTGTTCCTCTGGATCCAATCCGAACAGCCGCACAATCATGTCCGTCGAGCGAGAGAGCATCCAAATGACGGGGCGGAAGACCATCGCAAGAACGTCGATGACCGGTGCGGCCGCCAGAGCAATAGCTTCAGTGCGAAAAAGCGCCAATCTCTTTGGAACCAACTCACCAAACACTAAGGAGATGTAGGCGATGATCAGCGTCAACCCGATCAGCGACAGGGCGTTGCTCCACCCGAGCGAGAGCCCCATTCCTTCAAGCCACGGGACGACGTACTTGCCGATCCTCTCGGCACCAAGGGCCGCAGATAAGAATCCGCAGACGGTCACACCCACCTGCGCGGCCGCCAGGAATCGGTTGGGGTTTGCAGCAAGAGCCGAGACCCTTAGGCCCCTCTTGCCCTGAGTGGCCATCTGCCTCACTTGGCTCTCCCGAAGAGAGATCAGGGCGATCTCGGCGGCCACGAAAAGAGCGGCCAGAAGGATCAACCCCAGAACCACAGAAATATCAAGGAAAAGCCCCTGAACAGACAGGTGTGAAGTATCAGAGGTCATGTCAAAAGAATAACGGGAACGGGGCCCTTGGCCTCCCGCTCGGCTTCCCTATTCCCAGAGAAATAGCGTAACCTCCTGCCACAGCGCCTCAAGAACTGCTCAAAGACGAGCTACTCCTAAAGCGTGAGTCTTCGAGCGTGACCATTGTGGACACGATCGATGTGACCTTCATCCAACGGACCGTCGGGCACGTACCTGCCCGGAGAAGGAGTTATGTCATGGCCTCTGTCGTTTTCGACAAAGCAACACGTATCTACCCAGGAACAACCGCCCCAGCCGTCGACAAGCTTGACCTTGTTGTCAATGATGGCGAATTTCTAGTCCTCGTCGGACCATCTGGTTGCGGCAAATCAACATCGCTTCGTATGTTGGCCGGACTTGAAGAAATTGATAACGGCCGCATCCTCATTGGTGATCGAGATGTCACCAACGTTGCGCCAAAAGACCGCGATATCGCAATGGTCTTCCAGTCCTACGCCCTCTACCCACATATGACTGTCGCGGAGAACATGGGCTTTGCTCTCAAGATCGCCGGCACGTCAAAAGAAGAGCGCGACCGTCGAGTTCTCGAAGCGGCAAAGTTGCTTGACCTCGAGCCATACCTAGAGCGCAAGCCGAAGGCTCTCTCGGGTGGTCAGCGTCAGCGCGTTGCCATGGGTCGCGCAATTGTCCGCGAACCTCAGGTCTTCCTTATGGATGAGCCGCTTTCTAACCTTGACGCCAAACTTCGCGTCGCAACTCGTACGCAGATCGCTGCACTGCAGCGCCGCCTTGGAATTACAACCGTCTACGTAACCCACGACCAGGTAGAGGCTATGACGATGGGTGACCGCGTCGCAGTTCTCAAGGACGGCCTCTTGCAGCAAGTTGATACACCACGAAATCTTTATGACAATCCAGCAAATGCATTCGTAGCCGGATTCATCGGATCCCCTGCAATGAACCTGCTCTCTGCCCCGGTCACTGGTGGCATCGCCAAACTCGGCGCGCTATCCATCCCAGTTCCTGCACACGCAGGCAACACTGTGACCGTCGGAATTCGTCCAGAAGGCTTCACGCCAGCTGCTGACGGCTTCCATGTTCTCGTTGAAGTTGTAGAAGAACTCGGCGCAGATGCATTCGTCTACGGAAAGCCAGCGGATCCAACAGTCAAGTTCGCAAATGCAACTGACGAAGGCGCCCAAGTAATTGTGCGTTGGGATCCAAAGAACCCTCCCGCACCTGGAACAACGGTCTCTGTTGTTGCCAACCCTGCAGAAATCCACCTCTTCGATGCAGTTAGCGGAGAGCGCCTAAAGTAATTACCCAGTACTTAGAACTGCCCTCGGTGACGATTACCGGGGGCAGTTCTATTTCTTGTAACTCTGTGTAACGAAGATTTGTGCCAGAATTAAATCGCCTTGTTGTTTGCAAGGAAACGGTGGAGCGCGGAGTCAGGCAAAACTCCGCAAACAAGCGCTTTGCCTTGGTGTCGCGACGGGAAGAACCTCGGAGAATATCCGAGGTTCTTTTAAATTCTGGGGCACCTCAAAGCCGTTTGCACAAGGCAACGTGATCATGAATGCAACCCAACTTCTTGTAACTCCGAGTAATGAAGATTTATGTCATAGTTGCCTCGCCTCGGTTAGTAAGAGGAAATGGTTGAAGGACGGAGCTGGTTACTCCACATAAAACTCTTTCAGCCTTGGAGTTGCCGACTCAAAAGACCTCGAATTCTGTGAGGTCTTTTGAGTTTCTACACATCTTCTCGATATTCACATTTTTCATTAAGCCACGCAAAGCCGTTCGCGATTTATTCGATTCTTAGAGCGCGGTGTTGCCGTGGTGTAGTGGTTGCATTGCATCTTTCACCAAGTTGCCGGTGCGAGTTCGATTCCCGTCGGCAACTCCGTAGCTTCAAGATCTCACGACTGATCTATTGGTAGTGATCAAGAAGTTAGAGGAGTTGAGCAAGGACCCTGAGGGAATGAACTGAACCCCAGAAGTTGGAGACTCAATTAAGAGTCCCGACTGAAAGGGTTCAGTTCAAAACTCGAGGCCCTTTTTATTGTGCACGTAAGCATCCAGACCAATCGCAACCTCAGCGCTTCAGTTGCACCCAATTAACCGAAGAAGTCCGATCATCCCTTTGGGTCTGGCTATCGAAATTGCAAGGATTCTGATCGCGAAAGGCCTTGGTTTCTTTCGTATTCAATGGAGTTATTCCGACGACTGCAAAGGCTGATAAGACGGAAGGAGCCATGTGATCAAAGATGCTCCCCAGAACCTCTCTTCCATCCTTTGTCGGCTGAGCTCCCAGTAGGTCCAGATCGAAATCGAAGGCCTTGTCTGCCAAGGCGGCGTAACCCACCAGTTCTCCGGCCTTTACCGAATCACCGATCTTGAAATCCTTCACGAAATAGATATGCCCAAATTGAAACACGACGGCTTTGTCCAAGGGAGTTGAAAATCCAATCCCATTGCCATTCATCGGACGGCCACCGACCTTGTTAGCCTCCAAATTAATGCTCGCAACAGTTCCATCAAACGGCGCGTACATCTTTACTTTGTCCAAGGTACCCTGAAATTGCGCCACGGGATAGAAATAGTGCTTGAGCGATCTGTTCGTCTCGAGCACTTGATCAAAAGTGTATCCATCACGATTATGACCCGAACAACTCCGGTACTTGGAAATACTTTCAATTTGAGCAAGGTCTACTGGGATTGCTGAAATATATTTTGCATCAGTGCTTGGCCAGTCAGAGAATTTACCTCCATCTACGCCCTTCTTCGGATACGAACTACTCGACGAATTTGTTGGCGTTGGAACGGCTGATTTCGTGGCAACCTTTGCCAGAACCCAAACCAGTTTCTTTCTCTTTTTGTCACAGACGAATGTCTTACCAGCGATTTTGGTTGTGGTGCCAGGCTTTGTGCATGAACTTCCCGGTTTTGCGGCGGCGAAGGCTCCGGAGGTCAGCCCCAAAAGCATGGTAACTGAAATGGAAACGATCGCTATCTCAGACTTTCCGCGCTTCAAGTGGGTGAACATAATAGAAGGCTAACGGCACTTGATGGATTGGCAAGGGCGGCTTCTAGATTGCATAAATAGAACCCAAACAACTCGGCAACCCGACTAATCCTTAATGTCACCCCTTTGAGGTGTCGGGATTGACTAACACCTTGTGTCACTTTCCCACGAAATATCACTAACGACCGATACACCCTCTCGAACTGGTCATAGTTTTTTTGAAAATGTGCCCGGTTTAAATACTCTGGGCGGGCCGCGCGCATATTGAGGGAAGACTACCGAAGGCGCAGTAATCTACATGAATGCCTGAAACACAGAAAGTAACCAATTAAATGGAAAATCCATGGCTGAATTTTTGTCCCAAAGAACATGAACCGAAATTCCACGATTTAGATAGAGCGCATGCTCAAGCGTTTAATAAGGGATTGCAAGGTCACCACGAGTACAAGCTGGCCGAGCATCTCGAGCCATACCCATATATGGGAAATCCAAATGCCAACGTCTTTGTTTTGCTGGCAAATCCGGGGATAAACAAAAGAGAGACCGACCCAAGCTATCGAACTAACTCTGAGTACGTAAATCGCAATCTAAGAAATCTGAAACATGAATCCGCCGATTCTTTCTTATCATGGGTGCATTCACCGGACAACCCTGAAATGGAAAGCGATTGGCTGATACCTCGAATTAGAAAAGTTGTTCATGAAACGTCTTTGGAAAGAGTTTCCACGGGTCTATTTTTGATTAATTTTCATGCATACAATTCGAAGTCTTGGTATCCGATCCCCTATACGTTCGAAACACAACGCTACTCTTTCCACTTGGTTAGCGAAGCCATGAAGCGAGGTGCGCTGATAATAATGAGTAGAAACATATTGGGATGGTTTACCGCAATTCCTGGGTTATACGATTACAAAAATCGCGAGACTTTCATAAGTTCAAGAAGTGTTCACATTTCCCAGGAAAATCTTGGATCCGAGGCATACAAAAAATTATTGAAACGCCTTTAGGTTCCTCGTTGTTGGCATGGAATTTCCCTGGGCAACCCCACCAATCGTCAATACCACCCTTCACGGGTGTCCGAACCATAGTTATGATCTGCCAATGACTGAGAGTTATCGCGAACTTCCAAAGAAGCTCGTCGCTGGGGGCGTTGCGATTGTCGATGAGGAAATGCGCGTGCTCTTAGTTGAGCCAACCTACAAAGATACGTGGGAAATCCCAGGTGGCACAGTCGAACTTAATGAATCTCCAAGGGAAGCGGCGAGACGTGAATGCCTCGAAGAACTGGGCTTTGATATTGAAGTAGGGCGACTTCTTGTAGTCGACTGGATATCCCAAGGACGTACGCCGGGGGATGGACTCATGTTTATATACGCGACTGGCCCCGTGGATGCATCTCAAATCATTCTTCCCCAAGAGGAACTTCGCTCTTGGGAGTGGTGTGACTATGAGGCTGTGATGGCCCGCGTCCCAAACTACAAGGCTCGCAGGATCTTTGCCGCATTGGATGCTTTACGCGATGGGACTTTCGTAGAACTAGAAAATGGAAATCTCACGTAAGTTGCGCCGAGTACTTGACCCGCCAACCCCGCTAGTCATTAATGCAACCCCTCATCGCGATGGAATTTCGAGCAATAGACATAAAGAACTGAATCACACACAATTCCAGTTAATGGACTTCAGAGGAGGTGCTATGGGAAACGACGCGATGGCTCAATTTGTCTACATCCCCCTTATCGTCGTCGGACTTTTTGCAATTCTTGGCTTTATCGCGTGGCTGTCGAGGAACAAACCTGACTCGTTTTTTTATCGATTTGCATAATGGGGGATCGCTTTTCTTGAGAATTGGAGATAGTAGTTACGTTGCACGACAGCTATAAAACTTTCGCCAACCCCGCTAGTCATTAATGCAACCTCATATTCGCGTGTTGCGGGGGTCAGTGCTGGAGGCCAATATGAGAACGCTCATGCCAGTCTCACTCCCTGAGTCATGTTCTTCTCCAGGAAGCCAAAGAACTGCTTGACCCGCTGATATTGGGAAGTGAACTTGATCTTCGCCGCTCACCCAGCCGGAACCTTCAATCACCATGAAGAGTTGCCATATCTTTGTAGGATGCCGACCCAGCAGTGAATCTTTCTCGAATCGAGCAATATGAACGCGAGTCTGTTCCGCCCCATCGAGTATGCCTGCCTGCCACAATCGAACATGTCGAGTGCCGAAACGGTCCTCTTCGCCAGTAAGTAGTGGGATGAACTCCATATCGGATGGTGCCATTCTTTATTGGCGAGATTCAAGACCTGCCGCGGTCAGATATTTGAATGCTTTGACGTCCAATCTCCTTGGGTAACATGGCTACTCGTTAATGCAACGTCATTTGAGGTGTCGGGATAGGCGGGGACGGGGTAGGAGCCGTCAGGGAACCCCACCAAGCGTTAATGCAACCCCTCAGCGTTCGAATATTTGTCACTCCGAGTGACGTAAATTTATGCCATAGTTTCTTCGCCTCGATTTTGTCGAGGAAATGGTTGGACGCCGGAGTTGGTCACTCCTCGCAATACGCACTCAGCCTTGGAGTTGGTGACAAAGAGGACCTCAGGAATATTCCGAGGTCCTCTTTGTCACCAAATCCGCAGTCTCAAGTTCTTACGACTGATCTATTGGTATCGATCAAGAAGTTAGGGAAGTTGAGCATGGGCCTCGAGGAAACTCGGGGCCCTTTCAACTTTTTAATGCAGAATCCTCGTTCACCCGGCTAATCGTTAATTCAACCTCAATCCTCTGTCTTCATCAACTGATCGAGAACCCATCGATAATTAGGCAAATCAACTTTATGTCCGAGTCATAAGCCGACATGTCTGCTTCAATTGCGAAGTGAATTCCAAAATTGCATACGGGTTACTAGCGTTTTCAACCATTTGCTGGGGTGTCGCAAGTCCCTTTTCAGACCTAGCCGTCGAATCATTCTCCCCGGGAGCGCTGACAGTCATTCAATCTTTGGTTGGAGCGTTGCTACTCGGGACGATTCTGCTCTTCCGCAAATCCACAGTTCGCATTCCATGGCGCTTGGCCACAATTTTGGGAGTTCTCGAACCTGGACTCACTTTCTATTTTGCCAATTTGGGATATCAGCGAAGTACGGTAAGCATTGGAATAATGGTTTTGAGTCTTGAGACCATTTTCGTCGTGCTCATCGGTCTCCTTTGGCTGAAGGAGCGCGTCACATCGATCGAGTGGATTGCAGTGTTCATCGGAATATCAGGTGCAGTCATAGGTTCAGATCCGTGGAATGGGGTCACTAGAGCAAGTGCCCTATCCATTCTCTTCTTCTCTCTCGCGGCGCTGGCGGCGGCGCTTTATGTTGTAACACTGCGTCGGCACGGCGTGAATTGTGATGTGTACGCTCTCACATTTGGACAAATGGTGGCATCCACTGTTTTTTGCACACTCGTATTCTTGTTTACGCCTGGAAGGTACGTGGCAAAGAGCTACGACTTGAAGTTCGCGGTTTCGGCAATACTTGCTGGTCTTTTCGGAGTGGGATTGGCATTCTTATCTTTCACAATCGCTGCAAAGAAGATCAAGGCTGCACACTTGGGAATCGCCTTAAATTTCATACTAGTCATCGCGATGCTGGGTTCTTGGGTTTTGGGGAGGGGAATCCCGAAATTGCCACAAATAATCGGTGCAATTCTAGTGCTGTTTAGCCTTCAGGCCCTTTCCTGGAATCAGAAACAACGTAGCGACTCATCATAAAAAGGGGATGACATGCACCTCGTGAACACGGCTTCGGTGCACCCCTACCACGGGTACTTCGACACTTCCCGCTCTCGAAGACAGCAGCACTTATCTAGGGAAGAGTGATTTCCGCTCCGGCCACGAATGAATAAGTTTCCGAACTCTTGAGCAGATGCACTTTGCCTTCGCCCCATACTCGCCAAGGCGAATCGAACCGATCTCGAACCATTGCAGTGTTCTCATCAATGCCTATCAAATTCATACCATCTTCAACACGCATGATTGCAGCTGATACTCGATCGGGCAGCCAACCCAAAAAGCGATCGTAATGTGGAATTGTCTGAATCAATGGCAGCAGGGAGAGACCACGGGTCGCATGTGATTTGCGAAAGGCAATGATCTCCCTGCCCATCGCCATTGCGCCGGCAGAGCAACCCATCAATGAAGAGCCGGAACGCCATGCGCCAAGAATCGCTTCCCATACTGGGGTGTCGATAAGTGTTTCGGTTAGATAGTGGGGATCTCCCCCGGATAAGTAAATAAGACCTGCATCCTGAATTGCTTCAACGAATTCAGGATTGAAGGCATCTTCACGGTTATATAAACGAAGCGAATTAGTATCCACTGCCAAACGACTACCTTGCATTCGACCCAATTCGTGCCAGTGTTCGAGTCGGGATGCATCCTCCGCGCCCGCTGCCGTTGGCAACTGCACGAAGACTTCCCTCTTACCGCGAATGACCGCTGCTTGAAGTAACTCACCTTCAAGAGCGGTCATCACGGGTAAATACTCCCCAGAACCAACTAGTGCGATCGCGCCGCACTCTGGGTATTGCGACAAAGGAATTAAGCCATTGCCTTTTGCAGGTTCTCGTCAATCGATGCCAAGAATTCCTGCGTGGTCTGCCATGGGCTATCTGGTGAAATCAAGATCGCCAAGTCCTTGGTCATCTTGCCCGACTCAACTGTCTCGATACATACGCGCTCGAGAGTCGTTGCGAACTTTGCCAATTCTGGGGTGTTGTCCAAAGTGGCGCGGTGCAAAAGCCCTTGAGTCCAGGCGAAAATGGAAGCAATTGGGTTTGTTGAAGTTGGCTTGCCCTGTTGGTGCATGCGGTAGTGACGGGTCACAGTTCCGTGGGCCGCTTCGGCTTCAACGATCTTTCCATCTGGGCTCATGAGCACGCTGGTCATAAGACCAAGTGATCCATATCCCTGTGCGATGGTGTCGGACTGAACGTCGCCGTCGTAGTTCTTGCAGGCCCAGACGTAGCCACCTTCCCAACGAAGGGAGGTTGCAACCATGTCATCGATCAAGCGGTGCTCGTAAGTGATACCGATCTTGTCGAACTCTGCTTTGAACTCTTTCTCGAAGATCTCTTGGAAGATGTCCTTAAAGCGTCCGTCATATGCCTTCAAGATCGTGTTCTTTGTTGAAAGGAATACGGGGAACTTGCGAAGCAAGCCGTAGTTCAACGATGCGCGTGCGAAGTCGCGAATGGAATCGTCCACGTTGTACATACCCATGGCGACGCCTGAGCTCTCGAACTTGAAGACTTCGTACTCAACTGGCTTGGAACCATCCTCTGGCGTGAAAGTCATCTTCAGCATTCCGGCTCCTGGAACTCGGAAATCCGTGGCCTTGTACTGGTCGCCAAATGCATGACGGCCGATGACGATCGGCTTGGTCCACTGAGGAACCAGACGAGGGACGTTGCTGATCAGGATTGGCTCACGGAAGATGACTCCACCAAGAATATTGCGGATGGTTCCGTTTGGAGACTTCCACATCTTCTTAAGTCCGAACTCTTCGACTCGTGCTTCATCTGGTGTGATGGTCGCGCACTTGACGCCAACGCCGTGCTTCTGGATAGCGTGAGCGGAGTCAATCGTGACCTGATCGTTTGTCGCATCACGATTCTCGATGCCGAGGTCGTAGTACTCGAGGTTGATGTCCAAGTAAGGCAAGATCAACTGATCCTTGATGAACTGCCAGATGATTCGGGTCATTTCGTCGCCATCGAGTTCAACTACGGTGCCGACTACCTTGATCTTGTTCATAATTTCTCCACTCCTGCTGCTCTTTTTAACGTCTCTGGGTGAACTGCTCTTTACAGGCTCTGCACGTCTGCTTGCTTGGCGCGGACTGCTTCGGCCGCAATTTTCAATTCTGCCAATTCTGAATCAGAAAGCTTTGTCTCTACTACCTTGCGAATACCTGTGCGGCCGAGTTCGGCTTCAACCCCGAGGTAGACGCCAGAAATTCCGTATTCGCCGTCAACCCATGCACACACTGGCATGACCGCTCCGGAATCCTCGATGACCGCCTTCGCCATTCTTGCCGCGGCGGCAGAGGGTGCGTAGTAGGCAGAACCCGTCTTCAAGAGGGCAACGATTTCGGCACCGCCATTACGTGTCTTGGTAACCAATTCTTCAATCTCTTCTTTCGAAAGTTTCTCGGAAAGGGCGACGCCGTCAACGGTGCAGCGACTTGGAACCGGCACCATCGTCTCACCGTGCGAGCCGAGGGTTAGCGTCTTCACGCTGCTAACAGATACGCCCAACTTCTCAGCCACGAAGTTTGTGAAGCGCGCGGTGTCGAGCATTCCTGCCTGACCCATCACGCGATTGCGTGGAAATCCTGTTGCGATCTGTGCGAGCGCGGTCATTTCATCCAAGGGATTAGAAACAACGATGACGACTGCATTTGGGCTGTGCTTTGCGATGTTCTCTGCAACGCCTCGCACGATTCCGGCGTTGACGCCGATGAGATCCATGCGGCTCATACCTGGTTTGCGTGGGAGACCCGCTGTAATGACGACAACATCTGAGTTGGCTGTTGCCTCGTATCCGGCACCTTCAGGCGTGGTTGTAGCACCGATAACTTTTGTTTCAAATCCTTCGATGGCGCGAGATTGATTCATGTCGAGGGCCAAACCCTCGGACTTGCCTTCAACAATGTCGGTGAGAACTACGGTGTCGAAGATGTTGTATTGCGCCAATCGCAGTGCAGTTGTTGAACCATAAAAACCTGCACCTACTACGCTGACCTTGCTTCCCATTTTCTTCTCCCTTGTTGGATGACAAACTCTCTTGACATCAAGATAATTCTAGCGCCCACTTGGAAGGGCTAATGCCAAGACAAATAGGCCCAGAGCCAGAGCCAGCGGCAGATAACGCTCCACCCGGCCAATTGACTTGGACGCCAGGCTCACTGCCGCCATCCCTGCGGCGATGGCGACCAACCCGACTTGAACAGAGCCGACTGCGCCTAGAACTATGCCCAGAACGACCAGCACGTACCCAAGAATTGATGGGCGGCTTAGCGACATGCTTCCACGACATTTTTGACCAGCATGGCGCGGGTCATCGGGCCCACGCCCCCAGGCATTGGTGCGACGAAGGCTGCGACATCCATGACTCCTGGGTGAACATCCCCCAGCAATCCAGCATCGGTCCGCGAAATGCCAACGTCAACAATGGCAGATCCAGCCTTGATCATGTCAGGGGTGAGGAAGTGGGCACGGCCAATGGCGGCAACCACGATGTCGGCGTTCTTTGTATGGCGAGCCAAATCTTTTGTCCCAGTATGAGTCAGGGTGACAGTTGCATTCTCGCTCTTTCGCGTCAGCAACAATCCAAGCGGGCGACCCACCGTGAGTCCGCGACCGATGATGGTCACTTCGGCTCCGTCGATTACGACTCCGTAGTGACGGAGCAACTCCACGATGCCGCGAGGCGTGCAGGGAAGAGGCGCGTCCTCACCGCTAACCAATCGTCCCAAGTTCAGAGGATGCAAGCCATCCGCGTCCTTGTTGGGGTCGATCGCCTCGAGAACTCTCTGCGAATTGATCCCTCGAGGAAGCGGCAACTGCACGATGTACCCGGTGCACTCTTTCGATGCGTTCAAATCCTTGATTGCTGCAAGGACGTCGTTCTCTGAAGCGTTCTCAGGCAGATCGACCCTGATGGAATTGATGCCGACTTCATGGCAGTCGCGATGCTTGCCAGAGACGTAAGAGTGCGAACCCGGATCATCACCGACGAGAACCGTTCCAAGACCTGGTGACTTTCCCAGCGCCTTCAGCTTTATTACCTCTGCAGCAAGTTCTGTCTTAATTTTCTTGGCAAGTGCTTTTCCATCAAGAATTTGTGCGCTCATTACCTCATCCTATGGCTGATTAGCCATGAGAGAAATGTCGAACTCCTGTGAAATACATTGTGACGTTGGCCTCGCGAGCAGCTGCAATGACCTCTTCGTCCCGCACGCTTCCACCTGGCTGAACGACGGCAGCGACGCCCGCCTCAAGCAGGATTTCCAAACCGTCTGCAAAGGGGAAGAAGGCATCGCTGGCTGCCACGCTGCCGGCGACTCGAGTTCCACCTCGTGAAACTGCAAGCCTGGATGAATCCACACGGTTGACCTGACCCATTCCAATGCCTACGGAGGCACCATCTTTTGCCAGCAAGATGGCATTGCTCTTGACGGAGCGCACCGATCGCCACGCAAAACCAAGGTCGGCAAGAACCTCGTCAGATACTGCTGGGCCGCATGCAAGTGTCCAATTCGCGGGGTCGTCTCCTGGCGCATCAACAAGGTCCGTCTGTTGAACCAACATCCCCCCAGATACTGGACGCAATTCTCTTTTAGATATTTCCGGAGATGGGCACTGAAGAATTCTTATCGATGGCTTCTTGCTCAAGATCTCGACTGCCTCAGGTGCATAGCTTGGCGCGACCACAACTTCTGTGAAGATCTTCGAAAGTGTTTCTGCCATCGCAACATCTACTTCTCGATTGGCCGCGACAACGCCACCGAATGCCGAGACTGGATCACAAGCGTGTGCTTTCTGATGAGCCTCCGAAATCGTCTGTGCGATAGCAATTCCACACGGATTTGCATGCTTGATGATTGCAACGCATGGTTCGGCATGATCATGGGCAGCACGCCAAGCAGCATCTGCATCCGTGTAATTATTGAATGACATTTCTTTGCCATGAAGTTGGATCGCACCTACCAATCCGCTTGGCGCACCGACATTGGAGTAAATCGCCGCACTTTGATGGGGATTTTCTCCGTAACGCAGTTCGTTCTTCTTCTGCCAAATCGCACCAAGCCATACGGGCAATTCTTCGGCAGAGCTTGCGAGCCAATTGGCAATGGTGAGGTCGTACTCAGCAGTGGTGCGAAACACGGCAAGCGCCAAGTCCTGTCGATCTTGCGCCGTGAATCCGCCCGCATTGATCGCCTCATACAACTTCGAATATTGCATGGGAGAGCAAATCACTGCCACTGATTCGTGGTTCTTGGCAGCACCCCGCAACATCGACGGTCCCCCAATATCGATCTGCTCAATGCATTCAGCGAAATTGGCGCCAGAGGCGATCGTTTGTGCAAACGGGTAAAGGTTCACAACAACGAGGTCAAAGGGGGCAATATCGTGCTCGGCAATCTGATCAAGGTGAGCCGCATTGCGCTGATCGGCCAAGATCCCTGAATGAATGCGAGGGTGCAGCGTTTTCACGCGCCCGCCCATGATCTCCGGAAATCCGGTGTAGTCGCTCACTTCTATCACTGCAATTCCTGCACCTTGAAGGGTCTTGGCAGTTGAACCCGTTGAAAGGATCTCTACATTGGCGCTTTGTAGGGCGGTCCCGAGTTCTATCAAGCCAGTCTTGTCGTAGACGCTGACCAAGGCTCTTCGAATGTGCTTGCGATCAGACCCATTAGGCACTGTGGTTCTCCAATGTAGGTAATAATTCCTTCAAGGTCGCGACAATGAGACCACGCTCGGCAATCTTAATGCGTTCATGAAGTGTCGACTCGTCGTCGCTCGGCAAGACCGGAACCTGGGCTTGCGCGATCACCTCGCCAGTATCCACGCCGGCGTCCACCCAATGAACGCTGGCACCTGTTATCGGAACCTCCGCAGCAATCGCATCACGAACCGCGTGAGCTCCGGGGAAAGCCGGAAGCAGAGCGGGATGCGTATTGATCATCTTGAATCGGGAAACAAAATACGGAGAAAGGATTCGCATGAAGCCCGCGCTGACAATGAGGTCTGGTTGGAGCGCATCCACGTGCTCGATCAATTGCGCGTCCCACTGAAGGCGATCTTTCTGCATTGGGTGAACAAAAGTAGGAATACCAGCATCCTTTGCGCGCTGAAGCACTTGGGCATCTGGCTTGTCCGAAATCACTTCCAGAATCTGCGCGTTGAGTTCGCCACTATGGACAGCATCGAAGATCGCTTGGGCAAGGGACCCTTGACCGGACGCTAGGACGACGATCTTTGCACTCATGCGACACGTCTCGCTCTGATTGAATTGGCGGCCGCAGGTATGGCCCAAGCAAAGAAGATACCAACACCGAGTTCAAGTGCAAAGGCAAGGCTCATTTGCCAGGTTGAAACCCCGACAGATCCCATTGCTCGGGTGAGAAGGGCGCCACTGCTCAAGTAGGAAACCAAAGCTACGAGTGAGGCGAGACTGAGAAAACTCACCAACAGTGTCACTGCCCCTCGCGTCATGCTCTTTCGATAGAGGAGAACTCCAGCAGCGCAAACTACTAGTGCGCTAAGAAGAACCATGGGATGACGGCCCGTTGGCAATGCGCCCAACACTGGCACGGCAGGAATCTCAAGAATTCGGTGAGTAAGCGGAGCCACCAGAGTATGAGCACCAATGGCGAAACCAGGACCAACTAGATAGGCAAGCGTGGCGACCACGGCATTTGGCAGATACAGAAGATTGAAAAGGAAGAGCAGCGCGCCACCCAACCAGCCTGGTTGGAGTACGAGAATCAAATTCTCAATGGTCGATAAGTGCAAAGCCAATGAGACACCCAGCACCAGCGAAGAAATTCCAAGGGCAACTGCCAAAATGCGAAGTGCAAGATCCACTCCTTGGAAATACCTTCTGTGCTCTCCCACCCGAATATTCATGGTGGCAAGCCACACCATCGGAATCGTCGTCAAAGGAATGTAATAAAGAACTGGGACAACCGCGCTTGTACTGGACCCCCACGCAAGAAGCGCTGCGATCCCTGCATAGAAAAGCGAGAAGAAACTGCGCAAAAGCCTTAAGTGTTGATCACCACCATCAATTCGCGTCTTTGCGCGAATGAAGCAACTTCGTATCGCGATAATGGGAAAGACCATCGCCCCAAGAGGCAAGTAGGACAAGAACCCCGCCTGATTGGCAGGAGGGAGCACCAAGTTGAAAGGAACGTGATGAGCCGCCAGCCAGAGCCACAACGCGGCTCTCATTGGATCAGACGTGTTTCCATTACTGCTGCCCGCAGTCGCCCAACCCAACATCGCGATAAACGCCGTTGGAAGTAGAACGAGTGCGACACTGCGCAGCGCTTGCGTCAACGAGACCCATAGGACGCGTTGGAACATGCGTGTTATCGCTTCAAGATTGCACGCATTAAACGCGCGGTCTCACTTGGAGTCTGTCCAACCCTCACGCCCGCAGCCTCGAGCGCATCCTTCTTGCCCTGAGCAGTTCCGGATGAACCGGAGACAATTGCCCCTGCATGGCCCATGGTCTTGCCCTCTGGAGCGGTGAACCCTGCGACGTAGCCGACAACCGGCTTGGTGACGAATTCGCGGATGAAATCTGCCGCACGCTCTTCTGCATCGCCGCCAATTTCACCGATCATGACGATCGCCTCTGTCGCCGGGTCATCTTGGAATGCACGAAGACAATCGATGTGGGTCGTGCCAATAATCGGGTCTCCACCAATACCGACCGCAGTGCTGATGCCGATGTCGCGTAGCTCGTAAGCCATCTGGTAGGTGAGCGTTCCTGACTTAGAAACCAGACCAATCGGGCCAGTACCAGTGATGTCGGAAGGGATGATTCCGACATTTGATTCACCCGGTGTGATGATTCCCGGGCAGTTGGGGCCGATGATTCGTGTCTGGCCTTTGCTCTGGGCGTAGGCGAAGAATGCAGCTGTGTCGTGTACGGGGATTCCTTCGGTGATGACGACAACCAGGGGCATCGCCGCATCGATTGCATCAATGACCGCGGACTTTGCAAACTTTGGTGGGACGAAGACAACCGAAGTATTCGCCTGCGTAGCGGCAACGGCTTCGCTAACGGTGTTGAAAACAGGTAGCAAGTGACCGTCGATATCCACGATCATGCCGCCTTTGCCAGGAGTCACACCACCGACGATGTTCGTGCCCGAAGCCAACATCTTCCTTGTGTGCTTGGTTCCCTCAGCACCCGTCATGCCCTGAACGAGAACACGTGTCTGCTTATTGATAAAGATTGACATTATTTGGCCGCCAATTCTGCGGCGCGAGCTGCTGCGCCATCCATAGTGTCTAGTTGTTCAACGAGCGGATGAGCCGCTTCCGTCAGAATGCGTCGTCCCTCAATGACGTTGTTTCCGTCGAGTCGGACGACGATCGGCTTGTTCGCCTTGTCACCCAGAATCGACAGCGCCTGAACGATTCCATTTGCGACAGCATCGCACGCTGTAATGCCTCCGAAGACATTAACAAAGACGCTTTTCACATCTTTGTCTCCAAGGATGATCGAAAGTCCGTCGGCCATAATCTGTGCGGAAGCCCCGCCCCCAATGTCCAAGAAGTTTGCAGGTTTCACTCCGCCAAATTTCTCACCCGAATAGGCGACAACATCGAGGGTACTCATCACGAGCCCTGCCCCATTTCCGATGATGCCGACCTCACCGTCAAGTTTCACATAGTTGAGGTTCTTCGACTTCGCTTCTTCTTCAAGTGCGTTTTCAGCAGAGTGGTCAATAAGAGCTTCGTGATCAGGGTGGCGGAAGTCAGCATTGTCATCGAGCGTGACTTTCCCATCGAGGGCGATGATGCGGCCATCGGTTGTCTTAACTAACGGGTTGACCTCCACCAATGTGGCGTCTTCGGAGACGAAAACTCCCCAAAGCAGTACAAGTACTTCGGCAACTTTCTCAGCAATGTCAGAAGGAAAGGCAGCATCTTGAATGATCTTCAATGCTTGTGCTTTGGAAAGCCCTGCGATGGTATTTACGGGAACTTTGACCAACTTCTCGGGTGTCTCATGCGCGACGGCTTCGATGTCCATTCCGCCGGCAACTGATGCCATCACCAAAAATGTTCTGTTCGAACGATCCAGCAAGATCGCCAAGTAATACTCTGAATCAATTGGCGCTGCTTGCGCGATCATCACTTTGCCAACGATGTGGCCCTTGATGTCCATCCCCAGTATTGCCCCAGCCTTTTCGCGCGCATCCTCTACAGATTCGGCAAGCTTGACGCCGCCTGCTTTTCCGCGCCCGCCAACTTTTACTTGGGCCTTCACAACTACTTTTCCACCGATTTTCTCGGCGGCAACCGCGGCCTCATCGGCGGTTGTGGCTACTGCTCCAGCTAGAACTGGGACACCATGCTTTTCAAAAAGATCTCTAGCTTGATATTCAAAGAGATCCACGTAGGTCTCCGTTTCTGTTGGCTAAGGTAACTTTCGAACGGGTGCAATCCTAGAGCTTCTCAACGGGGGCATAACGCAGCAGCAATCTCTTCTCGCCGTACTGGCCGAAGTTTATGGTCGCCTCAGCACGATCTCCTTCTCCGGAGACACTGACCACGGTTCCCAAACCAAATGTGTCGTGAGACACACGTTCGCCAACTGAGAGATCAAGACTCACGCTCTTCTTGCCGGTGGGGCGGGCTGCCGGTGCCGTAGCAGCGATATACCGACGGGTAGATACAGGCGAAGTGGGCTTATTGCGCCATTCGATTACTGAAGGAGGGATCTCTTCCAGGAAACGAGATGGTGGGTTGTACTTGGGCGGACCCCATGATGAGCGAGACTCCGCACGCGTGAGATACAGGCGATGCTCAGCACGCGTGAGACCGACATAGGCCAAACGCCTTTCCTCTTCTATTTCATTCTTGTCTTCAAAAGTTCGCGAATGAGGGAAGATTCCGTCTTCGAGTCCCGTGAGAAAAACTGTAGGAAACTCAAGACCCTTCGCAGTATGAAGTGTCATCAACGTGACGACTCCACCGTGATCTTCGCCTTCAGGGATTTCATCCGAATCTGCCACCAGCGAAACCTGTTCGAGGAAGCCCGCCAAAGAGATCTCTTGGTCTTCGCCAAGTTCGTCTATTGGCGTCTCTTCGTATTCCATCGAGACCGCAACAAGCTCCTGAAGGTTCTCCACACGCACTTCGTCTTGCGGATCTTTACTGGAAGTGAGCTCTGCGAGAAGTCCAGACTGTTCGAGGACGGCTTCAACAATCACCGATGGCCTCACCTTTGCTTCAACCAGCACCTGGAGCGCGGCGATCATTGAAAGAAATTGCTGGATGGATGCAGCAGCCCGCGTTGGCACATCTGAAATCTCTGATGCGCGGTGCAACCCCTGCCAGAAATAGAGTCCGTTGTTCTGTACGTACAGGTCGACATAGTCCAGAGCGCGATCACCTATTCCGCGCTTTGGAACATTGATAATCCGACGCATTGAAACCTCGTCATTGGGATTTGCGAGCACTCTCAGATACGCAAGCAAGTCCTTGACTTCTTTTCTTTCGTAGAAGCGCACTCCACCCACAACCTTGTAAGGAAGGGCAGCACGCATGAAAACTTCTTCAAAAACGCGGGACTGCGCGTTGGTTCGATAGAAGATTGCAGTGTCCCCTGGCTGGGAAACGCCTTCGTCTTGGAGTCTCCTGATTTCACTTTTGATGAATTCTGCTTCGTCGTGCTCGTCTTCGGCCACATATCCGACCAACGGCGCACCAGAGCCTGCCTGAGACCAGAGGTTCTTCTCCTTGCGACTCTCGTTCTGCGTAATGACTGCATTGGCTGCATTGAGAATGTTCTGCGTCGAACGATAGTTCTGCTCCAGCAAGACCGTTGTGGCATTCGGGAAATCAAGTTCGAACTGCAAGATATTTCGAATGGTCGCCCCTCGAAATCCATAGATGGATTGGTCGGCATCGCCGACTACGCATAATTCTGCGGCAGGAATGCCTTCGGCATCACTGCCTACGATTTCACGGATCAGAATGTACTGAGCATGGTTTGTGTCTTGGTATTCGTCCACAAGAACATGACGAAAACGGGATCGGAAACGAGATTTGCTCTCGGGAAACTTCTGCAATACCTCAACTGTCTTCATGATCAAATCATCGAAGTCCATTGCATTGGCCTGCTGCAATCGACGCTGGTAGAGGGCATAGACCTCAGCGACCACTTGCTCAAACTGGTTTTTTGTGGCGAGAAGATAGTCGTTTGGTCCAAGCAACTCGTTCTTTGCATTGGAAATCATCGATTGAAACTGGCGGGCGGGATAACGTTTCGAATCGAGATTGAGATCCTTGGCCACGATTGTTATCAACTTCAAGCTATCTGCCTGGTCATAGATGCTAAAAGTGTTGCTGTAACCCAGTCGGACTGCTTCTTGCCGCAGTACTCGAACGCAGGCGGAGTGAAATGTCGAGACCCACATTGACCGTGCGATAGGTCCCACGAGGTCGGCCACGCGTTCCTTCATTTCGCCGGCGGCCTTGTTGGTAAAGGTAATCGCGAGGATTTCGTATGGAGCGACCCCACGCTTCTTCATTAAATAGGCAATTCTTCGGGTCAGTACTCGCGTCTTGCCTGATCCGGCCCCGGCTACTACCAGCAAAGGCCCGCCGGAGTGCACTACGGCCGCCTCTTGCTGCGGATTTAGCCCTTCTAGCAATCGTTCTGGGCTCGTCATGGGTGGGAGTCTATTAGGCTTCACCGTCTAGATTGAATTTCGAATATTGGAGTGAAGATGCAGCCGATCCCCGACGATGAGATCAAACGAGTCTTGGTAGTGAGCGCCCATCCCGACGATTCGGATTTCGGCGCGTCCGGAACAATTGCTTCGTGGATCAAGCAGGGCATCCACGTTTCTTATTGCATATGCACCAACGGCGATCAAGGCGGGGAGGAATCAGGAATCCCCGTAGAGGAGATGCCAGCGGTTCGACAAAAAGAACAACGAGCGGCCGGCGCTGCAATTGGAGTCACGGATATTACTTTCCTTAATTACCGCGATGGATCCCTTGAACCCACGTTGGGTCTACGTAAGGACATCGTGCGCGCAATTCGAATTGCCCAGCCTGATCGCATGGTGATTCAAAGCCCAGAACGCAACTGGGAAAGAATCGGTGCGAGTCATCCCGATCACCTGGCTGCAGGTGAAGCGGCTATACAGGCCGTCTATCCCGATGCGCGTAATCCTTTTGCATTTCCTGACCTGCTTGACGAAGGCTTGAAGCCTTGGCGGGTCAAGGAAGTTTGGGTTACTGCCCACGCATCACCGGATCACTTCGTGGACATCACCGACTTCTTCCACTTGAAGATGGCCGCCTTGCACGCTCATGCATCGCAGACAGCTCACAATGCCGAACTTGAGAACATGGTTCGTTCCTGGGGCGAACGGAACGCAACCGCAGGCGGATTAGCCAATGGCCGAATCGCCGAAGCTTTCAAGATTGTTAATACAAACTAAGAGTTTGTATTAACTCACAATCACCTTTTCAATCGCGATGGTCTGAGCAGGTGCGCCGTCCGAGCCTCCGCCCTTAACTCCCGCTGCTGCAATTGCCTTCACAATGCTCAAACCGGACGTAATCTGTCCCCAGACTGTGTAGCTCGGCGCCAGAGTCGTGTTCGCATACACCAAGAAGAACTGACTCCCATTGGTCGAAGGTCCCGAGTTCGCCATCGCCACGGTGCCGGCTGGGTAATTGTTCACAACATTCTTTGGCAGGTTCTCATCTTGGAAGGTGAAGTTCGGACCGCCTGAACCTGTGGCAGTTGGGTCGCCACATTGAAGAACGTAAAGACCTTGGGTGGTCAATCGATGGCAGAGACTTCCGTCAAAGTACTTGGCTTTAGCAAGCGCGGTAAGCGCGGTCATTGTGACTGGGGCTTTGACGCCCTCGGTCTTGATGACGATGGTTCCGCAGTTGGTGATCAAGGTGAATTTTCCAATTCGACCCGTGTCCATCTTCGTCGGCGGGGTAATAACGATAGGTGCATGACCCACGGCGGTGGTCGGCTTGCAGACGACCCCACCTGTCAACGTAGTTGACGTAGGTTCTGCAGTAGGTGTTAGCGAAAGCGTGGGGACTGGCGTCGGAGTTGGGGTCGGTGTGTCCGAAACGGTTGGCGTGGGAGTCGGGGCAGCTGTTTTTGTCGGTGTATTTGAACAAGCAGTCAATCCGCCCACAACCATCAAACCAACCGCAGCAAATAAGATTCCACGTTTCACGAGTAGACCCTTTCATAGTAAGGCTGAATTATCATCTATTCCCACTCAATAGTGCCAGGGGGCTTGCTGGTTATATCCAAGACCACTCTATTGACGTCTCTTACCTCGTTGGTGATTCGGGTAGAGATTCGCTCCAGCAAGTCATAGGGCAATCGAGACCAGTCGGCTGTCATTGCATCCTCGCTAGAAACTGGTCGAAGGACAATGGGGTGACCGTAGGTGCGTCCGTCGCCCTGAACTCCGACACTTCTCACCTCGGCCAGCAGTACAACCGGGCACTGCCAGATCAAACGGTCCTGCCCAGCCGCATGCAACTCGTCGCGGACAATGAGATCTGCTTGGCGCAATATCTCCAGACGGTCCTCCGTGACTTCGCCAATAATGCGGATGGCAAGTCCCGGGCCAGGAAATGGCTGACGCCAGACGATTTCTTCTGGAAGGCCAAGCTCTATTCCAACCTGTCGCACTTCATCTTTGAAAAGAGCGCGCAGCGGCTCTACCAGCGTGAACTTCAAATCATCGGGAAGGCCGCCAACATTGTGATGTGACTTGATGTTCGCAGTCCCAGTACCTCCGCCGGATTCGACAACGTCAGGATACAAAGTCCCCTGCACCAAGAATTCGACATCGCCTTCGGCGGCAATTTCTCTGGCGGCCGCTTCGAAACTTCGGATGAATTCACGTCCGATGATCTTGCGCTTCGCCTCAGGCTCACTGATTCCGGCAAGCGCGTCCATGAACTGCTTTCGCGCGTCAACAACCTTGAGCTCAACACTTGTGGCGGCAACAAAATCAGTTTCAACCTGCTCTGCCTCGCCGGCGCGGAGAAGTCCGTGATCGACGAAGACGCAAGTCAGTTGGGATCCCACGGCTTTCTGCACTATTGCAGCCGCGACGGCTGAATCAACTCCTCCGGAAAGGCCGCAAATAATCCGCTTGCTGCCGACAAGTTCTTTCACCTTTGCGATTTCGTGATCGGCAATATTGGAGGTCGTCCATGATGGCGAGCACTTTGCCACATTGATCAGCCAGTTCTTGAGGATCTCTTGCCCGTACTCGGTGTGAAGGACTTCAGGATGGAATTGAACGCCTGCCAGTCTTCCGGACTCGTCTTCAAAGGCCGCAATAGGGGTGTCGTTGGTGGTTGCACAAACACTGAATCCTTGTGGTGCTTGGGTCACCGCATCCCCATGACTCATCCACACCCGCAGGGAACTGGGAAGTGAAGAGAAGATTCGAGAAGTCGTGTCCGAATTCAATTCGGTGCGTCCGAACTCGGATTTTCCAGTCTGGCTTACTACGCCGCCGAGGGCAGCAGCCATTACCTGGAAGCCGTAACAAATTCCAAATACAGGTATTCCAAGTGAAAATATCTCCGCATCCATCGTCGGAGCGTTCTTGGCATAAACACTAGAAGGTCCGCCAGAAAGAATGATCGCCTCGGGAGCCTTTGCCAATATCTCTGCCGAAGTTATTGACGATGGGACGATTTCGCTGAAGACATTGGCTTCGCGAACTCGCCGCGCAATGAGTTGCGCGTACTGCGCCCCAAAATCAACGACCAATACGCCGCTTGCTTTAGTCACGATGGATGAGTACCTCAACCCTTTGGAATTCCTTGACGTCGGAATATCCGCACGTTGCCATCGCGCGACGAAGTGCGCCGAACAAATTCATCGAGCCATCTGAGGCACGTGATGGACCAAGGAGGATTTCCTCCATCGTCCCGCGAGTTCCAACTGCGACACGCTCGCCGCGTGGCAATTCCTGATGGTGTGCCTCGCTGCCCCAGTGCCATCCGAGTCCTGGTGCTTCAACGGCACGAGCCAGCGGTGAACCCATCATTACGGCATCGGCTCCACAAGCGATGGCTTTGGCAATATCGCCGCTTCGTCCGACAGAGCCATCTGCAATGACGTGAACGTAGCGTCCACCAGATTCATCAAGATAGTCTCGTCGCGCAGAGGCGACCTCGGCCACAGCAGAGGCCATCGGAACTTCGATGCCTAGAACTTTGCGCGTCGTATGCGCAGAACCTCCGCCGAAACCTACGAGGACACCGGCAGCACCGGCGCGCATGAGATGAAGGGCCGCGGTAGCGGTTGCCACTCCTCCGACGATCACCGGAACATCGAGTTCGTAGATGAATTTCTTTAGGTTGAGTGCTTCATTCTTGGTGGCCACATGTTCGGCACTCACTGTTGTTCCGCGGATGACGAAAATGTCTACACCCGCGTCGATTACGGTCTTGTAGTGAGTGGCGGTGCGTTGAGGAGAAAGTGAGCCGGCAACGGTGACGCCGGCATCGCGAATCTGCTGAAGTCGCTCCTTGATCAGAGTTGGCTGAATCGGGGCGGCATAGATCTCCTGCATACGACGGGTCGCGTGAACATCTGGCATTGAGGCGATTTCACCCAGAGGAATTCGTGGATCTTCGTAGCGGGTCCACAATCCCTCAAGGTTCAGAACGGCTAACCCGCCGAGGCGACCAATTTCAATGGCAGTCTCCGGAGAGACAACCGAATCCATCGGGGCGGCCAACATTGGGATTCCGAATTTGTAAGCGTCGATCTGCCATGAGGTCGAGACCTCTTCTGGGTCACGAGTGCGCCGGCTAGGAACGATTGCGATGTCATCAAAGGAATAGGCCGCTCGTGCACGCTTGCCTGGTGCAATCTCGATATCACTCATGATTTCTCCTAATTGCTTCTGAAGTAGTTAGGCGCATCGGCAATGTCCAAAACATCGTGAGGGTGGCTCTCCTGCAAACCTGCACTCGTAATCTGAATCAGCCGTCCCTCGCGTCGCAAGTAGGAGATGTCGGCGGCGCCTGCATAGCCCATTCCGGATCGAAGTCCGCCAACCAGTTGGTGAACCACGTGAGACAGGGATCCGCGGTATGCGACCTTTCCTTCAATTCCTTCTGGTACCAACTTGTCTTCAGACAAAACGTCATCTTGCATATAGCGATCTTTAGAGTACGACTTCTTCTCACCGCGAGATTGCATCGCACTGAGGGATCCCATTCCGCGATATGCCTTGTACTTACGTCCATCGATCTCGACGAGTTCACCTGGAGATTCATCGCAGCCGGCCAGCAACGAACCCAGCATTACCGAATCCGCGCCAGCAACAAGTGCCTTAACGATGTCGCCTGAAAATTGGAGGCCGCCGTCTGCAATGAGTGGAATTCCGGCCTTGGCACAGGCCTTGCTTGCCTCCATGATCGCCGTGATCTGAGGAACGCCTACACCTGCGACGATACGGGTGGTACAGATGGAACCAGGACCGACTCCAACTTTCACCGCGTCGGCCCCTGCGTTAATCAATGCTTGGGCACCCGCTCGAGTTGCGATGTTTCCGCCGATGATTTCTGTACCCGGTGAGTACTTCTTAATTCTTGAAATCGCATCTAACACCGCGCGGTGGTGGCCGTGAGCCGTGTCAACGACGACAACATCGACACCAACGTCAATGAGCGCCTTGGCACGGGCAAAGCCGTCATCACCCACTCCAACTGCCGCACCCGCAAGACCCACTCCCTTGACCAACTTCACGTGGGTGACTTGCTCTTCAACAGGCAGATTGCGATGGATGATTCCGATTCCACCTTCTTTGGCCATTGCAATAGCCATCGCTGATTCAGTCACGGAGTCCATCGCCGCCGAAACAAGAGGAATCCTGAGAGAAATATTCCGAGTAAGGCGCGTTGCCGTATCAACTTCGCTGGGAACTACCTCAGAGGCATCTGGTAGAAGGAGGACATCGTCATAGGTCAGTCCCAGCATCACGACTTTCTCGTTATCGCCCATATCGCCTCCAGCACCTCGAAGGCGTGAAGTCTATCGGGGGCAACTTACTGGGCGAAATCACAGAGGACTCCCAGAGGCACTCCATTGAATGCACCCCGTAGCGCTCGTAGAGTCGTTGAAGACCTAAGGAGAGAAAACATGGCCGAAACAGCACGTTTACCGAAGCCGCTTGTCGAAGTCTGGCAGTGGCAAAATTCCGGGGCTTGCCGCGATCTCCCATCAGAGATGTTTTTCCATCCAGATGGCGAGCGCGGACCGAGCCGACGAAGACGAGAAAATCAAGCGCTTGCAGTATGTGCCGCGTGCCCGGTTATCCAGCAATGCAGAAGACAGGCGCTGGCAATTCAAGAGCCCTATGGCATATGGGGAGGCCTCACCGAGGAAGATCGCACAGCGATCCTCAATAAAAGGCTCAGTGAAGCGATTCCTCACGCCTCCTAATCACTGGTAGCTATTTGACCTTGCTGAGGAAGTTCAAGACTTTCCACGTGTCATTTTCTTTTGTGAGGTTAACCGTGAAGGTGTAGGTCTTACCGTCGGTGCCTGGGATCGCATAAACGACCTCCGCTGTGGAAGCGTCGTTGGTGGATGCGTTCACCTTTTTACTCGTCATCTTCTCGTCGGCATTGAGGATCGGGCCAACTTGTTTCACGACGGCATCGAACTGATCCGACGGCACAGCCGCTTTAGCCTCGGTTGAAAACAGCGCATAAGCAGTAGAAGCGTCTCCAGCTTGAACCGCATTGAGGAAGTTATTACTTGCGGCAACTGGAGCTTTGGTTGCCGAGTTGACGAAGAACGTAAGCACGACGGCTACTACAGCAATTGCTGCAATCACGATACCGATGATCTTGCCGACGCTCCGCTTCTTCGCCGGCTTTGCGTTCATCGAATAGTCGCTAGGTTGGGCTGCTTGCCCTATGTTCTCGCTCATATGTGATCCTCCTTGATCAGCGAAACGCTTACCTCAACAGTTCTCCCAATTCACAATGCACGCAATGATGTGGGTCTCCATCTACCGAGTGGCAACACTCACGCGATGAACCGAACTTTGAGGACACTTGAGTTATCTGTCCGATGACTCGGTGCACTGCAGTAAGAAAGATTCGACATGTTTACAAGGAGCCATTACTTCAAAGCCCTGATTTTCGCATCCGCTTGCTCGTTCACTCTCTCAGGCATGGTCCTTGTCGGCACTGCCAATGCAGCAAGTAGTCCAAAAACGATTACGACGTGCACCAACATCAAAACCAATGCGATGCGGCTTCTGACCAGAGGCATCTGCAACAAGAAGACCGAAAAGACGCAAGTATGGATTCCAAAGCCAGCCACTTCACCAAGCTCTAGTCCAAAGAGTTCGGACCTACCAAACACTGCAAAATTCAATGAATACTTTTCAGACTTCTATCTCGGGAAGATGAACATTGGGAAAGTAATTGGCACCGACGGTTTCCCCACCAAAACAACCATCTTCACGCAAGGGGTGGATCTATTCTGCACAATGATGTCTATTAAGAAGGACATACCTGCCGGACGTGTTGGCAATGCGATTTACGATCTCAACGCCAAGACCTACGTCCAACCTAAGACCACCTTCCCAGGCGTCCTGACTGCCGGAGGCAGTGGCGGCTGTAGCAGTCTCGATCAACCGACGGGATCTTATGAGGACAGGATTTACATAGACAACGTGCTCGTTGCCATTCTCCCCTTTGAGGTTAAATAGCTAGCCGATTGAGACATTGAAAAAGGTAATCATCCGGTTCCACGCGAGTTCAGACGCCGCTGCGTCGTATACCTCGGGGCGCTCGTCGTTGAAGAAGGCGTGGTGTGTACCGGGATAGTCAAAGGTCTCGACTTCGCCTTTGGCTGACTTGATTGCTTTAACAGCCTCTTGGATTCCTGGTGCTGTCGATGTGCCGTCTGATTCGCTGCAATGAATTTGTGTGCTCTTGCCTGAGTAGTTCTGCCAATCAGGTGACATGCGTGCCCATGGAAGGGCCGGATAGAAAGCCACGGTTGCGGTGACCTCAGGCGACAGGGTCGCGCTCCATAGGGCGAGTGAGCCACCCATGCAGAAGCCAACCGTGCCAATTCCTTTGCCGGAAACATCATCGCGTTCGCTGAGAAATTTCGCAGCACCGGCAATGTCGAGTGCGGCCATGTCCATTGCAAGCCCCATCATCATCTTCGTTGCGTGATCCGGTTCTTTTGCAATCACGCCATGGTAGAGATCCGGTGCCAATGCGACGAACCCCGCTTCAGCAAAGCGATCTGCAATTGCGGTGATATGCCCGACAAGGCCCCACCACTCCTGAATCACGATCACCGCAGGCCCGCTCCCGCTCTTTGGAATCGCAAGGTAGCCCTCGCAGGTCCCGCCATTGCTAGCGAATGTGACTTTTTCTCCCATGACTCACCATGCTTCCTGATCGGGAATTAAACTCCACGCCCTCACGCCGCCGATGATGCCGGCTTCGTTTGGAACTATAACTACATCGTCCGCCAATTTGTAGATAATCGAATCTTTAATCCGGCGCGAATTTCCGCCTCCTAGATAGAGGCGATCCCAGAGGAAGACAGGTCTCAATTCCTCGACCATCGTGCGTACTCTTCGCGACCAGAAGCTATCCCCCATTCGGCGGCGCTCGTGCTCTCCGATCCACTCGTCATACGTGGTCGAACGGCGCACCGTCGCGTGCGAGAGTTCAATGTGTGGCGCAAGGGATCCTCCATCGAAGACGGCGCACCCAAGACCTGTTCCGAGGGTCAAAACGATTTCAAAACCTGAGCCGGCAACAACACCAGCGCCGTGAACCTCTGCGTCATTGAGGACGAGCGTGGGGATTCCCAACGCTTGCGTTAGCGCTTGTCTCATGTCAAAACCCTGCCAGGCGATCTTGAGATCAATGTCAGTCCACGTGCGCGGCCCGGCGATGTTGATGTAGTGAGGGGTTGCAACAACCACTCCGTGACGAATCATTCCTGGAATTCCAACTGTTGCGCGATCTGCCTTTGGTAGAGATGCTGCGAGGTCCTTGATAGTTGTGACCAACAATTGGGGAGAGAGCGGATAGGGCGTTGCCACATGCACCGGCGGAATCCGCATGGTCCCCGCGTTGTCGAGGACAGATGCCTTTATACCGAGACCGCCACAGTCAACTGAGAGGGTTAGCGGTTCCATACCTAGGCAAGTTACTAGCGCTTACTAAACTTCTCAATACCAACCAACAAGGAATCGGGGTATAAATGATCAAGGGATTTCGCGACTTCATCATGCGAGGAAATGTCATTGACCTTGCAATCGCGGTTGTTGTGGGTGCGGCTTTCTCGGGTATCGTCACCCAATTCACCAAGTCGTTCATTGAGCCAATCATCAAGCTCATCGGCGGTGGCGGAGTACATGGCGGAGCCTTTATCGTCAACGGTGTGGCCTTTGACTGGGGTGCCTTCATCAACGCCATCATCAATTTCCTCATTGTGGCGGCGATTCTTTACTTCTTCATCGTCGTTCCTATTAATAAGTTGATGGCCCGACGTCGCCGCGGAGAGGCCCCAGCCGAAACTGCTGCGACAACCCCAGAGGACATTGCCTTGTTGCGGGAAATCCGGGATCTGCTCAAGCGATAGAGGCCACCATCTAGACAAGATTAGATCTCGCCTCGAACAACCGGTGCGTGTGTATCTGAGTATTGGACTTCCACCGTTTTGATTTTCGCCAATGGAATTCCAGTCGAAGCGACCAATCCCTTTGCGCTCGTACCTGCTTGACTCCATGAAGCAACCGTGGACGCGACACCAGATGTATCGGTCACGACAAGGTCGTACGACTCCGGCATGTTCGCTGAAACCTCATTATCGCCGTATACGCAATTCCAGGAAAATTGCGTTCCCCATCGTTTCTTTGTCACGTGCATGTCCACAACCATTGCGTTCTTTTCCATGGCGACCATTGAAACCTTTGTTCCCTCGGCAAGAACGGTTGCCTGTCCTCCCGTGGAATCACTGGAGGAGTGAAGGTTTAATCCCACAAGCAAGCCGATAACCATGACGAAAGACGCTGCCACTGCCATGGCCGCAGCCATACGGCGGCGAAGACTTGCTTTCCGTTTGACTGCGGCGCGAGCAAGACTCTGAATGGGTTCGAGGGGAAGTGCGAACACATTCCCACCTTCAGGTTCGCTCGCCAAGGCACCTGCGGTGTTTGCGTCAATCTTCATGAGGAATCCGGGCATTCCAGCCAACTCCGCAACAGCACTCGTGCACGCTGGGCAGTTTGAAAGGTGCCGTTCATACTCGCGCCGTTCATCAGTACTGAGAGAACCGAGAACATATGCAGCATCCCATTCGCGGTATTTATCGGCTTCTTGATTCACTGGGCTGCTCCTCTCTCTTGAAGGGAAAGTCGTAATGCGCGAAGCGCGTAATGGAGACGCGATTTAATGGTTCCTTCCGGAACGCCCTCTCGTCGGGCAATTTCGCTGATCGAATGTCCGAGGTAATACGCGCCGACAATTGCACTGCGATGCTGTGCAGATAGCGATGAGAGCGCATCTGAAAGAATCCACGCATCAAGTGCGGAATCTGTTTCATCAACACTATCGGTTTCGGGAAGCACATCCGTTGAAACTTCGCGACGATAACGAGCACTTCGCCGGTCATCGATCACAAGGTTCCTGGCGACAGTGAAAAGCCATGCTCTTGCAGCATCATCGCTCTGGGCAAGAATCTCCGGATGCTTCCAAGCGCGAAGCAGGGCTTCTTGAACGACATCTTGGGCAAAAGAGGAGTCATGGGTCATGTGAGCAACAAAACGAGTCAGAGCCGGGCCATGGACATCATGAAGCGCCTGAAGCAGTTCATCTTGTTTGGCCGACATGGGTACCTCCACTTGCGACAACGAGGTAGGTGGCCGAATGGTTCAAAGGTGGGTCCCATTGTCGGGACATTCCCCCCGGAATTCAATGCCCCCGCTGGCTGAACTAACCGCCCGTCTCCATTCGGGCGGTCTCGGATTCATGAGCTTCCATTAGTGAAATCAATAGTTCATCGAATGCCTCAATGGCCATAATGAGCATATGAGTGGACTCAAACTTGCTGCGTTGACTCGACAACGAACCTTCAAAGATGTCCCCTAGGAAGAGCATTCGAAATACTAGAAATATTTGAACCGCCTGACAAATCTCCAAGGAACTCTTCGCTGCCATTCGACCGAATTCACCAGCCGCTTCGCGTGCATAACGAATCGAAGTTTGACGTTCCTGCGGGTCGTTAGTTTCCATATATCTCATAAGCGAAGTGGAAATTCGAGACCCTTGTTCACCCAATGGATCTTCTGCTCTATTCTCACACCCATTTAGCCAGACCTGCCGTTGAGAAAGTGTTTCCAATTTTTGTCGGTACGTACGATTCAAATGAGTTGGTGCATTGGTCGGGTGTTTCAAAGAACTCGAACAATCAGCAGAGGATTTCAGAAGCATCAAAATCGCCGAACGGGCAAACCTGCGGTGCCCACCCGGGGTCGTGAATGCCTCCACATCTCCAGCAACACTCCACCTTCGCAAAGTCGCTGGAGAGATCCCAATAAGTGCCGATGCTTCTCGAACACTGAGCCACTTTTCAAAAGGAACTGCCTGAACTCGTCGGACCACGTTTACGGACCTAACTTGGCTACTTGTGTTTTACTCACCTTTAAAACTTGTTTCTCATGACAACGGGCGCAATAAACCGGCTGGTGACAAAATGCACAGGCTCGCGTGCTTCCCGCTCTGTCGATCACCGCGGCATGGTTGTAAAGCATCTCGGTATGCGTCACTTTTATAGCACCGCTGTTATGGCAATTCTCACAATAGGTGCGACCGTGGCAAGCACCACAACTTGTCCCTGCCGGTTCAATGCTTGAGACGGTCGACTTGTGATTGAAAACGTACAATTTATCCTTATGTGTCGTGGGCTTAGACCCCAAAAGTAGATCAGAGACCTTTGTGCCGACTTGTGGGAAGGTATGACAGGTCGCGCACGCGGAAGGAATCGTTTGTGTAGTAATCTGGCCCTTTACTACCTTGAAGTGTGCACCGTCATGGCACCGGAAGCAGCCGGGGGAATTTTTATGACCCAAGTTGTCTGGATAGGTCGACGCCTGCACTTTCATCCTGGGAGTTGCAATAAGACGATAAATCGTTTTGAGTTCCGTAATTGCTTGAGTAACCTCTTCACCATGGGTATTCAGCAAAAGCGGATATTTCGCGGAATACGTATCACGTAAGCCATCGATTGCCTTATCCGCACTCGATAGTGATGGATAAGTGGCGTTTAAAAGGTTTACGCTGTCGCGTTTAATGTAAGGCAAACCCGAGTTTATTTTCCCAGTCGATAGTGCTTCGTCTACCGCCTTCGTTGTACTAGGCACACCGTGCCCAATCCGATTATGGCAATCAATGCAATCCATCACTCTAGTTCGTTCAGTCTTAAGCAATCGTTCAATGTCCGGGTTTACGTTTGAAGGTGCACCAATCTGGGCACTTGCTATGTACTGAGCCTGCGTTCCATCCTTATATTTGATTTCAATGAAATCAATTTTCCGCGAACGAATATCACTGGTGGTATATGTGACGTTCTGTTCAACATGCCAATGCACGCCTTCCCCAACTCCCCCTTCACCTTGATCTCCGGGACGAAGAACTAAAGCAATCAACTCCTTGGTGTTTGACTCATCCGATTTATATTGAGGACGCAAAATTAGTTTGATTGGCCCGCCATTAGCGTTGATCCGATCAAGTGAGTGGCATTTCATGCACGTATGCGCAACGGGCGGTAGGTCCGCGTGATCAGGCGGTGGGATAGGGGTCGGGAATTGCCCCGAGACGACTTCAAAAAGCTGCTTCGTACCCTTGATTTTTGCTTTAATCCAGCCAGCAGCACTTGGTTCAACATGGCACTCGGCGCACGGCAATTCCTTATGGGGTGACATGGCATATGCCTTCAATTCTGGCGCCATTGTGTGACAGCGCCCGCAGAAACTTGGAGTCTCCGAATATGAAACTGCCATCACGCCACCAATCGTTGCCAACGATCCAAATCCCGCAACAAGTAAGAAAAACACGAACATTCCACGTTTGCTCCGTAAAGGAGGATGTGGAATGCGACGGAGTAAAGCAACAACTCCACCAATGAATTTGGGTGTGTGTGGTTTAGGCAGTCTTTTCATCTCAATAAATCTTTCAGTGCAAGTTCCATGCGTTCGGGATTAAGGCTTCCAACCTTGATTGAGCGCAATATTCCAGCACTATCGATGTAGTAATTAGTGGGAATTCCAAGAACGCGATATGCGGAGGCAATTTTCGTCTCTGGATCGGCAACCTTCAGAAATTTAAGTCCTACTCGGTCACCATAATCTCGAACATTCTCAGCGCCCTCGGAGATAAATATCGCAAGCACAACAACACCTTGGCTCTTGAATTTCTCATATGTAGCTTCGATGTCCGGCGCTTCGGCCTGACAGGCAGCACACCAACTTGCGCCAAAAGTAAGCCAGACGGGATGACCCCGAAAACTGCTGAGGGAAACCTCTTTGCCATCCACTGTCGTAGCCGTAAAATCCCGAGCCGGTGTGTCGAGTTTGAGTGGCGCTCCCTCTGCACCAGAAAGAGTAATCGCTGTAACACCGGCTCTGCCGCCGTTTGGAGGACCATCGATGTAGTAGGTCGCAATCATGACAACGCCGGCAACACCCGTGAGAACGAGAAGGGTGCCAAGTCTGCTTTCCTGCAGACGTTGGCGCCATCCAGGAATATTGTTTCCTTGGCCCTCTTCGGACGGGTTCATCGTCAATTCACTCTCTCATTCGAACTCGTGGTTTAGTTCTTTCCGTAACTATGCAGCCCACCGAAGAAAAGGTTTCCAAAGAAGGTGAAGAGCACGGCCGCAAAACCAGCCATGAGAAGCCATGCGGCTCGGCGTCCGCGCCAACCGTGAACTACTCGCGCATGCAGATAACCGCCGTAGATGAGCCAGGTAAAGAGTGACGCGGTTTCTTTGGGATCCCAGCTCCAGTAAGTACCCCAAGCAACTTGGGCCCACACAGAGCCAAGGATGATCACCATGGTCATGAGAGGAAAGGCAATGATGACCGCTCTATATGCAATCTCATCAAGCAACGCAGGCTTTGGAAATCGAGGGCGTCCACCTTCTGGCTGAATGAGGTGGAGTGCAGCGGCAGCGCAAGCAACCGAGAACGCACCATATGCAATTATTGCCAACGCAACGTGGACACTTAATAGAAGATTGTTTTGGAGAGCCGGCACAAGAGGTACGGCCGTCGCTCCAACTGTCATTGCATAGAGCAAAAGTGCAGCAGAGACGGGAAGGATCAATAGAGCTAGTACACGAGCCCGATATACCTGCTCAAAGTAGACATAGACAGCAATCATTCCCCAAGCAAAGGCGACCGAGAATTCGTACTGGTTTGCAAAAGGACCGTGCCCCGTTTCTATCGCTCTAGTCACTAATGATCCCGTCAGGAAGAGAAGTGCTAAACGTGTGAGGTAGGTGCCATACATTGCGAGACCACGCGCACGCATCGGTGCAGGCGCAGCTGCAACTAAGGTGTCTCCACTTCCGCCGCTGTGCACCAATACCTTCTGTCGGCGCGCTGAACGGCCGAGTGTAAGAACTAGGATGTAACAAACGAGTGCGAGGAATACAAGTATTACACTGGCGACGAGATTGAATTGAGAGATTTTTAGCATTATTTTGCCCTACCTTTGCGTAGTATCCGACGGCAAACCGTCAGGTTGGATTTCGGTAACCATTTCGTGGAACTGAGGTTCAAAAGCTGTATCGCGCCGTTTAGTCGAAGCGATATTGATTTCGCTTCCGCTCTTATTTTTGCGAATCCTTACCCAGACTCGGCGGTGAGGGAAGAAGAAAACTAAAATGGTGCCCAAAACTAATAGGACTGAACCTATCCACACAAAAATTGCTCCAGGGTCGCGAGCAACAATCAACCCTGTGAATTGCCTGGTCCTTTCAAAAGTGTAAATCAAGCCATCAATTGTCATCGGAGTACCTTGAGAAAGTACCTGGGTTGCAACAGGAGATTGAACGCCTGCCTTATGAATCTCAACTTGCATCTGGCCTGCCTTGATATTTGGGTCAACTTCACCAGACGCCGCAGAAATGACATATACACTCACTGCACGTTCGACGATATTGAATTGCCCTATTGAGTGCTTGCCATCATCAGAACTCCATATCAATGGCACTCCTGCGCCAAAGACTTGTTTACCGTTTGCATCAACTACTCTCATAGAAGCGGCGACTCCGAAGAAAGATTGATAGAACGAGATTCCGCCATAACTCATCGGATGATTGACTCGAAGCGTTTTTGACGTGACTGGTGTGCCGCCTCGATAGAGAACAATTTCGCTTGAATAGTCTTTTGGTGAACCATCATCGTAGTAAGTAGCGGAAAAAGATTGTGCTTCAAGAGAGAGACCGCTGTTGTGGCCGACCTCAACTCGCGACCCCACTGGCGCGGCGAACTGTGTATCTTTGAAGCCAGTCGATCCACTAAGCATGACTCCGATAACGATGAGTACGAAACTTATATGCGCAATAACAGTTCCAAATGGACCCCAGCGGAAGCGATCGGCGTAAAGATTGATCGCATCATCGCTGGGGTCATTGATCATTCGAAAGCGTCGAGCATGAAGAGCTTTACGAACCTTCTCAAGTGCAACTTCTGGTTTATCGGATGTAATGATGTGCGCACGCAAAGCAGCGTGAGTGTTCATATTTGGCTTCGGCTACGTGGTAGCTCAGTAATCCAATTAGTATAATTAACTTTTTCATTTAGTTATTAATAATTTTCGTTTTAATCCAATTTAACTTTTGTTTGATTTGTCTCGATTCTGAAACTAGGAACCCATCTTCACTAAGAGCTAACTCTTCGATAGGCTTAAACCCAAGTTTACTAAAATCTACTTTTTCGCCTTTCTTTAGTTGCTTTACTTCCTTAAGCACTTTGGCTACTAAAGAGACGTCTTGCTCAAACACTATTCTGTCCGGGGCAGCGTAGTGGTCAAACTCACCGGGTGGTCTCGATAGCTCCGTAAATGTTGGAGTTTCGGCAGGAATGGGCGAAATAAGAATATAAGTATCGTCTATACTTCTTGGCTCGTAGGCAATCTGAACTTCCTCATAGGTTTGTTCAGTAAAATCAGAATTGCCGGAATTAGATTTATTTTCTATAAATTCTATAGAATCATCGACATTGATATGCGAGTACCTTTTTAGTTCTGCTAGTGCGTTATTATTTTCATTAATAGCCAAATTAGGCCCATATGTGTTTATATCTTTTGATGAAGTGGGCAGCTAATAGGTTTTACATCTGAAGCCTCTATGGTTTCCTTAACCAAAGCTGAAGTCTCAGCCGATGAACTATTTTCTGAATATTTTTCATTATCCACATTTACAACTTCAGGAGCTTGGTTAGCTGCTGATTTTTGAGTAGGTATATTTACAGACGCCAATTCTGTAGGTTTAACGTCTGAAGAACCACTAAAATACCACCATCCTAAACCTAAGAATAGCAACATAGAAGCAGCCATGCTAAAGTATTTAAAGACAAATATCCCAGCGGGCTTATGCTCTTTTTCTTCTAATCTACTTAAAAACTTTTGACGAGCTTCGCTTGAGGGTTGAACCTCAAAGTCACCCAATTTTGACAGAAAATACTCGTCTACCTGATGTTTATTTTCTTTTCTCATTATATTTATTTTCAATATCTCTTTGTTCATTTTTCTTTAACTTATCCTGTAAAATAGCCCTGGCCCTACTCAATTGAGACTTTGAGGTACCTTCCGAAATATTTAACATATTCCCTATTTCTGCATGACTATATCCCTCTATAGCGTATAAGTTAAATACTGTTTTGTAACCCACCGGCAACTCATTTATGATCTTCATCAACTCCTCTGCTTCAAAATCTTCAAGCGGACTTACGTCAGTTGGCAGCTGAACCATTTCGTCAATATCTACTTCGATCATTTTTTTACTTCTCAAAAACATCAAAGCCTCATTAACTACAATTCTTTTTACCCAACCTTCGAAACTTCCAGTATAATTAAACTGTCCTATTTTCTCAAAAATCTTCATGATTGACTCAACCATTACGTCTTCGGCGGTCATCTTATCAGAGATGTATCGAAGACAAATGGCTAACAACTTACCAGAATACCCATCATAAAACGTTTGATACGCCTTACGATCTTTATTGGCTAAAGCTCGTGCTAGTTCGTACTCGGTTTTAAAAATTGGTAATATTTTAGTCATAAATTTCGGTTTCGAATAATAGATGCACAAAGATTATGTAATGGTTGCATTATATTTGCAAAATAAATAACATAATCCTAATATGTATACCGCTTTCGTAGAGTCTATAAAAACAATATACCCGATTTCAAAGGATCTTGAAAATCAATTGTTAAAAAGATTGAAGAAGTTTTCGGGTAAGGCTGGCGATATTATTATTAGAAGTGGCGAAGTGAATGATACCCTCTATTTTATAGATAAAGGTATGGTTAGGTCATTCTATTATAATGACGAAGGCAACTCCAAAAACGAAGTTACAGCTTGGTTTGTAGGAGAGTATGGATTTATTTATATACCTCACAGTTTTATTACACAAGGGCCATCGCTTGAGTCAGTAGAACTGTTAGAAGACTGCGAAATGGTTTCAATCTCGCATAGGAGTTTATATGAACTTTATAGCCTTTATCCGGAAGCAAACTTGATAGGAAGGGTACTTACAGAGATGTATTTAGTGATGTACGACGACAGAGTGAGGTTTTTAAGAATGATGAGTGCACAAAAAAGAAACGAAGTATTTCAAAATATGTTTCCGGAAATTTATGAGCGAGCACCCAAAAAACATATTGCTTCATTTTTAGGTTTAACACCCGAAACACTGAGCAGAGTACGTAAAAAGAGTTAATATTAACAATAGCGAAATAAGGTCTCAAATTCCTATATATTTGCACAAAAAAGAAAAAACATTGACTATTTTAGATAAAATCATAGCAAATAAAAGTATTGAGGTAGAAAGAGCAAAGCAAAGTATCAGCGAAGCTTTTTTGACAAAAAGTATATACTTTGACCGTGTTTCAAATTCTTTGGCCAAAGCTCTAAAAAATCCAGAAAGCACAGGAATAATAGCCGAATACAAACGTAAATCTCCCTCAAAAGGAGACATAAACATTGGTGCAGGAATATCCGAAACTACCATTGGGTACAGCGAAGCAGGTGCAGCAGGTATCAGCATTTTGACCGACACTGTGTTTTTTGGTGGATTTAAAGAAGATTTAGAAATAGGAAGAGATAAAAATCCAAAAACGCCACTCCTCAGAAAAGACTTTATCATAGACCCTTACCAGCTTTTAGAAGCCAAAGCATGGGGAGCAGATGTGATATTGCTAATTGCAGCAAACTTAGAGTCGAAGCAAATTATGGATTTAAGTAAAAAAGCTCATGAACTAGGCTTAGAGGTTCTGCTGGAAGTACATGATAAAGCTGAAATAGACAAAAGCCCAATGGATTTTGTGGACATAGTAGGTGTAAATAACAGAAATCTAAAAAACTTTGCAGAAAACAATGTCAATGCCTCAATAGAACTCATCGAATTTATTCCAAAGGATAAAGTTAAGATTTCGGAAAGCTGTATAAGTAAGCCCGAAACCGTAATAGAACTAAGAAAAATAGGCTACCAAGGTTTTTTGATGGGAGAAAGTTTCATGAAAACGATTAATCCAGCCGCAGCTTTGGCAGATTTTGTTTCAAAAATAAAAAGCTAACCAAACCATGAATAAAACTTTAGAAATAAAAGTCTGTGGCATGCGTAACACCCAAAACATATTGGAGGTGGCGGCATTGAAGCCCGACTATATGGGTTTTATTTTTTTTGAAAAATCTCCAAGAAATGTTACTGAAACAGCAAGTTTAGAAACTATACTTTCGCTTCCAAAAGAAATAAAAAAAGTAGGCGTTTTTGTAAATGAAAGCCTAGAAAATATAGTAAAAACGGTCAGAACATTTGGATTAAGTACCGTACAGTTACATGGTAACGAAAGCCCAGATATTTGCAAAAGACTAAAAGTGTTAAAACTCGAAGTTTGGAAGGCGTTTTCGGTGGATCAAAACTTTGATTTTGAAACATGTAAATCATACGAAAACACGGTAGACAGGTTTCTGTTTGACACAAAAGGTGATGGCTATGGCGGACATGGAAAAACGTTTGATTGGAATATTTTAAAAAAATACAATCAACGATGTGCCTTTTATGCTTGCGGGGGGCATTTCGTTAGAAAAACCTGACTGAACTACAACTATTAGATGGCCTAAACATAGCCGGAATAGACGTAAATAGTAAGTTTGAAAATTCGCCTGGCGACAAAAACATTGAAAAACTACAGACTTTGTTTGAGAAAATAAAAGCCTGAAATAAAAAATATAATTTTTAGATAAAGCATAAAGTCAAAATGAAAGATTTAAAAGAGGATTCGTCATTTGCAGTAGATGAGAGAGGTTATTACGGAAACTTCGGAGGTGCGTTTATTCCGGAAATGCTATACCCAAATGTAGAGGAACTTCGTGAAAACTACCTCACTGTTATGCAAAGTCCAGACTTCATTGAAGAATTTGAAAGACTATTGAAAGACTACGTGGGCAGACCTACACCTTTGTTTTTTGCAGAAAGGTTATCAAAAAAATACAACACGCAGATATATCTAAAAAGAGAAGACCTTTGCCACACGGGGGCTCATAAAGTAAATAACACTTTAGGTCAAATTTTACTTGCAAAAAGACTAGGCAAAAACAAAATAGTAGCAGAAACTGGTGCTGGACAGCACGGTGTAGCCACAGCCACTATGTGTGCATTGATGGGCTTATCGTGCATAGTTTACATGGGCGAAATAGACATAGAACGTCAGGCTCCCAATGTAGCTCGTATGAAAATGCTCGGTGCAGAAGTAAGGCCCGCAAAAAGCGGCTCAAAAACCCTAAAAGATGCTACAAATGAAGCAATGAGACACTGGATAAACAATCCGGTAGACACACATTATATCATTGGCTCAGTGGTAGGACCGCATCCATACCCCGACATGGTGGCTCGTTTTCAATCTGTAATTTCGGAAGAAATCAGAAAACAACTCTTTGAACAAACTGGCTCTGAAAACCCCGACTACGTAGTTGCTTGTGTAGGAGGAGGATCAAACGCTGCAGGCACATTCTTTCACTTTTTAGATGAACCTTCTGTAAAAATAATAGCGGCAGAAGCGGCAGGCCATGGCGTTAAAACCGGAAAATCGGCAGCCACGACTTTCCTAGGTAAACCCGGAATTTTACATGGTAGCAAAAGCTTATTGATGCAAACTTTTGACGGACAAGTAGTGGAACCTCATTCTATATCTGCGGGTTTAGACTATCCAGGCATTGGACCGCTACATGCACATCTGTGGGAAACCAAAAGAGCCACGTTTTTTGGTATCACCGATGACGAATCTATTGAAGCGGGTTTTGAACTAACTAAGCTTGAGGGAATTATTCCTGCTATAGAGTCTAGTCATGCGTTGGCTGCAATCAAATATATCGGAGCAAAACCAAACGAAACCATCGTAATAGGACTGTCAGGCAGAGGCGATAAAGACTTGGCAACCTACATGAAATACCTATAATGTTTTAGAGCTTTTCGAACCTACCAGTTTGGCTATCAAATTGCATTTTCTGGATGTCCCATTTTCCGTACGCGGCGTCTCGCTCCAGTTTTTGAGCAATAATCATTTTGTTTCCATCAGACCGGAGGTTAATCATGCCGTATCGGGTCAGAAACGAATTTATCTCTTTTTCTTGAGTTTGACACCATCTTGAG
>CAWJOR010000024.1:0-9529 GCA_963844465.1 uncultured Actinomycetota bacterium | reverse complement strand
TGTGCTGTGGCGCGTTTACGTATTGTTGTGGGTGCCTATGAAGTACTTCAGGAGAGTCCCTTCTTCAAGGTCAAGTGCATCTGGGTCACACCAGGCAAACGCCTCTCCTATCAACGTCACGAAAAACGAGCCGAACATTGGTTCATCGTTCAAGGTGAAGCCGAAGTAACCCTCAACGGCGTGATCTCACACCATGTCCCCGGTGACGCCATCGATATAAAAATCGGCGACCTTCATCGGGTCAGCAACGTCAGCGATACCGAAGTCATTTTTATAGAAGTTCAGACCGGTACCTATTTTGGCGAGGACGACATCGAGCGGATCGAGGATGATTTCGGCCGCTAGACCGATTTTCTATATCGATTAATTCGTGGGGTATGCTTTCGGGAATTAGGACCGTTGGCTCAGCGGTAGAGCGCTTCGTTGACATCGAAGAGGTCACTGGTTCGATCCCAGTACGGTCCACGTAAAGAAATGCCCCTGACCTGCGATTATGCAAGGTGAGGGGCTTTTTCATTTGATACGTGCCAGATACGTGCCAGATAGTCTCTCATTTCCATACTAACGAGAGGTAGCAAAATGAAAACCGCGACAACCAACATCGGCTATGTAGTAAAAGCAGCTCGAGAGATTGCAGGAATCAGCACCGCGGAACTCGCAAGACTGTCCGGCATGCGTCGACCCAGCATCGAAGCCATCGAGAAAGGTCGCGCTACGACGCCGGTTGAGCGCCATGCTCTCGCTGCGACCTTTGCCTGGATTGGCAACCATAGAGGCCAATTTAGTTGACTTGACCTGCATCATCGATCTGCTTTTTTAGAACTCTGCGCTTCGTTTGGACCTCATCAAAAGAAGTTTGGAAACTCCTAAGTTTAGTTTCCAGTTCGCTGACGGTCTTGGCTGAGACGCGATTAAACTCTGCCCGTTCAACCGGGTCAGTGATGGTCGCCGCGTGTGCGCTGAATTGCGCCACAACATCCGATATTAATTTGGCGATGAGGTCGGCAGGATTCGTATCAGGATCACTGATGGCCTTAGTAAATGCCTCCCAATCGACTTCGGCGGCCATTAGTCGCCACGTCCATTCGCACGTTGGAGTGTTTGGGCGCCAGCCGAACAGTGTCAGCGTCTGACTTGATGATGAGTTTGCCCAGGTTCATGATGTCGTCGGTGGTCGCGCCGTTGAACTGCGAGGTCTCTGTCTTCTTAAGCAGTGCATCGGCATCGGCTTTCGCTTTGGCCTTTGCATCAGCTGCTGCCTGCGCGGCTGCGGCGTCAGCGGCCAACTTCGCGCCCGCGGCCTTTACAGCGGCAACACCGAAGTCACCTCCACCTGATGCGACCCGCATTTGGGAAACCGCATCTGCAAGTACTTGCGCGATACGCGTGCCAAGAGATGATGCCTGCGCGATAAGGGCGGAATCTTGCGACTTGAAACCGTTGAGCAATGCAAGCGCGGAATCCTCCCCAAAGGACGCCATGACGTTAGTCAACGGCGACATTTCGGCGGCGATGCCCGATGTGATCGAGCGCATTGCCGCGTTGATCATCTCCTGCGAATCGGTGTAGCCCTTGACGATGGATTGAGCATTGGCCACTGATTGACCGTAGAACTTGTCCGAGAGAGTAGCGCCGAGGGAATCAGCCGTGGCTGCAATCTCGACGCCCGTTGCATTGAGCGCATCGATCTGGTCGCTTCCGGCTGTTGTCAACGATGCGGCGAGTGCCCCACCGTCCACCGTTCCCATGCCGATGATCTGGTCGAGAAGATTCTGATTGAGTCCGCGCGAGGCCAGGGATTTGAGATTGGACGAGAAATTCTTGATAACGCCAAGGCGTGCCTTGAACCCTGCGATGATGCCGGCGGGGGAAGCCGCGCCAGTTTCTTTGTCTATGAATTCAGAAAGAGAGAGCGCCGCACTCTTGAGTCCGCTGGAAAGCCCGTCGGCGTAAGCGCTTTTCGTCTTGATCGCATCTTCGAGATCGGTCTGAGCCTTTTCCAATAGTTTCGCGGTATCTGCGCGATCTTTTGCAAGTCCGAGAAGCTGGGTCGTGGAGTCCTTGAGGAATGCGAGCAGTGAATCCTTCTTGTCACCTTTGATCGAGGCGAAGCGGTCAGTGACCATCTTGACCATTGAGTTGTAGCCGGAGATGATCGACTCACCCGTTGCCTCAGCGCCAGAAAGCGCCTTGATCAATTCAGATGGCTGCCCGAATGGCTTGCTCAACAGGTCAGCGATAGAGCCTGCCGCATCTGTGCGGAGTTTGATCGCGTCCTTGAGTGCGGAATCTGCGTCGGCGATATTGGTCTTGAGTGCTTCGCGTGCAGTCTGGATTGCATCGAAGGCAGACTGGAATCCGAGAAGTCTCGTCTCTAGCGCATTGACGATCTTGGTTGATGCGAGATTGAAGGTCGCTTGTTTTGTTGGATCCGAAATCGTTGCAGCGAACCCCTTAGCCAACCCATCCACACCCGAGACGAGTTTGCCAATGACATCGGACGCCTTGGTACCGGAATCCTTGATGCTGGAAATGAAATCCGAGGACAGATAGCGAGTGAAGTCGCCCAAAGTTTTCTTCTGACCCTCGACGGCGATCTTGAGGTTGATTGCGTCAAGGAGTTTGGTTGGGTCGCCAATCCCACCGCCGCCGCCACTTTTTGTAGTTTTGGGTACGAAATTCGGCTTCGGGCTTCGGGTGGGATGGTCTGTCGATGCGGCTTGCGCTGCAATAGCGGCGGTAGCCGCGGCTGCAGCTGCAGCGATCGCGTTGCCTGCCCCGCGCCCGCCACCTGCCATATTGCGCAGTTGGCTCGTGGCACCGTCGGCATGATCATCGAGAGTCTTAAAAAGAAGAGCGAGCCCTGTAATTGCTAAGGCAACCCACCCGAACGGATTAAGAGTAGCGACGCGCAGCTCCCAGCCGTACATCATCTTCAAGCCTGTCGTGCCGTATGTGAGGGTTGTAGCGAACAACTTGGCCGCGGCAGTGACTTTGGTGATGAAGAGCAGAGTCTTGAAAGCGCCGTACATCAATCCGAGATCGATAACCCACGTCGCGATCGTGGATTTGTGAGCCCAGAGGAAATCGACGAACGGCTTGAACGCGACCTTGTAGACGCTGACAATCCCGTCCTTCAATTTGCCAGCGGTGTTCGTGCCCTTGATAAAGCCGTCAACGAAATTAGTCATCGCGGGGATGACTTTCGTGGTGACCGCAGTGGCGATACTCGTGAACGCGGGCAATATGACAGGTAGCAGTTTCTCGACCATCGCTTGAGAGGCATCCTCGAATGCTCTCTTCGCTTTTTCGGCTCCACCGGCCAAGGAATCGCCGAACGCCTTGGCAGCGCCGCCCGTTTCTACAGCCAATTCCTTTAAGATGATTTTTTGAGCACCAGCCATATTGCCCATCTCGACCATTGCCTTGATGGAATCCTTCTGGCCTTGGGTGAAAGTCACACCATTGCGAGTTAGCGCGCCTAACATATTCACCGGATCATTGAGTGCCTTGCCAAGGACCAGTGCCTGCGAAGCCGCATCCCCGCCGAATTTGGCAGCCATATCAGCGGATGCCTTGGTGGCAAGATCAAAGATCTTATCTGGGCCATTGTTTTTGATTTGAGTGAACGTCTGAAGCAACGCCTCAGCTGCGACAATCGAATCATCGGTCTGACCTGAGTAGTTTTGGATTGAGGAAGCCAGGGCTTCCATGCCTTTGACCGAGACGTTGGCGGCGTTGCCCGTGGATTTGATGCCCGCGGCTAGTTGGGCGGCTCCTGCGGATGCGTCCAAGGTTTCTGAGATACCCGTGTGGATGATCTTGCTCAGTCCTGCTGCAACGAATCCACCGACGGCGGCAGCGCCAAGATATTTGCCAAAGGATGCGCCGCTGGACTTGGCAACGGATGCCATTTGAGGATTGATGTCTTTGGAAAGTGCTGCTCCGAAACCTTTGGCAGTGGGAAGCACACTCATCCAAGCCGAACCGATATTTGTGGACATGCGCTCACCGCCCATTCAAAATAAGGTCGCGGTCTCGCGTAATTGTAGCGTCATTGGCTGACATATTGGCGTTTGTGTTCGCTTCCATAGTGCGATTCCTCCCTCGGCCCCAGGTGCCCCATTGGAGCTACCTGGGTGAGTGTTGTGGAAAAAAATGTAATAGATAGAGAAGGCACAATGCCCGGAGGGGTGCCTTGGGGTGGGTCAGGGTCACCCTCCCCTGGGTCATGAGTCAAGACCCGAACAACTCACGAATGAAGTGGCGGGCGGCGCGATCGAGCTTGGATTCGAGTTTGCTGAGCGTTCCCTCGTGGGGCACGAATGGTGGGTCGTGCTTTACTGGATTATCCGCGGTCGCCTGCGCTGGACTGTCCGCCGCTCTGGCAAACAAATTGGCCGCAAAGTCCTGCATTGCATCGTCCTGATCTGGGGTCATATCTGTGTGTCTGCTTTCTGTTGGGTGAATCTCGCAGTGCCAGGGTGTCCCGTTCCGGCCCTCGCAGTAGACCGGAACAGGGAACAGTCCCTAGCGGGTTTTAAACGCTCGGCTCTCTGCTGCCTGTTGGCGGTCGGCTTGGATCTCGATCTGCTCCTGCCTTCCGTCGGCTAAGAAGGCAATGCGCTGGGGCATCGTTGCTCGGTCTGCGAGTTCGATGTGGATACCGGCTCTGACTAGCGTCCAGGCGTCGGCGGTTCGGCCTACCTTGTCGAGGGTGTCAGCGTCGAGTTCAGCCAATCTCAGCACTGGATAACCGCTGTTCGGCCCAAAGTGTGTTAATTCAGCTAATGCCGCCCATGCCTGAGCGAGGTTCTTGAGTGTGTCGACTGCTGTTCGCGCATTCGCCCACGCCTGAGCGCCCTCTGGGCCGTGACGCAAGAACGTCTCCGAGTCGTTTAGTTCAACATCGCCCACGAGTTCGAACGTTGCGGTGAGGTTTTCGCCGGCGGTGACCGATGCGGCTCGCCACGCCTCAAGCATCACATCTGTATTCTCGGTGAGTGCGGCGATGATATTGGCCTCGGCCCATGCGCGGACATTCGGTCCCGCTAGAGGCAGGATGGACTCAAGGGTGCGCAGTCGCTGGACCTCTTTGTCAGCGGCAGGGTCACGCCCGGCAAGTAATGCCGCAGCGATGGTAGCCCCGAGCAGGCCATTTGGTGCCGGGGCGATCGAGTTCGCGAGAGCGTTGACCTTTGCTGCTAATTCGATCGCGTCCGCGACGGCCTTCGGCGGCGCGATGTTGAGATGTTTCAAACTTTGGTTCAGGATCGTAAGATTTCCGGACATGATTATTTGTCTCCTTCTGCGTCTGCGAACAGTTTTTTCGCAAATGCGGCCATTGGGTCGGATTCGGTTGTTGCGCGATCGAGTGCGGCGGCTTGCTTGAGTAATTCAGCCGCTTGATTTTTAAGATCCTGCGAGGTCTCAGTCATTCTTTTGCTCCTTCGTTTGGTTGATCTTGGGCGGGTTTTTATGGTGGCACTTATCGCAGCACGGCCGGTAGGGAAAATGCTCCCCAGCGCGCAAGCACTGATCCGCACCGGCACGGCAGTTAGGACATCGGCGGGTAAGCGGGTTTGTTGGCGTGGATTTCCTTGGGTGTAGAGGTTTTGGCGTTTCCTTGCTCATTCAGCCACCGCCATCTTCACTGGCGTGGGGACGTAATAATTTCTACCTTGGCCTGAGAAGCAATGCGAAACTCGGTCGCCAATGTCGGCGACACCGTAGGGCCAGCCGTGTTGATGGGTTTTCCTGCAGAAAGGACACCGCACGACAACTCCTCGAGTGGACTTGCTTTCGAGGATACAGATGACGGTTGCCTCGGGCGTCATAGTTTCGCCTCACAGGATTCACATTCGGTTTTGTTGTAGTAGATCCGCGCCTTGCTCAATTTCTCAGAGCAAGAAGCACAGCGAGCGCCTGAAAGCAACGTCTCCGACGTCTCCGACGTCTTAACGGACTCATCCTTACGAAAGACCGTATTCTCTAGTGGTATCAACGAGACGTCGGAGACGTCGGAGACGTAGACGAGGGAGCGACCACGAATAGTCGTGCGAGCGCCTTTCCCAACATTTGCGCTGACCGTTTCTCCACGATCTTTCAGTTTTTGTACGAAGTCGCCCGTTCTTCCAGGCTTGACATCTGGGGCGTTGGCCTCCAACCACCCCTTCCACTCGTTGTAGAGAATGCCGGTCGAGATGCCAGCTGTGGCATCAGCGGACTTCTCGGTCCTCTCATCGAGGAACGTTCCGAGTAGGTCACTTCGGCTTCGATAGGTCGATGTCGCGTCAATAACCGCTTGCGGCCATCCGGCATCATCGCCATTTCGTTCGAAATCTGCGAAGCCTTCAACGAGCCATGTCAGAACGCCCGGGAGTTCATTCTTGAGGCGCTCGCCCAACCTCTTGTCAGGCTGATCAGGTACGTGATCAAAGGGAATGACACGAAGCCGTCGCCAGACTGCTGGATCGTCCCCTGCCGGCATTGTCGGCAAATGGTTTGTGATCAGAGCAAGCAAATGCGAAGGCTTGAATTGCACGAAATCTTTGCCCATCTTGCGAGCGCGGATAGTGTCACCGCCGGTAAGTCTCTTCACCGTTGCAGAGGCCATCCGGCGCCCGTCGTCGGTTTCGGAGACGAATGCCAATCGCACACCGAGCAGATCCATCGTCCCGGTGGGATGAGAAGATCCCGAGCGGTTTGCCAGGAGAAGTTCAGGCTCTGCAGCAATTGCATAATCGCCGAACACCGTTGCCAACGTGTCGATGAAGGTTGTTTTGCCGGTGCCTCCCGGGCCGTGAATGATCGGCAATGAGTGATCACGCACGATTCCCGATAGCCCCATGCCGCCGAAGCACCGGGCCACTGCGGCAATGAGTTGGCCATCTCCCAGTGCTTCAGCTAGGAATTGATCCCATCGCTTACTTCGTGCCTCGGGGCGATATTCAGTTCCAGCAATTCGTGTAATTCGATCTTTCGGGTCATGCAGGAGAAGATCGCCACTGGACAAATCCAAGGTGCCGTTCATGACGTTAAAAAGCATCGGGTCGGCGTTGAGTTGGTCAGCCCGAGTCAGGACGTCAGGGTGTAGCCGTACAAAGTCCACTGCACCAGCGACTTGAGCCGATGATGAAAGTGTTCGATGTCCGAGTTTGAACAGCTTCTCGCGCATCGTGGCATCTGCCACTTTGGAGGCTTCTGCAAGCATCGAACGTGCTGCTCGAATGACGGCTTGTTCCACCTGCATTTCGGCTACGCCGTTTCCCTGGTCCCAGCGCTTGCCGTCATAGACAAACCAGCCCACGCTTGGGACGTACATAAATTTGCCCGGGTTTCTTTGCACGACGCGTTCGGCAACGGCGGATTGTCCCTCAACGATGGGGTTGCCTGCAGGCGTGGTGACGTTCTCGGGTCCGGCATCCTCAAGGTCTGCGCTCGCGAGGCCGAGAGCTGCGAGAATTTGGTCTTCGCTACAGCCTTTCAGACATTGAAGCAATGGCGCATCTGCTCCGTCGGTGACTTTTAGCGAGCGCCACTTGTCATCGTGTGCCGGGCATTTGGCAAATGAAATACCGTTGTCGCTGATCGTGAATGGGTGGTCAATTGAAAAGAGCGCGTCGTAAATGGTTTGCTGCGGAGTACTGCTCACAGATTGCCCGCATTTGGAACGATGCGAAGCATCCTCATCACCTCGTTGATATCGACCCTGATTAGGCGCGGTCCAAATCTGTAAGCTGTGAGAGATCCGTCTGAGATTCTTCGACGGATAGTGTCCGGGTGACAGCCAATTCGAATGGCGGCCGAGTTAATCGACAGCATGTGCTCTGGGTGCTTTATGTCGCTCTTCTTTGTTGCCATAATGAGACCGCTCCTTACTAGGGGCGAAGCGAACCCGTGAATTCTTTAGCGAGAGATTCGGGTTCGCTTCTTTAATTTGTTTACTACTGCTTGTCTAGGCATAAAGATACTTTGAGTTATTGACACTTTTAGGTTTTGATTTTGTAAACCGGGGGCTATTTTGCTTTGGCTTTTATATTGTTCTCGCCGCGAATATCAAGAGTGCATGTCAGTGCATGTCAGTGCATGACAGGGCACATATGCCTTCATGGCACTTTGACGACAACTACGGATGGAACGTTTTCAAATTCAATTTGTTAATTGGGCGTGTCGCGGTTATTTTTCAGCCAATTTCGAGAGTGCATTCGCAATGACCTGATCCCTGCCCTTTGCTACATGTTGATATCTCAAAGCAGCAGCCGGACTTGAGTGTCCCAATCTGCCCATGAGCTCTGCCAACGTTGCCCCCGTGGAGGCCGCTAGAACGGCGCCTGTGTGGCGTAAGTCGTGCCAGCGGAGATCAGGTCGCCCTGCGATTTCTCGGGCCTTATAGAAGCCCCAGGAAACGTGATGCCTTCCATCCGGATCAACGCATTCGACACTTCCATACAGCGCCGATGGGTGCAACGTCCCGCCGCTTTTGTTAGGAAAGAGAAGCTGCTCGTCGTCATCGGTTGCGAGCGCATTGATGTGCATCTGGATCGCGGGCAATAGGTGCGGCGGAATGGCCACGTCCCTACTGCCTGCAGTCGATTTCGGAGTTCCGATCACTATCTCCCCTGCCACTCGTGTTGATCCTCTGCGAACGTGAATGACACCGGCATCGAGGTCGATGTCTTTGCGGCGCAGTTCCACCAATTCGCCGAAACGCATTGCGCACCACGCGGCCAGCAAAGTCATTACCTTGAATCTTTCAGGCATTTCAGTGACTATCGCGTCCAATTCGTCCAAGGTCGCAGGCTTCACTTTATGGGCCCGCTTCACGTTGCCGGCTCCTCGAATGTGACATGGGTTTGCAGCTAGCAATGCATCTTCAACGGCTGTGGCCAATATCGTGCGAAGCAGGCTGTAGCAATGCGCTCGCTGAGTTGGAGTGTCGCTATTGAAATCCGCGTACCAAGCGCGGATGAAGTCGGGAGTGATGTCAGCTGGTCGCGATTTGCCAAAATGAGGATTGAGATGGTTTTCAAGAATCTTGGAGTAGTCGAATCGGGTACGCGGTTTCAGGTCACGATTTTTCAGCCAAATTTGGGCGTAATTCTCGAAGGTCACCAGGTTCTCTTTCGTGGGTACCTTCCACTTGCGCAAAGTGACTTCCGACTGCCTCAGAGCCAGCCATGCCCTCGCATCGGCCAACGTGTCAAAGGTCGTGGGTGCGTTATGGTTTTGACCATCTGGTCCCGTGTATCGAGCTTGTCGGCGTCCGGATGGTAGTTTTCTGATCGATCCAAAACCCGCTTTCTTGCCTTTGGAATTGCCTCCAGATTTTGGCGATCTAGTACTTGAAGCCTTTGGCATCCGGTCCCCCAAACTCTCAATGTCCGTTTCGTGCCAGATACGTGCCAGATTGATTGCAAATTCTTGCACAGTTCTGCCCATTCCTGCTGATTGTAATGTACGCTAATGACGCTGGTTTTGAGCATATATTCGCTCTTTACGCGGTGCTGAAATGTCGGATAGAACTTAT
>CAWJOR010000023.1:0-36480 GCA_963844465.1 uncultured Actinomycetota bacterium | reverse complement strand
GGCTTCGTTTCCAAAAACTGACCGAAAACTATTCACATTTATTCTTTCCCTTGTCATCGGAGGGACCGCCGTGGGGTTGTGGTTGAACGCGCATCCTGGTGATATACCGACTCGATCAACCGTGACATTGAGTGTACCTGTTGGATACTTGTCATACAGCGATTTGCTCGCGGCAACGGATGCCACATTGCAGGTGACTGTCACTTCCTCACCAACGCAGTATCTTGATTTTGGTAAGGACGGTCGACCAGACTATGACGGCCAACCAGGACTGCCGGTCGAATTAGTCTCGGCCGTCGTTGATGACGTATTACGAGGCGACCCAGCTTTGAAAGGCAAATCAATCATCCTTAGACAACCGTCTTCCTCCAGATCCAACCACGCAGAAACTGCAATCGACCGAATAAGCCGCGGTGGGCGCTATGTGATCGTAGCCAGTGAGGTCGTGTCCAATCCTGGCGTTGGCACAAGTCCTACCGGATGGGTTCCAGCGGGATCAGGTCAGGGTGTTTTTGATGTCAACCCCGATGGCAGCCTTTCTGTACGAAGGGCAGGAGTGTGGCCGGAGATTTTCGGAAAAGACGGATCATTGCGCGTTACGAGCCTTCCTAACTCTTAAGGATGACAAGCGTGGGCTGCTATTGCATTTGCCACTTTCTCCAACAGCGCACCTGAACACTCGGCAGTTTTGAACCTTTTCACAACTTATTAAGATCTTCTTTGTGCGCCCGAAGAGACTCGAACCTCCAATCTTCTGTCCAAAACCTAAAACAAGACTTTGTACTTTCATGCGAAAGAACTAAAGCAAGGGTAGATTCCAAAGATAGGAGCCTGCCCTGAGGGGTGCATTAACGATTAGCGAGGCTTGTAGAATTGATTGTTCACGCCTTGGCGTTCGTGCTTGTTTATGAAAAATGTTTCAAACTTCCTCGATGCATCGAGTCCAATCAGATCGTAAGATGTTTGGCCGCCCTCACGCATGCCTTTGATATAGTCGATCGCATGGGACAGGTTCACCAGAGCATTGATGGCAAGCTTCGCGAGTTCATTGAAGCGCAACACATCTACTTCGTGGGCACGGCGCCGCTAGAGGAAAACGGGCACATTAACCTTTCCCCGAAAGGGCATCGAGGTACATTCGCTGTGCTGGATGAGCACACTGTCGCCTATCTTGACCTCACGGGCAGCGGGGCCGAATCGCTCGCGCATATCCGTCAAAACGGTCGCATCGTCGTTATGTTCTGCGCCTTCGAAGGCCCGCCGAACATTGTTCGACTGCACGGCCAGGGAACGGTTCATACGCAAGGCGAAGAGAGTTTCGATCAATTGCAGTGGCGATTCCCACCGCTGCCAGGTGCCCGAGCGGTGGTGACGGTCGACGTGTCGCGGGTCAGTAGTTCCTGCGGGTTCGCGGTGCCATTCTTCGACCACGTCGGTGATCGGGACTTGCTGAAGAAGTGGTCCGAACGCAAGACCGACGAGGAACTAGCCAGCTACCGAGCGATGAAGAACAAGACAAGCATCGACGGATTGCCTGCACTCGACTAATCCATTAATGCGCCCTGCAGATCTTGCTTGAGATTTGAAGGTGCGTATTAACGATTAGCCGCTTTGCCGAAGTGATTCGCGCACAATATACAGGGACCCGGATGTTAACCGAGTCCCTGTATCTACCAAACCAGAGCTGCTCCGAAAGTATGTCAGAAATCCAAGTTGCTCAGAGTGACAATCTCGCCAAAAGAAAACGAGCCCCGCAGATGCGAGGCCCGTCCCTAGTATTTCTTGGAATTAGTGCGAGTGTCCGCCAGGACCATGTGAATGACCGGAGCCACCAGCATCGGACTCATCGGACTCGGGGCGCTCATAAACAACTGCTTCAGTTGTAATGAACATTGCCGCAATCGATGCTGCGTTTGCAAGAGCGGAACGAGTCACCTTGACTGGGTCGATAACGCCGTCTGCAGTTAGATCGCCATACACGCCGGTTGCAGCGTTGTAGCCCTCGTGAGGACCCATCGCGCGAACCTTCGCAACAACTACATAACCTTCGACACCTGCATTTTCGGCAATCCAACGAAGTGGCTCATCGCATGCCTTGCGAACAAGACGGACTCCGACAGCCTTGTCGCCGTGGAATCCGAGGTCGCCTTCAAGTGAATCAGCAGCGTGCACGAGTGCAGCGCCTCCACCGACGACGATGCCCTCTTCAACCGCAGCGCGGGTGGCAGAGATTGCATCTTCAAGACGGTGCTTCTTCTCTTTTAGTTCGACTTCGGTGTAGGCGCCAACTTTGATGACACATACTCCGCCGGCAAGTTTTGCAACGCGCTCTTGGAGCTTGTTGCGATCCCACTCAGAATCGGTGTTCTCAAGTTCGCCACGAATTTCTGAAACGCGAGCATCAACTGCGGCCTTGTCACCAGCACCATCAACGATGGTGGTGGTGTCTTTGGTGATCACAATGCGGCGAGCGCGGCCAAGAACTTCTAGTCCTACCTGGTCAAGCTTCATGCCCATTTCGGCTGAAACAACCTGTCCGCCAGTAAGGATTGCGATGTCTTGCAACATTGCCTTACGGCGATCGCCAAAGCCAGGGGCTTTGACGGCGGCCGAGGTGAATACTCCACGGATCTTGTTTACGACAAGGGTGGAGAGTGCTTCGCCTTCGATGTCTTCGGCAATGATCAACAGTGGCTTGCTGGCTTGGGCGATCTTTTCCAGAATTGGAAGAAGTTCGGCCAAGGCAGAGACCTTGTTGGCACTGATCAGGACATAGGCGTCTTCAAGGACAGTTTCCATGCGATCTTGGTCGGTGACGAAGTAAGGAGAGATGTAGCCCTTGTCGAACTGCATACCCTCGGTGAATTCAAGTTCGAGTCCGGTGGTTGAAGATTCTTCGACAGTGATGACGCCATCCTTGCCAACCTTGTCCATCGCTTCTGCAATCAAGTCGCCAATAGCGCGATCTTGAGCAGAGATGGTGGCAACGTTCGCAATCTGAGACTTGTCGTTGATGACGGTCGCGGTCTCGCGGAGTCGCTCAATGATTGAGGCAACTGCTGCTTCGATGCCTGCCTTGATGTCCATCGGCTGTGCGCCGGCAGCAAGGTTACGAAGACCTTCCTTCACCATTGCCTGGGCAAGAACTGTTGCGGTAGTTGTTCCGTCGCCTGCGACATCGTTGGTCTTTGTCGCAACTTCCTTCACTAACTGGGCGCCCATGTTCTCGACTGGGTCAGATAATTCAATTTCACGCGCGATGGTCACGCCATCGTTGGTGATTGTTGGTGCGCCGTATGACTTGGAGATAACGACGTTACGACCACGGGGTCCAAGCGTTACCTTGACGGTGTCAGCGAGCTGATTAACACCGCGCTCCATGGCACGACGAGCGTTTTCGTCGAACTCAAGAATTTTTCCCATTTACTTCTTCTCAATCACAGCGAGAATGTCGCGGGCAGAGAGGACCAAGTACTCCTCGTTGTTGTACTTAACCTCAGTTCCGCCGTATTTGCTGTAAAGAACAACGTCGCCGACCTTGACATCCATGGGCACGCGCGCGCCATCATCAAAGCGACCTGGTCCAACTGCAATAACGGTGCCCTCTTGTGGCTTCTCAGTTGCGGTGTCAGGAATGACCAGACCAGATGCGGTGGTCTTCTCAGCTTCTAGCGCCTTAACAACGATGCGGTCTTCTAGTGGCTTAATGGCAACGGCCATCTTTATTACTCCTTTAGTTATTGCGATCAGTGGTTTATCCCTCTTACGCCCGGGCTAGCCAACCAGACGGGCAGTTGGCAGACTCGGGGTGAGAGTGCTAACGCCAAGCCTAGGAGGGAGCCCCTCTAGGGTCAATTTGACGTTAAGCCAGGCTAACGGTGGTGACTGGAAGGCTGGAGTCGGCTTCTAGGCCGATATGGCTGGGCGCACGCCCTGCCGTCACCATCATGGAGCCGAGGGAGGCCACCATCGCCCCGTTGTCGGTACAGAGCCCAGCGGGTGGAATTCTGAGGCGGACTTTGGCCTTCTCGGCTCGGTCCGAGGCCAACTCACGAAGGCGGGAATTGGCCGCAACCCCTCCAGCGATGACAAGGGAGTCCACGCCAGTCTGCTTGCAGGCGGCCAGAGCTTTCAACAGCAGGACATCCACCACCGCCTCCTGAAAAGAGGCTGCCACATCTGCCCGCGCATAGTTTGGCGTCGACTCCAAGTAGCGCGCTACCGCGGTCTTGAGTCCGGAGAACGAAAAATCAAAGGGGCGAGTCTGCCAATCTCTGGACTGGGTCAGTCCTCGCGGGAAATCTATGGCGTTCGGATCGCCCAGTTTTGCCTCTCGATCGATGGCTGGACCACCGGGAAATCCAAGCCCCATCACGCGAGCAATCTTGTCGAAGGCTTCTCCCGCCGCGTCATCCATGCTCTCTCCAAGTTTCACGACGGAGGCCGTGATGTCGTCCACGAGAAGAAGTGATGAATGCCCGCCGCTTACGAGCAATGCAATCGTCGGCTCAATCGGTGCATCGTGAGTAAGTAGATCCACTGAAACATGGGCCGCCAGATGATTCACGCCGTACAAAGGTTTATTGAGTCCAAGGGCCAAGCCACTTGCGGATGCAACCCCGACGAGTAACGCGCCCACCAACCCGGGACCTGCTGTTACTGCGACCGCGTCAATATCGTTCAAGGAAATCTTCGACTCTTTCAAGGCTGCTTCAAGAATGATGAGCATCGACTCCAAATGTGCGCGACTCGCGATCTCAGGTACGACCCCGCCAAAGAGCGCATGCTCCTGCACACTGGATGCAATCACATTGGCCAACAGAGTGCGGCCGCGAACGATGCCGATCGCCGTCTCATCACACGATGTCTCAATGCCCAGAACTAGGGGCTCGGATTTCATTCCAAGTCCTTCTTCATGATGACCGCATTGACGCCAAGGGAGTAGTAATTGGTCCGTGTGGATATAGGCTCGAATCCCGCCGATTTGTATAGCGGGCTCGCCTCCACGTTTCCTTCGCGCACCTCTAGAAATATCGCGGGCGCCTTTCGCGTCCTGGCCCACGTGATCAAGTGGTCCAACATCGTGCGCCCAATTCCCTGCCGTCGATATTTTGGAGTGACAGTGAGGGTGAGAACATCAGCGTCAAGACCCAGATCTGGGGAGAAAGCGCCTGCATAGCCAACAATTTCCTTCTCGTCGTTCTGGGCCACGATGTAGTGACGATTGCGCGGTACCGATGCAAGTTCTTCTTTGAATTGACCCATGGTCCACGCATCGGTGCGATAGACCTCCCGCTCCATGGAGACCACTACAGGTAGGTCAAGGGCCATCATCTCCCGGTAAGTGATCATCGTGCACGCTCACTCGTAGGAACAGCGTCCGGCCGCCGGATGTACAGCGGCTCGTCAATATGAAGGTCAGTGTCTTCGCTCAGAGCAACGAGGGACAACAAATCAGGGAATTGATCCTCATCAGTATGAGCGATCGCGTACTTCACAGCGCCTTCACCAAAAAGAGGCAGGTCGTACCCGACGATGACTGAGGGAAGATCAACATGCGGACCTTCAATGCGAACTCCGGACCGATACTGCGCCCAATACACCTCTTTGCGTCGCGCATCGGTTGCGATGATGAAATCATCTTTCTCATGCACCAATGCTGCAATTGCGTCAAGAGAACAGATGCCAATAACCGGGATCATCCTCGCTATCGCGAATGTACGTGCGAAAGCGATGCCCACGCGTAGACCTGTGTAGGGACCGGGACCCATCCCGACAACCACCTGATCAATCTGGGATGCTGATTGAAGCGCTGTGGACACCAGCGCAGGAAGCGAATGACCATGGGCCATAGCCCCGTCGCGAAAGCCGTGCCAGAGAAGGGCACCTTGATCAACAACGGCGACAGATGTTCGCGATGTCGAGGTGTCGATTGCCAATGAGATGGTCACAAGGAGAAATTCTCCCATCGCTTGCCATGACCAACTGTGGTCACTCGGCGCGCTTCGTATGTCCGGTCTATGAAGATTTCCAATCGCTCCTCCGATAGACGGGCCGCAAGTTCTCCACCCCACTCGATAACAGTGATCGCATCATCTCCCTCGCTGTCCAAATCCAAATCATCCAGAGAGAAGATCGGATTCTCCGATTGCATCAGGCGGTATGCGTCCACATGAATGAGCGGAATCTTGCCCTTATGAATCCTCGAAATGACAAAGGTTGGAGATGTGATTCCGGTTATTCCAAGAGCGTGCCCTATGCCTTGGGTGAGGAGGGTCTTTCCGGCGCCTAGAGGTCCGTTGAGAACAATGAGGTCTCCGGCACGCAATTGGGTGCCTATTCGCCTGCCCAACTCGAACATCGCCTCGGGGGTGGAAATCGTCGTCATGATTTAGCAAGGCTAGTAGCCACAAGGAGCTAAATGGAAATGATGAAAAAAGTGCGGGGGCCCAGTTTCTCGGACCCCCGCACCCTGTTAGTTAATCGTTATTGGTAGTACTTCAACAGAGGCGCATCGAAGAATGGATCTGTGCTCAAGTTCTTAGCCTTTCGAACTAAGTTCGCGAGCAGACCGCCTCCAAGGAACGTTCCGTTCTGACCAGCAAATACGAGCTCTTGGGCCACGACCAGGTATTGAGCCGCCGTAAAGTTACAGTGGTTCGTTCCTGGTGCGGCTGGGGTCGTCGTGATTGGCGCTCCGGCGGAAGTGAACGTTGTGTACGCGGCTGGAGTAGTACTCCAGAGCGAGAGCAAGTTCTTCTTTGGAGGGTCGTACGCGTGCGACTTTGCGTAGTCCGCATACGCCTTTGCCTTTTCATCGGAATATTGCTGGGCAAATGCCTGAGCAATGCGGACCGAAGATCCAGCTGGTGTAATCGGATCAGCTACGCCAACCATGGTGATTGTTGGAACATTGATCTTTCCCGTATTGGCCTGCAATGCATTCATCTTTGCGATGGCCGCCGCATTTCCGACAGCACGTGGTGCACCCGGATTCAATGGACTAAGTGCTCCGAGAAGTGCATCGATGGCGGTATTGCCACTGAGTGCTGCATTGAAGATAACTCGGTCATTCGACACACGTGCCGAGTAATCGGTCTTGGTGTTGTCGAAGATCGCTCCACCTGCTTGGTTCTCGACATCTTGCAGAGCAAGAATGGCGAGAGCGCCGGCATTTGCACCGTTCTCAAGGATTGCCAGAGCGGGGCTAACAGCCAGTGGGAATGTGACCTTCAGAGCGCCATCTGGACCCGAGATCGAGTCAAAATGCGCCGATTGCGTTGGAAGTCCGGCCATCAGGCCCAGCAACAACAGTGCACTGCGGGAAGGAATACCTGCAGTAGCAAGAGCCTTACCTGTCACACTTGACGTGTCTGGCCATGCACCCGTGGATACACCCGCCTGCAACTTGCCGATGACGGTGAAGAACTTGACCATGTCTCCCATAGCCTCGGCATAACCCGCGGCGCCAGCTGAGTAGTTTCCACCCTTGATCGTTGGATCAAAGAGAGTCTTGACTCCCCACAGGAAGTCGCCTGCCATCGTGAGTTCGGCTCCAACATTGTCAGCTACACACATCGGCGCAACGGCGTCAACAAGGTTTGGATATTTCTCGGCAAGACCTTGGGTGATGAATCCACCAAGGGATTCGCCCCACGCAACGACATGCTTCGTTGCCGGGAACTGTGTCTTGAACACACCGATCAACTCAACATCAGTTGCTATCGCAGAGTCAGCATTCCAACCCTGGCGAGCAAATCCGGATCCAGCAACGGCGTAACCGTTTCCAAGAAGGTAGGCGATGACTGAGGTGTCTTTGCCACCGACTAGTGGGCCAGGTTGAGGTGTATTGGTGACCGTGTATCCGCCATATCCAGGGATACCTGCAGGCACTGGAACATTCGGACGGTACCCGTGTGAATACAAGACCAATGTCCCATTGAAGTTTGCTGGCACCTGCATGACATATGGAGCCGAATCACTTGTGGCTCCTTGGCAAGACGTGATGGGAGATTTGCCATCACATAGTGGACTCGCAGCGTGAGCTGCACCTGGAATCCCCACAAGCACCATTGACACCAATGCGGATGCAGAAAGGATTGAGAGTATTCGCGTCTTCTTCATAGTTAGTGTCCTCATGACTGGGTTGGCAATCCGTCGGCTGGCATAGCTGGACGCTTGTACGTGGATTTCACCACTGCGCCAGTACCTGAATCGGTTGTGTAGGCGGTGTAAACGCCGCCATTTGGTTTCAAGTCTCCGGTTGGGCTATAAGTGCCAAACCAGTATCCGCTGTATCCAACGTGACTTGTTGCTGAGAAATTAAGCGGGACGAGGCCAGCGCTTGCAAACTTTGCACCGCTCTTTTCGATCGCACTAATCAGGCTCTTGCGTGTTGGGTTTTTCCCAGCGGCCGCAATTGCCTGAACCGTAACGAAAGCCGTGTTCATGCCAACGAGGACGTTGTTATCGAATACGGCGTTGTTGTTGTATTTAGCATTGATGCTTTGGAACAACTTGACGTACTCGTCGGCGGTGTCAGTAGTTGCAGGAAGGAACGAAGCACCGGTGGCTCCGTAAAGGACTCCTGCTAGAACGCCTGTCGCTTTGATCGTGGTGGCGTCGCCACCTACCGAACCAAGAATCCACTTGGGGGCGTATTTCATCACCGCAGCAGTACCGAGTGCAGCAGCAGTCGCGCTCGAGACACCAAACAGAATGACAACATCAACGTTTGCAGCCGATAGCTTCTGAATCCAACCTGCTGGCTGACCAGGCAGTGCTTGGGAACCCGATGCATAGGGAACCTTCACCGCAAAAGTCAGACCGGCTTGCTTGAAGCCTGCAAGAGCGTCATCACCGAAATCATCGTCCTGGTAGAGCAGGCCAATCTTCTTGCCTGGGTAAGTATCGGCGATGTACTGCGCCATAATCTTGGCTTCCACGATGTAGGAAGGAAGCATCGTGAAGGTTGTGGGATACGCCTTCTTGTTTCCAAATCCGCTGTATCCAGTGTTCACAAAGAGGGTTGGTATTCCGCGGCGCCCTGGGTTAACTGATGCCGCTACAGCCTTTACGTTTGCGGTCCCGAGCGGAGCCAGCAACGCAAATACTTTATCTTTCAAAATCAATTCGTTGGTCTTAGCAACCGCCAAAGTTGGGACATATTGATCATCCTTAACCACCAAGGTGATCTTCCTGCCATTTACTCCACCATTTGCATTGACGTAGTCAAAATAGGCCTTCATGGCTGAAGGCAATTTGTTGTAGCCAGGAGATGCGGCACCGGTCATTGGCAACGTGACACCGAGTTTGATGCTCGACTTGGTCACGCCAACTTCAGAGCGAGGCGAAAGAGCCTGGGCGGGAACGGTTGAGAGAACGAGTCCTCCAGTTGCAAGAACCGCAGAGGCTACGAGAAGCCTCCGACGATTTATTTCGATCATGTATGTCCTTCCATCGAGGGTATGGGTTGCCCGGCTATTAGGTTTTTTTCACACCCCTGCGAGTGCGAAGAGTTCGCATCTGTTCAACTGGTCCGTTGGGTACGAGCAGGACCACAAGAATCAGTAACGTACTCACCAGTAGACCTGGCAGATTCGTGGCCACATTCTCCGAACTTGCGAAACGACTGGATATCGCATCGGCAATGTCTGGGGTTGCTACCAGAACGAGTGAGCCAATCATGACCCCTGAAAGGGTAGTTACGCCAGAGAGGACCGCACCCGTCAGGAGGGCGAACGAAAGCGTCAGGGGGAATGCGCTCGGAGAGACTGTTCCTATAGTCATTGCCAGCAGTGCCCCCGCAAGTCCTGCTAGACCAGAACTGACTGTAAAGGCTAGAGTCTTCGACTTTCCTACGTGGATCCCGGCAAGTTCGGCCGCGACCTCATTGCTTCGAACGGCCCTCCATGTGCGACCAAAGCGGGATCGAAGGATGTTTTGAAGCCACCAGATCGCAATGAGGGCAGCCAATGCGGCCACCCAGAAATACCATTTGTATTGGGTGAAATCCGCGCCCAAGCGAGCAGGCGGTGCACCTAGATCAAAGAGGAGGCCCTGCTCGCCGCCAAGAATATGAAATTGATTCGCAATCGATGGAAGACCCACTGCCAATGCAAGGGTGCTTCCCGCAAGATACGGACCCGAAAGTCGAGCGGCCGCCGTCCCAATTACTGCCCCCGCCATTGCCGTTGCAACGATCGCGACCACGAAACAGAGCCAGATAGGAGCAGATAAATGATTCCTTGCAAGAGCGGCGGCGTAACCGCCAATAGCCAACAGGGCCCCATGTCCCAGCGAGACCTGTCCTGAATATCCAGTGAGCAGAATGAGGGATGAGATGGCAACCGCATACATGGCAACAGTTGCGCCCTGATAGACACGAAGTTCATCGACTCGGTTGCTTGCCAAGAACAACACGAAGCCGAGCAGAATAAAAAGCGAAAGCCGTCCGAAATAGGAACTCATGAACTTACGCACGGCGCCCTCGTCTCGATCCAACAAGTCCACCTGGTTTGACCAGAAGGATGACGATGAGCAGGCCGAATGCCGTGATGAATACCAAAGTGCTGCTTACGTAGATGAGCACAAATGCCAACACCAATCCGAGGAGCAACCCACCCACCACCGCGCCAACCAAACTTTCAAGTCCCCCGATTACCGCGGCAATAAATCCAAATACCAGCAAGAGGCTGAACTCAAGAGAATCCGGAGAAAGAGTGCCATTTCCATCTGGCGTCTGCAGCATTCCGGCAGCAGCACCTGCCGCGCCCGCCAACGCCCATCCAAGCGTGCGCATTCCATCCACTCGCACGCCCGCCAGTCGAGCGATTTCGGGCGAATAAGCCGAAGCGCGCAAGGCTAAGCCGACGTTTGTCCGTTGGAACACCAAGGAAAGAACCAACATCAGAAAGAGAACTGATCCAACGATCAAGAGCTTGAGCGGAGAGAACGCAAGAGTGTGACCAGAGATCGTATAACCCACATTCGACACGGGCGGATGAATGCGAACATCTTTGCCACCAACTACCAACCCAAGCATTGAACGAATCAGACCCAATAGACCGAGAGTGGCAATGATCGGTGCAACGCCCGCAATGGGACCGTGCCCCGCCCGTCTAAATAGGGTCCGCATGAACGTTGCATCGATCAGGGCGGACACTGCAGCCCCCGCGATCATTGCAAGAATCAACGCCAGCCAGAACGAATGAAACTTCTGAATGAACTCGTACCCGATGTACGTCGAGAGCAAGGCTTGGCCCGCCTGGGCGAAGTTCACCACTCGTGCGCTTCTCCATACAAGAACGAGTGCAATAGCCATCAACGAGTAAATGGCTCCCGAAGTCACTCCGATTAAGATCGTGTTGATGAATTGATACATAATCAATACCCCAGGTAAGCCGCACGTACCTGCGGGTCGAAGATAAGTTGTTGCGCCGAATTCATCGCCGCAATACGCCCGAGGTTGAGGACTATTCCGAAATCCGCAATCTTCAATGCGCTCATCGCATTCTGCTCAACAAGAATCACAGTCAAGCCCATCTGGGTTGTGAGATCGCGAATGCTTTGAAATATCTGCTCGACAATGAGGGGGGCAAGACCAAGGGATGGTTCATCGAGAAGAAGCAACTGCGGCTTGGACATCAAAGCTCTTCCGATTGCCAACATCGCCCGTTCGCCACCAGAGAGAGTATCTGCAGGTTGTGAAAGTCGTTCGGCCAAACGAGGGAAGGTCTCGAGGATCTTCTCGCGAGAGGCGCGCGACTCATCAGCGTTTCTTCTCCACAAGGCGCCGAGTTGTAAGTTCTCATCAACTGTGAGCTCAGGAATAACCGACTTGCCCTCTGACACATGAGATACGCCAAGGCGCACCAACTTCTCTGGCTTGGAGTAAAGCAGTTCATGGCCTTGCCACGTTGCAGAACCCATGGTTGGTCGAGTGAGACCTGACAATGCGCGCAGCAACGTCGTCTTACCGGCGCCGTTTGCACCGATAACTGCCGCCATCTGACCTTCGTCGATCCGGAATGAAATCCCGTCGATGGCACGAATAGCGCCATGGTCGACGCAGAGATCAGATACGACGAGGGTCATGTCGCGCTCACCCCAAGATAGGCCGCGATAACGGCCGGGTCGCGTCTTACAACCTCGGCCGCACCGCTGGATATCACCTGTCCGAAATTCAAGACATAGAGTCGATCGCAGACCGACATGACAACATCCATATGATGCTCAACGATAAGAATAGAAATCTGGGCTTTGAGGTTGTGAATAAGCGAGTTCATCCATGCGATGTCTTCCTCACCTAAACCGCCAGCTGGTTCATCAAGCATCAGTATCTTCGGCTCGCTTACAAGGGCTCTTGCGATCGCTACACGCTTTGTATCTGGGTAAGAAAGAGTGTCGGCGCGACGGTTGGCCAGCCTTGTAGCGTAGACGCGTTCGAGAGCCAGCATTGCCCGATCACGTAATTTAACCTCATCGGTATTGCGTCCAAAGGCGGCGGAGACAAAACCCGTATGTGCAAATTTGTGAGCACCAATCATCACGTTTTCCAAGACAGTCAGGTCTCCAAATAAGCCAACGCCCTGAAGTGTGCGCGCGATACCTAGCCGGGCCAACTCATGAGTGTGAGGCCACTTGTGTGAAGCGCCATTGAGGAGAAGTTCGCCATGGGCCGGTTTCACAAGGCCACAGAGCGCATTGAAAAGCGTCGTCTTGCCAGCGCCGTTGGGACCGATGATCCCCACCACTTCATTTTCATGCAGGTCGAGGTAGACATCGCGTAAGGCCTGTAAGCCACCGAAATTTACTGACAGACCTTTGATTTCCAGGAAGGCTGAAGCAGACGTCACAGCACTCCTTACTCCGGTGTAGGCGTATAGATTCTAGGCACTCGTGGCCCAATTCGAGTGACGATCTCATAATTAATACTCGAACTGGCGCTTCCCCAGTCATCTGCGGTGTACTCGCCGGCATCGCCGGGGCCGAAAATTGTGGCCCAATCCCCAGCCTTAGCCGTTGAATCCTTCCCGAGATCAACGACAAACTGATCCATAGATACGCGACCGATTATTTGTGCTCGCCGACCATTGACAAAAACACCTGCATTCTGCGCCACTCGCGGGATGCCATCGGCATACCCCATAGCGATAACGCCCAACGTGGTGTCACTGTGCGTCGTCGCAATCGCTCCGTACCCGACCGGTGTGCCGGCGTGAACATCCTTAACCAGATGAATTTTCGCCTTCAATGTCATCGCAGGTTTGAGACCAAGATGTTTTGACGTCCCTAAATGCTTCAAATCGGGCGTAAGGCCATACATTGCGATACCAGTGCGCACTAAATCAAAGTGCGAAGATGCATCAACCAACGTCGCTGCTGAATTCGAAAGATGATGGATTTCAGGTTCTATGCCAATCCTATTGAGGTCATCAGTCATCTCAATGAACCGTTTCAGTTGAATAGAATTTTGAAGTTCTCCAGGCTCATCTGCTCGGGCAAAATGTGAGAAGAACCCAACCACTTCGACTTCCGCCTTGGTTTCGGCAATACGCAGTAGAAAGGACTCCCACTCATCTAGGAACCCGCCACGAGTCATTCCGGTATCAACTTCAATATGTATTCGTGGCCGCTTTCTGGCCGTGCGCCCCGCCGACAAGATCTCGTTGTAGATCGCAACGGATGGCACTGCAAGATCGATATCGGCATGAATTGCGCTTGAGTAGTCAGAGCCAGGAGGAACCAGCCAAGAAAGGATGGGCACGATGATTCCCGAGGTGCGGAGTGCAAGCGCCTCTTCTAGCAGAGCCACACCAAGCCATTGCGCTCCCGCTGCTACGGCGGCACGCGCAACTGGCACCAGACCATGGCCATAGGCATCGGCTTTCACAACTGCCATGACAGGGACCCCTGCGTGTTGCTGCAGATGGGCAAGGTTGGATGCAATTGCCTCCAGATCGACCTCTGCCTGCGCCCTATTGCTCATTACCGTTCAACGATCACAACGGCTGAAGCAATTCCGGCGTCATGTGAAATCGACAAGTGAACGTTAGCTCCGTCGACCAAATCGGCAATTTGTCCTCGAAAGAGGAAGACCGGTTTGCCCGATTCAAGATTCACAATCTCAGCGTCAAGCCACGGCAAACCCTTGCCGGCGTTCAAGGCCTTTGCCAGTGCCTCCTTTGCCGCAAAGCGTGCGGCCTGTGATGAGATTGGCAAAGAACTCTCGGCATCAGTAAATAACCTCTGAGTTAGGCCGGGAGTTCGGGATAGGGACTGTGCGAATCTTTCAATATCAACGACGTCGATACCTATTCCCTCGATCATGAGGCAATACTAAGTCAGATGGGTTGACTTTCTGAAGGAAAAAATCGGTCAATTGCAATTATTAGTACGAGCAGCGATCCACCGATAAAGAGCCCGCCGAGCAAGTCAGAAAACCAATGAGTCGAACGGAATAGCGAAACCGCGCATACTCCAAGGGTTATGGCGCCGACGACCAGCGCAAGAAGGCGCCCGTGAAGAGCCTCCCTATGGGTGTATCTATAAATCAGGTAGGCGAGCATTCCCCAGGAAAGCAATGCATTCGATGCGTGTCCGCTTGGATAAGAAAGCCCACCAGCATGAATCAAGTCGATGTTAAGACGGGGTTTGGTGCGACCAATGCCAAGTTTGGCGACGCCGACGACGAGATTGAGGGCCAACAGCGAAAGGATCGCCAGATTCAACGGTCTCCAAGATCGGAATTGCCGAGCTATCAGTACCGCTGCGATCAAAAGAATTGTGGCGGTTAACCCACGCAAGCCCAGATTGTCGATCTTCCGGAATACGAAATCAAGCCAATGCGGAACGTCGGGACGTTTGGCCTGTGAAATGTGTGCGTCGATATTGATGAGTGGCCCATTTGTGATTACCTGCTGGGTGACGATGAGAAAACCGACGAATAAGAGTACAGACCAACGAAGCGCCCGAACCATCTGTTCTCGGCGAATAATCACCTGAGAGTTCACTTATTCGACCGTTACCGATTTTGCCAAGTTGCGAGGTTGATCAACGTCGTTGCCGCGAGCTACAGCCATCTCATAAGCGAAAACTTGCAGTGGGACCGTGGCCAAAATCGGCTGAAGCAGTGCCGGTGCTGAGGGAATGCGGATCGTGTGCGCGGCGCCAGTGACTTGGGCGCCTTCTTCTGCAATAACAATGACCTTGGCACCGCGTGCTTTCACTTCCTGCACGTTGCTCAACATTTTCTCGTCCAGCCCGTATTCGTGGCCGAAGGGAAGAACTGCAATCACCAGAGAGCCTTCTTCGATGAGGGCGATAGGACCGTGCTTGAGTTCGCCACCAGCGAAACCTTCGGCATGCATATAGGCAAGTTCCTTGAGCTTGAGCGCCCCCTCCATGGCAACGGGATAGCCCACATTGCGACCTAGGAATAGCACCGAGTTCTCTTTGGCAAAACTTCGAGTGAGTTCACGCAACGGCTCGACCGTTTCAAGAATCTGTTCAATTTTGGCTGGAAGTTCGGTCATCGAATCAAATATTTCGCGAACTTCGTCAGAGTCCATTTCCCCGCGCGTCTGAGCTAGATAAAGCCCAATGAGGTATCCGGCAATGACCTGAGTGAGGAATGCTTTTGTGGAGGCAACCGCGATTTCGGGGCCCGCATGGGTGTACAGAACTGCATCAGACTCCCGAGGGATAGTCGAGCTATTCGTATTACAGACCGCGAGAATTTTGGCACCAGCCACCTTTGCATGGCGCAATGCCATCAAAGTGTCCATCGTCTCCCCCGATTGGGAGATGGCGATGACCAATGTGTCCTTGTCGAGTACCGAATCGCGGTAGCGGAATTCGCTGGCAACCTCTACTTCGACCGCAATCTTTGCCCATCTCTCAATTGCATACTTGGCAACCATACCTGCGTGATAGGCGGTACCGCAGGCCAATACAACAATCTTCTTGAGACTACGGATTTCATCCTTGGTTAGATGAAGTTCATCGAGAAGGATTTCATTGTTTTTCCCGATTCGTCCCAGAAGAGTGTCTGCCACAGCTTTTGGCTGTTCAAAAATCTCCTTGAGCATGAAGTGCTGGTAGCCGCCCTTTTGTGCAGCACTCGCATCCCACGTGATTGCGTATTCCTTGGGCACAAGTGTCTTGCCATCAAGATCTGTGATCTCGATGCCCGAAGGAGTAATCGTGACCACTTCATCCTGGCCTAATTCAACCGCGCGCTTAGTGTAATCAATGAAAGCGGCAACATCTGAGGCTAAGAAATTCTCACCATCACCAAGGCCAACAACAAGCGGAGAATTTCTTCGCACGCCCACAATGATTTCTGGCTTATCGGCGTGAATAGCAAGCAAGGTAAATGAACCACGAAGGGACTTAACTGCCTCGCGCATTGCCGCAGCGAGATCACCGTCATGTGACTTGCGAAGATCACTTAGTAGGTGCGCCACCGATTCTGTATCGGTATCCGATTCGAATGTGTGCCCTCGGGCGACAAGTTCCGCCTGGAGCTGAGTGTAGTTTTCGATAATTCCGTTATGGATGACGGCGAGTTTTCCCTCGTTGTCTACATGAGGATGCGCGTTGCGATCGGTGGGTCCACCGTGGGTGGCCCAGCGTGTGTGTCCGATTCCGCTATGGGTGAGAGGAAGGTTTTCGCCAAGGGCGGCTTCGAGATTGGCCAGTTTACCTGCGCGCTTTTCAACGAACAATGTGTTGGGAGTTCCTAGCGCAATGCCAGCAGAGTCGTACCCTCGATATTCAAGGCGACGTAATCCCTCAATCAACGGGGTTATTGCAGATTGCGGTCCTGTGTATCCCACAATTCCGCACACGATTTACCCCAGTTCCTGCTGCACGATTTCGGCTAGCTTTGTTGCAATATCAGAGGCAACGCTATCACTTGAGGCTTCCACCATCACTCGGATTAATGGTTCGGTCCCTGAAGGTCGCAGCAAAACCCGACCGCTATCGCCTAATTCGGCTTCGGCGGCTTGAACCGCATCTTGGATGACCGTGGACGTAGACAATTTTTCCTTCGCCACCCCACGAACATTTATCAGAACTTGAGGGAATTTGGTCATCGCACTTGCCAATTCATTTGCGCTCTTGCCGGAGCGCTTGAGCTCTTGAAGCAAGGCGAGGGCAGTGAGAATGCCGTCACCCGTGTTTGCGAAATGTTTCAAAATGACGTGGCCCGACTGTTCGCCGCCAAGTGTGCAATCCGAATCTATGAGTCTTTCTAAAACATAGCGATCGCCAACCGGTGTTGTGATGACGTCGATTTCAGCCTGCTTCATGGCTTTCATGAAACCCAAGTTGCTCATCACCGTGCCGACAACGCAGTTACTCTTGAGCAACCCTCGCTGCTTCAGACCAATTGCAAGAATAGTCATGATCTGATCGCCATCGATGATATTTCCGTGCGCGTCAATTGCTAAGCAGCGGTCTGCATCTCCATCATGGGCAATGCCAATATCAGCAGAGGCTTCAATGACTTTCTCGCGCAAAGATTCCATATGGGTAGAACCGCAATTTTCATTGATGTTCCAACCATTCGGATAGTCAGAAATGGCGATCACTTCTGCGCCTGCACGGCGCAAAGCCTCCGGAGCAACCAAAGAAGACGCGCCATTAGCGCAATCAACAACGACCTTCAATCCATCTAGTCGTGTATCCACTGTTGCCAAAAGGTGATTCAAGTATCGCTCAGCTGCGGTGTCGTCGTTGATTGCCCGACCGACATTTTTGCCCGTCGGGCGCTCCCATGGCTCGCCTAAACGGTCTTCTATGGCTTGCTCTAAAAGATCATCGAGTTTTCCGCCGCCTCGGGCAAAGATCTTGATCCCGTTATCAGGCATGGGATTGTGCGAAGCACTCAGTACAACGCCTAAATCGGCGCCACTTTCAGCAACAAGAAAGGCTATGGCCGGCGTCGGGATAACCCCGACTCGATAGACATCCACGCCAGCACTCGTTAAACCGGCGACTACCGCGGCTTCAAGAAATTCTCCAGAAGCGCGCGAGTCCTGTCCGACGATTGCGCGTGGACGTGTTTTAGTCGAACCCAAACTCTCAATAAGAATGTGGGCGGCGGCAACAGCAACGTCGAGAGCTAACTCAGCGGTGACGTCACGATTAGCCAAGCCACGAATTCCATCGGTGCCAAATAGCGCCATATTCGCGGCTAAATATCGCGGATGAGAATTAACGCTTGCTGTACTGCGAGCGCTTACGGGCCTTCTTTAGGCCGTACTTCTTACGCTCGATAACGCGCGCATCACGTGTAAGGAATCCAGCCTTCTTGAGTGCTGGGCGGTGTGCTTCTGCATCAATTTCATTGAGCGCGCGAGCAACTCCAAGACGAAGTGCACCTGCTTGACCGGATACTCCGCCTCCATCAATGCGAGCGAAGATGTCGTAGCCATTTTCTGCACCAACGGTGCGGAAAGGCTCGGAGATTAGTTGTTGGTGAACCTTGTTTGGGAAGTACACCTCAAGCGGCTTGCCATTTACAACCCAACGTCCGGTTCCGGGCGTTAGTCGTACGCGAGCAACTGCTTCTTTACGTCGGCCAGTTCCGCCACCCGGTGCCTTGATTGCAGGACGGTTGGTTGCGGCGGCTGGAGTAGAAGAAGAATATGAAGTCGGAACTTCAGTCTCGTCTAGATCATCAAATGTGGTGTTGTCAGACATCATTTATTCTTATCCTCTACTTAATGATCTGTGAAACTTGATCGAAAACATATGGGACTGGTGCTTGTGCAGCGTGTGGGTGTTCTGGACCCGCGTAAACTTTTAGCTTTGTTGCAACTGCGCGACCAAGTGTGTTCTTTGGCAACATTCCCTTGATTGCCTTCTCTACGGCGCGCGTTGGGTGCTTAACGAGCAAGTCGCCGTACACGGTCGAAGTTAAACCGCCAGGAAAACCAGAGTGTTGGTGAGCGAACTTCTGTGTCGTCTTCTGACCAGAAAGTGCAATCTTGTCTGCATTGATAACGATGACGAAGTCACCCATATCCATGTGAGGAGCGAAGGTTGGCTTGTGCTTGCCACGAAGAAGAGCTGCTGCGTGGGTTGCTACGCGACCCAATACAACGCCTTCAGCGTCGATGACGTGCCACTTGCGCATCGCATCGCCAGGCTTTGGACTATATGTACGCACGCTCTTGCCCTCGTTCCTCTTCAATTACTTGTCCTGGCGCACTAATCGGCGCAGGAGGGTAAGGGTACCCGCGAGGGCGCCCACGGGTCAAAATGGGGCCTCTGAGGGTCAAAATACCTTCAAAATGGCCTCCAACAGGGCATCGCTCCACCTTATCTTGGACTCACACGGCTGTTAATCTCAAACCATGCGGGTGGGCGTCAAACCGGTCTTATTGTCGATTCCCCTCGCTCTTTTCCTTCTCATCCAGGCAAATGGGACCGCGTTTGCGGCCAGCACAGATCTGACCGGCACCTGGATCAACAAGGGCGAGTGGGCAGGATCCATCTCCATCCGGCAAACAGGCGAGACCGTTGCCTGGACAATAAGTTCAAACAATAAGCGCTATTCACAGACCTTCGCGGGCAAATGGAGTGGTAAGAACGTCACCGGTAATTTCACCTGGTCAGAACCAAATAGTAGTCCTCCCAGCTATACGGGGACTATCTCAATTTTCTTGCCAGACCCTTGCCACCTCACCATCGGGAAAGTGGACGTGCCAACCGTTAAGTATGCCAATGCATATAACCTGATCAACCTTGTCTTCACTAAGACCCCATGCACTGTTAAAACTGTGTGGCCTCCGCTCCCAGATGCAATCGTCTCCATTGAATCGGTCTCTAACGGGTGCGGCGGTGGGGATGCTGGCACAGATTATCAGTACGGAGATGATTCAGCCTTCGTCGATTCAGACATTCCGTTCGCAGACAATGTTGCGTGGAAGAAAGCCTTCAAATATCCGGTCAATTTTAGACCAGCATGTATGCAACATGATGCCGGTTACTCGCACGCAAAAGTTAAGGATATGGCCCTCAATGGAGGAAAGGTCATTGACTATTTTACGTGGACAAAGAAAAAAGTAGACGACAAATTCCTTAAGGACATGATAAAAATCTGCGATGCGTCTATTCCCAAGAGTGCGAAAATTGCCCTAAACAATTGCAAAAACAACGGCGGGTTCCACACGGTCAGCGGTGCCAAAACTCGTTACAACATTGTCGCAGGCACTTCTTACACACAGAAAATCTGGAAAGGTCTAGGTTTCTATCAAGATGCTCCTAAACTTACGGGTGCTTGGACTGTTCAAGGATTCAACACGGGCACTTGGGGATTCGTGCAAGCCGATCGGTTCGTTGGCATTAGGTGGACCGGCGGCACTTCTCAACCAGATACCGTAGGAGAATTTCATGGGACGATCATTAGCCACGACAAAGACAGCACTATAAGAGGATTCTACATAAGCACGAGCAAAGGTGTTTCCACCGAACCACGCGCAATGTCATTGACGTGGAACCCGAAATCTCCAGATGAACTTCGTTCAAGCACTGGATTCACCTTGAAACGCAACTGACTCGTGGGGTTGTTCTGCCCTTTGACAGAATTCTTACAAGCGAGTTCACTGGACGAGTTTAAGCCCTTTGACATTCTTAATCATTGCTTGGAGTGATTGAGGCTTTGGGTAGGCGATTGCCAGGATTTCCGGTCTATCGCTAAACATAGCAATCACCCCCTTCATTGACGTGGGGTTGATCCGTATTGAAATGCTCTTGTTAACAGAAATCATCTGGATATTTGTCGTTGCTTTGCTCGTGTGAGTGTGCGCGTCCCAGACTCCCTGGTCCTTGTAAGTCTTAATCTCGTAGGTGAAGGAGCTGTGATCTGAAGGATCAGCGCCCGCCGGCAAATAAAAAATATCAACTATGCCCGCCACTTCATGGTTGACCGTGTACTCATTTCCTCCCACAGCACCTAGCCAATAGGCCCTAATCCCATCCCCTCTAAGATGATCGACCAAATCAGGCGACGACAACGCAATCTGGCCAGCGTGAATCAGGTTCTTAGAGTTTGATGAATGTGCGGCGTAGATCTGAAACCCAGCAAAAACTAACGCTACCGAAACTAGCGCATCAAGTGCAAGGTAGCGGAGGAAATGTGGGTGTGAGCGTTCATACCGCGCCAGAACCTCGTGTTCCGATTTGAATTTCATCACGAGCCAACGAGTAAAAACCAGCACGCTACCACCCAATTCCGAATCACATTGAGGAAGGCTTCATAGTCGCACGATGGGTGTGGAGTTACAAGGGTTAGTGGCCACCTCGATGGTCAGACCTAATGTTCGAAAATCGGTTCAGGACTCTCATAGACCTTACCGTTGGCTCCGAAAATCAAATAGCGCGTAAATCCTCTCGTGAACCAACGATCGTGGGTAACAGAAACGACAGTGCCCTCGTAACGACGTAGCGCATGTTCCAAACTCTCGGCGCTTGCCAGATCAAGGTTGTCCGTTGGCTCGTCCAAAAGCAACATCGTCGACCCAGACAGTTCGAGAAGTAAGACTTGAAATCTCGCTTGTTGCCCGCCAGAAAGGGATGAGAACTTCTGCTCGGCTTGCTGATCAATCTCGTATCGCCGCAGAACGCTTTTGGCAGGCCCAAGTTGAAGTGAGTGGTTTTCCCACAGCAATTCAAGCAAAGTCTTTGCCATGAACTCGGGATGGGTGTGGGTCTGCGCGAAATATCCGGGATTCACGCGTGCACCGAGTTTGAACTCGCCGGTGAATTTGACGGACTTGTCGCCCGAGATCATCCGCAAGAAGTGGGATTTTCCTGTCCCGTTCTTACGACACCGAGTGCGAAGCAGATCAGTCCAGGGCATTTGTGTTGGAACTCGTCGGCTAAACCATAAAGCGCCTATAAAAGTCAGGAATTCTTCACGAGAGAAGCGAACGAATCCAGAGAGCCTACGAACCTCACTCCGGTCGGGTCCATTGGCGTAATCTCTCCAGAGCGGGCCACTTGGAATCGGCCGGACGGTCCTCCGATGACCATATAGAAACCTGGCTTATACTCTCTTAGGAAGAGCACCGCTCCTTCGTTGACCCTAAACAAAGGGTCATCACCAATTTGTTTGGTGATATTAGCAACCACGCCTCCAGTTTGGTGCACTCGCAAGATGCCACCAACTCCCTGAACTTTGTTACCTGGATCAAAGAGTATCGACTCCACGACAAAGGCGAAATCCGTGTAAGGAATTCCAGTCTCATCGCTCGTCTGATCCAAAATCTTTGCAAAATGCCCAGATACTGCCGTGTCGGAATGTGACTTTAGATCAGTAACCGACTGGTATAACTCAGCCCAACTCGCATCGAGATTCACTATCTTTCCCTGAGCGGACGGCGCAGAGGAGTTGAATCCAAATGCGACTACACCGCCGGTTGCCAATATGGCCGCTAGACCGATGGCGCCAAAGATGCCAATTCGTTTCGTAACCATTCCGCACTCCTTTTGAGTAGATTGAGATCTAATAAAGCGAATTCACGCCATTAATATCATCTAGTACAGGGCCAGTGATGCCACAAAGAATTCGTGATGGCGTATAGCCGTTCATCAAGTCACAATAAGGGTAATGATCCAAACCAATTGCATGACCAAGTTCGTGTGCGGCCACGCCTTGGGACACCGAGGCTGTATAACCACTAGTGTAATAGTAATTCAATTAGACATTCGAAGAAACAAAGCAGTAACCCGTAAGGGGCGAAAGGCATGTGTTATAAGTCGAGTTAGTGATGCCATCCCACCCAACAGCTGAATTGACGGTGTCACCTACAGTAAGCGCACTGCTGCCACTCGTGAAGATTACGTTGGCAGAACTTCCATTCCACGCACTTCGCGCGTTGTCGAAAGCAGCTTTATCCCCTGGTTGAAAAGTACTCGCATACTGTGCGTTTAGAGCCGCGCAACAACCACTCGCTGGAGTACCAGCCCATCTGATACCTAAGAGGTTATACGCCGACGCTGAATTCTCTGCGGTCGTCAGCGAAGTAACGACCAGCATCCCGACCAAGATTAGCCGCCCCCACTTTCGTGCCTTCACAAATTTCCTCACACTTAATCCCTTCATCTATCCTCCCTCTAAGCATCATCCCAAAAATCAATATTTTGGTCCCAGATACGCGCATCCGGAGCCACAACTCAGGTGCGTGAATAATGCTCCAATACTCCATTCATGTCATCAACTATCGGAGAAATGACCGGTCAAAGAAAAAGTTTGACGGCTGGCGTCTTTTCAGACGGAGATCTTTGTTCGAACCCAATCAATGAAAATAGGCGCAAAACGTGCGCTTGGAGGCTTTGCCGCTCGCCACCTGAAACGCGTCATTGAACGAGTCGGAAACTCTCAACATTGCTTCTCTCTGCTCTCAGAGCTCGGAGTCTTGGAGTGCGATTGCAACACTTTTTGCATTGTCGTTGATAATTGCGATCACGCCCCTCGCCAACGTGGAGTTAATCTTTATTGAGAGACCTTGCTTGACCAGGGTAGTCCATATATCCGCACTCGAAAATAAGCACGATTGTGGACGCTTCGAATCTTCTGCTTCATGTAAGTCTTCACTTCATAGAGAGAGAACTTCGGTTCACATTTCTCCAAACCTTCGCGCCAAAAGAAGACATCGGAAACGTTTGATTACTCATGACCTAAGGTACCTCTGCACCCTTAGACGGGTCTCATCCAGAATGCATCTGCATTTTCTTTATTAGCAAGCTTTACCGGTTTTTCAGGAGTCACCCCGCTCAAGCCCATATGCGGTGACTTCTACGCTGCAGACGAAGATGCAAATAGATGGCACGTATCAATCTTGGGCTCAATCAGTTGCAAACAGGTCATGATTAGTATTTCACCGCCTAGGCAATTCCGTGAAATTTTGGATAAGGCTTTAAGGTGAGACGGAAGAGCCTAGCCTTAAAAGGAATAACGCTCGAAAGATTAATCAGACCTAATGTTCGAAAATCGGTTCAGGACTCTCATAGACCTTACCGTTGGCTCCGAAAATCAAATAGCGCGTGAATCCACGAGTAAACCAACGATCGTGGGTAACAGAAACTACAGTGCCCTCGTAACGACCTAGCGCATGCTCCAAACTCTCTGCGCTCGCCAAGTCGAGGTTGTCGGTTGGCTCATCAAGCAACAACATGGTCGATCCTGATAGTTCCAACAAAAGCACTTGGAATCTCGCTTGTTGCCCGCCGGAAAGGGATGAGAACTTCTGCTCGGCTTGCTGATCGATCTCGTATCGCCGCAGAACGCTTTTGGCTGGCCCAAGTTGAAGTGAGTAGTTCTCCCACAGCAATTCGAGCAAAGTCTTTGCCATGAACTCGGGATGGGTGTGGGTCTGCGCGAAATATCCGGGATTCACGCGTGCACCGAGTTTGAATTCGCCGGTGAATTTGACGGACTTGTCGCCCGAGATCATCCGCAAGAAGTGGGATTTCCCCGTGCCGTTCTTTCCGAGCAAGGCAACTCGATCACCAAAGAAGATCTCGAAGTTGAAAGGCTCGGTGAGCCCTGTAAGCGAAAGATTCTCAATCGTCAGTGCACGAAGACCCGTGCGACCGCCGCGAAGGCCGACTTGAACATCCTGCTCAATCGGTGGCGCCTCGGGAGCGCCGGCTTCTTCAAACTTTCGAAGTCGGGTCTGCATCGCACGGTACTTCGAGGCCATGTCGGGGCTGCTTGCAGCTTGCCATTGCAGTGTGCGGACGAGTTCCTTGAGGCGCGCGTGCTCTTGCTCCCATCGGAGCAGAATTTCAGCGAACCGTTCGTTGCGCGCTTTTCGCGCATCGTGCCAGGTTGAGAATTTTCCACCGTGAACCCAAGCGGTGTTTCCGTTCGCACCTTGTTCTAGCGTGACAATGCGATTTGCGGTGCGGTCAAGAAGTTCGCGATCATGGCTTACAAACAGGACGGTCTTCTTCGTCTCCCTGATTACTTCCTCAAGCCATCGCTTGGACGGCACGTCCAAATAGTTATCCGGCTCATCAAGGAGAAGTACTTCCTCAGGTCCTTCCAGCAGCGCGCGCAGGACGAGTTTTTTCTGCTCTCCACCCGAGAGGGTATTTACCGGGCGAATTGACACTTCATCGAAAGACTTTCCTAGCGCTTCAGTGCAGCAAACGTCCCAGATGACTTCGAAGTCATATCCCCCAGCATCGCCCCAATCGACTAGTGCTTGCGCGTATGCCATCTGATCGCGCTCTTCGTTGCGCGTGAGCATCAATTCCTCACTTGATTGAACTGCGGCGGCGGCATCACGAATGCGCTTTGGCGCAACCGAGATAAGAAGGTCGCGCACCGTCGTCTCATCGCGGACGGAGCCGATGAATTGGCGCATCACTCCGAGGCCGCCTGAAATAGAAATCGCACCGGATTCGGGTTGAAGATCACCAGAAATCATTCGGATCAACGTTGTCTTGCCCGAACCATTCGCGCCGATCAGAGCGACCTTTGCGCCTTCGCCGACGCGAAAGTTCACATCGCTCAGGAGAACTCGACCGTCGCTGAGAGAGAATTCAACGGCGTTGACATCTATATGGCCCATTAGTCTTCTTCGCCCCGACGTCTAAGGGTGGTTTCGATCCGCGCAAGCAATTGATCATCGGATGGATAATCAACCTGCACCAGCGTCAATCCACGCGATGGAAAAACTAGGCTATCGGAAATCCTTTGGCGGTTGTCGAGTACATTCTTAATCCACGAGGATGCGAATCTCCCGTCCGCAACGCACACAACAGCACCGACGAGATTGCGGACCATGGAATAGCAAAATGCATCGGCCACGATCTTGGCGACTAGATAGCCTTCCGCGCTACGGTGCCACTCAAAGGTCTCTAGTGTGCGAATGGTTGTCCCACCTGGGCGGTACTTGCAGAAAGCGGCGAAGTCGTGTTCGCCTATTAGCAGAGTGCTGGACTCGTTCATGAGATCAATATTCAGCGGCCGGTACCAAGGTGCAATGTCGAAGCGGCGCAGCGGGAGTATCGAGCGGTTGCTATCCAGGATCTTGTATTCGTAGTGTCGGCGCAATGCAGAAAAGCGGGCGTGAAAACCAACGGGAGCGATACTCACATTGAGGACGCGAACATCCTCATCCAAGATCCTGTTGAGTCGGTAGGGCAATTCTGCAATGTTCCACTCGGCCTTCTTGGCGTACGGGCCACTCTCCAGATCGGGAATATCAACGTGGATCACCTGTCCCGTCGCGTGCACGCCTGCATCGGTGCGGCCCGCCACGATTGTGTCCACGGGAACGCGAGTGAGCTTTTGAAGGGCGTTCTCCAATTCACTTTGAATTGTCCGCCGATCAGGTTGCTTGCTCCACCCTGAGTAATTTGTGCCGTCGTAGGCAAGATCTATCCGAATACGAAGAAACCCACTCTCCGCAAAGAGAGTGGGTTCCGTCATAACAATTTCGGTGAGTTGTTACTCAGCGTCTTTCTTTGCTGCGGCCTTCTTAGGAGCGGCCTTCTTAACAGCCTTCTCGGCCTCGGCAACAGTTGCCTTCTTCGCAGGTGTTCCCTCTGTGAGAACTTCGATGACGGCCATAGGGGCGTTGTCGCCCTTGCGTGGACCCACCTTCGTGATGCGGGTGTAGCCACCGTTGCGCTCGACAAAGCGTGGTCCGATTTCAGTGAAGAGTGTGTGTACGACGCTCTTGTTTGAAATGGTTGCCATCACCTGACGACGGGCTGCAAGATCGCCCTTCTTTGCGAAGGTGATCAGCTTCTCGGCAAGTGGGCGAAGGCGCTTGGCCTTGGCCTCAGTTGTCGTGATCTTGCCGTGCTCGAACAGTTGCTCGGCAAGTGTTCCTAGGAGTAAGCGCTCGTGTGCTGGGCCCGAGCCCAGACGAGGACCTTTACTTGGTTTTGGCATCGTATTCTCCTAGGCCTGATCGCTATCGGCGAATTCATCGTCGACATTGACATCGTAGTTTTGGTGTTGTGTTGGATCAAAACCAGCTGGGCTGTCCTTCAGCGACATCCCCATTGAGACTAGCTTTGCCTTGACCTCGTCGATCGACTTGGACCCGAAGTTACGGATATCAAGGAGATCAGCTTCGCTGCGGCCAACCAATTCGCCAACTGTGTGAATGCCTTCGCGCTTCAAGCAGTTGTATGAACGGACAGTCAGATCAAGGTCTTCGATTGGAAGAGCAAGATCGGCAGCAAGGGCTGCGTCAAGAACGGAAGGTCCCATTTCGATGCCTTCAGCCTCAAGGTTGAGCTCGCGGGCTAGGCCGAAGAGTTCAACAAGAGTCTTTCCAGCGGATGCGATGGCATCGCGTGGCTTCATCGATGGCTTGGTTTCGACATCAACAACAAGGCGATCGAAGTCAGTGCGCTGTTCAACGCGCGTGGCCTCAACCTTGTAGGTGACTTTCAAGACTGGTGAGTAGATGGAGTCAACAGGAATGCGGCCGATTTCGGCTCCTGCCTGCTTGTTCTGAACTGCTGTTACATAGCCGCGGCCACGCTCAACGGTGAGTTCAATCTCAAGATTGTTCTTTCCGTTGAGTGTTGCAAGGTGAAGTTCTGGATTGTGAACTTCAACGCCAGTTGGAACAGCGATATCGGCGCCGGTTACAGGGCCTGCGCCAGACTTGCGGATGTAGAGAATGCTTGGCTCATCATTGTCGGAGGAAAGCACCAAGTTCTTGATGTTAAGAACGATGTCGGTGAGGTCTTCCTGAACACCTTCGAGAGTGGTGAATTCGTGCAAAGCACCGCCGACTCGAATGCTTGTAACTGCGGCTCCTGGAATAGAGGAGAGCAGGGTACGACGCATTGAGTTTCCGAGGGTGTAGCCGAAGCCAGGTTCTAGCGGTTCGATGATGAAGCGTGAACGGTTCTCGCTAACTACTTCTTCACTGAGGGTGGGACGTTGTGCAATTAGCACTGTTGCTCCTCCATATGTCTGGGAGATCCACTATTTGATCTCCTGCTTTTTCCTCTTTTACTTAGTTGTATGCAGTTTTTTAAAACTTTAAACAAATCCAAAGAATTACTTGGAGTAGAGCTCAACGATTAGCTGTTCCTGAACCTGGGTGTCGATGACGGCACGAGCAGGGACTCCGTGGATGATGATGCGCATTTGCGAACCAACAACCTCCATCCATGCAGGCACTGACTTCTCGCCAAGCTCGGCGCTTGCCACGATAAATGGTGTGAGATCCAATGACTTTGGAAGAACATCGATGATGTCCATCGCAGAGACACGGAATGACGGAATGTTTACCTTCTTGCCATTTACGAGGAAGTGACCGTGACGAACCAACTGACGTGCCATATCGCGGCTCTTGGCAAAGCCAGCACGGAACACAACGTTGTCCAGACGGGTCTCAAGGATTACGAGAAGGTTTTCACCAGTCTTACCTTGGCGACGGTTTGCCTCTTCGTAGTATCCGCGGAACTGCTTCTCCAGTACCCCGTAAATACGTGCGCACTTCTGCTTTTCACGCATCTGGAGTAGGTACTCAGATTCCTTGGATCGACCGCGGCCGTGCTGCCCTGGTGGGTACGGACGGGATTCGATAGGACATTTTGGACCATCGCACTTAGAGCCCTTAAGGAAGAGCTTTACTTTTTCGCGACGGCAGCGCTTGCAATCTGCTCCGGTATAACGAGCCATTTATTCTCTTCCTTCCTTAAACTCGACGTGGTTTTGGTGGGCGGCAACCATTGTGTGGGGCTGGTGTGACATCAGAGATGGCACCAACTTCCAAACCAGCAGCCTGCAATGAACGAATTGCGGTCTCGCGTCCAGATCCTGGACCCTTGACGAAAACATCTACTTTCTTCAAGCCATGCTCTTGCGCCCGACGGGCTGCAGCCTCTGCAGCGAGTTGAGCGGCGAATGGAGTGGACTTACGTGAACCCTTGTAACCGACCTGACCTGATGAAGCCCATGAAATAACGGCTCCGGTTGTGTCAGTGATCGAAATAATCGTGTTGTTGAAGGTGGACTTGATGTGAGCCTGACCCACAGCAATGTTCTTCTTCTCCTTCTTGCGGAGTTTTACCTTGCCTTTCGCACCACCCTTGGTAGCGCCGGCTTTAGCTTTAGGAGCGGCCATTACTTAGTCACCTTCTTCTTGCCAGCAATTGCTTTACGAGGACCCTTACGCGTGCGCGCGTTGGTGTGTGTGCGCTGACCGCGAACAGGAAGTCCCTTGCGGTGGCGAATACCTTGGTAACTCTGAATTTCGACTTTACGTCGGATATCGCCAGCAACTTCGCGTCGAAGGTCACCTTCGATTTTGTAGTTGGCTTCGATGTATTCACGAAGCTTCGCGAGCTCTGGCTCTTGAAGATCTTTGACGCGAACATCTGGGCTGATGCCAGTTGCTGCGAGTGTTTTTTGCGAACGGGTAAGACCCATTCCGAAGATATAGGTGAGTGCAATCTCAACGCGTTTTTCGCGCGGTAGATCGACACCGACAAGACGTGCCATGTATTCAACCATTCAGTAATCCGATAGGTCCTCCGCAACGCTCCCCAACAAATGTCGGGCCTCGGCCTATCGGACCAAGGGTCTGCCTCTTTCGAAACAGTCGCGTCACGCGCTAGCTATTTAGTTATTTATTGAAAGGCCGCTTGGCGATTCAATCGTCGATCTAGGGGATTAACCCTGGCGTTGCTTGTGTCGGAGGTTGTCGCAGATCACCATGACACGACCCTTGCGTCGAATAACTTTGCACTTATCGCAAATCTTCTTCACGCTTGGCTGAACTTTCATGACTGCCCTCCTTCTACTTATAACGGTAAACGATGCGACCTCGTGTGAGGTCATACGGACTCAATTCCACGATCACGCGATCGGCAGGGAGGATTCGGATGTAGTTCTTCCGCATCTTCCCGCTGATGTGAGCGAGGATCTTGTGCCCGTTTGTTAACTCCACGCGAAACATGGCATTGGGTAGAGCTTCGGCAACGGTGCCTTCAATCTCGATAGCACCATCTTTCTTGGCCAAGCGATACCTTCTATTCTGTGACAGGTGAGTTGAAGCTTCTTGCGAAGCGAAGGGTTATTCTAAAGCCAGGCGTGGGTATAAGGGAAATCGGCCTCAAATAAGCAGATCTGAGACCTCGATTTGGAGTGATTTAAGTCTCTCCCGACCCCCATCTAGGGCGGTCAAGACAAAGGGCTTGCCGTCTGGGGCGATGCAATAGGAGTGCTCAAAATGGGCGCCGTGGGATTTGTCGTTGGAGACCACGGTCCAGTCGTCGCTGAGGACGTGTGTCTTATGGGTGCCTCGGGTGATCATCGGCTCGATGGCGAGGGCCATTCCAGGCACGATCTCTGGTCCAAATCCCCTTTTACCGAAGTTGAGGACATGAGGTTCCATGTGCATCTCGGTACCGATCCCATGGCCGCCGTATTCCTGCAAAATTCCGTACTTTCCCTGCGATTTCACGTACAACTCGATCGTATGACCAATATCGGACAAACGAGCCCCCGAAGCCCCCGCAGCGATTCCACGCCACATGGATTCTTCGCAGACATCCAGCAACTTCTGGTCGGCCGGATCTACGGTTCCGGCAATCACAGAGATGGCCGCATCTCCGTGCAAGCCATCCACGATGGCGCCAGCATCAATGGACACGATGTCGCCATCTTCGATGACCCGATCCCCCGGAATTCCGTGGACGATCTCATCGTTGAGGGAAACGCAGATCGTGCCCCGAAAGCCGTGATAGCCGTTGAAGTTGGATGTTCCGCCACCCCGCTTGATATTCGCCGCAGCAATGGCGTCCAGCGCATCGGTGCGCATTCCAACCTTGACTGACGAACGGAGCAATTCCAGGGTCTGGCCGACCAACAAACCTGCGCGGCGCATGACTTTGAGTTCTTCCAAGGTCTTGATCTGGATTGCCATATGCGACCCTACTGAACGCGACTCAGCGCCGATATTGCTCGGTCGGTGATATCTGAGACCGAGCCCGTTGCGCTGATCGTTATGAGCAAGCCTTCACTTCGATAGAAGGCAATAATCGGTGCAGTCTGCTCCTGGTAGACCTCAAGGCGGCGAGTGATGACTTCTTCCTTATCATCATCACGCTGATACAGCTCGCCCTGGCAGATATCGCAGATATGTGGATCTGATGGCTTTTCAAATTCGATATGCCAGACCTTGCCGCAATTGCGGCAGATGCGTCGGCCGGAGAGGCGAAGGATAATTTCGGCTGTATCTACTGCAAGCTCGAGTACAGCATCCAGCGGCGCCTTCTTATCGGCCAAGATCGCACGGAGAACTTCGGCTTGTGCGACATTGCGTGGAAAACCATCCAAGAGAAATCCATTACCGAGATCATCTTTGGTAAGTCGGTCCCGAACCATTTCATTGGTCACGGAGTCAGGAACCAATTCACCGCGATCCATGTAACTTTTGGCCTCAAGACCAAGAGGAGTGCCGTCTTTCAAATTGGCACGGAAGATATCCCCCGTGGAGATATGAGGAATCGAGTAGTGCAAAGACAGGAATTGAGCTTGAGTTCCTTTGCCTGCACCTGGTGGGCCAACCAGGACTAAGCGCATTAGCGCAAGAATCCCTCGTACGAACGCTGCTGTAGCTGGCTCTCGATCTGCTTCGCAGTATCAAGTCCGACACCGACCACAATCAGAATTGCCGTTCCGCCAAAGGGGAAGTTCTGAGTTGCGCCGAACAGGATCAAAGCAAGGATCGGGATGATCGCCACAAACGCCAGATACAACGATCCTGGCGCCGTAATACGCGAAAGAACGTAGGACAGGTACTCAGAAGTCGGACGGCCTGCGCGGATACCCGGTACGAAGCCACCGTACTTCTTCATGTTGTCGGCAACCTCATCGGGATTGAACGTGATCGCGACATAGAAGTAGGTGAAGAAGATAATCAAGATGGCGTAGGTAAGAATGTAAATCGGATGGTCGCCCTTAACGAAGTTACGACTGACCCATACTGCCCACCCCGCGGTGCTGCCCGTGAAGTTCACAATCAGCGATGGAATATAAAGCAGCGAGGAGGCGAAAATTACTGGAATTACGCCGGCCTGGTTGACCTTGATCGGGATGTAGGTACTTGTTCCGCCGTAACTCTGACGACCCACTTGTCGCTTTGCATACTGAACGGGAATACGGCGTTGTGCCTGTTCAACGAAGACAACGGCTGCGACTACCAACATACCAACCGCGAGAACGAAACAGAAAGCGAAGAGTCCCTTCTGGAGTTTGATGCTCCAGAGGTTTCCAGGAAACCCTGCTGCGATCGAGGTGAAGATAAGAATGGACATGCCGTTACCGACGCCGCGATCGGTGATCAATTCACCAAGCCACATGATTACCGAAGTGCCGGCGGTCATAACAAAGATCATGGTGACAATGCGCTGCCAAGAAGTGTCAGGAATGATGGGGTCTGGACAACCGGCGATCAGGCGACCTGGTGTCCGAGCAACTGCAATCAAACCGGTTGACTGCAAGATCGCAAGCCCCACCGTGAGATAGCGGGTGTACTGCGTCAACTTCGCAGTTCCCGATTGTCCTTCGTTCTTGAGTGCCTCAAAGCGAGGAATAACCACCGTGAGCAACTGAATAATGATCGAGCTGGTGATGTAAGGCATGATGCCCAGCGCGAAGACTGAGAGGTGCAATAGTGCGCCACCACTGAATAGGTTAATCAAACCAAATAGTCCGCCAGATTGAACTTCCTTCAAACAAGCCTGGACGTTGGAGTATGAAACACCTGGGGTTGGGACTACTGAACCAAAGCGAAACAACGCCATGATCGAGAGGGTGAAGAAGATCTTGCGACGCAGATCTGGGGTCCTAAAGGCCTTACCAAATGCTGATAGCACTGATCTTCTCCCACTCTCTCAATACAAATGTAAAACTAAGAACGGCTTATAGAGTTTTAATCGAACCGCCCGCGGCTTCAATCTTCTCAGAGGCTGAGGAGGAGAAAGCGTGAGCGTAGACACTGACCTTAACTTCGATTTCGCCATTTCCAAGGATCTTGACGGGTTGGCCCTTGCGTGCGGCGCCCTTCTTGACCAAATCCTCAACAGTGACGTTGCCACCCTTGGGATACAAGGCATTGATGGTCGCCACGTTGACGGCCTGGTATTCGATGGTTGCTGGGTTCTTGAAACCACGCAACTTAGGCAGACGCATGACGAGAGGCAGCTGACCGCCTTCAAATCCTGCGCGGACCTGGTTACGGGCGCGAGTTCCCTTGCCACCACGACCGGCTGTCTTTCCCTTTGATGCTTCTCCGCGACCCTTACGAGTCTTTACGGTCTTAGCACCTGGGGCTGGACGAAGATGATGAATCTTGAGTGTCATCTTTATTCAACCTCCTCAACCTTGATCAAATGGCGAACGGCATGAACCATGCCACGAATTTCTGGGCGATCTTCTTTTACAACAACGTCGTTGATGCGCTTCAAACCAAGTGAACGCAGTGTGTCGCGAATCTCTGGCTTGCTGCCCACCTTCGAGCGGAGTTGGGTTACTTTCAAACGAGGCATTAGGCACCTACCGTGATCTGTGAAGCGCGGATGAGTGCTGCTGGTGCAACATCTTCAAGTGGACGACCGCGACGAGCAGCAATTGCTGCAGGACTTTCGAGCATCTTCAATGCGGCAACGGTGGCGTGAACCATGTTGATTGCATTGTTGGAGCCCAATGATTTTGTGAGTACGTCAGAGATTCCTGCACACTCAAGTACGGCACGAACTGGGCCACCAGCAATAACACCGGTACCAGGACTTGCTGGACGAAGAAGAACGACGCCCGCAGCAGCTTCACCCTGAACTTGGTGAGGAATCGTGCCTTGGATGCGAGGTACCTTGAAGAAGGATTTCTTGGCTTCTTCAACAGCCTTTGCAATTGCCTGCGGAACTTCCTTGGACTTTCCGTAGCCAATTCCAACCTGGCCATTGCCATCGCCCACGACTACAAGAGCGGTGAAGGAGAAACGTCGTCCGCCCTTTACAACCTTGGATACGCGGTTGATGAAGACAACGCGCTCGATGTACGGGCTCTTCTCCTGCTGACGGTCATCGCGACGTTCACGACGTTCACGACGGTCGGTGCTTTTTGGGGCATCTCCGTGGGTTTGAGTTGGACTAATCGCCATTAGAACTCCAATCCGTTCTCTCGTGCACCGTCGGCAAGAGCTGCAATGCGACCGTGGTACTTATTGCCACCGCGATCGAATACGACCGAGGTAATTCCTGCAGCTTTCGCACGTTCTGCGATAAGAACACCGACTTGACGAGCCTTCGCGGTCTTGTCAGCGCTTGAGGCGCGTAGATCGGCTTCCATAGTGGAAGCAGAGACCAACGTGTGACCCGCTAGATCATCGACAAGTTGCACAAACAAGTGACGGGATGAGCGAGAAACGACAAGACGTGGCCTGGCAGATGATCCGGAGATCTTCTTGCGCAGACGGAAATGACGACGGGCACGGGCATTGGTTGCCGAACCCTTAACGACCTTTACACCGATTGCCATTACTTCTTACCTGTCTTTCCTTGCTTGCGGCGAACAACTTCGCCTGAGAGACGCAAGCCCTTGCCCTTATAAGGATCGGCCTTACGTAGTTTCTTGATCTTGGCTGCAACTTCGCCAACCAATTGCTTATCAATACCTGAGATTGAAAACTTAGTTGGTGACTCAACCTTGAAAGTGATTCCTTCTGGAGCAGGGAATGGAACCGGGTGGCTGTAGCCAAGAGCAAATTCAAGATCCTTGCCCTTTTCTGCAACACGGTAACCAACACCGACAATTTCGATCGTCTTGGTGTAACCGTTGGTTACGCCCTCGATCATGTTTGCAACCAATGTACGAGACAGGCCGTGAAGTGAACGGCTTAGACGCTCATCATCTGGGCGAGCGACGGTGATAACACCCTCGCCTTGTGAAACCTTGATTGGCTCGGCGACGGAGAGCGAAAGCGAACCCTTAGGTCCCTTTACGGCAACGTCTTGTCCAGCGATTGTTACTTCGACTCCTGCTGGCAGGGTGATTGGCATACGACCGATACGTGACATATCAATTACCACACATAGGCGAGAACTTCTCCGCCTACGCCCTGTTTGTTGGCTTGCTTGTCAGTAAGCAATCCAGATGAAGTTGAGATGATGGCAACGCCTAGTCCGCCAAGAACCTTTGGCAGCGCACTGGACTTTGCGTAAACGCGAAGTCCTGGCTTGCTAACGCGACGAAGCCCGGCAATCGAGCGCTCGCGGTTAGGACCGAACTTCAAATCAAGAACGAGCGTCTTGCCGACGCCGTTTGCATTTGCATCGACGCGGAAGCCGCTGATGAAACCCTCTTGCTGAAGAATTGTTGCGATACGCGTCTTTACCGACGAAGACGGCATGGAAACCGAATCGTGGTAAGCAGAGTTCGCGTTACGCAGACGTGTAAGCATGTCTGCGATCGGGTCTGTCATTGTCATACGTGGCCTGTGGCCTTTCTCGAACCGGTTTCCCTACGGCGTAGGGACCTTTTTCGTAGGTGGGTTTACCAGCTTGCTTTGGTGATACCTGGAAGTTCGCCGCGGTGTGCCATCTCACGGAAGCAGATGCGACAAATTCCAAACTTTTGGTAGACAGCATGCGGGCGACCGCAGCGCTGGCAACGTGTGTAACCGCGAACCTTGAACTTTGGCTTACGGGCAGCTTTTACTTTGAGCGATGTCTTAGCCATTAGTTCTCCCTAAAAGGAAAGCCGAGCGCCTTAAGTAGTGCGCGACCTTCTTCATCGTTCTTCGCGGTAGTAACAAAGGTGATATCCATACCGCGCGGACGATCAACTTTGTCTTGTTGAATCTCAGGGAACACGACCTGCTCGGTGAGACCAAAGGTGTAGTTGCCGTTGCCATCGAACTGCTTTGGTGAAAGCCCGCGGAAGTCGCGGATACGAGGCAATGAAATCGAGAGAAGACGGTCTGCGAACTCCCACATGCGATCTCCGCGCAAGGTCACGTGCGCACCAATTGGCATGTTCTCACGCAGTTTGAACTGAGCGATGGACTTGCGTGACTTGGTGACCTGTGGCTTCTGGCCGGTGATAGTGGTCAGGTCGCGAATTGCACCTTCGATCAATTTGGCATCACGTGCTGCTTCACCGACACCCATGTTGACCACGATCTTGGTCAGGGTTGGGATCTGCATGACGTTCTTGTAGCCAAATTGAGCCTTGAGTGCAGGCGCAATTTCACTGCGATAGCGTCCCTTGAGACGGGCTACTTCAGTCGTTGACATTAGATGTCCTTTCCGGTGCGACGGGAAATTCGCACGTTCTTTCCACTCTCGTCTTTGCGAGCACCAAGGCGAGTGGCCTTGCCGTCCTCATCAACGAGCATGACGTTTGAAATTGCGATTGATGCTTCAACGTGCATGATGCCGCCTACCTTCGCGCCGCGGTCACCAGTTGTCTCA
>CAWJOR010000022.1:0-27062 GCA_963844465.1 uncultured Actinomycetota bacterium | reverse complement strand
GAAGTTGGTGGTCGCTTTCGGGCTCGGACGAATCCATCATGACTTCGAGTCCTCCAGCTACGCGGGTCCTGAGTGAGTCGCGTACCGATTCGTTGGCGTACTGATCGACCGCCGTCGCCAACCGCTCTGTAATTTGTGACACGACGGTGATGTCGGTTTCCCCGGGCAGGCCAGCAAGTGCGATGTCCACGTAATCAGTTGCAGAGATTTCCGCGTCACGGAGCATGTCCCACGCAGCACTTGAGCAGAGGGCGCGCGCGAGTGAATCGCCAATATTGCCGAGGTGATTTTTCAAAGTAGCAAGTGAATGCTCATCGAAGCGGATCTTGGCATAGGTCATATCACCGTCGTTGAGGAGAACAAGGTCGGCAACTTTCTCGCCAACTAATTCAGGGACCTGAGTGAGCGCGCCCGTGATATCTAATTCGACGGACCTTCTGCGAAGGATGACTCCATGGCGCAGGTCGTAGAGTCCAACCGCCATGCGATGGGGACGAAGTTCGGTGGAATCCTCGGGCATGGTTGGTGCTTCTTGGATGACACCGACTCCGGTGTACACCCCGTCAACAACCTTGAGCGATGGACGAAGAGTGTTTACCCCCGCGGTTTCAAGCCATGTGGCCGACCACTTCTTCAGGTCACGCCCGCTAGTGGCTTCCAGTTCGACGAGAAGATCAGCAAGAGTCGTGTTCTTGTAGGCGTGCTTGGAGAAGTACTTCTGCAGCCCACGGATGAAATTGTCACGTCCGACGTAGGCGACCAATTGCATGAGCACTGAGGCGCCTTTTGCGTAGGTGATTCCATCGAAATTGTTGTTGGCTGTGTCAATATCTTTCACATCGACGGCGATCGGGTGCGTGGACGACATCTGATCTTGGCGGAGTGCCCAGGTCTTCCGCCGAGCGTTGAATTCGGTCCAAATGTCCTTGTATTCCGTGGCCTCCTGAGTTGCCGTGTAGGAGGCCCATTCGGCGAATGATTCGTTGAGCCAGACGTCATTCCACCATTTCATGGTGACCATGTTGCCGAACCACATATGGGACATCTCATGAAGGATCGTGTTGGCACGGTACTTATAGAGGCGTTCAGTGACACGACTTCGATAGACAAAGAGATCCTCTTTGAATGTAACCGCGCCGACGTTCTCCATGGCGCCCCAGTTGTAGTCGATCACGGCGATTTGGTCGTACTTATCAAATGGATAAGCAAGTCCGAAAACCCTCTCGAAGTACTTGAAGCCCTGCTTGGTCACCGTGAAAATCTTTTCGTGATCAAGGTGTTGCGCCAAGGACTTTCGACAGTAGATACCAAGAGGGATCTTCTTCTCACCGATGTACTCGTCATGCACGTGGTGGTACGGGCCGGCGATAAATGCTGTTATGTACGTAGAGAGTCGGACGGTGGGAAGGAATTTCCACGTTGTGTACTCCGCGCCAGATGGCGTCTTGGATTCGACTGGGCTGTTGGAGATCGCCTCCCAATGATTGGGGACGGTGGCGGTTAGAGTGAAAGTGGCCTTCAAGTCTGGTTGGTCGAAGCAGGCATACATATGACGGGTGAGTGCCGGTGCGCACTGTGAATACAGATAGACCTCTTGGTCTGCTGGGTCCACTGAGTACTGAAGCCCTTCGCCGTTCTTGGAGAAGATGGAATCGAGCTCGATGACGAGGTCATTCTCTGCCGCAAGATTCTTCAGGAAGATGCTCTCGCCATCGAACTGCGAGACGTCTACAGGAACGCCGTTGAGAGTTGCAGAGATGACTCTTCGAGCCGGTGCGTCAATGAAAGTGTCGATCCCGGGTTCGTTGCAGAAGAAGTGGATCATGGACTTGGAGTAGAAGGTCTCTTCACCCGGAACGATCCTGAGGTTGACGTCGTAGCTATCAATAGAAAGGTACTTTGCGCGTTCCTCTGCTTCGATCTGAGAGATATTTACACCTGGCACGATGCGCTCCATTTCTTGAATCCTCGCGAGTCTAAAGGAGAGGGAAGACTTGACATCGTAGTGAACGAGCGTTTATTATTTCCCTCATAATGAACGAACGTTCATAATGAAAAGAGAGGGACATGATTGAGGTAAAGAACGTGACCAAAGCCTTTGGGTCCACGAAAGCGGTCGACGGCGTGAGTTTCACCGCTCCCGACGGCGCAGTAACGGGATTCTTGGGACCAAACGGGGCGGGAAAGACGAGCACTTTACGGATATTGCTCGGGTTGTCGCGCCCAGATGAAGGCCAGGCCTTGATTGGCGGGCGCAAATATGTTGAGCTGGAATCTCCACGTCGCTCGGTCGGCGCAGTACTTGACTCGATGGGTTACCACCCGGGGAGATCGGCTGCTGACCATCTGCAGATAGTGGCTCGGGCATCCGGGATACAACGGCAGCGAGTAGATGACGTGCTAGAGATCGTAGAACTGAGTTCTGCTGCCGACCGTCCCGTTGGCGGGTATTCGCAGGGGATGCGTCAAAGGCTGTCGCTGGCTACTGCACTTCTTGGTGATCCTCCGGTGCTTGTACTGGATGAACCAAGTAACGGTTTGGATCCGGCGGGTATGGCATGGCTCAGGGATCTCATACGCGGATGGGCCAAACAGGGGCGCACCGTTCTCTTCTCCAGCCACATTCTCAATGAGGTCGAAATGGTTGCTGACCACCTCGTGGTTATAAATCACGGAAAAGTGGTTCGCGAAACCTCAATGAGCGAACTCGCGAGCGCTGATGGGAAAATTGTTGCAGGTCGGCTCGAAGAATTGTTCTTCGAACTCACCAGCGTGAATGCGCAGGTGAGGTAATGAGAGGTCTAATCGCCGCCGAGTATCTGAAACTTCGAACCACCAAAACTACGTGGGGGCTACTTGCCGCAACCGTTGTTACGACCGGCCTCGCCGTGGTTGGTGCAATTTTCGTCGCATCGAATTCGAAACTCGACCTTGAATCACTGAATGGAATTCGAGAAGTCCTGCACGTCACAGCCGCTGGAGGAATCTTCGTTCTCGTCCTAGGCGTAATAATTTCGGCTGGCGAATTTCGTCAACGCACCGCCACTGACACTTTTTTGACGACGCCAAAGCGGTGGAAAGTGATTGTCAGCAAACTGATCGTCGCCACAACCAGCGGAATTGTATTTGGCGCTTTGTCCGCGGGTACGGCAATTGCAGTAGCGAACCATCTCTACTCTGCAAAGGGATATACCTTCCCGCTTGGGTCCTCCCAAGCATGGACCATATTGGGAGGGGCAGTTTTGGCTGCGGCACTCTTTGGGGCACTCGGTGCAGCGACTGGAAGCCTGGTGCGCAATCAGATCAGCGCCATTGTGGGCTGGATGGCCTGGCTCTTTGTCATCGAAAACATTGTCCTCGGATTCTCTGCGACGCTCGGCCGGTGGCTGCCATCGGCGTTGAATCGTGCTCTTGTTCGAGATCCCAATGCTGACTTGCTGTCGCAATCTAGCGCCGCCATTGCCTTGGTGATCTATGGTGTGGTCATTATGTTGACTGCCGTGCTGATCGAAAGGCGCCGAGATGCCTAGACCCCTCTCCGACAAGATTGTTGCTTCAACAGGTGGAGAAGCAGAAGCGATTCGGGAGCACATTCTGGATGCAGCTTTGCGAGTGATTCAGAGCGAGGGACTCGCCGCTGCATCAACTCGTGCAATCGCGTCGGAGGCGGGAATCGCGCCCGGCACACTTTATAACTACTTTGGCGATCGACTGCAATTGCTCGCGCAGACAATCTTGCGACGCATCTATTCACTTTCACAACCCGTTGGCGAAGTCGAGTTGCAGGTAGGGAAAGGAAGTGTCTCTAGCAACCTTCATGCATTCGTTAAGCATTCTGGGATCGTGATGGATGAACTAGTTCCGCTGATTGCCTCAGCTTTTTCTGATACAGAACTGCTTAACGCGCTTAGACACGAGATGGCAACATCGGAGAACGCCTTCGACCCCGGCCACGCTCTTCAGAAATATCTTCTTGAAGAGCGTGAGCTCGGACGGGTATCACGAGAGACGAATTGCGCAGCCGTCGCTTCGACGATCGTGAGTATTTGCCACGATCGCGCCTTTCATCGCTTCCTTATTGGGGATACGCGAAAGACAGGACCAAGTTTGAAAGAGATTGATTTCATTGCCGACGCGATTTCGTCTGGCGACTAACACGAAAGGTTTTTTAGAATGAATATCCATACGCACAAAGGTGCAAAAATGACTGGCGGTCTTGGAGCAGTAGTGATTATTGCCCACTTGGTTGCCGCGATTGGTTTCGGAATGGTCGCGGCACAATGGATGAGCGGGGCAGCAATTGGCCTCGTTCTTTTGGTCGGTGCCCTCATTCACGTGGCTCGGGCGAATCATGGAAAGAAATCACTTCACTAGCCTGTTTCCCTAGTAGGTGCGAAGCTGAATCGGCATAATGTCGCAGTGACCCAACTGACCTTAAGGCCCATGAGCAACGGCGAGTATGAGGCGTTCCATTCGAAGTTGGTGGCGGCGTATGCCCAAGTCAACGTCGAGGCAGGCAATTGGCTCGAAGAAGAATCCATGGACCTCTCAGAGAGGGCGCTGAAGCAACTTTTGCCACAGGGCAGGGAGACCCCACGCGTCCTCCTCTTGTCTGCCGATAATTCCACTGGCGAATACGTGGGCTATCTCTGGATTGGACTTGATCGCCCTGGCACTTCAAAACCAGGTGCATGGATCTATGACATCGAGATTGCCCAGGAACAGAGGAGCAAAGGCTACGGACGTGCGTTACTTCGTGCGGCAGAGGAAGAGACGTTGAAGAACGGGGTACCGACTCTCGGTCTTAACGTTTTCGGAAACAATCACGTGGCACGAAAGTTGTATGAGTCATCAGGTTATTCGATAACTCAAATGGCGATGTCAAAACAATTGGTAGGCGAGGCAGACTCCAAGTAGTTAATAATCTATGCATATTCATGCAATGCAGATTAGACAACGCCAAAGAACGCTGATAAACATGGTTAATGCCTTCCCGATCGCCGATTTTCGATTTAAGTGACCGGTATATTTCAGAATTAGCCGCTGTAAGTCCAATTACTGCGACATATCTTGGAATACCCGGGTACGACGACAAGCTAGATGATTTCTCATTGGCGGGTTCAGAAAGACGAGCTGACTTGATTAGAAGGACTCTGCAGAATTTGTCGTTGCTGGAGCCCCAAGATGACGTCGACCGAATTGCCAGGGATGTCATGATGGAGCGGCTTCAGTCTGAGTTATCACTCCATGACTCGAACGAGAGCGAAATCCTTTGGAACGTCATCAAGTCGCCAGTTTCGAGCATTCGAAATGTATTTGAAATGATGTCCTTTAGCGCGGATGCGGATTTTGAGAATTGCACGGCTCGGTTCTATTTGGTTGCTGGTGCTTACAAATCGTGGCTTTCTAGCATTGATGAGTTGGCGAAGACTGGCAAAGTGACGTCGCGTCGACAGACCTTGGCCGTTGCCGAGAAGTTGGAGGTCTTTTCGCAAGGTGCCTATTCTGGAATCGCCAACCGCGTGGATCCTGATCAAAAGTACCCAGAACTCCATATTGCGGCCGCTGCGGCGGATGAATCTGCAGGAAAGACTGGCGAATGGTTGTTAAAGGAGTATTTGCCACGGGCTAATCCAGTCGACGCAGTTGGCCAAATGCGCTATTCGCAGTGGGCCCGCCATTTCACCGGTGCTGAACTTGACCTGCGTGCTACCTACGAGTGGGGTGTGGACGATCTGGCTCAGATCAACGAACGTATGTGGAAGGTCGCCGCCAAAATTAAGCCTGGGGCCAGTTCACTCCGCGAGGTTTCAGATTATCTGGACGACGATCCTCAGTACATGGTGCATGGCACCGACCAGTTGTTGAGGAAATTGGATGAGTTCACCCGGCAGGCCGTTAAGGCTGTAGATGGCGTTCATTTCGACATCGATGATCGCATTAAGAGGTGCGAAGTGAGATTGGCGCCAGATGGCAGCGCATCTGCTCCATATTACGAATCACCAAGTGAGGACCTATCTCGTCCGGGTACGACATGGTACCCAGCGTTGGGTAAGGACACATTCCGTTGGTGGGATCTTCCTTCAACCTGGTATCACGAGGCGGTCCCTGGTCACCATCTGCAGAGTGCAACGGTGATTATTGAAATCGATCGATTGAGTAGATTTCAACGTACTCAGGCGTGGACGAGTGGCTATGGTGAAGGCTGGGCGCTATACGCAGAGCGACTTATGGATGAGCTCGGTGGATTTCCCGACCCAGGTTTTGAAATGGGATTCTTATCTGCTCAAGCCCTCCGTGCTGCTCGTGTCGTGGTCGACATCGGTATGCACCTTGGTTACACAGATTCCAATGGAAGAGTTTGGAACGCTCAATCTGCGTACGAGTTGTTGAGGGATAAGGCACTTCTTGATCATGAACATGCATCAAGCGAGGTGGATCGGTACTTAGGATGGCCCGGTCAGGCGATTTCGTACAAAGTGGGCGAGCGCGTATGGATGAGAGCTCGAGAGAACGCCAAGCAACGACTGGGATCCGATTTCTCGCTCAAGAAGTTTCATTCTTATTCATTAAAGCTTGGGCCTATGGGACTTGACTCTTTTGAGGATGAAATGTCCCACTGGGATGGAATCTAGTTCAAGACTTATCTGACGGGCAGTCGCGGCAGACTGTCAATGAGTCGCTGGGTGTACTGGTGGCTTGGCGCTCCCAGGACAGTTGCAGTCTCGCCTTGTTCGACAACAACACCCCGTTCGAGGACGATGCTCTTTTTGCATAGAGCAGCAACGACTGCAAGATCATGGGAGACCATGACGATGGTAAGTCCCTTGGTTGTTCCAAGTTCAGCGATGAGGTCGATTACGCGCACTCTGGTGGATACGTCCAAGGCGCTTACTGGTTCGTCGGCGAGAAGCACTTGTGGTTTGCAGACGATCGCTCGAGCAATTGCAATGCGCTGTCGCTGACCTCCTGAAAATTCGTCGGGATAGCGATGCGCCGAATCAGCTGGCAAACCTACTGACTTGAGAGCCTCGACGACTTCGTTCTCGATCCACATATTTATGACCGCTCTATTGGCACCTGGATTTGCATCCTTGGCAATTCCCAGAGATCGCAAAGGCTCGGCAATCAATTGATCAACGCGTTGGCGAGGATCCAATGAGGAGTAAGGGTCCTGAAAGACAACTTGCACCTGACTGCGGAAACGACGGGCTTGCTCCTTATTCCTTAGCGAGAGTTCCTCGCCCGCAAAAAGAATCTGACCTTGAGTTGGACGATGGATTCCAAGGAGAAGTCGCAAGATGGTGCTCTTGCCCGATCCGGATTCTCCGACAAGGCCGACGTTCTGACCCTTCATGATCGAAATATTTACATCGTTGAGGATCGGGGCGCCGGAGTGATAGGAAAAGTGAAGGTTCCGGGTTTGCAGTATCGGATTTTGCATTAGTTTCCCGCCCCCTTCTTTGCGATATTGAGTGCGTCATCAAGCTCCCTAGCGCTGGCTACCAAATCGCGCGTGTAGGGATGTTGCGGTGAATGCAGGACTGTGCGAAGTGAACCGGATTCGACGACAGCGCCGTCTTTCATGACTAGGACGTGGTCGGTGATTCTTGAAACAACTGCTAGGTCATGGCTGATGAAGAGCAAGGACATCCCGCGCTTAGCAACAACTGCGTCCAATAGAGTAAGTATTTCGGCTTGTACTGTGACATCCAGCGCAGTAGTTGGCTCATCTGCAATCAGAAGTGATGGTTCGCAGGCGAGAGCCATCGCGATCGCTGCCCTCTGTCGCTCTCCGCCGGAAATTTCATACGGATAGGAGTTCGCAATACGTTCGGGTTTGTTGATGGCCACTTCAGTAAGTGCTGAAATAATCGCATCATCTAGTTGATTGCCGGATAATCCGTGCCAACGTCGGAGAGGTTCGGAGAGTTGCCGTCCAATTTTCATCAACGGGTCCAGTGCGGTCAGCGGCTCTTGAAAGACGATGCTTGCAATCGTTCCTCGAATCTGGTTCAGCTCCTTCTCATTTGCGCCGAGAATCTGCCTTGGTGCGTCCTTGCCATTTCCAAGAAGCAGACTTCCAGAGGCTTTTAACTCGGCAGGAAGCAGGCCCATTACGGCGAGTGCAGTCATCGATTTTCCAGAACCAGACTCTCCGATCAGGCCCAATCGCTCCCCAGGGGCAACTGAGAACGATACATTTGAGACGACTTTGGATCCGTCTCCCGTCTCAACGGTTAGGTTCTGAACTTCCAATATCTTCATCGCGACCGCCTCAAGGTCGGATCTGCGACATCTCGTAATCCGTCTGCAATCAGATTCATCCCAATAACCAAGCAGACAAGTAATACGCCGGGCGCAATAGCAGCGACTGGGGACGTGAGCACCGTGGCTTGGGCTTCTTGCAACAAACTTCCCCACGAAGCATTAGGGGGAGGTGCGCCAAGGCCAAGATAGGAAAGGCTTGCCTCCGTCAATCCAGCAAACCCAAATTGAAGGGCGAAGGTGACGATGAGCGTGGTCCAGATATTTGGTAGAACGTGGATGAAGATGATCCGCGCCCACGAAGTACCAGATGCCCTAGAGGCGGTGATGAAATCCTTTGCGAGTACCCGTTTAACCAGTAGGCGCGTGAGTCGTGCGACGATCGCAGACATTCCAATCCCGATCGCGACAATGGCCGAGGTTAAGGAGGCCCCTCTTGCGGCGACGATGAGCATTGCCAAAAGAAGTGTCGGGAAAGCGATCAAGATATCGAACATCGCAGAGAAAGACTCATCCACCCAGCTCTGGGCAAATCCAGCTACTAGGCCGAGAACTACCCCGAGGAGCGCACCGATGAAGACGGAGCCAAATCCAACGGTGATGGCAATTCGCGCGCCAATCATGACGCGTGACAAAAGGTCGCGGCCGAGCTTGTCGGTGCCTAGCCAGTGATGGGCGCTGAGAGGACCGAGTCGGTCTCCAGTCATGTCGCCGACCGAGTACGGGGTCCAGAAGATTGATACAAGAGCCATGGTGGCGATGAAACCGACGAGAATGATTCCAATGATCAATGGGAGGGAGTGTCGTCTTTTCATGCTGTTCATACGTTCTTTCCGGCTAATGATTTACTCATGCGAGGATCGATGAAGCGTTGGGCGAGATCTACTAGGAAGCCAATAATCAATACGGCCATAGTGCTCACGAAGAGAACACCTTGGATAATCGGGTAGTCGCGTTGGGCGATGGCTTGTACCAGCAAACTTCCCAGCCCTGGAAGGGCGAAAACACTCTCCACCACTACTGCCCCGATAAATGTAGTCGCCAGTTCCATACCGAGAATCGACACGACCGGGGATGCGGCATTGCGGATACCGTGGCGCCACATGGCCTCCATGAAGGAAGACCCAAGGGATCTCGACGTGCGAAGGTAATCACTGTTGAGCACATCCAAGGTGGCAGAACGAACGTATCGAGTCAGGGAAGCTGACATCACCAGAGTTATGGTGCAGACCGGAAGAATGAGGGACCGTATTGCTTGTCCCGGATCGCCCCAACCTGTCGGTGGGAAACCGCCTGCGGGAAGAACCATGAGCCGTAGGGCAAATATCAGAATGAGAATCACTCCAACCCAGAAGACGGGAATGGCAATTCCGAGTTGGGACACACTGTTAAGAATCGCGCCGTACCAGGTCTTTGCCTTATACGCGGCGATGAAGCCGAGAGGCACTGCGATTGTGATCGTGACAAGGAATGAGATCAGCGTTAGTGGCACGGTCACTGAAAGGCGTGAGTTGATTTCAGGTCCAACTGGCACATTGCCGATCAGCGAGGTGCCAAAGTGGAAGGTAGAGAGATCCTTGAGCCAGTGAAAATACTGCTGTATCAAGGGAAGGTCTGATCCCACGCTGTGCCTTGCCGCAGCTATTTGCTGGGGAGTCGCTCCAACAGTCAAGAGTGCGTTCGCGGGATCTCCTGGCAACAGACGCAAAAGTACGAATAATGAACTGCTTGCTACGTAAAGTGAAATGAGGAGCACCATCAATCGCCGGATGACGTATTTGATCATGGGCGATCCTTTCACTTAGTTCCCCTGACTTATTAAAGCCATCTCCAACCCAGATTTCCATTTTGGAGATCTGGGTTGGAGATGGGCGCTACCTATAGGTCGAAATTATCCACTAATTCTTCGTAATGTTGTAAACAAAGAACTGCGAGTTGATTCCGTTGATCGGATAGCCAGATATTGAGGATGAAGAGACAACGATGAGTGGATATAGGTATAGCCAGTCACTCGCTGCATCGGCAACTACGATCCTGTTCGCCCTCTTGAGGAGTTCAGCTTGAGCGCCAACGGTATTCGCGCTCTCTGATTGGTTGACCAGTGCCGTGACACGTGGGTTGTTGTAGCCCCAGAAGAAATCAGGGTTTCCGTACCAACCGATGTTGCGACCACTGAGGACGTTCTGGATTGTGGCTGTGTAGTCCCTATTCTTGTAGATCTTGTCAAACCACTGGCTGGTGGTGATGATGTTGATCTTCATTGTTATTCCGATTTGGGCAAGTGACGACTGGATGAAAGCCGCTGCCGCAGGGTGTGGATCATCATTTGGTGTGTCGAGCGTGAATGTGAGGCCCTTTGGATAACCGGCCTTGGCTAGGAGTTTCTTTGCCAGGGTCAAGTCATAAGGGTTGACCGAACTGAGATCTTCGTATCCCGGATCGATTGAAGTCATGACCGAGCTAAGAACCGTGCCGTAATCTCCCCAGATCGAGGACAACAACTTCGCCTTATCGATCGCAGAGGTGACCGCCTTACGAACAAGTGCCTTGTTGAATGGTGCAACCTTGTCATTGAAGATTATCAATTGCTTGTTCGTTGACAAGCCATTGGTAATTTTGAAACTGGCGTTCTTGAATTGAGCCAATGCGTCAGGGTTTCCCTCGCTTGTAATGATATCTACAGCGTGACTCAAGAGAGCGTTGTTAAGGGCGGTGCCATCGGTGTATTCGTGAAAGACGACGACCTTGTTCTTCGCAGCGGTGCCCCAGTAGCCATCGAAACGAGTCATAGAAATGGAGGAACCACGTGTCCATGCGGTGTACTTGTATGGACCAGTTCCATCTTCGGTGGAAGTCATGTCTTTTATCGACGCATTGACGATCCACACGTATGTGAGGTTATAAGTCAATGAGATCGATTTCTTCGAAAGATTCGCAACAACGGTGTTCGCATCTGGCGTCTGAATCGAAGTAATGATGCTCAGGGCACTCTTCTGTGGTGATTGAGAGGCATCTGCCGTGACTTTCTGAAGACTGTATTTAACGTCTGCCGAGGTCAGGGTCTTGCCTGAGTGGAACTTCACGCCGCTGCGGAGGTTGAATGTGTATGTCAAGCCGCCATTGCTGATCTTGTAGCTCTTGGCTAACAAGTTCTCGACTTTGCCAGCATCGCTTAGCTTGAATAGGCCCTCATATACGTTGCCAGTGAAAGCCTCAGTAATGCCCGCTCCACCATTGGCTGTGTTGTCCAAGTTCTGGACTTCGTGAAGAGTTCCAACGTCAATCGTTGCACCTGTGTTTGCGGCACTTGCGCTCGTGCCGCTGAGTGTCATAGTGAGGGCAACAACAGCCGCGAGCGTGATCCCTCCAAACTTCATACTTCTCTTATCGGTTTTCATGCTTCCCCTTTATTGGTTGGTAGTGATATTTCTTCATTGCGGACGTTATTGACTAACTTTGTAACCGTTTCGGAAAACTGGAATACGTTCGCCAGCATGGACTGGGATGTGGAGGCGGTTTTGTGGAGGCGGCATCGGACAGTTGTAGTGCGATGAGAAGCCGCAAGGTGGAACGAAAGCATGATTGAAATTGAGAATTATCTTGTTGGATCCTTCAACGGGATATACGAAAAGGAATCTTCCAGCCGAATATGTATCTACCCCGTTGGTCGGATCTGCAAAGACGAGTAATAACTTGTCACCATCATCGAATGCGCTCAGTACGTACGTGATGCCATCTAAGATGAGAGTGATTTCACCAGGGACTACCAAATCCCTTGTTCCGCCGTTGTCTCGAATATGCTCAAATGCCACCGGTACTGACTCTGGATGCTCTTCAAAAGTTGCCTCCATGACCCAAGCGGGGTCAAATGGATAGACGTCAGTCGTCTCGAAAGAACGGATCGCTTGAGATTGCGAATCCCAGAGTCGGATTCCTCGTGCGATGACTTCACCAGCAAAATTCCTTTGCGTGGTCTGTGTTGCGGTCACCGAGTCTGGCTGATCGGCAAGGGCGTTTTGAAGAGATATCTCTTGCTCATTATCTTGCCAACGCGTTTCGATTAGGGCGAGATTTCCCGTTGGAGCCACGACGGAGGCCAATCGAGCAGCGCGCCATTTTTCCCATTCAGAGTGCGAGGTCATTTTTCTTCCTTATTATTTGTTGAGGCAGGTATCGGGGAGTTCAAACCAACGTAATGATTCAAATCGGTCGCTCATCGTGGAGGCAGCGACGGTCTCAGTGGTAGATGTACGGGACAACCGCTCTGATGCGAGTTCTTGTGCCGACTCCAAATACGTGGCGAGGGCACTCTCTGGCGCACGCTCGTTATGAATGGGATAAGTCATTCCAACGCCGTCCTTATACGAAATTTCTCGCAGACGCAATGCGGGTTCAACGGGGCCGTTTCGATGACGCCAGATGCCGGTGTCAGGGTCAAAACGGTAATCAGTTAGGAAGAGGTGTCCGTTTCTGGCGATGAAGGCCACCGCAGATATCAGGTAATCGACAACAACATCGGAGAAGAAATAATTGAAGTTAATGCGTACCCATCCGGGTTTTATGCCCTCGCAGCCACTAGTGATTTCTTCTTCGATTTCGTGGCTCTTTGTTAAATCGATCCCGAGCAGTCGGTGACCGTACGGCCCGGCGCACGAGCAGCCCCCGCGAGATTGGATGCCGAAAAGGTCATTGAGAAGTGCAACTACAAAATTGTGATGAAGCAACTTCCCAGAGGGCGCTCGAAGAACGAAGGAAAGTATTGAAAGCCGTTTGGCTTGAAGATTTCCGAGAAGTTCAATGCTTGGCTCGAGGGCCCAAATGCGAATCGCCCTTGATAGGAAGTTCTCTTCGGCCTCTTGGATCGCGGCCACTCCAACTGCCTCCTTGAGCTGAAAGACCAGGCCTGCACGGATGGATTCAATGATTGCAGGGGTTCCACCTTCTTCTCGATGAGCTGGGTCTAGTAGATAGCGATGATCGAGGGAGTTTACGTAGGCAACGGTTCCGCCACCTGGCACTACTGGAACCGTGTTGTGAGCTACCGCGTGGTTGACCACGAGGACTCCTGGAGTTCCGGGGCCGCCTACAAACTTGTGCGGACTTAAGAAGATTGCATCCTGGCGCTGTCTTGGATCTTCAGGGTGCATGTCAATTTCAACGTATGGTGCCGCAGCTGCAAAATCCCAGAATGCAAGTGCTCCGTGCTCGTGAAGGAGTTGGGAGACAGCATTGGTATCTGTGATTATTCCCGTGACATTACTTGCGGCCGAAAAAGAGCCAATTTTCAGGGGCCTTGTTGCATGGTTGCGAAGTTCGCTTTCGAGGTGGTTAATGTCCACATGCCCATTCACATCTTCACGAATGGTTACTACATCACAGATTGATTCTCGCCATGAGAGTTCATTGCTGTGATGTTCGAATGGACCGATGAAAACCACAGGCCTTTGATCTTTCGGAATCTGCTCGGAGAATTTCCAATGCCTATCAAGGTCAGCCGGAATTCGAATATTGAGTATGCCGATCAACTTGTCGATCGCCCCAGTAGCACCAGATCCGGCGAAAATTACAACATCATCTGAAGTTGCACCCACCGATCTGCGGATAATCTCGCGTGCATCTTCGCGAAGCCGAGTGGTCTGCAGTCCGGTTCCACTTGCTTCGGTGTGCGTATTGGCATATCGCGGCATAACTTCATTGCGAATGAAATCTTCAATAAACGTAAGTGAGCGTCCACTAGCTGTGTAATCAGCATATGTGACGCGACGAAGACCGTACGGGCCATCGATAGTTTGATCATCACCGATCACACTATTGCGGACATAGCGGAGTAATTCGCGGCCGCTCATTTGCGAAGGTTAGCGAAAAAAATGGTTTCGTGTAAGTGTCGATTTTCTTAAAAATATTCACGTTACAAATTGTTATCTTTTAACGATGAAAGGGAATTTTTCTATGCATATTCTATGTATACTTATAAATGCGCACACGAGAGCAAACGCTAAGTACATCCACTTAGGAGATATGCAAATGAAATACAATACTTTTTCAATCACAGCGCGATGCAATCGCACAGGTGAACTCGGGATAGCGATTTCAACGAAGTTTATTGCTGTTGGTGCGCTCTGCGTCTTCGTTAAAAGCAACGTTGGAGCGATTGCAAGTCAGGCCTACATAAACCCTCAACTTGGCATTTCGGGTTTAGAATATTTGGAGAGCGGCCACAGTGCACAGGAGACGCTAAAGTTTTTAAAGAAAAAAGACGCAGGAGTCGAGTTCCGTCAACTGGGAATAGTCGATAGCAAAGGAGAAAGCGCAGCTTTTACTGGCGAAGAGTGCGATACGTGGCGGGGACACCTGACAGGGCCGAACTATGCACTCGCTGGGAACATGTTGGTTGGCCCTGAGACCCTTGAGGCGATGCGTGAGAGTTTTGAATCAGATGATTCTCAGCCTTTGTCTAGACGACTGCTATTGGCCTTAAGCGCCGGAGAGAAGGCCGGAGGCGACAAGCGCGGCCGTCAATCTGCCGCTCTGAAAGTCTATGGTGCAAGGGAATTTCCCATTCTAGATCTACGAGTCGATGAACATACCGATCCGGTAGGCGAGCTTCGCCGCATCTACGGTGTTGCAGAAGAAATTCTGATTCCACTTATTGATTCCTTGCCAACCCCCGACGCTGACGCTGGAAGTTTTACCTTCCAGCGGTCAGCAATCGGCAAGGATGGCGTTACACGAGAGTATTAGTTTTTCGTAATACCAAACGCGTAGAACTGTGAATTGAGACCGTTGATTGGATAACCCGAAATTGTGGTCGAGGCGACCACGATCTGTGGGTACAGATAGATCCAATCGCTGGCAGCATCTTCCACGATGATTCGGTTCGCCTGCTTCAGTAGGTCCGTCTGTTCTGTGGTGGTGCTTGCTTGTTCGGCCTTGTTGATCAGATCGGTTACCTTCGGATTGTTGTAACCCCAGTAGAAATCGGGATTTCCATACCAGACAACGTCGCGGTCATTGACATGCTCCTGCATCGTCGCTGCATAATCCAGCTTCTGGTAAACCTGCGTGTACCACTGGTCCGCTGTGATGATGTTGATGTTGACGGTAATTCCGACCTTTGCGAGTTCTGACTTGATGAAGGTCGCAGCGGCAGGATGTGGGTCATAACTTGGGGTATCGAGTCTGAAAGTGAAGCCACTTGGGTAGCCAGCCTCGGTCAATTCTTTCTTGGCCAATGTGAGGTCGTAAGGATTGACGCTAGTGAGGTCCTCATACCATGGGTCGGTGGGAGGAACCATCGAGCCTATGAGTGTGCCGTAATCTCCCCAGATCGACTGGAGAAGCTTCCTGTTGTCGATCGCCGAAGTGATTGCCTTGCGCACCAACGGCTTGTTGAACGGTGCCACACGGTCATTGAATACCAGCAGCAACTTGGTCGTTGACTGACCATTGTTGATCTTGAAGTCGGCATTCTTGAATTGAGCCAAGGCATCCGGGCTCTGCTCGGAAGTCACTACGTCAACCGCGTGGGTGAGAAGTGCGTTGTTTAAGGCTGTAGCGTCGGTGAAGTAGTGGAATACGACGACCTTATTTTTGGCTGGTGTTCCCCAGTACTTGTCAAAGCGAGCCAAAGAGAGCGTCGAACCGTGCTTCCATGCGGTAAGGGTGTAGGGACCAGTTCCATCTTCAGTCGCAGTTATGTCCTTTGCGTCTGAGTTGATCACCCAGATGTAGCTCAGGTTGTAGACGAAGGAGATTGATCGAGTTTTAAGAGTCACTACGACCGTCTTGGTGTCAGGCGTTGCTACCGACTTGATCATGTCGAAGTTGCTCTTGCGCGCTGATTGGGATTTCTCAGCTATGACTTTTTCGATGCTGTACTTAACATCTGAACTCGTCAGTGCTTTGCCGGAGTGGAATACGACGCCGTCACGGATCGTAAATGTGTAGGTCAGGCCGTCGGAACTGACTTTGTAATCTGTTGCAAGGAGGTTTTCGACTTTGCCGGAATCGGTGAGACTGAAGAGTCCTTCGTACACGTTTCCGTTGAGAGCTTCGTTGACTCCTTGGCCGCCGCCCCCTGTGTTATCCAAGTTCTGCGGCTCGTAAAGTGAGCCGATGTTGATTGTTGCATCAGAACTCGCTGTCGTTGTCTTTGTTGCCGAACTGCAAGCGGCAAGAGTGAGCGCCAGGGCCATGGCAACGCCAAGCCACCCGATCTTTTTCCCGTGCTTTCCAACCATTGTTTTCTCCTTCGCCACTTGTATTCGTTTATTAGGCATGTCGGTTTAGTGAATTTCGTAGTTATTACGAAAAATCGGGTTCTTCTCGCCGGCACGTACTGGGACCTTGAGCCGGTTTTGTGGAGGTGGAAGCGGGCAGTTGTACGCCATCGAGAAACCGCATGGAGGCACGTACGCACGGTTGAAATCAATGATCACTCGATCGGAATCTTCTTCCTTGGGTAGAACGAGGAAGCGACCAGCTGGATAGGTTTCCTTGCCGTTGGTCGGGTCTGCGAATACGAGCAGAAGCGTTCCTTCGTCGTCGAACGCATCAAGTGAGTAATCAACACCTTCTATTGTCACTTTGATTTCTCCGGGAACTGCCAAGTTGCGATGTTCGGGAGTCTCTCTCACATATTCAAAAGGCACTGCTTGTGACTCGGGGTGTGGAATGAAGGTGCCTTCAAAGATCCACGAAGCATCAAAAGGAAAGGCGTCGATGGTTTCGAAAGCTTGAATGGCCTCCGAGTTGGAGTCCCAGATTCGAACTCCCGTGGCGACAACATTTCCTTCAAAGTCGTGTCGCTCGTGTCTAGTAACGGTGACCGTGGAGGGTTGCCCCGCGAGGACTTCCTCAATGGCTATTTCCTTATCACCCGTTTGCCAGCGCGTCTCGATGAGAGCGAGATTTCCTGTAGGAGAGGTGACTGAAGCAAGGCGTCGTGCGTGCCATGCCTGCCATTCGTTTTGCGAGTGGGTAATTGTTGAGGGAAGCGGGGAACTTGGGCTGACCATGCTGAAGGTTACCTAAAGCGCGCTCTCGCTGTATAGGGATGACTTGCATAAGGGCTGCACTCTCATCTGCACGCAATTCGCATTTCATCAATAGACAGGTGAGATGATTTCTGTATCGAGAAAGGGGCCGACGTGAATGGCAACCTCTTTCTTCCAGTGCCATCCGTAACTTCTGCGGCACAGACTCCTTCCGACCGCGATCGGATTGTCGATGCGGCCCGCGGAATCTCGTTGGTGATTGTCGTGGCAGGACATGCATTAATGGGCGTTGTTACTTGGCAGTATGGAGTGCCAAAAGTCGGCAATCTACTTGCAGTATTTCCTTGGACGCAGGCGCTGACATGGGTTTTTCAAATTGTCCCGCTATTTTTTTTCGCCGGTGGCGCAGCAAATTCGATTTCGTGGGACAAGCATGTGCTGCGACAAGGAAGCTACGCCGAATGGATGTGGGCGCGCGCGGAGAGATTCCTTCGTCCAATTTGGACCTACTTGATCATCATGGGAATCGTCGCCGCAATTGTCACAGTGCTCGCGCCCACGCGCGTTGCCGCACCGCTGATGCTTCTGACTACTCAACTACTCTGGTTTCTTGGTTCGTACATTCTCGTGACTGCTATGACTCCGATCTTCAAACCAACAACCCCCGTGCAAGGTGCAATCCGAACGCTCTCATTGTTGGTTGCCTGTGGCCTGATTGATGTACTGCGATTTTTCCAAGGTTTTCCGAATGCGGTTGGATTGGCCAACTTTGTCCTTGTGTGGATGGTTCCTGCGTACTTGGGATCGTTGTGGGCGCGCGGGACTTTCAAGAAATATTCGCGTTCCTTTCTAATTTCAGTGCTCGTCTTCAATGTTCTCGCTAACTTTCTCTTAATCCGTTTTGGCCCCTGGCCGATCTCTCTCGTGGGGATGCCGGGGGATCCGGTGAGCAACATGGCGCCACCGACCGTTGTCCTCGCGGTGCATTGCGTCAATTGGGTCCTCGTTGTCGCGTTGCTTAGGAAGTCTCTAACCCGATTGCTCGCACGCGAGAATATTTGGCGGCGGGTGACGTGGGTGAACCTTGCAGCCATGACGCTCTACCTGTGGCATCTGCCGATGCTGGTCCTGCTTATTGTCATCTCTCATTTCTTTGGCATGGACCGACCTACCCGCCTCGGCCCCACCGGCTACCCGGTTCCCGACGGCTGGAGCTACGCCCTTGGCTCGATCGGGTTCTGGTTCATTTTCGGACTCCTCGTCTGGGCGATCGTCCGCCTCTTGTGGCCACTGGAGCACGCTCGCCTTCCCGTGTGGGATTGGCCGTCCAGGACCTTCCCTCCGAAACGGTCACTGGCGAGCTGGGCTTGCAGCATTGGGGTTTTTGGCGCAGGGGCCGGCCTTCTGATGCTCTCAGCTACCGGATTGGGTGGATTCCCGTTCAAAATCGTGCATTATGTCAAGTTGCCCTTGAATTCAGCCTTGGCCATGGTTCTGCTGGTGCTGTCAGGGTTTCTGATCCGCTGGGCAGGGGCCCCGAGGGCAGATTTGCCCAGACGAGAGCGTGGGTGGGTGCAGTAGTAAAGGTATGGACGGTCTGCGTCTGCCGGGTCTTCATTATGTGGGATTGACTTTCACAACTCTTAATGTATCTTAAGAGTTGTGAAAGAATCCATGCTCTTGCCGCTACTTCGTTCCCAGACCCAAGGGGATCTCCTAGCGCTGCTATTTATGAATCCTGATCAGGAATTTACGTTGGCCGAGACTGCACGTAGGATCGGAGTCTCCGCACCAGGGGTACACCACGAAGTGACACGTTTAGTGGATGCGGGATTCATAAAAGATCGTCGCGAGGGTAATAATCGCCTCATCCGAGCCGCCAGCGATTCAATAATGGCTAAACCTCTCGCCGACCTCCTAGCTCTGACGTATGGTCCACTTCCAGTTTTGGCCAAGTGCCTTTCTCGGGTGCACGGAATCCGGAGGGCCTATATTTTCGGATCCTGGGCTGCACGTTATCGAGGGGAACGAGGCGCCATTCCTAAGGACGTTGACGTCCTTGCGGTTGGCTCGGCAGATATCGACGAACTTGACGCTGCTGTCCAGGAAGCAGAAAAGATTCTGCATCGTGAAGTGAATATCCAAAAAGTGAGTTTTGAATCTTGGTTGAAGGCGCCTGACGAATCGAATTCGGACAAAAAGGGCGCAAGTGCGCTCCTAGCCACTATCCGTTCTAAGCCGTTGGTCGAGATTGACCTGTTCAAAGATCATGAAATGAGGCGCTGAGGATGGCTAGATGGAACCCCGGTAAGGAAAAAATCGAGCAATTATTGCGAGATGGGGACCTGCAGGAAGTAGAAGCGAGCCGAGAGCAAGCTGATCGCCTGTTTGACCAGGCATTTCAACATTTACGTTCGGCTGCGTCTTTGAAAGACAGCGACCCCGAAGGGGCTTATGCCCTGCTATATGACGCTGCTCGGAAAGCGCTTGTAGCCATCCTTGAAAATCAAGGGCTCCGGCCAACATCAAAAGGCGGGCACATTGCCACGATCGAGGCCGTTCGCGCTCAACTTGATTCGATATTGGGCATGACTTTGCGCCCATTCGATCGCATGAGGCGAACAAGGAGGGCGGCTGAATATCCGCCGAGTGGCGCACCGATTATTTCGATTGAGCAGGTTGAGGAAGATCTTCCCAAAGCGGCCCAGATCGTCGAGAAGATGGAACAAACCCTGGATCAGATGGATCCATTTTGACCCGATTCTTACGGCGTGTCCCTTCCGTTGATTTACCGAAAATAGGAGTAAAACCCTCGTTTTGACCTTGGTGGTGCGGTTGGGTTACGCTCTCGCCCTGCTCTTCTTTAGAGCTTTTCTGCTGATGCCCGATCTAATTATTTAGGTCGGCGGCTGCGCGAACTGGGCAACACACCCGACCGCGTGGGTCGGTGGTAGAGCGTAAATAGGCGCAGTCATGAATGGAGAAAGATGCCAACAATTCAACAGCTGGTACGTCGTGGACGCGCGGAAAAAACCACGAAGACAAGCACACCTGCGCTCAAGGGAAGCCCTCAGCGTCGCGGTGTTTGCACACGCGTTTACACAACGACACCGAAGAAGCCGAACTCCGCACTTCGCAAAGTCGCACGTGTGCGTTTGACCAGCGGTATGGAAGTAACGGCATACATCCCCGGTGAAGGACACAACCTGCAAGAGCACTCCATCGTCCTTGTTCGTGGTGGCCGTGTGAAAGATCTTCCTGGCGTTCGCTACAAGATCATTCGCGGATCACTCGACACACAAGGTGTGAAGAATCGTAAGCAGTCACGTAGCCGTTACGGCACCAAGAGAGAGAAGAAGGCTTCCTAATGCCACGTAAAGGACCTGCGGTCAAGTCACCAGTAATTGCTGATCCCGTATACAACTCTCCAGTTGTCACTGCCCTCATCAACAAGATTCTGCTTCACGGCAAGCGTTCCACTGCCGAAGCCATTGTTTACGATGCGCTCGAAGGCTGTCGCGCGAAGACCCAAGTTGATCCAATCATCACTTTGAAGCGCGCCCTCGACAACATCAAGCCTGCAATCGAAGTTAAGTCGCGCCGCGTTGGTGGCGCTACCTATCAGGTGCCAGTTGAAGTCAAAGCTGGTCGTTCGACAACTCTTGCACTTCGTTGGTTGGTTGATTTCTCGCGCGCTCGCCGCGAAAAGTCGATGGCAGAGCGCCTTACCAATGAATTGATTGACGCCAGCAACGGCCTCGGTGCTGCAGTAAAGCGCCGTGAAGACACACACAAGATGGCAGAGGCCAACAAGGCTTTTGCGCATTACCGCTGGTAAACCGCACCTAACCGAATTTAACTGACGAGAAGATAAGAGGTAGTAATAAGTGGCCGCAGATAACATCGACCTAGCCAAGGTCCGCAACATTGGGATCATGGCTCATATCGACGCGGGTAAAACCACGACCACTGAACGCATCCTCTTTTACACTGGTATTAACTACAAAATCGGTGAGGTCCATGAAGGCGCAGCCACCATGGACTGGATGGAACAGGAACAAGAGCGCGGAATCACTATTACTTCCGCTGCAACCACCTGTATGTGGCACGACCACCTCATCAACATCATTGACACCCCAGGCCACGTCGACTTCACTGTCGAGGTAGAGCGCTCACTGCGCGTACTCGACGGCGCAGTTGCAGTATTCGACGGTGTCGCCGGTGTCGAGCCACAGTCTGAGACCGTTTGGCGCCAAGCTGACCGCTACAACGTTCCTCGCATTTGCTTCGTCAACAAGTTGGACCGCACCGGTGCCAACTTCGACATGTGTGTCGGGATGATCGTTTCTCGCCTCAACGCGAAGCCGCTTGTACTTCAGGTTCCGATCGGCAATGAGTCAGACTTCCTCGGTGTCGTCGACCTGATTGCGATGAAGGCACTTGTTTGGCCAGGAGAGACCAAGAAGGGCGAGGATTACCTCGTTGAGGAAATTCCTGCGAACTTGGCAGAAAAGTGCAAGCAAGCACGTCACGACCTTATCGAGGCTCTTGCAGAGTCTGATGATCAGGTCATGGAGAAGTACCTCGACGGCGTCGAACTTTCCGAGCAAGAAATCATCGACGGAATCCGTCGTGCAACTTTGGCAGCCAAGGCTGTTCCAGTTCTTTGCGGCTCTGCATTCAAGAACAAGGGCGTTCAGCCCATGCTTGATGCGGTAACCCGTTACCTTCCAAGCCCGCTGGATGTTGAATCCATCATCGGACACAGCATGAGCGGAGACGGAACTGCAGAAGTTATCCGTCACCCAGACAACAAGGAGCCTTTCTCGGCTCTCGCATTCAAGATCATGTCTGACCCACACCTTGGAAAGCTTCACTTCATCCGAATTTACTCAGGTCTTTTGGAGACTGGCTCCGCGGTTCTTAACAGCAACAAGGATCGCAAAGAGCGCATCGGAAAGATTTATCAGATGCATGCCAACAAGCGCGAAGAGCGTGAAAGCGCTGGCGCCGGAATGATCGTCGCTGTTATGGGCCTCAAGGACACCACGACTGGTGAGACACTCTGCGATATCGCAAAGCCTGTAATTCTCGAGTCGATGGACTTCCCAGCACCAGTTATTTCCGTGGCAATCGAGCCAAAGACCAAGAGCGACCAGGAAAAACTTGGCATCGCCATTCAGCGTCTTTCTGAAGAGGATCCAACTTTCCACGTCAAGACTGACGAGGAAACCGGCCAGACAATTATCGCTGGTATGGGCGAACTTCACCTTGAAATTCTCGTTGACCGCATGCGTCGCGAATTCAACGTAGAAGCAAACGTCGGCAAGCCACAAGTTGCCTACCGTGAGACATTGCGCAAGAACGTCGATCGTCACGACTACACCCACAAGAAGCAGACCGGTGGTTCTGGTCAGTTCGCAAAGATTCAGATTGCAATTGGACCGCTGCCAGCTGGCACCGAAGGCGGATACGAATTCGTCAACAAGGTAACCGGTGGTCGCATTCCTCGCGAGTACATCCCGTCAGTAGACCAGGGAGCCCGCGAAGCCATGACTTCAGGTCCTCTTGCTGGATATCCGTTGACTGATGTTCGCGTCACTCTTCTGGACGGTGCCTACCACGATGTTGACTCATCGGAATTGGCCTTCAAAATTGCCGGTATCGCAGCGTTCAAGGAAGCAGCGAAACTTGCTGATCCTGCAATTCTCGAACCGGTAATGAGCGTTGAAGTCATCACCCCTGAAGATTTCATGGGAGATGTCATCGGCGATATCAATAGTCGTCGTGGTCAGATTCAGGCCATGGACGAGCGGTCAGGTGCCCGCATTGTTAGGGCGCTAGTTCCGTTGTCGGAGATGTTCGGCTATGTCGGAGATCTCCGCTCCAGAACACAAGGTCGCGCGAGTTACAGCATGCAGTTCGATTCGTATGCCGAAGTTCCGGCCAACGTAGCGAAGGACATCATCTCCAAAGCTCGCGGCGAGTAGTCCAAACGATCCACCAAAACTAAAAAACCCTAACTAAAAGCACTAAATCAAAAGAAAGAGGACCAAAAGTGGCAAAGGCGAAGTTCGAGCGGACAAAACCGCACGTCAACATCGGCACCATCGGGCACATCGACCACGGTAAGACCACTCTTACCGCTGCGATCTCCAAGGTGTTGCACGATAAGTTCCCAGATGTAAACCCATTCACACCATTCGATCAGATCGATAAGGCGCCAGAAGAAAAAGCTCGCGGCATAACGATCTCGATCGCGCACATTGAGTACCAGACGGAGAAGCGTCACTACGCACACGTCGACTGTCCAGGCCACGCTGACTACATCAAGAACATGATCACCGGTGCGGCACAGATGGACGGCGCAATCCTCGTTGTTGCTGCAACTGATGGACCAATGCCACAGACCAAGGAGCACGTCCTCCTTGCTCGTCAGGTAGGCGTTCCTTCAATCGTTGTCGCGCTCAACAAGTCCGACATGGTCGATGACGAAGAAATTCTTGAGCTCGTTGAAATGGAAGTTCGCGAACTTCTCAGCAAGTACGAGTTCCCAGGAGATGACACGCCAATCGTGCGCATCTCAGCACTAAAGGCTCTCGAAGGAGACGCCAAGTGGGCCGAGAAGATCATGGAACTCATGGACGCGGTGGACACATTCATCCCACAGCCAGTCCGTGAGATTGACAAGCCATTCTTGATGCCAGTTGAAGACGTCTTCACGATCACAGGTCGTGGAACCGTTGTCACCGGACGTATCGAGCGTGGAATTGTTAAGGTCAACGAGGAAGTTGAAATCGTTGGTATCCGCCCAGGTAGCACCAAGACAATCGTCACGGGCGTTGAGATGTTCCGTAAGTTGCTCGATGAAGGACAAGCTGGCGAGAACGTCGGTCTTCTTCTCCGTGGAACAAAGCGTGAAGATGTCGAGCGTGGTCAGGTTGTCTGCAAGCCAGGCTCCATCACCCCTCACACCGAGTTTGAAGCATCTGTTTACATCCTTTCAAAGGATGAAGGCGGGCGTCACACTCCGTTCTTCAACAACTACCGTCCACAGTTCTACTTCCGCACCACTGACGTCACTGGCGTCGTGACGTTGCCAGCAGGCACCGAAATGGTTATGCCTGGCGACAACACGGGAATCTCCGTTGCGCTGATTCAACCAATCGCAATGGAAGAAGGACTCCGCTTCGCCATCCGCGAAGGTGGCCGCACCGTTGGTGCAGGTCGCGTTACCAAGATCAACAAGTAGTTCAAATGTTGGGCCCGGCGGCCTAAAAACCGCCGGGAAAACCCAATGAAGACAGATGTAAGGCTTTAAAGAATATTTTTTGCAGTACTAGAACAAGAGGAGAAGACAATGGCGGGACAGAAGATCCGCATTCGGCTCAAGGCCTACGACCATGAGGTGATTGACTCTTCGGCGAAGAAAATCGTCGAGACGGTCGAGCGCACTGGTGCAACGGTCGCTGGCCCAGTGCCGCTACCTACCGAGAAGAACACGTACTGCGTGATTCGCTCTCCTCACAAATACAAGGACAGCCGCGAACATTTCGAGATGCGCACACACAAGCGCCTTATCGACATCATCGACCCAACCCCTAAGACGGTTGATTCATTGATGCGTCTCGATCTCCCTGCCGGCGTTGACATCGAGATCAAGCTCTAGGCGATCAGGGGATCAGACAACCATGACAACTACCGGATCAATCACGACTCAATCGCAGGGCGCTGCCATCAAGGGAATCTTGGGCAAGAAGCTCGGTATGACACAGGTATTCGATGCCAACAACAAGATGGTGCCGGTCACCGTTGTTGAAGCAGGCCCATGCGTTGTTACGCAGGTGCGCACACTGGAAACCGATGGCTATGCAGCCGTCCAGATCGCCTTCGGTGCGATCGACCCAAAGAAGATTTCAAAGCCATTAAGCGGGCACTATGCAAAGGCGGGGGTCACACCACGTCGCTCGGTTGCAGAACTTCGCACCACCAACGCCTCGTCTTACACGCTCGGCCAAGAAATTGGCGCTGATGTCTTCGAAGCAGGCGAGCTAGTTGACGCCACCGCTACGAGCATCGGTAAGGGAACCGCCGGTGTTATGAAGCGCCACGGCTTCAAAGGTATCGGCGCATCACACGGTGTAGACCGTAAGCACCGTATGCCAGGCTCGATTGGCGCTTGCTCAACACCGGGCCGTGTATTCAAGGGAATGCGCATGGCAGGCCGTATGGGTGGAGAGCGCATCACAACGCAGAACCTTCTCGTTCATTCAGTGGACGCCGAGAAGAATCTTTTGCTCATCAAGGGCGCGATTCCGGGCGCAGATGGCTCACTCGTTTTCATCCGTTCAGCTGCAAAGAAAGCAGTCTTTGAAGTTGTTTACCAAGCAACGAAGGTTGGTGCATAACCATGGCGCTTACTCTGGAAATTAAGAACGCCGAAGGAAAGAAAGTTGGCAGCGTAGATCTGCCAGCAGAAATCTTCGACGCTCAGACGAACATTCCTCTGATCCACCAAGTAGTCACCGCCCAACTAGCTGCTGCTCGCCAAGGAACACAGAAGGCGAAGAACCGCGGCGAAGTTAGCGGTGGTGGTAAGAAGCCGTTCAAACAGAAGGGAACAGGCCGTGCCCGTCAGGGATCAAGCCGTTCACCAAACCAGATCGGCGGCGGTGTTGCTCACGCAGTGCGCCCACGTAAGTACGATCAGCGAACCCCTAAGAAGATGATTGCTGCGGCTCTCAAGGGTGTTCTTTCGGATCGTCAACGTAATGATCGCATTCATGTTCTTGACTCGGTAACTTCGACCCCTTCTACCAAGGCTGCTATCGCCGCTGTTCGTCAGTTCAGCGATCGCAAGAACTTGTTGGTTGTCGTCTCCCGCAAGGAAGACGCTGCTTGGCGCAGCCTTCGCAATGCTGAAGACCTTCACTTGTTGGTTCCAGATCAGTTGAATGCCTACGACATCCTTAAGAGCGATGACGTAATTTTCTCTGAGGCAGCCATTAATGATTTCTTGACCGGACCTGTAAAGGGCAAGGGCGTTACCGCTGTTGCCTTTGAACATGAAGTGACCGAGAACGCTGAAGAAGCAGAGGTATCCGCATGAGCGAGCGCGACGTATTGCTAGCCCCAGTTGTGTCTGAAAAGGCATACGGGTTGCTAGACGAGAACAAGTACACATTCTTGGTTGCACCAGATGCCAATAAGACCCAGATCAAGATCGCGGTTGAAAAGGTGTTCGGCGTAAAGGTTCTCAGTGTCAACACAATGAACCGTCAAGGCAAGAACAAGCGCACGCGTTTTGGTAACGGAAAGCGCAAGGACACCAAGCGAGCAATCGTGCAAGTAGCAGCCGGCGACCGCATCGACATCTTTGGAGGCCCAGTTTCCTAACGGAAACCGGGACTACAGGAACAGGACAAGGGAAAGATAATGGCACTTCGTAAGTTAAAGCCCACGACCCCGGGTCAACGCGGCGCGAGCGTTCCAGATTTTGCTGAGCTCACACGCACCACACCCGAGAAGTCGCTTGTGCGCCCAATCCACTCAAAGGGTGGTCGTAACGCTTCCGGTCGCATCACAGTTCGCCACCAAGGGGGAGGGCACAAGCGTGCTTACCGCCTCATCGATTTTGTTCGCAATGACAAAGATGGTGTGCCAGCAAAGGTCGCTCATATCGAGTACGACCCAAACCGCACAGCTCGCATCGCTCTCCTGCACTACGCAGACGGAGAGAAGCGCTACATCATCGCGCCAAACAAGTTGTCACAAGGTGACACCGTTGAGAATGGTCCG
>CAWJOR010000021.1:0-4446 GCA_963844465.1 uncultured Actinomycetota bacterium | reverse complement strand
GGCGATCTCGGCACCCGACGGCGCTTTGGACAAGACTGGATTTTGCTGCGGCAGTTGCGACAACTTGCGCGGCAACCAGCCTGGTCACGCCGGCGGCACCCTGCGTCTGCGGCCAGGCGGGCGGTCCCAGCCCCACGGGCCAGGGCACGCCTTCCATCAGGCTGTAGGTAAGGGGTGATTGGGTTGCCGAAGCCGCGGCTTGGCGCCCGGCCTCTGAAATGGAAACTCTCAGACCGGCCGCAGACAAGGGCGGTGTTGTCTGCGGCTGCACAAGCGTGGTTTCGCCGATTCCTAGGTAGCGGTCAATTTCGCTCTTGGCGAAATCCTCATCGAGAATCGCGTGGCTGCACAACAACTCGACTGCTGAATCGTAATTCCACACCTTGCCATTTGGATCCTCGTAACCCAAGTGAAGGCCGATATCCACGACCACTCGCACCGCGCGCCAAGCTTGTGCGGAAAGATGACCCAATTCGAGTCCGGGATCTTTGAATGCGCCAAGCTCGTCCATGAAGCGCTCGGCATATAGAGCCCATCCTTCACCGTGACCGCTTGTCCATGCTTCAGTTCGCTGGAAGCGCGTCAAATGATCTTTTTCGATAATTACGGTTGCGGATTGAAGATGGTGACCCGGAACGGCCTCGTGGTACCACATGGTCGGAATTCGCCACCAGTTGAAGACATTCTTGCCCTGCGTCGGGAACCACGTAATTCCAGGGCGCGAGAGATCCTCACTTGGAGATTGGTAATACGGTGCCGCGGCACTTCCCTCAGGCGCAAGGCGTGCGTCGCAGAACTTGATTCGCTCATCGATGTCGAAGTAGACGCCGTCCATCTGGGCCGTGGCTTCCTCAGTGAACTCTTTCAACATCTCTATAAGGACATCAGACCCTTGGACAACATACTTCGGATCGCGATCCAAGAATTCGGCAACTTCCTTCAGGGACTGGGCCCCCGGTTTGATTTGCTCGGCTACTTCCCACATGCGCTTATTGATTCGGGTGAGGTCGTTCAAACCCCAGTCGTACGTGTTTCGCAAATCAAGATCAGCGCCTGTGTAATGCCTTGCCCAAACCGAATACCTTGCTGCACCCAGACCGTCGTCTTCAACGGCATCCGGCAGATAACTTGTCCTTAGCCATTCACCCATCTCACCAGCGGATGCATCGGCCGAAGAAGCAGCGGCATGAAGTTCGCGATACTTGTTTTCGGGATCAACCCTCTTTGCGATTCCGGAGTACGCGCCTTGTGAAAAGGCCTTCAACTGGTCTGCGACCCCGCTGACTTGGCGCTTTGGCACCCGCTTCCCCATCTTCGCAAGATCGATCAAAGAGGACTTCCAGGAATCATGTGCTCCCTTCACGGCGTTCAACCTTGCGGTGAAGTTCACGAAATCTTCTGCACTTTCATGAGGCATGACTTCAAATACCTGTCGGATATTGATGGCAGGTGAAGCGATCACAGCGCACACCAATTGAGCCTCGTAAGAGTCATACAGCGCCAATTCCGAACTCAAGCGCTCTTGCATGACCGCAGCGGCGATTCTGTCGTCCTCATTCTGCGGCGGCATATTCGCCAGCTTCCTCAATGTCTCCCGAATCAACTCGGGCTTCTTCTTCGAACCCTCCAACGAGAAGTCATCGAGCTGATCGTCATATCCGGGGATGCCAAGAAAGGTCGCCGATATGGGGCTCAGTTTGGTCGCCTCGGTTATGTACTCGTCGCTAAGTCGGAAGATCGGTGTGAGGTTCTCAGATGTCATTGAGTATGTTTAACAGCGATCTTAGTTGCTGTCCACTTTGAAATGTGGATTAACGATCAATCCGAATCTGTCTCCCGTAGGTGACATTAGATGCGCGATCGAGATACCTTCTCCGACATCCTCTATTCCCGAGACAACGGTGCATCCATGAGATTCTGCTCGGGCCAGTCCTTCGGCAATCGAATCAACCCCGATGTAGGTCACGGGTCCGAGTGACATGTCAGCGCCCGGATTGAGCCCGATCTCGTAGCCACCAACTAGAAAGCCGACGTAATACGGTTGATCGTAATAAGGTGCGATACCGAGAAAATCCGCCCACCATTTCTTTGAGACGTCAATATCCGTGGTTGGGTAGATAAGAGTTCTTAGTCCAAGGAATTTCATTTTAAAAGTGTAAGAGTGTGCCGTAGCTCAATCAATAGATCAGTTCTGTCAATGGGTGAATACCTGGATAAGGGCGACCATAAGAGCACACCAATATATAAAACAGGCGACTAGCCAACCTTGACCTATTCCTCTTGAGGGTTTCTTCTTAGTGAATAGATACCCAATCACAGTGAAGGCAGCGAACGTTAGCCCGTTAACCAAAAGCGAATGGTGCTTCGTGGCAAAGGAGAATCCGTATAGTGCAACCAAGAGACCGAGCAGCGGTTCCAATACGTTTCTTCTGAACAAGGTGCTGATTGTTGGCAAGGGGGCATCGGGTATCCCCGAGTCGTTCTTATCGCGAATGGCAACTTGAAGCGCCAAGACATTTGATAGTTGCTCCACCCGATTTCGGTCGGGCCATTTGGCGGTCAGAGAATCCATCCAAGACTCAAGAACCGGACCTGGAACCACCACAACACCGTCCATCATGAAAGCTGACAAAACTTCTGCATCATATGAGTGTGACCATAAAACACACACCGGCGTGACGGTCACACCTACTAGTACTTTTTGGAAGAATGATTTGAATTGAACACAGTTTCTATTCACTTGTCGAACCGCGTCTTCAAGCCTCCCCGCCATGAAAGTACCGTTCCGATTATCGGAGGGCCATACCTTTTGACTCCATTTAGATTCGAAGACCAATACTCCCGCGGGTCCGACAAGGACATGGTCAATGTCCCAGTCACCTCGGAGTCTCAAGCCATTTACAAGTTGCCAACCACGTTTTTGAGATTTACGCAGGATTACAGCGGTGCGGTTTTCGCCCTCTAGACCCATTAACGGATTGCCAATCCCTGTCCAAATGATCACAAAAATAATTACTAGCCAAATTCCCGAAATGCCAAATGCCCCTAAATACAGCCATTTGACGCGCTCGGACTTCTCGGTGAAGAAGGAAATCACGAGCCCGAGTGCTCCAGGGAGAAGCATCATAACCATCAACACCGCCCAATTTGGGCGTACGAAATCCTTCACCGTATTGAGAACAATTCGTCGTGAATACCCACCTGATCGATCGGAACTTCCTAGGCTTTTCAGAGCACGATTTTTGGATAAAAGAGGCATTCAGGCAGGCTAACAGGCGACTCTGGAAATCATTGTCACCTAGATAGGGGATTGCACTATGGGCTACAGATGACCGACCAATGAAAGAAAATCATGAGTTATTGCGGCCGCCCCCGATTGGATATGTGCCGGGCATGTTGTTGGTTTGAGGAGGACCTGCCTTTGTCGGATCAGTGTCAAAGGCTGCTTTTGCATAGGATCGAACGGCGTCATAGTAGGTCTGCGCTCCAGGAATTGCGTCGGCGATGCGTCCTTCCGGGTCGAGAAGAGCATGCACAGCTTTGGCCAATGTAGTTCCTGGATTGCAGGTCTTGTAAGCCGTAGCCGACACTTTTCCCTTAAGAGATCGATCGCAAAGATACTCAAGGTTCTGACGGAACTGCTCATCAATCATTTTGCGGGACCAGGGTCGGTAATCCATAACCATATTCAAGACGGGATCCCAAACAGCTACGCCAGAATAAGCAGCATCATGAATATCACATGCTTCCTTGAACTTGACCACTACGCCACCATATGTCCGCTCATCTAGGAACCAGGCTTGAACCTTTCCAAATGTGGCGCCCCATTGTGACCCGCCACAACCGTTGGAGACCAAGGCGACTGGCACTTCTATAGCAAGCCAACTGCACGTGGACCGCGGAAAGTTCAATGATCTATTCCCAGCACCATCTTGAGCGCCGATGCACACATAATATGGACCCAGACCGTCAGGCCCTTTTTTCGGAACAGCCAGAGCATTCATCTTCCAAAGCGCCGGAATTCCCCTCGCCGCTATGAGACCACTTGTCTCAACTGTTCGAATACGCGAGCCATTCGAATAGAGGGTGAAAGTCACTTTTGCCAAATTGCTGTCATCTTTCACGGTGTAATAGATAGAAAATGACTTGCCCATCCTCACGGAATTCATACCAACGCCATCAACAACAACCCCGGGGGTGAGTATTGCGCGGGGCGGTGTCGTATCTTTTGTCTTCCCGAAAGCCAAGGTGGAAACTTGAGAGAACAGAATCATCGCCAATGCTATGACCGCAAATTTGAAGTATTGAGTCCTCAAGTGTTGCCTATTCATGATCACTTCTCTCGGCGGAGCTCGTACCCGAAATGGAACCCCTACCAACTTGAAGCGTAGAACGGCTAGAAGATCAGGGACACAGAATGGTCTAGGGCTGCCGCTAGTATCACCA
>CAWJOR010000020.1:0-42995 GCA_963844465.1 uncultured Actinomycetota bacterium | reverse complement strand
ACAGCGTCAACAAGAGCGTAGCGGCGGATATTTTATACAGTGGTCTCATGCGGCTTCTCGAAATTCAGTTGATTTATAACCTACCCGCCATCGCGCAGTGACATCGCCATCGGCAAGCTGGACATCAGGAACGACAGACTAACATTTTAATTGCGAATTTCAACCTTACGCGTGAGCAGCTTACTCTGCGCCCGCCTTTAACTCCAGCGCGCGTTGATACAACTCGTTCTTGTTCTCGCCCGTGATCTTCACCGCCAGTTGCACTGCCTGTTTCAGCGGCAGTTCTTCCAGCAAGACGAATTAAAGTGCGCTCGGCAATGACATCAAGTCCCTGTGTCCGCTCTGGCGCACCCGATAGCAGCAACACGAATTCTCCGCGCTGGTTGTTGGCGTCACTGTTGAGCCAATTCATCGCCGCGCCGAGCTTGCAACGGTGGATGCTCTCGAACAACTTGGTGATCTCGCGTGCGAACACGATCTCGCGCCGCAGGGAAGTGGCGTCAATCGCCAGATCGTGATTTCGGTTCCAGGAGATACGGGACGTCGAGTGGTTGACCTTGTTGGCCAAACCGCAGAGCTTCGCTTCCGCCAAGTACTAGTTGAGGGCGCACCAGGCCCCACTGCGGTGACCGGAACTGCCGCAACTCCGCCAACTGGCGTCAGTGCTGAGTTGAACGCCGAATATGCGAAATTGGATTGCAGCAAGGCAGTTAACCGCCAAGGCTCAGGCACCGACAATCCCAATCAACCGATCGTCACTTGCCAAAAAGATGGCACGAGCAAATTCATCCTCGCACCGGCCGAAGTTCTTGGCCAAGACATCTCCAAGGCTTCCGCATCAATCAACCAAACGACTGGCAGTGGTTGGTATGTGCTTCTTACATTCAACGACGCTGGAACAAAGAAATTCGGCGCGCTCACTACCCGCGTTACCAAACTGCCTGCACCTCAGAACGAAGTTGCGATCGTTCTGGATGGTTTGGTTCAATCCGCGCCGAGAATTAATGAAGCGATCACGGCTGGCAACGCAGAGATCACCGGAAATTTCACACAGACGGATGCAACAGATCTTGCAAACGTTTTGAAATACGGCGCACTCCCACTTGCTTTCGATCGGGGTGAAGTTCAACAGATTTCACCAACATTGGGATCGGATCAATTACGAGCGGGTCTGCTTGCCGGATTTATCGGCCTTGGCCTGGTAATTCTCTACTCACTTCTTTACTACCGAGGACTGGGGATCGTCTCGGTTGGTTCACTTCTCATCGCTGGGTCGATCACCTACCTGCTCTTCCTTCTCTTTGGAAAGTGGCTGGGATTCACCCTCACCTTGGCTGGCATCGCCGGTGCGATCGTCGCCATTGGTATTACGGCAGACTCCTTCATTGTCTACTTTGAGCGTATTCGTGATGAGGTTCGAGAAGGTCGAACCTTGCGATCAGCTGTTGAAACTGGATGGATGCGCGCTCGTCGCACAATCATCGTCGCCGACTTCGTATCGATAATTGCCGCTGCACTTCTTTACATTTTCGCCGTCGGCGGAGTGAGGGGATTCGCGTTCACACTCGGCTTGACCACACTCATCGACCTCTTCGTGGTCTTCGTCTTCACAAAACCTCTTGTCACGATTCTTGCCAAGATGAAGTTCTACAGCTCGGGACATCCACTTTCCGGTCTATCGCCTAAGAACTTGGGTGTACTCGTGACCGCACCAACAACAGTCAAGGAGGCATAATCATGACCAAACTTTCTGGCATTGGTGGCCGTCTATATCGCGGCGAAACCTCTTTTGACTTCATCGGCAAGCGACGTCGCTGGTATGCCTTCTCCGGTGTATTGATCATTGCTTCGGCATTGGCTCTGTCGCTACAAGGTCTACACCTTGGAATTGAATTCAAGGGTGGATCCGCTTTCACAATCACCAAGACGGGCATTTCCTTGCCTGATGCTCGTGCGGCAGTTGAAAGCACCCATGTGCCCGGTGAGACGATTATTCAGAAGTTGGGCACGAACAAGATCCGCGTGCAAACCGCCCCTTTGACTACGGCTCAATCCAATCAAGTTCAGGATGCATTGGCCACCAAATTCGGCATTAATGCCGAAGCAATTGACACGCAGATTGTCGGACCTTCCTGGGGCAAGGAAATCACGCGAAAGGCCCTTTACGGGCTCTTTGGCTTCCTCATCGTAGTTATGTTGTATCTCGCAATGGCTTTTGAGCCAAAGATGGCAATCGCGGCGGTGGTCGCGGTAATCCATGACGTATTCATCACGGTAGGTATTTATGCTCTCGTCGGATTTGATGTCACACCGGCGACGGTTATCGGTTTCTTGACGGTGCTTGGATATTCGCTGTATGACACTGTGGTTGTCTTCGACAAGGTTCGAGAGAACACTCGAACGATCACGAGCGGTTCAAGAATGACCTACTCGCAGGCAGCAAATCTGGCGGTAAACCAGACTTTGGTACGTTCGTTCAATACTTCGTTGATTGCGCTTCTACCCGTTGGTTCGATTCTTTTCGTCGGGGCCGGATTGCTTGGCGCCGGAACCTTGAAGGATCTTTCGTTGGCACTCTTCATTGGTCTGGCAACTGGTACCTATTCATCCATCTTCATTGCCACACCGATTCTTGCTCGCTTGCGCGAGCAGGAACCAGCAATGCAGGCATTGGCAAAAAGAGTCTCGGCCCGTGTCATGGTCCCTGCTGAGCCAGCCATGAAGGTCGCAAACGGGGCCAACCGATCGACCACGGTCGCCACAGCCGAGAAGCGCGGCCCCCGCAATCAGCCTAAGAAGAAGAAGCGTCGCTAGATAATCGGGAAAGAGGTCGCCTGCGCGACTGAAGTAGGCTTGCGCAGGTGGAAACGATGATCGCACCAGTAATAACGGCATTTCGCGATCATTACCCTGCCGCAAAGGTCGAGGATATCGAACGCGCATTCGCGGCCGCGAGCCACGCGCACGAAGGGCAATTGCGCAAATCTGGAGATGCCTACATCACGCATCCAGTTGCAGTGGCGCAGATTCTGGCCGAACTCGGACTCAATTCCGAGACAATCATTGCTGCATTGCTCCATGACACGGTCGAAGACACCAGCTATTCACTGAAGCAGATCAAGGCAGAATTTGGCGACCAAGTCTCGGCACTGGTTGATGGTGTAACAAAACTCGACAAACTGATCTATGGGCCAACCGCTGAGGCAGAAACAGTTCGCAAGATGGTTGTGGCCATGTCTCGCGACATCCGGGTTCTGGTCATCAAGTTGGCAGATCGCCTCCACAACGCCAGAACCTGGAAGTACGTATCAGCTGAGAATGCAGAACGAAAAGCGCGCGAGACCCTTGATATTTATGCGCCCTTGGCCCATCGACTTGGGATGAATGCGATCAAGTGGGAGTTGGAAGACCTCGCATTCGAAGTGCTCGAGCCCAAGAAATTCGAGGAGATCACTCGTCTGGTGGCCGAGCGTTCGCCGTCGAGGGAAGCACTCAGCGACGACGTGGTTGCTTTAGTCGAAGAGGACCTCAAGCGCGATGGAATTGAGGCCACAGTAACTGGCCGACAGAAGCATTTCTACAGCGTTTATCAAAAGATGGTTGTTCGTGGCCGCGAGTTCAACGATATTTATGATCTGGTGGGAATCCGAGTCCTCGTCAAGGACGTGCGCGATTGTTATGCGGTACTGGGTTCCATTCACGCCAGATGGAGTCCCGTGCCCGGGCGGTTCAAAGACTACATCGCCATGCCTAAATTCAACTTGTATCAGTCCCTTCACACCACAGTCATCGGCCCATCGGGAAAAGCAATCGAGATTCAAATTCGAACATTCGACATGCATGCACGTGCCGAATATGGAATTGCGGCTCACTGGAAATACAAGCAAGGCGGAGACAATCAAAAATCCCCTGAGATGCTCTGGTTGCGGCAATTGCACGATTGGCAGAAAGAGACTGAAGATCCGAGCGAATTCCTCGAAGCTCTTCGATTTGATCTGGGCAGCCCGGAAGTATTCGTCTTCACCCCCAAGGGGAATGTCATAGCGCTACCTGGTGGTTCGACTCCAGTGGACTTTGCTTACGCAGTTCATACGGAAGTGGGCAACCGATGCGTTGGGGCAAAGGTGAATGGGCGGTTGGTCCCATTGGAGTCCCAGCTCACCAATGGAGATGTCATAGACGTCCTGACCAACAAGAGCGAGCATGCAGGACCAAGTCGTGACTGGCTCAATTTTGTAAAGAGCCCGCGTGCGAGATCGAAGATCAAGGCATGGTTTAGCAAGGAACGAAGAGAAGAGGCAATCGATGCAGGGCGCGAATCCATTGCTAGACAGATGCGCAAGGCCGGCCTGCCCTTACAAAAGATATTCGCCGGACACTCGCTTCTAGAGTTGGCTCACGAACTTAAATACCCTGACATATCGGCCCTGTACGCGGCCGTCGGAGATGGTCATGTATCAGCAGCCTCAGTTGTGGAGAAGCTTGTCTCGACCCTGGGTGTCGAGGATTCTCATCCTGAGCCATCGATTGATACGACCAGCGTGGGTCTCGCTAGCTCGCGTCGGACAAGCAATGCGGTCGTGGTCTCAGGCATAGACGATGTTCTCGTAAAATTGGCTCGGTGTTGCACCCCAGTACCGGGGGATTCAATAATCGGATTCATTACCCGCGGGAGCGGCGTGTCCGTGCACAGAAGCGATTGTATAAACGCGGCTGATTTGAAAGCCCATCAAGGAGACCGCATTGTCGAAGTGTCCTGGCTTGCAGGTGCGGCGAGTGTTTTCTTGGTCAACATTCAAGTTGAAGCCCTAGATCGCTCGCGTCTTCTCTCCGATGTAACTCGCACCCTTTCCGACCAGCACGTGAATATTCTGAGCGCGGCAGTGAGTACGAGTAAAGATCGCACGGCCATCTCACGATTTACATTTGAAATGGCCGATGCAAGCCATCTTGACTCGGTCTTGTCAGCGGTGCGGCAAATCGAAGGTGTCTACGACGTTTACAGGACAACCAATAACTGATTTTGAATTAATGCCATCTAGTCCGCTAGTCGCAATGGGCGACTAGCTAAATTCGGCCAGGCTCTTCTCTGCTTCTTCCAACCACAGCCGTCTTGCAGCGGCAGCATCTTTTGCCTCGGTCGCCTTCTTGGTGTTTCCAAGAGCAAGGGCTTTCTCGGCCTGCTTCTCGTAGTTCGCAACCGCTTCTGCCAACTGGCGGACAACCTCAGTCGCACGTGCCTTGGCGACAGGATCAACTTTGCGCCAACGAGCCTCCTCGGCCTGCTTGATCTCACTCTCGACTTTTGCGAAACGCGATTCAAAAGCGGCTTTCCTGTCACGTTGTGTCATGCCAATGCGATCCCATTGGCGTGCTAGTTCTCGGAAAGTCTTGCTCGCCGTTTCAATATTTGTCAGGGGGAGCAGGGCTTCGATCTCTTGGATAAGCGCTTCGCGTTTGGCCAGGTTTGCGCCCATCTGTTCGTCACGCTTTGCAAGGTCTGCATTCTTTGCGGCAAAGAACTGATCCTGTGCGGCCTTGAAGCGGTTCCACAATTTGGCGTCTTCGCCTTTCTTGCCTCTGCCTGTGGCCTTCCATTGGTCCATGAGAACCTTGAAACGCTTGGCTGTTGGAACCCACTGCGTCGATGTCGCAAGTAGTTCGGCTTCCTTCACAAGCTCGACTTTGGCATTGGCCACTTTTTCCTGAATTGCATCAAGGGCCGCAAAATGAGTTCGGCGGCGCTTGTCGAATTTATTTCGCGATGCTGAAAAACGCTTCCATAGGTCGGCGTCGCTCTTCTTGTCCAATCGTGGTGCTGCCTTCCACTCTTCGAGAAGGACTTTGAGTCGGTCGCCAGTGCTCTTCCAACTTTCGGAGAGCGCTAAAGATTCCGCTTCGACGACGATCTTTTCCTTGCTCTCCAAGATTTCTTGGCGGTGCGCAGCCTTTGCAGCATTTTCTGCTGCTTGCTTGGCTTCATATGCTCCACGGTTGCCTTCGATGAGTGGAGGGATTTGCTCGAGTGACGCAGCGAGCGCGGCCAGATCGCCAACTCCGTTAAGTTCCTTTATCTGCTGACGAAGGCGGTTGACAGCCAAATTTGCATCTGAGGGAACCATCGCACCACTGGTAACGCGAGCAGCCAAGAGGGCAACTTCTGACGCCATCGCTTCAAACTTACGAACAAAGTAGGCAAGGGCCTCTTCGGCACTTTTGCCAGGATAGGAGCCGACTGCCTGGTCGCCTTCGGGGGTAATGACATACACCGTGCCATCTTCGCCGACTCTTCCGAATTGGGCTGGATCTCCAATGAGAGCAGATGCTGCGGTTGGGGTTGTAATCTCGGGCATGTCATATTCCTTTCAGCGCGGTTGGCCACAAGTGGACCGTCGCTATCGGCGTGCATTGGCTGGGCATTGGGCCTAGCCGTGAAGGTGTATCGATCAATCGACACGGGGTAAAAGGTACCCTGTATCTGGATAGCGCGGAAATGGAGGAAAGTAGTGCTCATTGCCTCCTTCGCTGCCCCGGCTTTTGCCACCAATTGTTGGATTATCGCCCCAGGTGAGGGTCAAGAATGCGTCGTAATTGACCCTGGGATGCCCGATGTCTCCTTTGAGGTTATGAAGATCTGCCAGGAACATCGACTAAAGCCTGTTGCGACCCTAGTAACCCATGGACATCTCGACCACACTTTTTCGGTAGTACCTGTGTGCGAGGGCTATGGAATTCCGGCCTACGTTCATACCGAAGACAGAGTTCTTCTAAAAAGCCCCGAGAAGGGGTTGAGCCACGTGTTTGCCGCATCCCTTGAGGGGATGGTCTTCGCCGAACCGACTGATGTTAGAGAATTAAGGAATGGCGATCTGTTGGACTTCCTTGGCATGAAAATTCAGGCGATCCACGCACCAGGACACACCCGCGGTTCGATCATGTTCATGGTCGACGACGAAGTGTTGGTGAGCGGGGACGTTCTTTTCGCCGGATCCATCGGACGAACCGATCAACCGACGGGCTCGGCCAAAGATATGGAGAACACACTGCGCAAGAAGATTCTTCCTTTGCCAGACGAGTTGCGTGTCCTGCCTGGGCATGGTCAAGAGACAACAATTGGACATGAACGGCGCGTTAACCCCTATTTAAAGAATCTAGGTAGATAGATATGAAATTCCAGGCTCCTAAAGGCGTTAGCGAATATTTCCCTCCCCGATCTCGTTCCTTTGAGTGGGTCCGCGAGACCCTTCTGACACCGATCAAACGTTCGGGCTATCAACTCCTAGAGCTCCCCGTCTTCGAAGAGACCGAACTTTTCACGCGAGGTGTCGGAGCATCCACCGATGTTGTAACGAAGGAGATGTACACCTTCGAAGATCGCGGAGGGCGATCAATCACACTCCGCCCCGAAGGCACTGTGGGTGCATTGCGATCGGTGATCGAACACGGGTTAGACCGAGGCGCTTTGCCTGCGAAGGTCTTCTACAGCGGAGCCTTCTTCCGGGCGGAACGGCCGCAAGCTGGTCGGTATCGGCAGTTTTATTCTGTCGGGATCGAGGCGATTGGATCGGATGATCCAGCACTTGATGCAGAGGTCATTGCGATCGCAGATGCAGGATTTAGAGCGCTCGGGCTTACGAAGTTCAGGTTGGAAATCACCTCTTTGGGGGATGCGCAGACTAGGGCCCTTCATCGCGTCGATCTACTCAGATTCATTGAGGGCTTGGATCTTGATCAGGCAACTCTGGCACGGGCCGAAATAAATCCGCTTAGGCTCTTTGATGACAAACGCAAGGAAATTCGAGATCTGATGTCTAAGGCGCCACTGCTTTTGGATTATCTTTCCGAAGATTCCAGAACTCATTTTGAAACAGTGCAGGGATATTTGCGTGACATGAAAATAGATTTCACAATCAATCCTCGAATGGTCCGTGGATTGGATTACTACACCAGCACCACGTTTGAGTTCGTTCATGAACTTTTGGGAGCGCAATCGGGCATAGGCGGAGGAGGCCGCTATGACGGGCTCATGGAACAGATCGGCGGCCAATCACTGTCGGGGATCGGGTTTGGCCTGGGAGTTGACCGCGCGCTGTTGGCGGCCGAGGCCGAAGGAGTGGTCGACGATGCTGCTTTTTCGACTGACCTGTACATCATTCCGCTGGGTTTGAAGGCGAAGACCATTGCCCTTTCAATCTCGCAAGAATTGCGTGCCCAGGACCTGACGGTCGAAATCGCCTTTGGAGACAGGGCACTCAAAACTGCCATGAAGAGCGCGGATAAAAGTGGCGCCCGCTACGCCGTCATCATCGGAGACACGGAACTCTCAACGGGACGCGTGGATCTTAAGCAGATGCGCACGGGTGAGAGCACCTCGGTTAGTCTGTCCTCCTTGGTCTCAACTTTGTCAGCAGAACTATTAACTTGGTAAGGCGAATGAAAATTGGCCGGAATGTGTGGAGCATAAGATGTTGAGAACTCACGGTGCCGGAACCCTCCGAAAATCGGATGCAGGAACGACCGTCGAATTGGCGGGCTGGGTGTCGCGGCGACGTGACCACGGTGGAGTTGCATTCATTGATCTGCGCGATGCTTCAGGGTCGGTTCAAGTGGTTATCCGTGATGAGAAGATCGCCGGTGCCCTACGTGCAGAGTGGTGTGTGAAGATCGTAGGAGAGGTGCTCGAGCGACCTTCAGGCAATGAAAATCCTGCACTTGCAACAGGCGACGTGGAAGTCATGGGCGATGAGGTGATAATCCTTAGTGAATCCGCTCCGCTCCCTTTCCCAATCGACAGCGGCGACGACACAGAGATCAACGAAGAAGTCAGATTGCGTTATCGCTATCTCGACTTGCGACGGGAGAAGCCTGGAAGGAATCTACGCCTTCGATCCAAAGTCACTTCGGTGATTCGCAATGTCATGGATGAGCAAGAATTCCTTGACATTGAAACTCCCTATCTCACGCGTTCAACTCCTGAGGGCGCCCGAGATTTTCTGGTTCCTGTACGACTACAGCCTGGTAGCTGGTATGCCTTGCCTCAATCGCCGCAGCTCTTCAAGCAGTTGTTGATGGTGGCTGGGATGGAGAAGTACTATCAAATTGCCCGTTGCTTTAGAGATGAAGATTTCCGAGCCGATCGTCAACCCGAATTTACGCAACTCGATATTGAAATGTCCTTCATTGATCAAGAAGACATACTCGCCGTAGCCGAGAAACTACTTGTTCGCGTATGGAAGGATGTGGTCAACTACGACGTTCCGCTTCCCATCCCTCGTATGACCTATGCCGATGCGATGACCAACTACGGTTCTGATAAGCCGGATCTTCGATTTGGCCAACAAATCCGCGAGCTCACTCCTTTCTTCAGTGCGACTGAGTTCCGTGTATTCCAGGCGGCCTATGTCGGTGCGGTTGTAATGCCAGGCGGGGCAAGTTCTCCTCGTCGAGAATTGGATGCATGGCAAGAATGGGCAAAGACCCGGGGAGCTAAGGGTCTGGCCTACATCTTGGTCAATGCGGACGGGACGCTTGGTGGGCCAGTAGCCAAGAACCTATCGGAAAGCGAATTGTCAGGCATCGCTTCGGCGGCCGGGGCCAATGCTGGGGATGCCATCTTTTTTGCGGCCGGGGAGAAAACAGCCTCGCAGTCCCTTCTTGGTGCAGTCCGTTTGGAAATCGGCAAAAGATGCGAGCTTATTGACGAAGGCGCATGGGAATTCTTGTGGGTCGTCGACGCTCCCATGTTCGAACCCACTGATAACGGGGGATGGACCGCCGTTCATCACCCGTTCACCGGCCCAAAACCCGAGTATGCCTCGACCTTCGCAGACAACCCTGGTGAGGCCCTTGCCTATGCCTACGACATTGTCCTGAACGGCACCGAACTTGGTGGGGGATCTATACGTATTCATGATCGTGAAATGCAGAAGCGGGTATTCGATGTCATTGGCTTAAGCGAAGAGGAAGCCGCGAGCAAATTTGGATTTCTTCTCGAGGCCTTCAACTATGGACCGCCACCTCATGGCGGAATAGCACTTGGGCTTGATCGTGTCTGTGCCTTGCTTACGGACTCTGATTCCATTCGGGAGGTCATCGCATTTCCTAAGACGGCTAGCGGTGGAGACCCATTAACGGGCGCGCCCACCCCAATAACACCAGCTCAGCGACGAGAAAGCGGAATCGACGCACGATCAGAAAAGCCTGGAAACTAGATCAATGCGCGTCCGCGGACTAGCCGTGACTGCAATACTCGCACTTGTCCTGACTAGCTGTGGGCAACCAACGCAAAAATATGGTGCTTCCAAATCTGAAGGGGTCTACTTCACCGTTCCGATCACGTGGCACAAGGTCACAATGTCGGCACTGAATGCACTTGAAGCAAGGTCGAACTCCATCGGGGCCGTTGAGAAACTAGCCTACGTCAAATGGCAGGAGGCTTATTCTCCTGACAAGAAGATAGGGGCGAAGGAGACTTTTAGCCTTGCTCCGACGAGCTCGCCTTTGGCCTTTGTTCGCGTCCGTGAACTATTCCCTGATGAGGTCAATGCTGTTTCGTACAACACTCTTCGCGACATAGTCCAGCCGGTAACCGACTGGGTGAATAATCCTACGGACTCAACTCCCGTCTACAACATCATCGATGACCATGAAGTCGTTCAGAAGGGTGGGCGGGGTGTTCGTACCATTTACAACTTCATTGACTCTGGCGTATCGCAGACGATCGATCAAACAGCATTGATGTCGTCGGATCACGCAAAAATATATGTCTTTGTCGTGCGGTGCACCACCGTTTGTTACAACAAGAACATCAAGGAGATTTCAAGGATTGCTGATTCTTTTACCGTAAGGGGACCTAAGTGAGTTCATCGCAATCGCAAACTAGCCGTCAACGCGATAGTGATCGCAAAACTCGCGTTCATTTGTCCCTTTATGACCGAATCAAGTTCATTCTTCTCTTCGCCATCGTGTATTTGGTATTGGTCTGGGCCTCTTTGGCCGACAACCCTTTGCTCTCCGTAAACGATGCTTTCAGCGAAGTCACTCGCACACGCACCTGGCTCATATATCTCGTCGTCATAGAAGTATTGAGGCAGATGCATTTTCTGATTTCAGAGCTTGCAGCTCCGTATCACGGAATTTGGCAGAAGTATTTTCAGGCGGTGGATTTTACTCTCCATCGATTCAGCGATTGGACGAGGTACCGTCTCTCTCGTGTCATCAAGGCGATCGTATTCATTTGTCTTCTGGCAGTGGTTCTAGGCGCGATCTACAAAGAAACTCCTGTCCGTGCACTTTTTCTTGCCCCGAGCGCCCTGTGGAGGACGCTCCCGATGCTTGGCCAGTTGCTCTTCGGTGTCTTCTTCGTAGTGATTCAGTTCGCCGCAATGTTCTGGTTCTTGAGCCGTGGCGGAGTCGACACATATTTTCCAGATGACATCAGGACCAGATTCACGGATGTTTGGGGTCAAGATCATGTCCTCAACCGGATCCGGGAAAACCTTCTTTTCCTAGAAAAACCCGAGGAGATTGAGAAGCACGGTGGATATGTTCCCGGTGGCATTCTTCTGTGGGGCCCTCCTGGGACGGGTAAGACCCTCATGGCCGAATCTATGGCCGGAGAGACTGGTAAGCCTTTTGTCTTCGTTGATCCAGGTGCTTTTACGAATATGTTTTTTGGCGTGGGAGTTCTCAAAGTCAAATCCCTATTCAGGAAATTGCGCAAACTTGCTCTCCGCTATGGAGGAGTCGTGGTCTTCTTCGATGAAGCAGATTCACTTGGCAATCGAGGTATGACATCTAGTGGTGGTCAGCAACGCGTTGATGGTCAGAATGTGCCAGCCATATTCGGGACCTCCTGTCACGGCGGTTCATATCTTTCTCCAACGACTGCTTCTTTGCTGATGCGAGAGAGTTTCGTTGTTGGAGGCGCTGCCGGAGGAGGAATGGGCGGCGGAGGAGGAATGGGCACATTGCAGGCCCTCCTTACTGAACTTTCTGGATTGAAGAAGCCGCGTGGGTTCTTCAACAGAATTTTGCGGAGAACCCTTGGCATGCGTCCCAAGAATCCACCTAAGTACCGGATTCTTGTCGTCATGGCGACGAATATGCCCGAAGCACTGGATGAGGCGTTGCTGCGTCCCGGTCGAATTGATCGCATGTACCGTGTTGGATATCCAAGTAAAGCCGGGCGCGTACGTACATATGAGGGATACTTGGCAAAGGTTTCACACTCTCTCTCCGCTGAGGAGATCGACAAATTAGCGACAATTACCCCCTATGCCACCGGCGCAACTATCAAGGACACCATCAATGAGGCGCTGATAACGGCTATTAGAAACGGTCGGACTTCGATCACATGGCCAGATGTCGTCAAGGCCAAGCAACTCAAGGAATTGGGACCTCCCGAGGATGTCGAGTACATCGAGCGAGAAAGACATGCGGTCGCCGTGCATGAGGCCTGCCATGCAGTCATGGCACATCGCATACGTCAACACATGGCAATTGATCTTGCCACCATCGAGAAGGGTTCCGACTATCTTGGAATGGTTGCAAGCATTCCACCGGATGACCAATTCACTCGTTGGCGGACTGAGTACGAATCTGACATTTTGGTCTCCCTCGCATCCCTTGCGGGTGAGCGGATGTTCTTCGATGGAGATAACTCCTCCGGAGTTTCAGGAGACCTGGAGAGTGCAACGACGATTGCATCGCTCATGGAAGGTCATTGGGGGATGGGCTCGACGATTTCTTCTCATGCTAGCAACCGACGCTTTGAGATTGGCTCTCCAGGTGGCGCAAAAGGTGGATCATCGAAGGAATTGCGCGGAGCATTGGGCAACCGCATCGAAGACCATCTTGCGGAACTCCTGCAAAAAGCGGAGAAGATTCTTAAGGAAAATCGAAGCGAGGTGCTCGCACTAGCTCACGCTTTAGAGACGTACAAGACGCTTTCGGGAGAAGATGTCGCCGCTGTGATCGAAGGAATTCAGGGATCTATCGTTGACGGTCGTCCTTATAGGAATAAGGCGTTCCTAGCCAAAATTGAGAAATACCACAGGGCGACTTTGGTGGCACATCAGGAGCATCGCTCTCCCGACGTCGCAATCCCGCCTTTGAACACCGCCGGAGCGCACTAAACTCCAAGGTCTCTTATGCTCGCAATATAGGCAGCCAAAACTGGCATTTCCTGTCACAATTTCGTATGGCGATTCATACCAAAGAGGCAGAAAATGCTCTGCGCCAATCGAACGATTGTCTTCATGGGAGCCCGTACTCGTTTCCAGTGGATGCGTCCGGTATTCAACGCCTAGAGAATATTGGTGAGAGTCTTGTAAGGATTCAGCAACACTTGGGAGATATGTCGAGGTTGGAGGACTTACCTACGCCTCTAAAGAGAATTCTGCGAACGCGTGAGATTTATGAGAGTAATGCAATCGAAGGTCTTGGACTTAGCGCCCCTCTCACATTACAAGTGTTGGATAAATCGGTGCGAGAGAAGCAAGCTTCCTTTGAATTTGTAGAGTGGGCAATTACCCAGGGAATCAAGAATGATCGACACACTTATGATGTCATTGGTCTTGCCGCTGCCCGCGAACTATCTCGAACTTATGCTAAGGACGTCATGAGGCCAATTACTGAGTTAGATATGAGGGATCTGCATGGAATTATTTTGCAAGGAGATCCGCGTGGTGGCATCTACAAGCCATATCCAAATGCCATTTTGGGCAACGATGATCATAAGACGGCTCTGCCGACCGACACTCCTGCGAGAATGAACGAATTTGCTTATTGGATGAATAATTTGCCGAGACGTGGTTTCCAGACTCTGGAATCGGTGGTTAAAGCTGCCGCAGCCCACGCTTGGCTAGCGCACATCCATCCGTTCGATGATGGAAACGGAAGAGTGGCAAGGCTAATCTCCAATATGCTATTAGCTCGCGAGGGAATGCCTCCACTAATCCTTCGGCATGAGGGAGATCGCACAAGATACATTGACGCCCTTGCGCAATCAGATCAAGCAGGCGATATCTCTCGGCTAATTCTTGTTTTCTGCCGCTCGATCGAACGAGTCATTGCCGAAATGTCTGACCCATTGATTGCCCAGGAATACTTTGAGGCCGATATTAATCTGCGGCTAACAGGTGAATTCAAGTATTGGAGAAGTTTCATCGAAGAGTGGACCATAGAAGCTAGAGGCCAACTTCGAATCGTTGGACTTTCGGCCAAGAAGGTTGGAGATCTTCAACCGAGCGATTTTAAGCAGTTGCAGAAAGGTGTCGCCGCCTCTCGTGCTTGGTATTTGCATGTATTCGATGGAGATCGCTTGATCGGTCTTTGGTTTTTTGGATATCTTCCTGGTTCTTCCCGCACGAAGTTGAATTCAGACCAGTACTACCCTTGCCTATTCTTCGCCGCACGAAATTCGGACCCAAAGGCCTTGAAGCCTTTTACCGTGCCGAGAGATTCGGGTCGGAAAGTGGTGACAGAGATCATGGTGGAGCCACATGAGCAACGATGCTACATCAGGGCGGAGAATGGTCCTTTGATCAAGGTTTCATTCGCCGAAGCGGCGCAACGGTTCGCCGAAACCTGTTCAAATTACTCTAACGATCCTCTTTAGGAAGGTATCTGCTTCTACAAACTTTGGTCTCCAGACAGAGGGTCGGGTAGGCTTTACCTGTAAAATCTTACATGCGTGAAGGGATGGACCATGGGCCCTGGGGGTATTGCCACAATCATCGCCGCTTGCTCGCTCCTTGTGATTGCGATTGCGATTAGTTACGCCGTGGTCCGTATCGGCCGTTTAATCGATGAAGCCAAGCTTTCTTTGAAGACTATGACCGATGAAGCCAAACCGCTCATCGAAGAAGTCACGACGACCGTGAAGTTGGTCAACGGACCGCTGGAAAGTTTGAACAAGATCACCAAGAGCGCTGAGAATGTCAGCAGCAAAGTTTCAGATGTCGCCTCCTCGTTTATGGATAAGGGTGGTCCAGCAGTGAAAATTCTTGGACTTTTAATGAGCGCTGCCAAAATGAAGCAATCGCGTAACCAAAAGAAGAAAGCCTGAGTGGCCTTAGCTAGTGGAATCTGCTGAAATTCGCGCACGATGGCTGCGCTTCTTCGAATCTGACAATCGCCAAGGACTGACCCATACGGTGGTGCCTTCGGCCTCCCTCATCGCCGATGATCCGAACCTTCTTCTCGTCAATGCTGGCATGGTGCCCTTCAAGCCGTATTTCCTGGGCGAGGTGAAGCCGCCGTATAAGCGCGCAACATCGGTGCAGAAGTGCGTGCGAACGCTTGACATTGACGAGGTTGGAAAGACAACTCGTCACGCCTCTTTCTTTCAGATGTGCGGAAACTTCTCTTTTGGTGATTACTTCAAAGAGGGGGCAATTGCCCTTGCTTGGGAATTGCTTACAAGGGCGACGAACGATGGAGGATACGGCTTTCCCGAAGATCGACTGTGGGTCACGGTCTTTCAAAACGATGACGAAGCCGCCGACATCTGGCATAACAAGATCGGTATTCCGAAGGAACGTATTCAACGAAGAGGCATGGCGGATAATTTCTGGTCGATGGGTGTGCCTGGACCTTGTGGGCCGTGTTCAGAGATCTATTACGATCGAGGACCGGCATACGGCAAAGAAGGCGGGCCGATTGCCGACGAAGACCGGTACATGGAAGTCTGGAACCTGGTTTTCATGCAGAATGAGCGAGGCGCAGGTTCTGGAAAAGATGACTTCCCAATCCTTGGAGAGTTGCCTGCAAAGAGCATCGACACCGGCCTTGGCCTAGAACGTACGGCTGCCCTTTTGCAGGGTGTTGAGAATATCTACGAAATCGACACGACGAGACAGATTTTGGACAGAGCGACTGCCTTGACCAACGTCGTTTATGGGAAGAATCATCACAACGATATTTTGCTTCGAGTCATCGCTGATCACGCGCGGACCTCGGCAATGCTCATCGGCGACGGAGTCACGCCAGGAAATGAAGGTCGTGGTTACGTCCTTCGCAGGATGATGCGACGCACGATTCGCAACATGCGACTTCTTGGTTCACACGAACCCGTGATGGCCGAACTCATCACGGCGTCAATTGGGGCAATGAGCCCTCAATATCCGGAATTGGACCTTGAGAGCGGGCGAATTTTAAGCGTGTCAGTTTCAGAAGAGGAAACCTTCTTGCAGACTCTCAAGAGCGGTACACAGATTTTTGATACTGCAAGCGCGGCCATTAAGAAAACCCATGGCACCACCCTCTCTGCAGACGCCGTTTTCAAGTTACATGACACGTATGGCTTTCCTTATGACCTGACCCTTGAAATGGCACAGGAGCAAGGTCTCCAAGTGGATGAAGATGGATTCCGACGTCTCATGAAGGAACAGCGCGATCGTGCAAAGGCAGATTCACGTGCAAAAAAGAGCGGCCATACGGATCTCACCGAGTACAGGAGTATCGCTGACACTGTTGGGCGCACTGAGTTCATCGGATATACGCACCTTGAATCCGATGCCAAAGTCGCCGCGATTCTTGTTGACGGTGTGGGAGTTAGGTCTGCACCAGAGGGCGAAGAGGTCGAGATAGTGCTGACTCGGACTCCCTTTTATGCAGAAGGTGGCGGACAGTTGTCTGACGGCGGAATTATCACCTTAAGCAATGGTGCCAAGGTTGAGATCGACGATGTCCAGGCGCCAGTACCGGGGGTCTCCGTGCACCGCGGGCGAGTGGTTGCCGGGTCCGTGGAAGTCGGCGTAGAGGCGCATGCGCAAATTGACGTCGAAAGACGACATGCTATTTCGCGAGCCCATACTGCAACTCACATGGTGCATAAGGCCTTCCGCGAAATTCTTGGCGAGACCGCGACCCAAGCCGGCTCTGAGAATTCGCCAGGGCGATTCCGTTTCGATTTTCCTGCAACAGGTGCAGTCCCACAGTCGGTTCTCAACGATGTCGAATCTCGGGTCAATACGCTTCTTCTTGAAAACTGGGAAGTGAATGCGCAATCCATGTCCCAAGCCGAAGCTAAGAAAATCGGCGCCATGGCTCTTTTTGGCGAGAAGTATGGAGATGTAGTCAGAGTCGTAAGCGTGGGAGATTGGGCCCGAGAACTTTGTGGAGGGACGCATGTCGCTCGTGCGGGCGAACTTGGTGTCGTCAAGTTGCTCAACGAGTCATCAATTGGAGCGGGAGTTCGAAGGGTCGAGGCTCTCGTTGGTGCGGATGCTTACAAGTTCTTGGCGCGCGAGCATCTACTTTTGAATTCGCTCACCGAGATCATCAAGGGTGCTCGGGTCGAGGAATTGCCCGAGCGCGTCTCGGACCTTGTTGGCAAGCTTCGCGAGATCGAGAAAGAACTTGCAGGGTTGCGATCAGTTCAAGCGTTGGGTCAAGTAGCAGCATTGGCAACTGAAGCAAAGAAAGTAGGGGATTTCTCCGTGATTGCGGTGAAGCTTGCCGATGGTGTTACTGGCGATGACCTTCGCAAGATTGCACTCGACCTGCGCAATAGAGTGGCAAGTTCGATCATTGCTTTGATTAGCGTTACCGAGGGCAAGCCAGTCCTTGTCGTGGCAGTAAGCGAGGGCGCCAGAGCTGCAGGTATTAAGGCTGGCGCACTGGTGAAGATTGGCTCAATGGCCCTGGGCGGAGGCGGAGGTGGCAAAGACGATTTCGCGCAGGGCGGAGGAGTCGACCCGTTGAAATCTTCCATCGCGCTCAATGCCATCGTTTCAACCATTGCTGGTGAGTAGACGTGCAAAAGGGTCGACGCCTTGCTTTCGACTACGGCGACGTTCGTATTGGTGTAGCAGTAAGTGATCGCGATTCAATATTAGCGACACCCGTAGAAACGCTGTTGACAAAGAGAGAAGATCTCTGGGATCGCATCTTCAACTTGCTTGCAGAATACGAACCCGTGCGGGTCTATGTCGGGCGGCCGATCCATCTTTCAGGCAAGGACAGCGATTCGACCACCAAAGCCGAATCCTTTGCCAAAGAATTTCGCGAAAGATTCGATATCGAAGTGACAATGATTGACGAGAGACTTTCTACTGTCTCTGCGCAGAGGTCTTTGCGCGAAGCCGGGCGTACGACTCGTGATTCCAAGAGTGCGATTGACCAAGCTGCGGCGGTGGCAATTTTGGAACTGGCTATCGACTTGGAAAAGTCCAAAACCGAGCGGGAATCGCGTGAATAGAAACGCGGTACTTCGACTCATTGGTGCTTTCGCTGTAATCCTTGCGATCACAGGAGGTATCTATTTCTTACGAAGTCATACCACCTCCTATCCTGACTTTCCGAGCGGCCAGCCCGGAATCGAGGTCATCGTCGACGTCCCAGAAGGCGCCACAGGATCTGCCATTGCGAAGCTTCTTGTCTCGAAAGGGATAGTGAAGTCCTATGCAGCTTTTTTCACTGTTGCCGTCGGTGATTCGCGTTCTTCTCACATCGCTCCAGGATCTCACCGAATCAGAAGGCACATTCCAGCCAAAGAAGCACTGAACCAACTTCTTGATACGAAACGGATAACAAATCTCGTCCGCATTGCGGAAGGCGCCTGGACTGATGAAATTATCGCTCAAATGGAAAAGGTTGGTTTTCGAAGGAGTGATTTACTCGATGCATTGGCGAAGATTCGACGCCTGCCTGGTTTCACCGGCAACGAAGGAATTCTCTTTCCCGCGCAGTACAGCTTTGGGTCGGGTTCCACGGCTTTTGCGGCTCTTCAGGTGATGGTCGACAGATTCGCATTAGAAGCCAAGGGTTCTGGAATCGATCAAGGGGGCGACGGTTTTAGCCCAATGGAATTGCTCACCATCGCATCAATGATTCAAGCAGAAGGCGACAGCACAGACTTCTCCAAAATCTCCCAAGTAATTCGTAATCGCTTGAAAACCGGTATGCCTCTCCAGTTGGATAGCACGGTGAATTACGTGACAAGGACTCGTGGTCAGGTGTTCTTGAGCACCCGCACGTCGCAAACGGCCTCTCCTTACAACACCTACCTCCATTATGGATTGCCGCCAGGACCCATTGGCAATCCAGGCCGTGCTGCCATGGACGCCGCTTTGCATCCATCTGCCGGCAACTGGATTTATTTCATCACGGTTAAACCAGGCGACACGCGATTCACGGATTCCCATTCCCAATTCCTTGTCTGGAAAAGCGAGTATGAAAAAAACCTTGCAGCTGGCGAGTTTGGAAAGACACCATGATCCGTGCCGCCGTTCTGGGCTCTCCGATTTCGCATTCCCTTTCTCCCGTCCTGCACCGCACTGCCTATGAGAAGTTGGGCGTGCTCGGCCAATATCAGGCAATAGATGTGACGGCGGAAAAGCTGGGGGAGTTCATTGCGGGGCTAGATGAGTCATGGACAGGACTTTCTCTCACCATGCCGCTGAAGGAGCAAGTTCTTACGATTGCCGACGAGATTGACCCACTGGCATCGAAGATCCACTCAGCAAATACCTTGGTCCGATCGGAAAAAGGTTGGAAAGCAATTTCCACCGACGTCAATGGATTCGTTCACGCGCTGAATGCGCATGGCCCGGTGGATGTTAGGAAGGTGACCATTCTTGGTTCGGGGGCTACGGCACGTGCGGCAGCAGCTGCATGCGATGTCGGAGGTCGCCAGATCACCGTCATTCACCGGACACAAGGGCGTGAAGCGACGATGCGAAAGGCCGTCTCCTTGGCCAAGGTTGAATTCCGCAATTGGGCGTCGGACCTACCCGAGGCTGACTTGCTCATCAATGCGACACCGGCCGGAGTCGCAGACAGTTATTCCGAGCGGCTTCAGGGCAAAGTCCACGGGATCTTTTTTGAAGCGCTTTACAACCCTTGGCCAACGAAAATGTTGGCCAAATGGAGAGCGCTTAACGGATTTGGAATCGATGGTTTAGATCTCCTTGTTCACCAAGGAATTGAGCAAGTTGAGTTGATGACCGGCATGAGCGTTAATCGCTCGGAATTGGCTCCTGTCCTTCGTACAGCCTGTCTGGCGGCGATGAAGTCGTAGCGTGCGACAAGGAGAGGGACTTCTCTGCCACAATACGCACATGCGTTGGTTAACAGCCGGGGAATCCCATGGACAGGCACTTTCAGCGATATTAGAGGGTATTCCCGCCTCGGTTCGTGTCACCACAGAAGACATTGACGCGCAGTTGCGCCGAAGGCGGTTGGGATTCGGCAGGGGCGCGAGACAGAATTTCGAGGCAGATAAAGTCACGATCCTTGGAGGGATCCGCCTAGGACTTACTCAGGGCGGCCCGATTGCCATTCAGATTGGAAATTCGGAATGGCCGAAATGGGAGAAGGTAATGTCGGCTGACCCTCTTGCCGACGAAGAAATCGAGGGCCTTGCGAGAAATGCCCCTCTTACCCGACCAAGGCCGGGCCATGCTGACCTTGCAGGGATGCAGAAGTACGATCTAAGCGATGCTCGTCCCGTGCTCGAGAGAGCTAGTGCCCGTGAGACTGCGGCGCGGGTTGCACTCGGAGCCGTTGCACGAAACTTCTTGCAACAAAGTATCGGTGTAACCCTCGTAAGCCATGTTCTCTCCATTGGTTCGGTGCGGTTGCCTGAGGCCTTTCCACTGCCGAATTCGCAAGACCAAGTTCGCATTGATGAGGATCCCGTTCGATGCACTGACCCCATCACCAGCACAGCGATGGTGGCCGAAATCGATTCCGCGCGTGTTGACGGAGACACTTTGGGCGGCGTCGTAGAAGTCCTAGCTTTCGATCTTCCTCCAGGCCTGGGGTCGTACGTTCATTGGGATCGCCGATTAGATGCCCGACTTGCTGCGGCAATGATGGGCATACAGGCGATCAAGGGAGTCGAGATTGGCGATGGCTTCACCTCGGCAACGAGACGAGGCTCTGTTGCCCACGACGAGATTGACGTTGGCGCGGATGGCCTTATTCACCGTCGCACAGATCGGGCGGGCGGGACAGAAGGCGGAATGTCTAATGGAGAAATCTTGCGAGTGCGCGCTGCTATGAAACCGATTTCAACGGTTCCAAAAGCCCTGGACACGATTGATGTTGCAACGGGAGAAAGTGCTAAGGCAATCAACCAACGCTCAGATGTTTGCGCGGTGCCGGCTGCCGGAATCGTTGCAGAAGCAATGGTGGCACTCGTTTTGGCCGAAGCTGTGCTCGAAAAATTCGGTGGAGATAGCCTGGGCGAAACGCGACGTAATTACGAGTCGTACATGAAGAATCTTCGATTCAAGTAATTCTTATGACCCCACGAGTAGTTCTCATCGGACCGCCAGGTGCAGGAAAGACGAGCATCGGCCGTTCTTTGGCCAAAGCGATGGAGGTTGAATTCGCCGACACCGATACCTTGATTGAGGCTGACCAGGGCAAGAGTGTCTCTCAAATCTTCATCGACGACGGCGAATCGATTTTCCGCGAGATCGAAGAGCGGATTTGCTGTACTGCACTGAGAGATCAGCAGGGGGTTGTCTCGTTGGGCGGAGGGGCGGTCTTGACGCCATCTGTCGCAGCATCAATTCGAGAAAGTGGCTCAGAAGTTGTCTTCTTGGATGTTTCCCTTGCAGTGGCTGCGCCCAGGATCGGATTCAATCGCGATCGGCCGTTACTTTTGAATAATCCTCGCCAACAATGGCAACGGCTGATGGATGCCCGCCGATCAATTTACGAGTCCTTGGCGACGACGAAGATCGAAGTGGGCAGCAGAAGTGTCAACCAAATCGTCAAAGAAATTCGTGAGAAGGTGGCTCACTGATGCACAAGATTGAGGTCAATGCCGAGCATCGTTATGAAGTGCTCATAGGGTGCAAATGGCAGGAGGAATTAGCGCGTCTAACGGGGGACCGATCACGTGTTGCGGTGGTTGTTTCCTCCGCGATGCGATCGCGCATTGGGTCGATTGAGTCAGATGGCACGGAAGTCCATGTTTTTGAAATCCCAGATGGTGAAGCCGGCAAGGATGCCTCGACCCTAGAGTTGCTCTGGAGTCATCTAGGCTCCTCCGGATTTACTCGTAGCGACCTTGTGGTTGCAATTGGAGGGGGAGCGACAACCGACATTGCAGGATTCGCTGCTGCCACGTGGTTGCGAGGAATCGATTGGGTCGCAATTCCCACGACGCTGGCAGGCATGGTTGATGCAGCAATTGGCGGCAAAACGGGAATGAATAGCGCCTTTGGGAAAAATCTCATTGGCGCTTTCCATTCTCCAATTGCCGTACTCGTTGACACGAGATGGCTTGAGACTTTGAGCGATCGAGATTTCGCAGCCGGTCTAGCCGAGGTAGTGAAATGCGGATTCATAGCTGATCGAGAAATCTTGACGCTTCTTTCAGGCAAGACTCTCTCTGAGGTTCGCAATTCCAAGAAACTCACTGAGGAGTTGATCCTTCGATCAGCGAAAATCAAGGCTGATGTTGTTGGGGAGGATTTTAAGGAGGGATTTGCTCGCGAGGTGCTCAACTACGGCCACACGATGGGCCATGCGATCGAAATTCATAGCAAGTACGAACTCCGCCACGGTGAGGCGGTGGCGATCGGTCTTGTTTTCGCCGCCGAATTGGCTCATCTGAAGGGAATTCTTTCTGAGGAATTGGTAGCCCTGCATCGCTCGCTTCTTTCCAGGCTCGGCCTTCCAATTACCTATCCAGCTTCGGCTTGGGCGCAGCTGCAACCACTTCTTTCCTTGGACAAAAAGACCCGTGGCAAAGCGTTGAGATTTGTGGCTATCTCCAAGATCGGAACGAGCCTTCGCATTGAAGGGGTTGCGCAAACCGATTTGGTAAAGGCTTATGAGAGGGTTGCCTCATGAAGATCATGATTGTTAACGGCCCAAATCTTTCACGATTGGATATCCGTGATTCATCGATTTATGGCGATCTGTCATATCAAGAGTTGGTGGCATTGATCACTTCCCATGCATCAAAACTCGGCCTTACCGTCGATGTGCGTCAAAGCGATGATGAAGCTCAGATCATTAGATGGTTGCACGAGGCAGCCGATTCCAATTCGCCAGTGATTATCAATCCGGCGGCCTTTACGCACTATTCGTATGCGATACGCGATGCAGCCGAATTGGTGAAAGCGCCCCTAATTGAAGTCCATCTTTCCAACCCTCTTTCGCGCGAAGAATTTCGTCACACTTCGGTGATTTCGGGGGTGGCCGATGGGACTATTGCCGGTTTTGGACCCAATTCCTATCTACTTGCCCTTGAGGCTATGCGGACTCTCCTGCAAAAGTAGGGTCTCTTTAGCGGGTATCCTTCTCCTCTTGGGGTGAAATACGCGCTCAGGGATTGGATTGATTGTGGCATCAACAAACGACCTAAAGAATGGCATGACGCTTGAGATCGACGGGCAACTCTGGAACGTAGTCGAATTTCAGCATGTAAAGCCAGGCAAGGGTCCAGCATTTGTGCGAACCAAGCTCAAATCGGTTATGACGGGCAAAGTGGTCGACAGGACATACAACGCCGGCGTCAAGATCGATATTGCCATATTGGAAAAGCGCGATATGCAGTATTTGTACCACGACGGTACTGACTATGTTTTTATGGATACAAAGACCTACGATCAGGTGGCAATTCCCGCAGAAGTTGTCGGTGACGCCGCAAAATACATGCTTGAGAATACCGATGCAGTTGTTGCGGTTCACGAGGGAACTCCTCTATACATCGAATTGGCCGCATCCGTGCCGCTAACGATTACCTACACAGAGCCTGGTCTTCAAGGCGATCGATCCTCAGGCGGTACCAAGCCAGCCACGTTGGAAACAGGTCTTGAGATTCAAGTTCCACTCTTCATCAAACAGGGCGAGAAGGTTCTTGTCGACACACGAGATGGTTCTTACTTAGGTCGCGCCAACTAGTGAGTGCCCGCAGTAAAGCCCGAAAACAGGCGTTGGATATCCTTTTTGAATCCGACATCCGCCAATCCTCGGCATCTGAGCTTCTGGAGTCTCGCCTGGTCGTTGACGAGGGCCCAGATTCTCGTCCCATGCGCGAGTTTGCACGGACTTTAGTAACAGGGGTCGTCGATCATCGGAGAAAGATCGATGAGTTGATTTCTACCTATGCCCAGGGCTGGGATATGGACCGTCTTCCCATTGTGGACCGGAATATTTTGCGTATTGCCATCTTTGAAATCCTTTGGGGTGAGGATGTTCCTGACGCAGTGGCTATTGATGAGGCACTCACGATGGCTTCGATGCTTTCTACCGAAGAGTCCGCCTCCTACATCCATGGAGTTCTTGGTCGTATTTCCTCAATTAAGGGCGACTTGGCTCTGTAACAAGGAGTCTTTCTTTGCTCAGCCAATTCAGTAGATCGTCCTCGTTCATCATGGTCATGAGTGCCAAGATTGCACGGTCGCTTTCGCGAAGGCTCATGATTTCGCCGTTCCAATCACAGCGAAGATTGGCGATCCAGACCACAAGGGAGGAGAGAGTGTGCAAGGCCTGGTCTTTTGTTCGAGCAGGTTGCTCTGAGAGGGATCGCACTCGGCGCAGATCGATCATCATGGTTGCTCTTGTGGGAACAGGAGCGGTCTTCTGGGGAGCTGCTAGTAAGTGAGTTAGAGGAATTGAAAAAATATTGGCGATTTCGATCGCACGGTTGAGGCTGAGGGCCCGGTCGCCTCTTTCGTAGGAACCGAGTACGACCGCCTTCAACGAACCCCTTGAGAGTCTTTCTACATCGGCCAAACTCCACCCACGTTCGCGTCGGAGGGATCTGATCCTCTCTGCGACGCCCCTGGCACTTGGTTGATCAGGCACGGTGGCCCTCGGCGTGAGTCGCGAATGTGTTTTCATGGGATGAGCCTAGAAAGGCGCATGTCGATCCATCCGGAGTTATCCACCTAACCCTTCGATCTGACCCACGTAGGCGTAAACAACGCTCGTGATAGACTGCGCCGCGAAGATCCTTTAAGACCCGTCCTGCGAGGCGGGGAAGGAGCGTTTATGAGTGTTGCTCTATCGGCGGTGGATGTTTCTCGCGCACTAACCCGCATTGCCCACGAAATTTTGGAGCGCAACGGCGGTCCCGAGTCAATTGTTCTTATGGGCATCCCAACCCGCGGTGCCTTTCTAGCCTCTCGGCTGGCCACGTTAATTGCCAGCATTGAAGGGCGAGAAGTGCCAGTTGGCACTTTGGATATCACCCTCCACCGAGATGATCTGCGCCTTCGCCCCCTCAGGGCCCTAGTGCCGACAATGACCCCTCTGGGAGGCATCGAGGGACGAAATGTTGTCTTAGTGGATGACGTCCTCTTCTCTGGTCGGACGATCCGGGCGGCTCTGGATGCCCTTGGCGAGATTGGCCGGCCGAAATCGGTGCAACTTGCAGCGCTGGTTGACCGTGGCCATCGCGAACTTCCGATTCGAGCTGACTATGTCGGAAAGAACTTGCCAACTTCCAAGCAACAGTCCGTAAAAGTACATCTCACCGAGATCGACGGCGTGGACGAAGTCCTAGTAGAACCGACGGAGGTCTAGATCATGCGCCACCTACTTTCGACAACTGACCTCACTTATTCGCAGGCGACGAATATTCTGGACACAGCGCAAGAGATGGCGCGTATCTCTGAAGGTCCAGTTAAGAAACTTCCAACTTTGCGTGGTCGAACGATCGTGAATCTATTTTTCGAAGATTCAACACGAACGAGAATCTCTTTTGAAGCCGCAGCCAAACGACTTTCTGCGGATGTCATTAATTTTTCTGCGAAGGGCTCAAGCACAAGCAAGGGCGAATCTTTGAAGGACACGGCACAAACTTTGCAGGCGATGGGTGCGGACGCGGTCATACTCCGCCATTCTTCATCAGGTGCAGCGCAACGTCTTGCGTCCTCACACTGGACAACTGGCAGCGTAATTAACGCGGGGGATGGAACACATGAGCACCCGACTCAAGCCTTACTTGATGCTTTTACGATCCGAAAGCATCTTCGCGTAGGCACGGGTGACCTTCGCGGACTAACGATCGCGATCGTGGGAGACATACTTCACTCGCGCGTGGCGCGGTCCAACGTTCACCTTCTTTCGCTTCTCGGTGCACAAGTGATTTTGGTTGCACCGCCGACTCTGCTGCCACTCGGGGTCAATGTGTGGCCGACTCAAATCTCCTATGACTTTGACGATGTTCTTCCTTTAGTAGATGCCGTGATGATGCTTCGCGTTCAGCAAGAACGCATGAATGACTTCTTCTTTCCAACTGCGCGGGAGTATTCGCACTACTACGGGCTCAACTCGGATCGTCTCAAGTTGATGAAACCCCATGCAATCATCATGCATCCGGGGCCGATGAATAGGGGCCTTGAGATCACAGCCGAGTGCGCAGACAGCGCACGATCTGTGATCCTTGAACAAGTTGCCAACGGCGTTAGCGTAAGAATGGCCGTTCTGTATTTGCTTCTCGCCGGAGCGCCGAGTGAATATGGAGATTCAAGTCAATGAGCGACTATTTGATTGAGGGCGGAAGTCTCGCAGATGGCCGGAAGGCACAAGTATTCATAAGTGAGGGTTGCATTATCGAAATCGAGGAAGCGGTATCTCATCCCAAAGCCTCAAACGCCCAACGTATCGATGCAAGCGGTTGCGTGATCTTGCCCGGGTTTGTCGATCTTCATACTCATCTTCGCGAGCCAGGGCGAGAGGATTCAGAGACGGTTGCATCTGGTGCTCGGGCTGCAGCTAAAGGTGGCTTTACCGCGGTCTCGGCGATGGCCAATACCTTCCCCGTTGCCGACACCGCTGGAGTCGTCGAGCAGGTTTTTGCGCTTGGACAGGCAACTGGGATCGTTGACGTGTTTCCTATTGGTGCAGTCACCCAGGGACTTGCAGGGAAGGCTCTTGCTGAACTCGGCGCGATGGCTGACTCCAAAGCTCGAGTTCGCATCTTCAGTGATGACGGAAACTGCGTTTTCGACCCAATCGTGATGCGACGTGCGTTGGAATATGTGAAGAAGTTCAACGGTGTGATTGCCCAACACGCACAGGATCCACAACTCACCAAGGATGCGCAGATGAACGAAGGACTCGTTTCCTCTCGATTGGGTCTCAAGGGATGGCCTTCAGTGGCGGAAGAATCCATCATTGCCCGCGACGTCCTCCTTGCCGATCACGTTCAATCGCGAGTACATATCTGTCATGTGACGACGGCAGGTGGCGTTGACATCATCCGATGGGCAAAAGCGCGTGGTATCCAAGTAAGCGCTGAAGTTACGCCGCACCATTTATTGTTAACAGATGAATTGGCAACATCGTATGATCCCATCTACAAAGTGAATCCTCCATTGCGAACCGAGAAGGATGTAATGGCCCTGAGAGAGGGCTTGGCTGACGGCACAATCGACATTGTCGCAACCGACCACGCGCCGCATTCAGCAGAAAGCAAAGAATGTGAATGGCAAGCCGCGGCGTTCGGGATGTTGGGTCTTGAAACCGCGTTCTCCATCGTCGCTTCAACGATGGTAGACACATCGATGATGACATGGGCCGATCTTGCTGATCGAATGTCGACAGCGCCTGCCCGGATCGGAGGCTATTCTGACCATGGCCAATCGCTGAATATCGGTTCAAGCGCTCATCTGGCTATTGTCAATCCGACTCTTTCTTGGAGAGTGGACCGGGATCTTGTGGCCTCTCGCAGTAGAAACACTCCGTATCACGGGATGGAATTGCCGGGATCCGTCGTCGCAACTTTCTTCAGAGGAATTCCGACAGTGCTTGAGTCACAGTTAGTGAGGCCAGCTAATGGCATCTAAGGCCTACCTTGTTCTAGATGATGGACGCGTGTTTGAGGGAAAGAGTTGGGGATCAACTGGAAAGACTTTTGGAGAAGCCGTATTTGCCACTGGCATGACGGGTTATCAAGAGACTCTGACGGATCCCTCGTACCATAAGCAAGTTGTGGCCATGACCGCCCCTCATATCGGAAATACGGGCGTAAATTTCGAAGATAACGAATCACACAAGATCTGGGTGGCGGGTTTTGCTGTTCGCAATCCATCAACGATTACGAGTAGTTGGCGCAGTTCGGGGAATTTAGAAGAGGAATTAATTTCTCAGGGAATCGTCTGCATCCAAGGGATCGACACTCGGGCTCTGACACGTCATTTGCGAGATCGCGGCGCCATGCGAGTTGGAATCTTCTCCGATTTGAATATGACTCGCGAAGAGATGGTGATCGAAGTTCGCAAGAGTCCTTTGATGGCGGGTGCCCACCTTGTCGAAGATGTCTCAACGACTAAGCCTTACGTGATTCCCGCACTAGGAGAGAAACGCTTTACTGTCGCGGCACTGGATTTAGGAATCAAGCATTCGACGCCTAGGCTCCTCTCGGAACGCGGCGTTGAAGTTCACGTCATTCCATACGACACAACTTTTGCTCAGATTCAGCAGATGGCACCCGATGGAGTGTTTCTTTCTAACGGTCCTGGAGACCCTGCGACCATGAACGAAGTTGTCGACCTTGTGAGATCTTTGCTCACCGCTGAAGTTCCAATTTTCGGAATCTGCTTCGGCCACCAGATACTCGGAAGAGCACTCGGGTTCACAACATACAAACTTCAATTCGGCCACCGCGGAATCAACCAGCCCGTTCTTGATAAAACGACGGGCAAGGTGGAAATCACCGCGCACAACCACGGTTTCGCTTTGCAGGCCCCGACTGAAGACACTTTTTCCACTGTGTACGGACCCGGGGAGGTCAGCCACATAAGTTTGAACGACGGAGTAGTTGAAGGGATTCGCATGTTGGAGATACCCGCCTTCAGCGTCCAGTATCACCCCGAAGCCGCGGCGGGGCCCCACGATGCGGCATATCTCTTCGACCGCTTTGTCGAAATGATGTCTACGAAACGAGTCGATGCCTGATGCCACTAGATACTTCCATCAAGAGCGTATTGGTGATTGGCAGTGGACCAATTGTCATCGGACAGGCTTGCGAATTCGACTATTCAGGAACGCAAGCATGCCGGGTCCTGCAAGCCGAAGGCATTCGGGTCGTTCTGGTGAATTCAAATCCAGCCACCATCATGACCGATCCTGAATTTGCCGACGCCACGTACATAGAGCCCATCACCCCCGAATACCTAGAGCGAATCATTGAGATAGAAAGACCAGATGCAGTATTGGCAACCCTTGGAGGTCAAACCGCCCTTAACGCCGCCATTGCACTACATGAACGAGGCACGCTTTCGAAGTTCGGCGTCCGCCTCATCGGTGCAGATGTGGCAGCAATCCAAAGAGGGGAGAACCGCGAACTTTTCCGCGGCATCGTAGAAAAAGTTGGAGGAGAGTCGGCTCGATCCATTGTTTGCCATTCACTTGAAGACTGTTTCTCCGCCGCCGAGATTCTCAAATATCCGGTGGTTGTCAGACCTTCTTTCACTATGGGTGGTCTGGGATCGGGAATCGCTTTCGACGCTGAACAGCTTCAACAAATTGCTGGCGCGGGCTTGCGTCACAGCCCGACCTCTGAAGTTCTTCTCGAAGAATCCATTCTGGGTTGGAAAGAATTCGAACTCGAAGTAATGCGAGATCACAGCGACAATGTCGTGATCGTGTGTGGGATTGAGAACGTGGACCCCATGGGAGTTCATACAGGCGATTCCATAACGGTGGCACCTGCTATGACATTGACTGACGTTGAATACCAGAAGCTACGTGACCTCTCCTTGAAGATCATTCGGGAAGTCGGCGTAGACACAGGTGGCTGCAATATTCAATTCGCAGTAAACCCCGAATCGGGTCGGATCATTGTCATTGAGATGAACCCGAGAGTCTCGCGCTCAAGCGCTCTAGCATCAAAGGCCACTGGATTTCCGATAGCCAAGATCGCTACCAAATTGGCAATTGGGTACACCCTCAATGAAATTCAGAACGACATAACCAAAGTTACGCCCGCTTCCTTCGAACCAACTTTGGATTATGTGGTGGTTAAGGTTCCGCGTTTTGCCTTTGAAAAGTTCGCAGATGCCGATCCACGTTTGACAACCACAATGAAAAGCGTCGGCGAAGCCATGGCAATCGGGCGATCATTTCCCGAGGCACTCCAGAAAGCCCTCCGATCTCTCGAGAGGAAGGAGGCTCCATTCACATGGCCAACAGAGCGTGTTGAAAGCGTAAAACTTGCGCTACTTGCCTCCATGCAGATACCAACCGAATACCGTCTTAGAGAGGTACAACAGGCGCTCTGGCTCGGTGCAACTATTGAAGAAGTCTACGCGGCGACGAAAATCGATCGCTGGTACTTAAATCAGATTTGTATAATCAATGGGCAGGCACAGGAAATTGCTGCACCTGGAGAGTTGAGTGAAGATCTTCTCAAATCTGCAAAACAGATGGGATTCTCGGATGTACAAATAGCCGAGCTCCGTGGTGTCACTGAAGAGGAAGTAAGAAGGCAACGTCACCATCTCAACATTCGCCCTGTCTACAAAACAGTAGACACGTGTGCGGCGGAGTTCGAGGCTTTCACTCCTTATCATTATTCAAGCTACGAGGAAGAAACCGAGGTGCGTCCGCGAACAAAGCCCGCGGTGATAATTCTCGGCAGTGGGCCAAACAGAATCGGCCAGGGTATTGAATTCGACTATTCGTGCGTGCACGCATCGTTCGAACTGCACAAGCATGAGTACGAAACGATCATGATCAACTGCAATCCCGAGACCGTCTCTACTGACTATGACACTAGCGATCGACTCTATTTTGAGCCGCTCACACTTGAAGATGTCCTTGAGGTGATACATGCAGAAATACAAGCGGGACCGTTGGTCGGCGTGATCACTCAGTTGGGCGGCCAGACGCCGCTTGGGTTAGCCGCAGCATTGAAGGCGGCTGGTGTCACCATTTTGGGAACCAGCCCCGAGGCAATCAATTTGGCTGAAGAAAGAGGCGCATTTGGTCACGTACTGAAGGAGCAAGGGCTGACCGCGCCCTCCTTTGGGATGGCTTCCTCGCATCAAGAGGCCCTTGAAATCGCTCATCGCATTGGCTATCCGGTCCTTGTCCGTCCATCCTTCGTTCTTGGAGGACGCGGCATGGAGATCGTTTATGACGATGCCGCTTTAGGCGGTTTTATTACACGTGCAACCGACATCGCGCCGGACCATCCTGTTCTGGTCGATCGTTTTCTGGATTCGGCAATCGAAATTGATGTTGACGCCCTCTTCGACGGTCATGAGTTGTTTCTTGGTGGCGTTATGGAACACATCGAGGAGGCAGGGGTTCATTCAGGAGATAGTGCCTGCGTAATTCCGTCTATGACATTAACCATCGAGCAACTTGCCGAGATTCGTGCGGCGACGGAAAAGATTGCTCGGGGAGTTGGAGTCATCGGTCTGATTAATATCCAGTTCGCAATGGCGGAAAATGTGCTCTATGTCCTTGAGGCGAATCCGCGGGCTTCTCGTACTGTGCCCTTCGTCAGCAAAGCAACGGGTGTCCCACTGGCTAAAGCAGCGGCTCGTATCGCACTCGGTGCAACGATCGTCGACCTTCGAATAGAGGGCCTCCTTCCTGGTCACGGTGATGGCGAAGCCAATGGTGTATCTGTCAAAGAAGCAGTTCTGCCGTGGAATCGTTTCAGACGCACCGATGGCAGGGGCGTGGATGCTGTTCTTGGTCCTGAGATGCGCTCGACGGGCGAAGTAATGGGAATTGCGCAAACCTTCGGCGAGAGCTATTCAAAATCTCAGATCGCTGCATTCGGCCCCCTTCCGAAATCAGGGCAGGTATTCATTTCTCTTGCCGACAAGGACAAAGCAGCAGGAGTCGAGCCGGCCCGCGCATTGTCGGAGATGGGTTTCGGACTGATTGCAACAGCTGGTACGGCGAAGTTCCTGGCAGACGAAGGCGTCAAGACGACAATAGTTCGAAAGAATTCTGAGGGTCCGGGACTTTTCGGCGAGAGAACTGCGGTGGACCTCATTGCATCCGGGAGCGTTGATCTGGTCATCAACACGCCAGTAGGTCGCGGTACCAGACAAGATGGCTGGCTAATCCGCACCGCAGCAGTTCAACGCTCTATCCCTTGCATCACGACGACCGCCGGTTTCAATGCTGCCGTCTCCGGTATCCAATTCCTGCAAAAGGGCGAGTTCAGTGTCCGTCCGTTGCAAGATTGGTTGGCACAGTAATGAGTCCAATCAATAGGTATGCCCAACAAATCAGTGCCACCGTGGTGAGCAATAAACGAATCGGTCAGTATCACCAGATTCTTCTAAACATTGGGGAAGTAGTTCACAATTACCGTCCGGGCAATTTCGTGGCCATTAGTGTCGGAGGCGAGAATTCGGGGTTGATCCTACGCCGCGCCTTTGCGATATCTCGAGTCTCGCACCGCAGCGACAAAGGCGATGGAACAATGGAGTTGATCATCGCTCCGCATGGTGCAGGCAGTAGATGGCTGTGTTCGCAGCCTGAAGGAGAAGCCCTTGACGTCGTTGCGCCGCTGGGCACGGCATTTGGAATACCAACTGAGCCTGCACAAGCACTTCTGATCGGCGGTGGATATGGATCTGCACCACTGTTTGGTCTGGCCGAAGTCCTGAAATCGCGCGGGTGCCGCGTAGACATGATTCTGGGTGCGAGCACAGCGGCGAAGATCTACGCACCAATAGAGGGCAAACGTTCCGTCAACTCGCTCAAGATCTACACCGAGGATGGCAGTGCGGGAACATTGGGTAAAGTGACCGATCCAATTCCCTCGCTCATTCAAGAGGGAGTAGTGGACGTGATTTATTCGTGCGGGCCGATGCCGATGCTCGCCGCAATCTCGCACATTGCCGACGCCGCAGACATTGTGCACCAGTGTGCCGTCGAAGAATCCATGGCGTGCGGAATTGGGGTGTGCATGACATGCGTGCTTCCCGTGGAAAATGCGACCCGCGAGGTTGCAATGCTCCGGTCATGCATCGACGGTCCAGTGATGGACGGATCAAAGGTTCAGTGGAATCTCGTCGGAAAGGTGGCGAAGTAATCCATGACTGAATTCGACTTCTCCACGACATTGGGTCCTGCATGGTTTCCCACACCGCTGTTTACCGCGAGCGGTTGTGCAAGCTCAGGCAAGGAATTGTCGCAATTCTTCCCATTGCGTGACATTGGCGCTGTCGTAACTAAATCGATCATGCTCAAGGCGCGTCCTGGCCGCCCAACTCCGAGAATGGCCGAGACTCCAAGTGGGATGCTTAATTCCATTGGACTGCAGGGTCCCGGCATAGACGCGTTTCTGGCAAATGATATTCCTTGGCTCTTGCAGCAAAACGCACGAGTTATCGTCTCAATAGCAGGCGAGAATGTTGATGAATATGCCGTGCTTGCAAGGAAGCTTAGGTCAACGGCCGGCATATCCGCTGTTGAAGTGAACATCTCTTGCCCCAACGTCGAGAATCGCGGCCTTGTTTTCGCATGCGACCCACAGGCATCGCGCGCCGTTGTTGATGGAGTGCGCAGAGTCTTGGGCGGGGATATTCCAATTCTTGTGAAACTTTCGCCCGATGTAACCGACATCGTTGGTATCGCTCGTGGCGTGATTGATGCAGGGGCAGATGGACTCTCGCTGATCAACACCATCCTCGGTATGGTCATCAACGTCGACACCATGCGCCCGCACCTTGCAGGCAAGACCGGAGGATTATCGGGACCAGCCATTCGGCCAGTCGCAGTCCGCGCGATCTATCAGGTCCATGAGGCTTTTCCGAAGATGCCGATTTTAGGAATGGGCGGGGTTCGCTCGGGACGTGACGCCCTCGAATTGGTCTTGGCGGGCGCTAGCGGAATAAGCGTGGGAACCGCGACTTTCTCCAACCCGAAAGCTGTCATCAACGTTCAGAGTGAATTGCGCGAACTTCTCATCAAGAAGGGTTTCAATTCGCTGACAGACGCCGTGGGATTCGCCCATCGCGATGAGTAGATAAGGACGGATCCCAATGAGTGCCCCCATTTTTTTGGCCATCGACACTTCCGATTTGGACGTGGCGAAGACGTGGGTAATGGCCACTCAGGATTATGTCTCGGGATTCAAATTGGGATTGGAATTTTTTGCTGCATGCGGAATCGAAGGGGTCAAACAGATAAAAGAGGTCACCAACGCCGACATCTTTCTTGATTTGAAATTGCACGATATTCCAAACACCGTTGCTGGCGCGACACGCCAAATCATGGAGTCAAAGCCTCGGTTTCTTACGGTTCATGCATCTGGAGGAAGAGCGATGGTCGCGGCCGCAGTAAACGAGGCACCGGATATTGAAATTGCGGCGGTCACAGTCCTCACCTCTCTCGGAACTCAGGATTTAAGCGAACTAGGCTTTGATTCTGGTCCCTTAGATACGGCTGTGAGATTGGCACGATTGGCAACATCTGCAGGGGCCAGAGCCGTTGTTTGTTCTCCGCTAGAAATCTCAGCTGTGCGTAAGGCCGTCGGCCCCGACATTTCCATCATTACACCCGGGGTGAGACCTTTGTCGGTGGCGGTCCAAGATGATCAGCAGAGGACGATGGACCCCAAAGGTGCATTGGAAGCCGGAGCATCCTATTTGGTGATCGGTCGACCAATCACAAGTGCATGGGCTCAAGGTTTTGATGCACTTTGTGATCGAGCGGCATCTATTGCTTCTCAACTTAAGTAATAGACCACATACAGGTAGATTATCGCCATGCCCGTGCCGCCCGCATTGACCCCTGAACAGCGTGCGGATGCCTTGGTCAAGGCGGCTCTTTCCAGGCGCGCGAGGGCAGATGTTAAGGCGAAAGTAAAAGCGGGGACGATGGGAATTTCCGACGTTCTGATTGCTGCCAAGTCTGATCCGGCTATTGCGAAAATGAGGGTGAGCGAACTTCTCGAGGCCCTTCCCGGGGTGGGGAAGATCCGCGCGGCAGCAATCATGGAGCGGATGGCTATTTCCAAGCCTCGTCGCATACAAGGTCTGGGCGTTCACCAACGGGCCGAACTTATTTCCGAGTTCAAGCCAGTGGGGCATCGGGGAAGACTGCTGGTTCTGTCGGGACCAGGCGGAGTCGGAAAAAGCACAGTAGCAACGCGTCTACGAGAGGCGAGCAATAATTTTTGGGTGAGCGTCTCTGCCACGACACGCCATCCTCGCCATAATGAGCAAAATGGAGTCGACTACTACTTTCTGACCGAAGAGGAGTTTGACGCAAAGATCCACAGAGATGAATTTTTGGAATGGGCACAATTCGCTGGTGCGAAGTATGGAACCCCTCGCGAGGGCGTAGAGAAAGCCATCGCCGAAGGCAAAAATGTCTTGCTGGAGATAGAAATTGACGGGGCCAGGCAGGTGCGCACCCATAGTCAAGAAGCAATTCTTGTCTTTTTGGAGCCTCCGAGTTGGGAGGAACTTGTCTCGCGCCTTGAGGGTCGCGGCTCCGATTCTCCCGAAAGGCGCTCACACAGGCTGGAACTGGCTGCAAGCGAGCTGGCTGCCGCCAAGGAGTTCGACGTGGTGATAGTCAACGACCACGTCGAGAAGGTGGTCGAGGCACTGGTAGCCTTAGCCTCCTGATCCTGCCAATGGGGATTGATCTGGACTTACTTTTTAAGGGGCATTAATGGACGGTATTACCAACCCACCGATTGACGAACTTCTGGACAAAAGTGGCTCGAAGTACAGCCTTGTCCTGTATGCGGCCAAGCGTGCCCGTCAGATCAATGCCTACTACTCCCAGTTGGGTGAAGGTCTATTGGAGTATGTGGGTCCACTAGTGGAGACCCACGTTCATGAAAAGCCGTTGTCAATCGCCCTTCGCGAAATCAACGAAGGCCTTTTGACGATCGAAAACCTCGAACCCACCGCATAATCAATTCTTCGATAGAGCAACCGTGTCATCGTCTGGCCGAGAAGTAGTTCTCGGAATTGGCGGTGGCATTGCTGCATACAAAGCTTGTGACCTGCTTCGGCGACTTAGAGAACTCGGATATCTAGTTACAGTCGTCCCTACACCGGCATCCCTTAATTTCGTGGGCGCTGCGACCTGGGAGGCCCTCTCAGGTCGTCCCGTACGAAGTGAAGTTTGGCAGGATGTGGCTTCAGTGCCTCACATAGAGCTTGCAGATCGTGCTGATTACATCCTCATAGGACCTGCGACCGCCGACCTCATCGCACGCATGGCCCAAGGTCGCGCCGATGATCTCCTCACAAATATCGTTCTCGCTAGCGGTGCGCCTACATTGGTTGTTCCTGCCATGCATCCTCGGATGTGGCTTAATCCATCGACTGTTGCGAATGTTCAGACTCTCCGTGCGCGTGGATATGTAGTGATGGAGCCAGAATTCGGTCGCCTTACGGGCGCGGACATAGGGCAAGGCAGATTTCCGGAGACCTCCAATATCCTTGAGGCTTTTCAAGAGATAGTTGGGTGGAACGCTGACTTACTCGGCCGCAAAATCTTGGTTACCGCCGGCGGAACTCGCGAGCCAATTGATCCAGTTCGTTTTATCGGCAACCGATCCTCCGGCAAGCAAGGGTACGCAGTTGCACAGGCTGCTGCCGCCAGAGGCGCTGAAGTCGAGCTCATAGCCGCCAACTGCGAATTAGCTGATATTGAAGGCGTTGAGATCATCCACGTGGAAACTACCGCGGAGATGGCTCAGGCTCTCGATGAGAAATTTCCCGATTGCGATGCCCTGATCATGTGCGCAGCCGTTGCAGATGCAAGGCCGGCGCGTGAAAGTGTTGAGAAAATAAAGAAGAATGAACTGGCGAGTATTCAATTGGAACCAAATGCAGATCTGCTTGCCGATCTATCAAAGAAGAAGCAACGATCCCAGGTTCTTGTCGGATTTGCAGCAGAGACCCAATCACATCTAGCCAATGCATCCAAGAAGCTCCTCGAGAAGAACCTAGACGTGCTCTACGTCAATGACGTGTCAGGCGGGGCCATTTTCGGCAGCGACGAGACCAGAGGCACGATAATCACCAATGATGGGGGCGAGATCGTCGTATCACAGGCTTCCAAGGACACGCTCGCCAACGTATTACTTGATCAGGTCAATTTTCGGCTAAGTTTGCCCAATGTCTAAGCGCTTATTTACCTCTGAATCCGTAACCGAAGGTCATCCAGACAAGATCGCAGATCAAATCTCTGATGCCATTTTGGATTCCCTCCTCAGTCAAGATCCAAAAAGCCGTGTGGCGGTTGAAACTCTCATCACTACGGGGCAGGTTCACGTTGCCGGCGAAGTGACCACCGACGGATATGCCGACGTGATGGGTATTGTCCGCGACACAGTCCTTGGGATCGGCTATGACTCTTCGGAGAAAGGCTTTGATGGGAACACGTGTGGGGTTTCCATTTCACTTGGGCAGCAGTCGCAAGACATCGCTCAAGGTGTAGATGACGCATATGAGAATCGACTCTCGTCATCTGCTGATCCACTTGATCTGCAAGGTGCTGGTGACCAAGGCTTGATGTTTGGATATGCGTGTGACGATACGAAAGAACTTATGCCGCTGCCAATTTCCTTGGCTCACAAACTCGCACAACGTCTTGCACACGTCCGAAAGAGCGGAGATCTTTCCTTCCTACGTCCAGACGGAAAGACCCAGGTTACTATTGAATACGACGGCAATCGTGCCGTTGCTTTGGACACAGTGGTTATTTCAAGCCAACATGCACCTGATATTGACGTGGCGAGAAAACTCACGCCCGACATCATTTCTCAGGTGATTGATCCAGTATTGGAAGAAGTTGGATTATCGCGCAAGGATTTGCGTGTCCTCATCAACCCAACTGGTCGCTTTGTCATCGGGGGCCCGATGGGGGATGCTGGCTTAACTGGACGCAAGATCATCGTTGACACCTATGGTGGGATGGCTCGTCATGGTGGCGGTGCTTTCAGCGGAAAAGATCCTTCAAAAGTGGATCGGTCTGGGGCCTATGCGATGCGTTGGGTCGCAAAGAATGTCGTGGCAGCTGGCTTGGCCCGCCGTTGTGAGGTGCAGGTTGCATACGCGATTGGTACCGCGCAGCCCGTGGGATTGTTCGTTGAAACTTTCGGCACCGAAACGGTCCCAGTGGAGAAGATTCAGGACGCAGTTCATGCCACATTTGATCTAAGGCCAGCCGCAATCATTCGCGATCTGGATCTGCTTCGCCCCATCTACGCACGCACGAGCGCCTACGGCCATTTCGGTCGAGAGTTGCCCGAATTCACTTGGGAAGCGACCAATCGCGTGGACGCACTGCGCGCGGCGATTCGGTAATTCGATTCGGTGGTCACTCCAAGACCATTGAAACTCAAGGCACAAGTCGGTGGCCTCGGTAAGAAGAGTGTCGCAGCGGTTCTCCCGGTGGCTCGCATATGGGTCGACACCGGGGTATTTCATCTCGACACGCCCTTTGATTATTGGGTACCAGAAGATCTATCCGCAGTAGTTCAAGTCGGGATCAGAGTGGAAGTTGAATTCGGGTCTTCGATGCACGAGGGTATTGTCATCGAGCGAGTTGAGTCATCTTCGAATACAGGTAATTTGAAGCAGATCCTGAAGGTGCTCTCTTTGAATCCTGTCGCATCGCCACAGACACTTGAACTGTTTCGACTTGTTGCCAGGCGATGGGCGGGTTGTCCGTACGACATCATTCGAAGCGCAATTCCACCAAGAATTGCATCAGTTGACAAAGAACAATCAGTACACATTCCAAGGCCAGCGCTCCTAAGTCAAGCACCTACCGTCCACTCCAAAGCCTTGACTCAGCGCAAAATCAGGACCTATTGGGCCCTTCCGCCGGGCATTCCTCGTCAGAAACTCATCGCCGAACTTGTAGTGACACGATCGAAATTCGGCCAAGTTCTCTTGATTGTGCCAGATGAACGAGAACTCCTCAGCATTGAGCAAGAACTCATGCTGTATTTTCAAGAGAAAAGTATGGCTCGACTTGATGGAGGTCTTACAAGAAGTGAGCGCTACAGGAATTTCCTAAAGGTCACTAGAGGCCAGGTCGACATTGTCATGGGTTTGCGAGGAGCCATCTTCGCGCCGCTCAAAGACGATTCGACGATCATCGTTGCAGGCGAATCATCAGAGTCTTTGCATGAACCCCGCTCGCCCGGGTGGAATGCACGGGACGTGGCACTGATGAGATCAGGTGAGATGAATGCCAGCCTCATTCTTGCAGGCTATGCACCGTCTCTTGAAGTCGCACGACTCATCGATTCACGTTGGCTCGGGCACGTTTCTTCGAAAACGCGAAGAAACGTTGTGGCCTTCCCCCAGGCCATGGGGGAGCTGATACCAAGTCCTGCTTTTTCAATAATGAGAAAAGCTATTAGACAAGGTCCTGTGCTATTCCTCGTGCCTAGGAAAGGCTACGGAAATTCCGTCTTGTGCAATAAATGCAGGAACGTTGCTCTCTGCACTTGCGGCGGACGGTTAGAACTCGTTGGTGCAGGAGAGAACCCACGGTGCGTGCTGTGCCGCACGATCTACGAGAGTTGGAAGTGCAGATGGTGTCAGAGCGGCGAGATCTATTTGGCGTCAAGAGGGATTGATCGTTTCGCCGAAGAGATTGGTAGATCCTTTCCTAACACTCCGATCATCAACTCATCTGGCGAGCACATCGTCAATACGGTTCCGTCCTCGCCCTGCCTTGTCGTCTCTACTCCAGGAGCCCAGCCGAAGAGTCACGTTGGATACGCCGCGGTTGCACTCCTAGAAGGTTTGCGCTTCTTCGGACACAGCGAACTCAGGTCGACGGAGAGTTCACGAGAGATCTTCTTCCAATCGGCGGCATTGGCGCACGAGTCGAGTCCCATATTCGTCGCCATTGATCCAACTCACCCCATTGTTGCTGCATTAACGCGGTGGGATTCATCTCCGCTGGTTCGAAAGGAACTCCATGAAAGAGAGGAGATGCATTTCCCTCCGTACTACCGCTTTGTTTGCATAGATCTTGAAACCAAAGAGGCAGCGAAGTTTCATGCCGGAATAGTCCAGGCACAAAAGGATCATCGAATAAGTCAAGAAGTTCAAATATCTGGACCACTTGAAAAGACAAGGGAGATGTCGAGATTGATACTTTCGGCTCCAGTGGCGACCGCGACCTCGCTTGTGGATTTTGTTCACGAATTGCAACGCCGCCGATCCATCTCTCGGAAGGCCCTGTTCACAATAAGAGTTGATCCGTACTCTCTGACCTAGTTGCTAGACTGCCCGCATGCCTATTCAGCCCATACGCCTCTTCGGAGATCCCGTTCTAGTTACCCCATCGGTATCGGTGGTTGATTTTGACAAGGAATTGCGGACGTTGGTGGCAGACCTCACCGACACAATGCTGGATGCTCCCGGTGCTGGACTAGCTGCGCCACAAATAGGCGTACCACTAAGAGTTTTCGTCTGGGATATTGATGAAACGCTTGGCCACCTGATCAACCCAAGTCTTGATTTGAGCGAAGACCTCCAAGAAGGCGAAGAGGGTTGCCTTTCCTTTCCAGACCTCCGCTATGACACGCCACGATCACTTCGGGTAGTGGCCAAAGGCTGGAATATGTATGGCGAGCCAGTCACCGTCGAAGGAAGCGAATTGCTCGCAAGGGCCCTTCAACATGAGACCGATCATCTCGATGGCATTCTCTTCATCGATCGGTTGTCGAAGGAGGATCGAAAGCGCGCAATGAAAGAGATCAGAGAGTCGGAATGGTTTGGCCTGGCAAACGATGCAGGTTTGAGTCCGCAGATAAAAATCTCACCCCATTACACATTCGGCAAAGGTCTTTAATGCGAATAGGTGTGGCAGCGACGCCAAGCGTAGCCATACCAACGTTGGATTGGCTGAGCGCTTCAGAACACGACTTATCGCTGGTGATCACAAGACCAGATAGGCCTGCAGGTCGCGGAGTTGCAGGACGCGAGCTATGCGTTCGGCGTTCTCTTTCCGCTGCTCACCGGCGGCGCGGTTCCTTCCGGCGTTACGCCTTTCTCGCTCGATCTGGGCCTCAAGAAATGGACGCAGGAAGTCCGGCTCGCTTCGCCGAGCGGCGGACGGTTCGAATGGCTGATCGGCGGCTTCTTCACCGACGAAACCACCAGCAACGCGCAACTTGTTCGCTGGTTCGACCTCGGCCGGTAATTCAATTCCGGGGCTCGATCCGCTAGCGATCGTCGGTCTGCCCGCGACCTACAAGGAATATGCGATCTTCGGCAACGGCACCTTCAAGCTCAGCGAACAGTTCGAAATCACCGGGGGCCTGCGCTGGGCGCGGAACAAGCAGACGTTCCGCCAGATCAGTTCGGGCGCCATCGTTCCCCAGGCCGATGATCCGGGCACGTCGGCCGAAAGCGTGTTCACCTATTCGATCAGCCCGCAATTCCACATCAACGAGGACGCGATGCTCTACGGGCGCCTTGCGACCGGCTATCGTCCCAGCGGACCGAATGTCATTGTCCCGAACGTGCCGCCGACGGTCGATGCCGACCGGATGAAAAACTATGAAAATGAACTCAAAGCCGATTTCGCCGACCGGCTGGTTTCGGTCGATGTCGCGCTGTTCCTGATGGACTGGACCGACATCCAGGTAGTGCGTTGGTTTGGCGGCGTGTCGGGCGGGGCGAACGGCGGCGAAGCACGGAGCAAAGGGATCGAGGGCAGCTTTGCGCTGCGTCCGACACCCGGCCTGACGATCAGCGGGACGGGCAGCTATACCGATGCGGTGCTCAGCGAGGACGTACCCGACATCAACGGCGTCGACGGCGACCGCCTGCCCGCAGTGCCGAAATTCAGCGGCGCGCTGCGCGCCGATTATGAATTCGAACTGGGCGGCGACGACGAGGGCAGCTTTGGTGCCGGCATCCGCCACGCCAGCAACCGGCTGTCGCGGGTCAAAGCGATCCGCTGGTCGCGACGGCGAAGGCCTATACATCGGTCGATCTCAACGCCTCGATCACGTTCAACGACCATTGGACATTGCGTGCCTATGCTCGCAACCTGCTCGACAATCAGGGCGAAATGGCGCGCTCGACCTTTGCCAACGGGCTCAATCAGCCGAGCTTCCTCGGGATTTCGCCGCTCCAGCCGCGCACCGTGGGTGTCGCACTCGACCTGGCCTTTTGAGCGGATTGGAGTTGGAAACGATGAACGCGCCCACCGGCAGGCTGGAGAGCAGCCTGACCCTGCCGCAGCCCTATCTGCTGTTCCTCGGGGACACGACCGAGGCGGGCTATGCCAAAACCGCCTTTGGTCTGGCCGATTGGGCGGCGGATCGCTGCGTCGGTGAGCTGGCGATCGACGGCTGCACCGTCACCACCGGCCTGCCGCCGATGTCGCCTGCTGAAGCGCGCGCGGCGGGGGCGCGGTCGCTGGTGATCGGGGTTGCCAACCAGGGCGGGGTGATCGGCGACAGCTGGATCGCCGCGCTGGTCGAGGCGATGGAGGCGGGGCTGGACATCGTCAGCGGCCTGCACGTCCGGCTGGCGAGCCTGCCCGCGCTGGCCGAGGCGGCAAAGCGCACCGGCCAGCGGCTGATCGACGTGCGGACGCCGCCGCCGTCGATCCCGATTGGCAATGGCCGCAAACGCAGCGGCAAACGGCTTGCTGACCGTCGGCACCGACTGCGCGCTCGGCAAGAAATACACCGCGCTGGCGCTGCACCGCGCGTTTGTCGAACGCGGCATTGATGCCGACTTTCGCGCGACGGGGCAAACGGGAATCATGATCGCAGGCGGCGGTATGCCGATGGACGCCGTGGTCTCCGATTTCGAGGCGGGCGCCGCGGAAATTTTAGCCCCGATGCACCCGATAGCCATTGGGATCTTGATCGAAGGGCGGGGTCGATCTTTAACCCCGCCTATGCTGCGGTATCGCTCGGCCTGCTCCATGGCAGCCAGCCCGACGTCTTCGTCGTGTGCCACGATCCGACGCGCAAAGTGATCCTGGGGATGGAGAGCTTTGCGCTGCCGTCGATCGAGGAGGTGATCGACCTGACGATCCGTCTTGGTAGCCGGACCAACCCGGCGATCCGTTGCGGCGGAGTG
>CAWJOR010000019.1:0-4068 GCA_963844465.1 uncultured Actinomycetota bacterium | reverse complement strand
TGACCACCGGCGACGGTGCACCATTCGCAGGACCTGCAACTAAGGCACTTCTTGCTGCAATGGGCAACGAAGGATCAATCCTTGCTCTGACCTATCGCACCGGCCAGGTATGCCGCGACCGCGAGACCATCTTCAACAACATGCTTACCGGCAAGGCTGGAATCACAGTCACCAAGAATGAAGTAACCATCCCAGGCTTCTTGCAAGATGGTGCTAAGTACGCAACTGCTTGGCTTGCAGGACACCCTGCCGGCAAAGAGAAGTTGGCAATCTGGGGCTGCTGGGAAGACCCAACACTGGGAGCAATCTCTGCTCTCAAGCAGACAGGTCGCACCGACGTGCTTACCTATGGCATCAACGGATCCAGCACCGCGATCAAGGCAGTTCAAGATGGCAGCCTGACCGCAACCGTCTACGAAGACGGTGTCAAAGAGGGCGCAACGATGTTCTCAACGACATTGAAGGCAATCAAGGCGGGCAAGAAGTGGAAGCCAGTAACAATCAACGTTCCTGGAGTTCTCATCTCTTCCTCGACTGTTGCTGCATTCGTAGCATCACACCCAGAAGCACTTAAGTAATACCCAGTACGACGCTTACCTAGTTCGACCTAGAGAGGGAGGAGATCAAGTGGACAACGGTTCGGGTGAATTTACTTCACTTGATCTCCCTGTAGGGGGGTCTCGCACCTCAAGTCAAGGACATTGGCTTGAGGTGCGAGATCTCGCAAAACAATTCGGCGGCGTCTATGCGTTGAAGGAAGTCTCACTCAACATTCGCCGCGGAGCCGTCCACGGTCTGGTTGGTGCCAATGGTGCCGGCAAATCCACTCTTATTAAAGCCCTGGCCGGCGTGATCGAGCCGGACTCGGGTGAGATTTTGATTGATAACAAGGTCGTGAAGATTCCCGACCCGCACTCGGCTACGAATTTGGGGCTGGCTTTTATCCACCAAGAGGTGAGCCTGGTTCCTGGCTTTGATGTGCTGCGCAATATGTCGATGGGCATTGAGCCCGAAACTCATTTTGGATTGATCGATTGGCGTTCGATGCGCAAGCGTGCAGAACAAGTGCACGAGCGCCTGGGAATGCATTTTTCTTTGAATGCCCGTACCGATGATCTGAGCACGGCCGAGCAATGGCTGGTCCTGATTGGCCGGGCTCTGATGCGCGATGCCGTCATGATCGCGATGGATGAGCCGACTGCCTCTTTGTCGGCTGTGGAGGCAGCGCGCGTACATAAAGTCGTCCGGGATCTGCGGGATGAGAACGTAGCCGTGATTTATGTATCCCACCGACTGGATGAAGTCGTCGATCTTTGCGATGACATCACGGTTTTCCGAGATGGTGCAGCAGTCATGAATGCCACGCGGGCGAACATCACCAAGCCTTCCCTTGTCCGTGCCATCGTCGGCAGCGACGTTGAAAGACTGGAAAAAGACGAGTCCCATGTGCACGGGCGAGTCGTGCTGGATGTGCGCGATGTCAGTGACAAGAAACTTTTGCGGAATGTCTCATTGCAGGTGCATGAGGGCGAAGTTCTTGGGCTTGCTGGCCTGGTGGGTTCAGGGCGAACCGAGCTTGCGCGCATTATCTACGGCGATGCCAAGGCAACAGCAGGTGAAGTTTATTTAGACGGAGAGAAAACCAATTTTCATTCGGCGGCCGATGGCGCAAATGCCGGCATCGGCCTGGTGCCAGAGGAGCGTCGCTCGCAGGGCGTCTTCCTGGATCGCTCCATCGCTTTTAACGTGAATATTTCCTCGCTTCGCGACACTGTCGTCTCGCGCTGGTTGCCATTGTTGAAAATCGGGGCGGGCAATGCGAGGGCGCTGAAATCGACGCAAGAGGTTGGGGTCAATACCAAGGATATGAAGATGCTGATCGGATCCTTATCGGGAGGAAACCAGCAGAAAGTGGTCATCGCCCGATGGTTGGCGCAGAAGCCGAAGTTGCTGATTCTGGATGAGCCTTCGCGTGGGGTTGATGTGGGAGCGCGCGCAGAGATTCATCGCGTCATCCGCGAGCTCGCCGCAAACGGTACGGCCGTTGTTGCTATCTCGTCAGATAGCGAAGAACTTGTGGATCTGTGCGATCGGGTTGTCGTCATGAACGAAGGAAAAGTGAGCGAAGAGCTGACCGGCTCGGCGATCACGTTGGAAAACATTGTGTCTATGAGCTTCAATCGAAAGGAAGACTAGTTATGACCACCACGGACATTTCTCCAAAGGCGGGCGGTAAACGAACTAGTCGCTATGCCAACATGACCAAGGGGAAAGCGGCCCTGGTCATCGTCTCCAAGTACGGCACGCTCATGGCGATGGGGTTGATGCTCATCATCTTTAGTTTGGCTGTGCCAAATAACGGCTTCCTCAACTCGGATAACTTGATCAACATTCTCAACCAGTCTTCGCTGACTGCGATCATTGCATCGGGGCTGACAGTCGTGTTGGTTGTCGGCGAATTCGACTTGAGCGTTGGGTATGTCGCCAGCCTTGCGGGAGTTCTCGTCACCGGGTTGATGGCCAAGCAGGGCCTGCCGATGCTGATCGCCATCTTGATGACATTGGTAGTGGGTATTGCAGTTGGCGTCATCAATGGTCTGGTTGTCACCAAGGCCCGCGTGAACGCGGTGGTTGCGACCCTTGGCGTTGGAACCGTTGTCGTGGGATTGAGTTATGGCTATACCTCAGGTTCGCCGATCGTTGCCGTGCCAGATTCTTTCTTCCAACTAGCCCTGGGTCAGACTTTCGGATTGGCCAACCCCATCTGGTTGATGGGCATCATTTTGTTCCTGCTCTGGGTGATCTTGAATAGGACTCCACTGGGTCAGCGCATCCAAGCAGTGGGTGGAAACCTGCACGCGGCCCGCCTTGCCGGTATCCGCACCGATCGCACCAAGATCATCACCTTCATGATCGCAGGGCTCATGGCCGCGATCACCGGCATCATGTTGTCCTCGTTGCTGGGCAGCGGAACCGCGGCAGCGGCAGATAGTTATTTGATGGATTCATTCGCAGCGGTATTCCTCGGGTCGGCGACCTTGCGCGATGGCGAGTTCCATATCGTTGGGACGCTGATCGGAGTTCTGATCGTCAATGTGGGCTTTAACGGCCTGAGCCAACTTGGTACGCCAGTGTTCTGGCAGTACATATTCAAGGGCGGAATCCTCGTGGCGGCAGTGGCGCTATCAACGGTGGCGCGACGCTACTCGAAAACGTAAGTTTTGCGCGATTTCTAGGGCAAAATACACAGATACGGGAGAGTAGAGGGTCGAACTTGGTAGTCATGAAGGATGTTGCCGAAGCAGCGGGTGTTTCCACTGCGACGGTTTCGCGCGTGCTCAATAAGTCTGCCGATGTGGATCCGGCACTTGTTCAGCGCGTCATGGCTGCCGTCGAAAGATTGCGCTACAAGCCCAACCTCACCGCGCGCGGATTGCGCACGCAATCAACTCCGGTTCTGGCTCTGATCATCTCCGATATTGAAAACCCCTTCTTCACGTCCGTTTGTCGTGGGGTAGAGGATGTGGCAAGCCGCGCTGGTTATTCGGTCATGCTCTGCAACGCCGATGGTGATCTTCAGAAAGAAACTGATTACATCTCAATGCTCTCTTCGCAGAATGTCTCCGGCGTGATCATCAGCCCCGCTGCATATGAATCCACCGACGTCACCCCTTTGACCGAGCGCGGCATCAATATCCTGACCATAGACCGCGAGCTTCCAATCACTACGGATGGCGTACAGATCAACAACAAACTCGGTTCAAAAATTGCCACGCAGCACCTTCTCTCCTCTGGCGCTCGTCGGGTTGCTTGCGTTACAGGACCTCGTCATGCCAGCACTGCCCGCGATCGACTGGCAGGTTATGTAGAGGCCCTAGAGGCCGCTGGCCTTGTGGCCGATCAGGACTTGCAGATCTACGCGGACTTCAAGGATGAAGGCGGCTATCACGCGGTGGGGATGCTTCTTGAGATGGAAGACCCACCGGATGCGATTTTTGTAACGAACAACAGAATGACAACGGGAGCGCTGCACGCCTTGATCGAATACAAGATTTCTATTCCTGATGA
>CAWJOR010000018.1:0-7228 GCA_963844465.1 uncultured Actinomycetota bacterium | reverse complement strand
GGTCGCAGCTTGCTGCTGGAGGCCGTGGCGCGGGCCCATACCGACACCGATCTGACGGTGCTCGATGAACAGACCAATACGCTGTTTTCCGGTGACCTCGTATTTCGCGAGCGACTGCCGGTACTGGATGGCAGCTTGAAAGGCTGGCTGTCGTGGCTGAGCAAGGCGAGTACGGCGCACTACGCCCACGTGGTGCCGGGCCATGGCCCGCTCGACGACGCGTGGCCGGCAGGGGCGCTACCGGAGCAAAATTATTTCAATGCGCTGCTCACCGATACGCGCGCGGCGATCGCCAAGGGCGTGTTCATCGAAGATGCCAAGGACAGCGTCGCCAAACAGGCACTCGGCGCGTGGCAACTCACCACGCGCGCCCATCCGCTCAATATCAGCCGCGCGTTTCGCGAGTTGGAGTGGCGCCCGCGATTCTCACGAGACGGTGATTGAGGCTGCCATTCGCGAGGCGGTTGAGGAGACCGGGATCGATCCGGACCTCGTCACCATTCATCGCACCCATCATGACGATCACGGTGACTGGCGCTACGACACGGTCGTAGCCAGCGCGAGTCCGCTATTGGTTCCGCACGAGATGAACGACGAATCCCAAGAGTTGCGATGGGTTGCGTGGGAGGACATCGACTCGATGCAACTGCACCCGAGTTTTGCCAAGACGTGGCCGGCCGTGCACGCGATATTGGATCGAGATTTCTAGGGAGTAGTGAGCTAAGAGCGATGTTAGTCCATGAAAGAATTCCCATTTCAAGAGTTTCTACAATTGAATCGCCTCAGGAAGAGTGCGGCCCGCGTTGTGCATGACTCCGAGTCGGAACGAGAGGACGACTCCTGCTCGTAGAAAAAAGTTATATCTCGATATCAAAACCATACTGAAACTTGTTCCGCGAGAACTCTGAAGAGGTCGACACATCTACCGCCTCTTCCCATATATTCGATACCAGTCCCCGAACAAATCCAAACCATTCCCATCCCCAAATCTGACCCGGCTTGAGGCCCACGCATTTCCAGATGGTTCATTGGCCGCGTTTTCAGGTGCCCTATGATACGAATCACGGAAAAGTAGGAATATCACGCATGCAGGGAAGATCTCTCGCCGTTGTTAAAAGCGGTTGAAATCTGATTTTCCGCCTGTATACTCACGAATCAGATTCGTCCCGTCTCAAATTGAACAGGAATTGCAGACTATGAACTTGACCCCTAAAGATATTGTTCTTGCAGCCTTTCACTATCTTGCCAACATCACTCCACCAACTCAAAAAATTAGCGAAGTCAGAATTGAAGAAGTGGTGCCAACGATTGATGAGCCAAATTTTTGGAAAGTCATTTTGAGTTATGACAATATTGGTGATTTTCCATTTGATCGAAGTCGCGAGTTCAAGGAATTTAAAGTTTCGGATACCGATGGAAGTGTCGTTTACATGAAGTCGGTTGATGCAAAGTAGGAATCTCTACACACTTAGCGGGATAGGGCAATACCGATCAAGTCGCCCCGATACGCATCTGATAGTGGATACAAACGTCTTTCTCCTGTATCTAATCGGGAGTTACGACAAGCAGTTTCTTGGGCAATGTTCGCTTATGAAAGACAATGGAAAGTACTACGGCGAAAAGCACTTTGATCTAATAAAGAAGATCTTCGAAATTTTCCTTTACAACCTTGTAATAACGCCGCACATTCTCTCGGAAATCAATATGTTGGCACGACAGATTAAACCAAAACCGCCTGAATTTGATCAGTATTTCTTAAGGATCGTAAAGGAACTTGAGAAATGCATTGAAAGCAATGTTGAGCTTAGAGTCTTATGCAAGGACGGTGCCATCGCCAAGTTTGGATTCGCGGATATCTCCCTCATCGAATCTGCAAAAAGTCGCAATTGGGCAATTTTGACAGATGAATTTGCTTTACAAAAAAATTATGGTGAGAAGTTGCCCGTTATTTTTTTTAGCAATGTGGTGGCAAACGAACTCCAGTTGAAGTAGTTTAAGGTTCTTTTCAGAGAACCCGTCTCAGCGGGACGTCCAGTCTCAGTGGTGGTTGAGCAAAGGGAAATCTAGCGAAGAAACACTACTTAGCCTGAATATGATGCATGAAGCCTTCTTAAAGATTCCTTCACTGTTTTTTCATCGGACGTGCGCCACAAGGGCGGCATCGAGTTCAACAACACTGATCCGTACCGTTTGGTGACAATGCGCGAATCCAAGATCGCGACCACCCCCCTGTCATCGACAGAGCGGATCAATCGGCCAGTACCTTGCGCGAGCATCAGGGCTGCGCGGGGCATGGACACCTTCATGAAACCGCTGCCACCGGCGGCATCGACCTCGGCAGATCGTGCCGACATGACCGGGTCATCGGGCCTTGGAAATGGAATTCGATCGATCGCGACAAGAATGCAGGAAGAACCAGGAACATCCACGCCCTGCCAGAGGCTGATCGTTCCGAGCAGGATCGACGTCTCATCCTTGGCAAAGCGCTCAACCAGTGGACCCACCGCATCCCCGCGCTTTTGCGTGATGATCTTTATCGGCAACTCCGCCAGCACCTTTCTCAGGTGGGCATCGGCCGCTTCAACACCGCGCCATGACGAAAAGAGCGCCAAAGTGCGCCCGCCGGCTGCGTCAATGAGTTCGCCGAGTTCGGTCAGCGCCCCTGCACTTGGTCCATCTCGGCCTGGTTCGGGAAGGTGCTTCGGCAGATAGAGCATGCCCTGATTGGCGAAATCAAAGGGCGAACCGACATCCAACATCTGCACGTTGCTCGGATCCACATCCCCTTCTTCTACATCCATGTTTTCTTCAGCAGCCTCATCCACCACGAAGCCGATATTGCGCGCCATCGCATCAAAGCCCTTGCCCACCGTCAGGGTCGCCGATGTGGCGATCACCGGCGTCTTGGTCAGCAAGTTATTGCGTAGAACAGATGAGACGGTCAAAGGCGCAAGGTGCAACGTCGAAAATGTCGGCTCGTACCAGAGCACTTGTCCCTTGCCCATCTTCAGAATCTTCGCCGCCGTGTTGGAGATTTCAGTCACCGCACCCTTAACACGGGCGCGCTCGGCGATCACATCGGAATCGATGATCTCTTCATCGGCGCCGATTGATTGAATCAATTTTTGAGCACACTCCCGCACGTTGCGAATGGGTGCTTCCAGCTCGGACGGAACTTCGGTGAGGCGACCCTGCAAACCGGTTTCGTATTTCACGCGTTGGCCATAGTCATCCATTGCCTCATTAAATGCGTCCGCCGCCTTCGTGAGCGCATCAGAAAGCTTGCCCGGCATGTGTTTTCGGGACATTGCAGCAGCACGAGAGACCCGCGGACCGGTGAGTTCTTCGGTGACCGCCTGCGTGGTCCGATCCATGAACTCATGTGCCTCGTCCAGAATCACCGCGTCGCGCTCGGGCAGTATCGGGTGCGAATCCACGATCTCTATTGCGAGCAGGGTGTGGTTGGTGACGACGACATCGACGCTCTGCGCCCTGGATTTTGCGATCGCGGCAAAGCACTGATGCCCATAGGCGCATACCTCGGCACCGACGCACTCGCGACCAGATAGTGAATTTGCCATCCAAACCCGTCGGTCAACATCGGGGGCATCATCGCGATCACCCGATACACCTGGTTTTCTTGCCCATTCATGGAGTCGCTTCGCATCCTTCTCTAGGCTGCTCACTTCTAGTACGGCCTGGCCATCTGGATCATCGCCTTCGCTGTTCATCTTCTGCAGGCATACGTAGTTGCCGACGCCCTTGTAAATTCCATATGTGATCTCGCGGTTGAGGACCTTTGAAAGTGCAGGCACGATTCTCGGCAGATCCCGTTCGACCAACTGGCGCTGCAGTGCCAACGTCGCCGTTGCAACCAATACTTTCTTGCCGTGCACCAGGGCAGGGACCAGGTAAGCCAACGATTTTCCGGTACCTGTGCCCGCTTGGACCATCAGGTGATGGCGGTCCGAAAGAGCGTTGGCTACAGCCTCTGCCATCTCAATTTGCCCCTCGCGAGGCGAGCCGCCGATCGCCTCGACCGCGGTATCTAGAGCCAGTCTGACCTGGTCTGAAAGCTCGCTCACGCGGGTCAGCCTACCCATGATCAATGACTAAGCCCTCGCTTCGCCCTCAAGGTAGTTGAACTTTCAACTATATCTGATACGATCCCACTTATGGAAACAAAGATGCCGGCGCTCTATATCGGCCATGGCGCGCCCATGCTGCTCGACGATCCGATCTGGACTAGCGAATTGACCCAGGTCGCCAGAGACCTCGCGCGTCCGAAGGCAATCCTCATCGTCTCAGCACACTGGGAGTCCGCCCCCATCACCTTGAGCAACGTTGAGGCAAATGCACCTCTTGTTTACGACTTCTACGGCTTCGACCAGAAGTATTACGAGATGACCTACAACTCCCCCAACACATCTGCCTTGGCCCGGAAAGTTGCCGCGTTGATGCCGAAAAACGAACCGATCCATCAGAGCAACCGAGGCCTCGATCACGGTGCATGGGTCCCCTTGAAAATCATGTATCCCGATGCCGATATTCCTGTTCTTCAGATGTCTATGCCGACTTCAAATCCGTATTTGCTTTTGGAATTGGGAAAGCGACTTCAACCACTTCGTGACGAAGGCGTGCTGATCATCGGTTCGGGTTTCATGACCCACGGTCTTCCCTACCTGCGCAATTGGAGCCCCAATGCAGATGCGCCAACATGGTCGAGTGACTTCGATCAGTGGGCCGCAGAAGCGTTGGCAACGGGCGACGTCGACGAGCTTGCGAATTTCAAGTCCAATGCGCCGGGTATGCCCTACGCCCATCCAACCGTTGAACACTTCACACCGCTGTTCATCACACTCGGCGCCTCGCAAACACCTGAAGTAGCCCCAAAAACCCTTATAGATGGCTACTTTATGGGCCTTTCCAAACGATCAATATTGGTTTCCTAGTACATCTGGCTACAAGAGCATGGTCTGCACGCTGTTGAGCAAGGTTTGAGCGGTCGCACATGCAAAATCGGCTTGCAACTTTCCGATGGGCTTTCCTTGGTAGTGAAGGGCATTACGTCCGTCGCGAAGGACGTTGAAATCCGACGACGCCGATTGGGCAGGACCCCCCTTAAGCACTACTTCAAGAAATTCGCCAACCGCCATATGCTGACCCGGCCCCGAATCAGTTCGATATCCATACGCCGCTAGTAACGCTTCACCGACATGGTGCGCAATGTTATATGCCGTGTCGTAACGGACTGAACTCGCGTTAATGGTCGAAAGTTCGCCCATTGCCTCAATTGCAAGATCCAAAAATAATTGAGCTCTGTTGAGGTCTATCGGCACCCGTCGCAAGCGGTTGGTTTTGACAACGAGCGCAAGATCAGCAATTTGATTAGCCGACAACTGTGGCGGATTCATGCAGTTACTTTTACATTAGCATCGCCAATCACGTCAATGACACCTCCTTTACGTACATTCCTTAGAAATGGGGTATCCATCTGCCATTCCTCATCGCTCATTGTGGTTGGGTTAACTGACCAACCCAGTTGCTTGCCCACACTGGCGCACGCCGCATACACCTTTCGAATATCTGGTTGCCCAACTACCAACACATCAATGTCATCGGGAGCCTTTCCTCGACGTCCCAAAGCTCGCTGGGCCCAGGAACCAAATATGAACACCCTTTCAACTCCCTGAATTCCTCCAAATGCTTTTCTCAACATCGGCACAGGTCCTGAAGATATCTCTAGCAATTGACGCAGAGGCTTGTAATAGGGCGAAGATCTATTGGGTTCAATCAGTCGGTAGTTCCCCATCTTCGTTTCTTTGAGAAAACCGGCTTCGAGCAAACGTCCTACTTCTCTATGAGCCGTTGGATAAGGAATACCAAGGTCGAGACTTAGGTCCTGGATCGTCTTGCGATTCTCCGTGAGGAATATGGATGACAAGAGGCGCTCCTGATTGGCGGATCTAAATATTGGCATAAGCAGAGGGGGTTGCGTTCTCATATAATGGAGATTACTCTCCATTATATTGATGTACAAGTCTCACTGTTTTCACTGGATGCTGTTGAGCAAATGTCATAGCGAATTTACGAGGAACCCGAACTCCATCGCAATCGTGGCACCTGCGTTGACCACGGCATAGCCATCTCCAGCGATGCGGATGCGCGCAGAACGTCTATCTCCGCCCCAAAACGCCCCACGATCATGAGGCCCACAGGAAGGCCCTCTGGCGTCAAACCGCATGGAAGCGATGCAGTCGGCTGCCCGGTCATATTCCACAACGCCGCGAAAGGCATTGCGGTCTCCCATCCGGGTTTCACATCTGTTGTTCCGATGCGGGTCGGTGGCCGACGGAGCGGAAACGCCGGTACGGCAGTTGCGGGCATCACCATAAGGTCATACCGATCGAAAAACTCTGCAACAGCAGCACGAAGACGCCACAACTGGCTCAGTACAACAACGTATTCCGTCGCCGGAATATCGGGATACGCCTCCAGTTCCGCAATCGTTTCTGGGAAAAGCTCCCCACGGGCGGCTTGGGAGAATCCGCGCAAGGCAAGTCGCGTGTCCGCTGGGCTGGCATTGGTGACATCGGTGATGTGCAGCCCGGTCAGTTTCCAGGCGAGCCAGGTATCGATGTTGCCGAACAAGAGCTCACCCGCCTCGGCCCGGGCTCGCGCACCGGGCACGTTGTCAAGCAGCCAGCGCAGCTTCAGGCCCGAAAAGTAGGTCGCCAGCGGCAGCCCGGTCTTGCCGCGCAGCTGGTCCTGCCCGCCCGTCGCGGTCAGTTCGGCCACCAGATCGGCGGTGCGGGTGTCCATCCACACCACTGCGTTGTGGACCGGCTCCCCGGTGACCTTGTCCCACAGCATCGTGGTTTCACGCTGGTTGGTAATCCCCACTGCAGCGAGATCGGAGGCGCTGAGCCTGAGCTTTTGGGACTCGTTCCACGGCGCTGGCTTCGGCGCTTCCAGCGTCGGCGGCGAGGCGCTGTTTCGCCATGGCCGCGCCGTCGGCCCCCTGTTGGCAGGCACCGAACATGTGGCGCCGTTTGGCTGCTATCACTGCGCGTACGGTCATTCAGTCGATGCGGAGGGTCAGCCGGACCTGGCTCAATGCAAGCTGGCCTGCGCCGGCATGCTGCGCTACGTGCTGGAGCGCGAGGGCGATGTCGCCGCCGTCATTGCCGAGCCGGCGCGCGCCGTGCCCTTCATCCCGCCGGTGGGC
>CAWJOR010000017.1:0-13029 GCA_963844465.1 uncultured Actinomycetota bacterium | reverse complement strand
ATTTAGTTGCGACGGGGAGGATCTTCGCCAACGCCTCTTCGCCAACGCCCAACTATTTAGGCGTCGAATGTCGGAGGAGGGGTTCGATTCTGCTAGAAGGCGAGCATCCGATCATTCCCGTGATGTTCGGCGATGCCGCGATGGCCTCAAAAATTGCCGAGAAGATGCTGGCCCTTGGAGTTTATGTAACTGCTTTCAGTTACCCCGTGGTTCCCCACGGAAAAGCCAGAATCCGGGTCCAGTTATCGGCAATTCATACCGAAAATGACATTGAGGCTTGTGTCAAGGCCTTCCTTGGTGCGCGAGAGGGGAGACGCACACCCGTTAGAGGGTAGATACCCACTTGTGTCGTGGACATCCATAGTAGGAGGGAATTTACCGCTCCCGCGGGAAACGTCAAGGCCGCTGCACGCAAATCATGATGGTTAAAAGCTCAACGGCTATTGGTACTTGCTCTCTTTGATCCAAAAGTTCACGATTTATCGTTATAGAGAGCGCGAATGAGTGACCTTGGCTCTGGAGCAAATTTGGCTCGGATCTGCTGATTTACTCCCAAACCCTGGACATGCTCACATATGAAGAAGTATCTATACCGCCCTCGTATCGTTCCTTGCAGAACTCAATGGGACTCAGTGATCAAAAAAGCAGTCAACTAGTGCGGGAGCGAAAACTTAGGGCAGACTGAAGTCATGAGATGTATCCAAAAGTGGGCCTTCCGTCTATTCATATTTACTATTGTCGCGGGCATCCTGACTTCCTTTGCAAGTCGCCTCTAGTACATGTAACTTCACAATACTTTTAATTCAGAATCGCCAACCGAATAGGGATTTAACTCATTGCCCTCTATTGTGCATAAGCCACCGCGCGAAGTTAACTATCTTTGGACCTCCACGAGTTGTCGCGCCATGTCGGTTAACTCTCCGACCTGCCGTGCCAGAATGATCCACACCTCAGCAAAGAGCAATGTCGCCGAAGCCTTTCTTATTGAACCGCACGTACTGGGAGTCGCAGCAGATTCGTCGTCGTGCTAAATACAGATCTCGCCCACCCGCACTCTCGTACCGCAAGCCGCACAGAATTCGCAGTATGGATAATGTGCTGTTGACTGAATAGGAAGGAAGGTTAAACTAATGTCGCCCGCACACTAGGGAATGGAAGGGGTTAACAACGACCACGGACAAGTCAGGACCGAAGTTCTCCCGTGAGGCCACCGCACTATTCCGCAGCCCCATAGAAACGCGGATATTGGCAAAGGTAGTTTTGGACGAGAAAGTATCATCAATAAGCGAACTAGCGCGTTTTGCCGGTGTTGGTAGTGAAGTAGTAAGTCGAGAAGTAACACGCCTCGAGCATTTAGGTTACGTCTCTACCTCTACCCAAGCCGGAAATACGCTTGTGACGAACCAACTTCGAGGCCAGATGTTAGGGGCCATCACCACACGGCTAATGAGCGCAGTTGGACCCGTGATTTTAGCACCTCAGATCTTTGCCAAATTGGAGGGCCTTGATCGACTCTTCATCATCGGATCTTGGGCAGCACGCTACTTAGGATGGTCAGGTCCCCCACCAGGTGATATTGACATAGTTCTATTGGGCGATGTTAAAGAAGAGCAGGCAAATCGTGCGGCAAATGCACTTGAAAGTGCATTAGGCATTATTCTAGAAGTTCAAATTTTCCTTATAGAGGCAGAAAATTGGGACGATCCCAACGATTCGTTCTGGATCGGCGTCAAAACTAGACCATTCATTAACCTGAGCCCTGCCCTGCGCGCCGCGCAAATCAGCAATTTGGCCTCCACACTTAATGTGGCGCAAGCATGGCCACCATATTCCGACTAGTCACCCATACCTATCACCACACACGATCCATTCAGCGCCACCTGTTTTTGCTACTTGCTGAACGGAAGGTCGGCACCAGTTCTCCGAACCCACTTACGCCTTTACAGGAGAATGAAACAAATTTCGACCAAGTTTTGTCGCCTGGGGGACGGATAAGGGATCGAGGAAAAAGTACAAAAGAAGGATGTAGGCGATGAGAACGCCCGCGGTCGCTAAAATCCACCACCCATGAAGGAAAAGTTCGCCGGCGAACAAGGTTCCAACCAACGCCACGATAAGTAATCCCCGCTCAATCCAATGAAAACGGACTCGGTTGAGTCGATAGGTCCAAATAGAAGAAACTGCCAATACAAGCACGATGTACGGGGCACTGACAGCGAGATTATGTACCGGAAGACCCTTGCTCTTGGTCCACAACAGCACATGCATCGGGTGAGGCGTTTCCAAGAAGCGCACGACCAACCTATAGAGAAAGTCAAGGATAATTAATCCAATGATTACGCCTGCAATTTGAGGTAGTTCGTTGACGAGAAAGAAAAAAGCAACAACGCAGGCCAAAACAATAAGGATTACGAAGCCACCGTCAAATAGTTTGTACTGTGACTTCCACGCCGATCGCGGAAGGGAGTACGAAGCGTGCTTGATTCCCAGCAAGCGTCCCGTGACCCCCGTTGTGCGACCTAGGACTGCTAATGCAACTACAACCGCCCAAACAGAAAAGGATAAAAGACGCATCTTCATGCTCACGTAACGACGCGTGGGAACCGAATGCGGAGTGGCATGCGAAGTGACCGTCGCTGGATCTTGCTCTTTTGGTGGCGGCTGCGCCAATCTGTCCAATCTAGCCAATTCAGCCAATCTTTCCAATTCTGCCTTTTCGTCCAATTTCGAATCGTATCGGGCCTTTTTAATGGGATCGGTAAGGTGTTCATAGGCCTCTTGGATATCAAGAAATCTCTCATTGGCCATCATTCGCACTTCCGTTAAATGTTCCGGGATTCGATCAGGATGCAACTCCAAGGCCAACTCTCGGTGGGCCCTCCTAATGTCTTCCAAACTGGCAGATTGCAAGAGACCTAGTACGTCGTAATAGGTGTACTCCGCCAACTATTTACCACTTCCTAGTTGTCGCTTCTCGATTCCAGGTAACATCTTAGCTGCGGAAGATATGGTCTCACCGAGGACAGCCCTAACAACTTTCGTCGCAAGTTCGTTTGTGGATGCAAGGGCGGCTAAAAATGAGTAATCGGCGTCGTCAGTGCCGATCGTGAGAATTGAGATGCCACTAGATTTCATTCTTGTCGCAATCGCCAACGCACCAGGCATATTCGTCGTTGCTCCATCCGTAATTACGAGGACCGATCTTAGGGTGGTAGTTCCTTCGCCCAGCCTTCCAAACGCGGTATCTAGCGCAGGAGTCAGATTCGTGCCTCCCGACGCTTTTATCCCTCCAACCGATATACGAATCGATGCCAGCTCGGAGGTCGGAGCAGAAATGTGTTTGGCATAATCGCTAAAGCAAATGATTCCAACTTCATACCCTTGGCGGAGCGCTGACTCAGCAAAATCTATAGCTCCCTTTTTCGCTTGGTCCAATTTGTCACCAACCATGCTGGAGGAATTATCAATGATCAAGTAAACAAAAGCCTCCTGAAAAGTTGGAGGAAGTGGCGAGACTTCTTGGAACGCCCCTCCAAGAGTCTTCACAACTAGCTTTCCATCATCGCTCAATCGAAGCAACCTTTTGCTTTGCTGAGGCACCGCCAGGGTGCCGTCTTTTGCTAGCCGGACGATTCGCTTCTCTTCTGACATAAATTTGAGTTTATTCTGCTTCCGTTCTTGATGGGAGAGATGAGGGCGGCGTGATTGCTTGGCGTGCAGATCGTAAGTGTGCCAAGTTAAATAAATGAAATTAATGCAAGCAGTTGAATTTCTCAATGACAAACCAGCGGCAACTTCTCTAGCACCGCGCTTAATAATCTCGCTCATTTTAAGACTCCCCAAGGACATATCAATCAATTCTGGCAGATTACACACTGGGTATCGGCTTATCAAGCATTCGATTTAACTGATCCCGGACAGGAGTGCCTAGCATTTTTCGCCGAGGTCCATTAGTCTTTTTTAAATGTGAAAATAAGTATTCAAATAGGGAGCTTTCGTGGGCGTTTGGACGGGAAAATGTGACGCATGTGATGGAACGGGGAACTGCCAAGTTTGTGAGGGTATAGGAACAAACGGAAATTCTTTTCCGAAGATTGTAAGCGATGTAACGGCAACGGAAAATGCAGCGTTTGCAATGGATCGGGTAAACATTAAAATGACACGTGCCCCTTATTCTTGTTTGAAAAGTTTGGGGCTATCAAGAACCCATTGAGCCAAGTGCTCGGCATCTGCTTCGGGATATTTTCTCGCGAGGCCGTGCAGTGCCTTCCACGCTATGTCGGGTATTTGGCAAACCTCGCCAACCATAATCGCTGCCTCTTCGTAGAGGCGGGTTGCCGTGAAGTCGTACTCAGGGCAATCTATTCCCAGAGGTCTACCTGGGCGCTGGTCTAATGCACAGCCAGTGCCAGGTCCTCCCTCGCACCGAATTCCGCAGTAATAACAATGGGAACAGGATCTCGGGTAAATAATCTCCGCCTCAACTTGCACCCAGAACAGGTCAGTTGCTATGGCGCATATTTCGCCACAAACGATATGCAGCTGTCCGGAGTATTTGTCCTCACCGCGGTTCATCAATCCAGGTATCTTCATAGTCGTCATACTGTGCCCCTACTCAATCCTGGCGCACTCCTTTCATAGCCCACCTCATTCAGAGACTTGTCCTAGGCCCCGAAACACACCGCTAAGCTCGTGTTCTCTACCTGATATTGAAGCGTCTGGCCGGTTAAGGTCATGCCCTCGGCATTCGGAGTCTCGGCTGGGGATAGGTGGGTTACTGCGCCCTGTAAGGCATCGTTTTCTGTGTTCATGTATCTCGATTATGCAGGTCCACCGACGAAATGCACTCGACGCCGTAGTGAGCCTGGCTCCTATGGCGAAGAAATCGCGACAAAAGAGCCTTTCGGTGTATTACGTCTTGCATACCAAATGACACCGTTAACGTGCATGTCTCGCCTAAGCAACCGGGGGCCATGAGAGAACTAATCCTAAAACCGCTTTTGTGAGCGCGTATGACGCACGCACCCACCTTTGAATAAAAGTATACAGGGAGATACTTTTATTCCAACTTTGTGGATCAGCTCTGGAAAACCATCTCAGCCCGAACACTGATGGTGATTGCGAGGGAGCGGGATGGGGGCAAACTTACAAAAGCATCTGAATTATGAACTGAAATTGGCCAATCAGAAGAACTACTCGTCCTGCTCCCCATAACGAACAGAAAATCCCGCCGACACTTTCCTCAATAACCGGGGGAAGTGATAATAATGCAGAGACTAAGAGGTAAGAAGGTATGGACAACGTCGTGAAAGGACATTAGTTGCATGGTGAGAGCTTATGTTATTGAGTATATTGACGATGACGGTGTAGATCGGGTGGGCTCCGAGACCTCAAGGACCGGTGAATTAGAGTTCTGTAGCGTTCGAAGCGCAGAAATTTACATGGAAATATTTGCGAGAGATGACCTCGGGGCCATATACACGATCGTTGAAGTTGAGACCGAGACACCATTCTCAATGCTCACCCACGGCAGGTGCGATTGTGAGTCGCGTGACTGGGTCTGGCAAGAGGATCCATCGAAATCTAACTGACGAAGCTGGCGGGCGGCCCTAAGCGGCCAATTGCGAGTGGGGGTTCAGGTTGAGTCTCTCGGAACGAAGGGCGCCCTTGGCCAAATGGTCTGCCTGACGGTTGAGCACATTGGCTGGACCTCGGTGGGCTCGCACCCATCGAACCTCGATCACTCGATGACGAATTAAATGTTCCACAGAAGCCCAGCGTGCGGCAACCATAGGGTTACGGCGCGCAGAAGGCCAACGCACCGGCCGACCCGCCATGAGCGCGTTTAACGCGATGGCGGAATTCTTACTATCGGTTATTAAAACCACCTTGCGGTTGGCTGGCGCCGCCTTCAATGCTGACTCAATAGCGGCGACTTCCGCCAAAGTAGCACCCAAGCCATGTTCCACCGTTACTTTGGAGGTGCCGTCCTCTCCGACCCAAGCAAAAGTCGACAAGCCCAGGCGTTGATCGACGGAGCCATCGGTTGCTACCACCCAACTAGCCTGAGGAAACTGGCCACTTACTATCGACTCGACTACCTCGGGGGATTCCTGTGCCTTGATAGTTTCTGATGCATCTACATTCATGGTCACCAGAATGCTCACTCTTTAACTGCACGCACTCCCTGACTCTTCGTTTGACTTTCCTTTACTTTCAAACCTGTTACCCAGCGAGTTCGATCCGGAACTCGCATGGGTAACCTCATTTCGACCTCGTGCCCAGTCGTCAGCGCTGGAGTTCAATCGGATCTGATGTCGGACCGCTGCGCTACCAGAAGGAGGGGTTGGCCGCACGAAGGGAAACACGGCTACATAGCAAGGTAAGTGGAACTTTAATTTTCTAGATTTGGCAGGTCCTTGCAATGATCCAACGGTCGCTTGTAGCCATCAAAGATCTATCTTCGTTTTGATACTGTCGTACAACCTTTGAAAATTGTGCGTAACCCCCGCACCTCAACCGAACTATAAGCAGCCGGTTGTACGCGGACGGTCGAGTAGGTAGTCATGATCTCTGAAGTGTCACCGACGTGTCCGAGGCCGACTACATGACCCAACTCGTGGAGCATCAGTGCACCCCGAGTGCGACCTACCCCAAATCCAGGAACATAATCCGAATTGCGATCGGCGTTGAGGACCACGGTCCCCGAGACCCAATGTCGCCCATCGTTGGAGGCAACCGGCCCAGATCTACCGGCTTCGTAATCCGAAATCATTTCTGCTCCATTTGGGTATTTCGTGCCACCTCGCACCCAGGCCACTAGTACTGGATCTGAGGCTGAGCGCGTTTGCGATGGTTGTTCCTTGGTTGTTCCAGAGTAAACCCAGGAATCGCCACTGGCGGTGCTGAGCTGCGCTAGTGCCACTTTTAGGTCAGCAAGGGCGCCAACGGGAGCCATTTTGGCGTTAACGATGACTTTTATTTCACCACAGCCCCATGTCATTGGGGTACCGGTTGTTCTAATAATCGGAGTCCAGCCAGTGGGGACTGTCATAGTCCCATCATGTCTGCTTTGAAAGGCGTTCCACAATCGCTCTATTGCAAATCGATACTGCTCGGGTTGCGAGAGAGGACCCATATGGAACCTTGCACCTACAAGCATCAAGGCAAGACCAACTATCCCGAAAATCTGTCTTCCCGCCAAGTGGGATGACCAGGGAAATCTGAATCGAGACTCCTTGTGTCCTTCGAATTTGGGCGGCTGACAGGTGCATCTGCTAGGTTCACGAAGTGTCATGGTTTAAGCGCCATTTCTCGAGGGGTATAGCTGAATTTCAGCCAGCCACCACAAGTCTGCCCACTCAATTACGCCTCGCACTCCATGTCGTCGATGTTTGTCTACGACTTTACGGTGACCGAACTCACCCAAATTCATTTTGCGCCCCGCCAAAAGAACAATTTCTCTACATTACAAGCGGAAAAGGGTTGGGACACATTCAAGAAGTAACCAAAATGGAGCGACCCAATTCTCAGCTAGCCCTTGATAGATAAATTTCCCTTCTGCCGAATCTTTAGTAGCTGGGGTGTACTAAGGATCTTGGAAAGATTCTCCTCTAGCGAGAGGATAGGTCCGTGGCTCAACATCGAAGGAAGTTCTCACCCCAGTTCAAAGCTGAGGCAATACAGTTCGTGCTCCAAACCGGTCGACCAGTGACGCAGATTGCCCAAGAACTAGATATCAACAAAGGCACTCTTCACAACTGGGTGAACACTTGGAAACTTAACAACCCCGAGCCTTTAAAGGCCTTATCACCAGTGGAGAGTGTCCGAGTGGCTGAAATGGAAACTGAGATGCGACGGTTGCGGATGGAGAACGAATTTCTAAAAAAAGCAGCGGCCTTCTTCGCCAAGACGCAACCCTAGCTGCCAAGGCTGCGTTCATTGATGCCGAGAAGGCCAACTATCCGATCATCTGGATGTGCCAGATGTTGAATGTTTCCAGGTCATCCTTCTATGCCTGGCGGGGGCACCTGGATAGTGCTGCAACCACCAGACGAGGGGAGCTTGCAGCTCTCATCGCTGCTGCATTTAATGACTCTCGCCAAACATATGGATGTCGGCGCATCACCGCAGTGTTAAACCGCCAAGGCCATCGATGCAGCGTTGGACTGGTGGCAGATCTGATGAGCGAGCTAGGGCTAAAAGCAGTGCAACCACGCTCCTATCGCACCACCACAATCCACGGCAATGAGCATCCAGATATTGAAGATGGGATCAATCGCGACTTCACATCGATGCAACCGGGAACACGATTAGTCGGCGACATCACCTACTTGCGCACCGATCAAGGATGGTTGTATTTAGCAGTCGTGCTCGACCTTGCCACGCGCATGATCATCGGCTGGCAGATGGCCACACACATGCGCACCTCCTTGATAATCGATGCCCTGGAGATGGCACGTCTGCATGGGAATGTCGCCTCTAGGGCAATATTTCACTCGGATAGGGGCGCCCAATATACGTCGAGTGAATTTGCAAAGTACTGTCGTCGCTCCCGTATCACCCCGAGCATGGGCAGGACTGGAGTGTGTTGGGATAACGCTGCAGCGGAGTCTTTCTTTGCAACGCTAAAAAACGAGATGTACTACCGACACCGATTCACAACACAAGCAAAGGCACGCTTTGCTGTTGCTGAATACATCGAAGTCTTCTACAACCGCAAGCGCTTGCACTCAACTCTTGGTTACCAAACCCCTAGTGAAGTACTTGCTCAACACTATGCCGCGGCCTTCGCGGCATAGTTAAACCAAACAATGAACGGAGAACTGTCCAGGTTTCTTGACACAGCCCAAGCCTCCAAAATGAACTTTTCGATGATCCTGTACGCCTCGTCCGACAAAGTAACATCCCACCCGGAAGTACCAACTATTATTGGCGCAGGGAAGCAGCGAATGATCTCTTCGTTTAGGCCAATGCAACAACTAACTCCCTTCCAATAAGCTTTTTCATAAAACGAATTCTTGACGAACAAGTGCGACAGAGCTATGACCCGCTCTGGACTCGGATAATTCAGTCGATATGCCCAACTTGGATTTGCCCGCAATATCCTCTCGCTTAAATCCCATTCGCCTTCGCCGGGTGGGGTTGTGAGACTCTCGGCACCAAATTCCGTCATAACGGCAATATCCCAAATAGTCGGGACTTTCTCCGACTCACCAAAAAACAACATTTGTGAATACTTTCCAATTGAAAATGCAATAACGAGTATTTGACTGGTCAAACAGTAGACAGCCTAAAAAATGTGACGACTCCCAAAAGTCTTTACTACTAAAAATGCACAATAAGAGATAATTTAGCGCTATAGAAGTCTATAAACTTGGCATGTTGAGCACATACCAAACGTGCCCCACAGACGGCGATAAGGAGCGAACCCAGCATGGCCAGAAAGTTCACTTATTCAATCAATTCTTACTCGGACAGCCTGAATGTCTTCTAGCGATAAACGCCTGAAGGCATTTTTACGTTCGAAGGCGTCCAGAGATGAGAAATTGAGGGCAGTTTATATTAGTAATCTACGCGATGCTTGTATCGGTATTCCAGAAGACCATCTCCTCAGCGACCTGCTAGCCAAAATCGCGGACATAATGATTGCTATGTTGCTCGCGCGTCTCGAATTAGATGACGACACAGAGGCACAGGCAGAGTTCAGATTGGCTATTGTCGAAGGTGTAACTCGTGCTGGCGTGCGCATGTCAGAGTTAGAGACCACACCTATAGAACTGGAGCAGCACTGCCGAAATCTAATGGACGCCATAGACTCTGGATTCAGGTCATTCAAAGTCGTGCCAGCCCCAGAGGGCTTTGAGTAGTGGCTGGCACCAATCCAACTCCAGAATTTTAAACGAGCACTTACTCACTCATTCCCGACATTGCTCGCGACGTACTGCCAGAGTTGATGGGAACAACCACATCAATCAAACACAGCGCCGTTTGGCGCCCGTGGCGAAACTCTTTCTGCCCCACTGCGGGATGAATTCCTATTCCTTTACCAGATTTTATTCTTCGCTTAACGTCAAGCAGGTGATCAACATTTGGTGGAGAATCGATTGCAATCTGTATTTTGGTCATTCATAATGACTGCCATGATTATTTATTTCGATCGTGCAGGAAATATAATTACCAGTGACCGATACCTAGACTTATTTCGACATCCAGATTACCGAATTATCGCCTCGGATACTGTCGCTGACGTCCGAGTCGCGACTAGCCGGCTCGGACAATGCCAGACTACGTGGCATGAAGATAGTCGCCCATTAATTTTCGGAACTATTCTTGATTACGAAGTTACGAACGAGTGGGGTAAGGAGAAGTTCTCTGCCACCGAAGAAGAAGCACTCGAAATACACCGAATATGGGTGTCGGAACTCCAAGGCTCATAATTTGCTTCATATTCCTCGCAATAAATCTCTGCACCTTGATTACCGGGTCCTAAGTTAAACTAAATAGACAGGGTACTAAATATGTCATTGAAATTGTCAAATGGTCTTTTCGTACTTACAACTCGGGGAGTACCCGCTAACCGAGCCACTAATTTCGTCCTGGACACAAATGTGATTCATGACCTTGTTTCTTGGGCTAATCTGGATCGGCGACAAAAAGAGGGGAATCGGAGGATAAACAATGGGCTAGAAACCTTAGACTTTTTGCAGAAGCAAAAAAGTAGGTGGATTTTATGGCAGATTGGCGCTCTTGAAAGGTCTTGGACTCAAATAAATGATCAAGGGATTGACGCTAGGGATTTGCGGAAAATAAATGGACGCAAATTCGAAGAAGCTGGGAGAATTATTGAGAAAATTAATAGTGCGTCTGAGGAAGAGATGCATATTTGGAAAATGGCCAATAGGGTAAGTAAAATTCCGCCTATAGATCTTCAGTCATGGAAATCTCGCCTTCATATTTCAGCAGACTTTGAATACGAAAACTACAAGGAAATGGCAGTGTATGTTTCCGGCCTCTGGCTCGGAATTCTCCTCTTAATGGAAAGTCTCGAAGCCTTAAAAGGAGGCGAGTCCTTTGATGAATTGTCGGCGAGTTACCATTCTTGGTTGGACTCCATTTTCTCTCTAGGTGTCGCCACAAATGGAGATATGTTTCTAATAGCCGAACTCTGTTTTTTTGGCGGAACGATCGCCCATTCGTACTATGAAGGTTCCTACGTCGGGAAAAAAATAGTAAAAACTCGATTATCAGGAAAAGATATCATCAAATGGAAGGATTGGAAGAATGATCCGATGGCAAAAATTAAAATATCCCGGAATGTCGCATTCGATCTTTTATGTTTTCACGTCAAAAATTTTATGGATATCGGCACAAATCCATTTAGTGGCACGCCTATACCTGAGCCAAGAAGAGAGTACGCCATTCTGACTAGGGATAAGGCAATGAACGCGATAAATAACCATATGAAGACGGTCGGCATTCATCGGGGTCGACCCGAGCGGTACTACAAGCCTGCAGAAGACTCCCCATTTATCAATGAGTATCATCCTGTTCTCCGGTTTATGCGTGATAGCGCTTTTGATAAATCTTCTCCAACTTATCGCGAACGAGACTTACCAGACCTTGACGAATTAATGGACACCCTAGAGAAGTTGATTTCTGGTTACTTCCAGGGCGTATAGCACTCGGCGGGTTCAACCAGTCAACGCAACGTTTGGTGAGTCAACATTAATAAGTTGATCTAACCAAAGGGGTGATTGGGCTGTGTCAAGAAACCTGGACAGTTCTCCGTTCATTGTTTGGTTTAACTATGCCGCGAAGGCCGCGGCATAGTGTTGAGCAAGTACTTCACTAGGGGTTTGGTAACCAAGAGTTGAGTGCAAGCGCTTGCGGTTGTAGAAGACTTCGATGTATTCAGCAACAGCAAAGCGTGCCTTTGCTTGTGTTGTGAATCGGTGTCGGTAGTACATCTCGTTTTTTAGCGTTGCAAAGAAAGACTCCGCTGCAGCGTTATCCCAACACACTCCAGTCCTGCCCATGCTCGGGGTGATACGGGAGCGACGACAGTACTTTGCAAATTCACTCGACGTATATTGGGCGCCCCTATCCGAGTGAAATATTGCCCCAGAAGCGACATGCCCATGCATACGTGCCATCTCCAGGGCATCGGTTATCAAGGAGGTGCGCATGTGTGTGGCCATCTGCCAGCCGATGATCATGCGCGTGGCAAGGTCGAGCACGACTGCTAAATACAACCATCCTTGATCGGTGCGCAAGTAGGTGATGTCGCCGACTAATCGTATTCCCGGTTGCATCGATGTGAAGTCGCGATTGATCCCATCTTCAATATCTGGATGCTCATTGCCGTGGATTGTGGTGGTGCGATAGGAGCGTGGTTGCACTGCTTTTAGCCCTAGCTCGCTCATCAGATCTGCCACCAGTCCAACGCTGCATCGATGGCCTTGGCGGTTTAACACTGCGGTGATGCGCCGACATCCATATGTTTGGCGAGAGTCATTAAATGCAGCAGCGATGAGAGCTGCAAGCTCCCCTCGTCTGGTGGTTGCAGCACTATCCAGGTGCCCCCGCCAGGCATAGAAGGATGACCTGGAAACATTCAACATCTGGCACATCCAGATGATCGGATAGTTGGCCTTCTCGGCATCAATGAACGCAGCCTTGGCAGCTAGGGTTGCGTCTTGGCCAAGAAGGCCGCTGCTTTTTTTAGAAATTCGTTCTCCATCCGCAACCGTCGCATCTCAGTTTCCATTTCAGCCACTCGGACACTCTCCACTGGTGATAAGGCCTTTAAAGGCTCGGGGTTGTTAAGTTTCCAAGTGTTCACCCAGTTGTGAAGAGTGCCTTTGTTGATATCTAGTTCTTGGGCAATCTGCGTCACTGGTCGACCGGTTTCGAGCACGAACTGTATTGCCTCAGCTTTGAACTGGGGTGAGAACTTCCTTCGATGTTGAGCCACGGACCTATCCTCTCGCTAGAGGAGAATCTTTCCAAGATCCTTAGTACACCCCA
>CAWJOR010000016.1:0-3242 GCA_963844465.1 uncultured Actinomycetota bacterium | reverse complement strand
TTCGGCCGCACGAGTTCGACCTCTCTCGCCTTTCACTTGAGGGGTCGAACTTCTTTTGTAATTGGTAGCGGACTCAGGCGACTATTCCCGCGAAAGTCTCTCTATTTTTCTAGCATTCTCTCTATTGCATCGCTTGCGGCTACTGGACCGCCGGCAGATAAAAAAGCGGTGGCAATTTTACGTGCGCCTTCAGTTAGCTTCATCGCTTCGTAGACCTTTACTTTTAACCGCTTAGAAGTCAGCCGTTTTGCGGCAAGCCTTGTTCCAGCTTTACTTACTTCAACTCGACGGGCGACCTCGAACTGATCTCTTCCAAATGGCACTGCACATACAGGGACTCCTCGAGCAAGAGCCTTCTGCGTGGTGCCCATTCCTCCATGGGTGATGGCGCAGGCGGCACGATTGAGAACTGCTCCGTGAGAAATGAATTTTTCAACACGTGCATTCGCTGGAACTTCAAACCCCACAGTGTCTATTGATGGCGCAGTGACGATAACAAAAAGATCTTCATCTGCAAGTGCCTCCAATGTTGCCTTAACCAGTTTCTCGTCAGCTTGGTACTCGGAGGAAGTCGTAACAAGCACAATGGGGCGGTCGATCTTGGAGAGCCATTCGGGTTCCTTCTCATCAGGATCCCAGTCGCAAGGTCCGACAAGGTTGATATTAGATGGCCAATCACTGCGTGGGTATTCAAATGGTTCAGCTGTCAGAAGCAGAAGCAGCGGTGGAGTGAGGTAGAGGTCGTCCGCGTTCTTAAGTTCTGCCAGACCAAGGGATTTCCTAATCGCGTTGTATGGCGGCAAAGTCGTGCGCTCTATTGTCCCAATCATCAATGGCCCTAGGATCCTGTCGCGTAAACGTCCTAGCGGCCCGCGAGCTGGGGGTAGGCCAAAACCAAACGGGGGCGCGTCCTTTGAGCTTAAAGGGACGGGGTATGGGCAAAAGCTTGCCCATGAATTTCCCCAAGTCTCGGCAACTGCCTGCGCTCCCCAACTGTTGGTGTCAATGATTAAGTAATCTGGGTGGACTTCCTCGATTGCCGAACGCAAGTCCGGAACTTCAATTGCCGAACGTTCCACAAATGTGGCGACGCTGGCAGAAAGAGCTGCTCGGGCATTCGATTGTTGCCAGTCCTGATGAACAATTGCTTCGATTCGAGGATCGATCGACTTTGCCTCAAAACCCAGGTCTCGCATGCGCGTCACTTCCGCTAGCAATGTCCGAACGAAGATCTGGTGTCCTCTCTGTTGTAGTTCCAAGAGAATGGGCGTCAGGGGATATAGATGTCCGCGCGCAGGTGATGTGTAAGCGAGTATTCGTGCCATTAGTTACCCCTTGTAAGGTTGTCGAGCATCTCGATTATGGCTTTTTCAGTTGATTTGGAACTGAGATTGGAATCTCGGCGCAAAATCTTCCAGGTGTAGACATCGCAGATTGCCACGAATTGTGCGAGCCGGATTCGGCGCTGTGCGCTGGGGAGTGAAGACAATTCTGTTGCGAACACGGAACGGCACCATTCTTGATGCTGCTTCCTGCCAGTATCAACAATTTCAGAAAGTGCTGGAAGTTGAAATTCCTCCGCGAGCATTCGCAGGACGCGATCGCCCATAACCTCGTAGTGAGCCACTAGTTGGTTAACCGCTGACTCCAGGCTTACAACATTTTTAGGATTTCGCATGGCTTGAATCCGCTCACCCTCAAATTTGGTAGCCTCGAGCATCAAGTTATCTTTGCTGCCAAACTGGCGAAGGATAGTCTGAACCGTGACCCCGGCCGAACTTGCGATTGTCTGCAGGCGAAGATCGGGCGTGGGCGATTCCCAGAATTCCTCAACGGTAGAAACCAATATTCGATGAGTGGTTTCAGCAGCCGACAAAGCACGATTTGTCATGCGGTACCGACGCGGCCCTTTTTTCATGTTAGTGAGATTAAACTGAAATTAGGCGAAAGGCAAGGACCCACCGAATACACTTAGTAGGTGAGCCCCTTAAGCGTCGTCCTCATTTTCTCTGGAATCTTCTGCATTTATGCCTGGGTAATCTCTTTGTTTACGGGAGACACTTCCCAAGTCGACCGCCTCTGGTCGATTGCCCCCGTTGTCTATATGTGGGTTTTCGTCTTGACCGCCCACCAATCCAAATCGAGACTACTGATGATGGCGATATTGGTGACGGCTTGGGGAGTTCGGTTGACCTTCAACTTTGCACGTAAAGGCGGATACACGGGGGTCGAAGATTATCGTTGGGCGGTCTTGCGTTCTCGAATGAAGAAGTGGCAATTCCAACTCTTCAACTTTTTCTTCATAGTTCTCTATCAGAACTTCATCCTCGTGCTGATTACTTTGCCTGCGTTGATGGCTTATGACCATCAGCAAAAGAAGTTGTCATTAGTCGATTGGTCTCTGGCATTCCTCTTTATTCTTCTTCTTCTCGGTGAGTTTGTTGCCGATCAACAACAGTGGGATTTCCATCAAGAGAAGAAGGCAATTGAGCGTTCCGGTGGAGTGCCACGGCAGCTATACCTCCAGACTGGTCTTTTCAATTACTCGAGACACCCGAACTATTTCTTCGAACAGGCACAGTGGTGGGTTATTTACATCTTCGGCGCTTACTCGGCTTCAAAAATTCTAGATTGGCCGATCGTTGGCGCGGTCCTGCTCACGCTTCTCTTCATCGGATCGACTCGATTTACTGAGACTATTTCGTGCGGTAAGTATCCAGAATATGCGGAGTACCAGAAGAGGATTTCAGCGGTAATTCCCTGGTTTCGTAGAAGCTAGGACCTAAGCGTATCCAGATGGCGAACGAGGGGTGTAGTGCGCCTCAAGCTTCTCAATTTCCTGTGCAGTGAGTGTGATATCGAGAGCCGCCAACGCATCAGTTAGGTGATGGGCTTTCGTGGGTCCGACGATCGGGGCCGTTACGATTGGATTTTTCAATACCCAGGCAATCGAGATTTGTGCCATGGGGACTCCACGTTGGGTCGCAATCGCTTCGACTACATCGATGATGGACTTATCTCCGGCGCCGTAGTTACGGTCAGCGGCGGGATCAGTATCAAAGCGAAGAGTATGAGTGCCGTATGGTCGTGCCATTCGTCCTTTTGCCAATGGACTCCACGGAATACTCGCAATTCCTTGATCCTTCAAGAGCGGGAACATTTCCCGTTCCTCTTCTCGCTGGATGAGGTTGTATTGGTTCTGCATCGAGATGAATCTCGTCCATCCATGTAGATCGGCCGAG
>CAWJOR010000015.1:0-29893 GCA_963844465.1 uncultured Actinomycetota bacterium | reverse complement strand
ATTATCAATGATGCAGCTTTCAGACTCTCGGAGATCAAGGTGAACGCGGACGTTTGACGGCTTCGTCACCGCTGCCATCTGAATGACGATCTTCGTTGCACGTGCGATCTTCGTCAAGCATTCGTACGACAATACCGAGTTGACGATGTGCGCGCTTGAGACGTTTGCTGATCGCACCTTCTGCGTCTTGATCCAGTGCAACTTGCGCCATCTTCGTCTCCTTCCTTAAATCGAGTTACGCCTCGCTGGAAGCTGAGGATCGAACTTCTTCCATGTCGAGGTTCTGGATAGCGGTGATCAATTCATCAAGACTGGTCGCCGGCATGGTGCCTGCCTGGTCGAAGAAAGATGCCGTCTCTAAAGGCCATCAAAGTGGGAATGGAGGAAATTCCTGCCGCGGCTGAAAGCTGTTGCTCTGCCTCGGTATCGACTTTTGCGAAGGTGATATCGGGATATTTCTCCGAGGCACTTTCAAATATTGGAGCGAACATTCGGCATGGACCACACCAGGCGGCCCAAAAATCTACAAGGACGATCCCGTCCTTGAGCACGGTCTGATCAAAGGTTTCAGCAGATAACGAGAGAGTTGTCATACCCCCTAGGGTATCACAAAACCTACATTTGAGAAATCGATCGACCTAAGCGAAGCTAAGAAAGAGCTTCTGGAGCTTCTCGGTCACGGCGGCGGAGTCAGCATTCTCGCTTTCAATGCACTCCTTCAGGCTGGCCGAGATCAGGGTGATCGCCGCGGTGTTGATCGCCTTGCCCACGGCAGCCATCTGAGTTACGACATCCTCACAACTTCGGCCCTCGTCGATCATTCGCGAGATGGCCCCGAGTTGACCGTGTGCTCGCTTGATGCGTTTGCTGATCGCCATGAGCTGCTCCTCATTTTGCAGCACATGAGTCAGAACTGGCGCGCTCTTCTTGGCCATGATGTAACTCCCAATCCCGAGTGACCCCAGGTAGCTGAGTTACTTTAGGTGCTCTAGATACTCTAGATACTCTAGGGGGTATCACTCAACGATACCAGAAACCCTTGTCCTGCAACCCTTTTTAGGGTTGCCACTCGCAAAACAAGTAGAAGAGTTGTATACCCGACACGATGATTAGTACGCCATCTACCAAGGTGGTTACGTGGTGGTTAATCCTCTTTCCTCACTCTCCGAAGGATTGAGGATAAAAATGAACCATCGATCCGGACGCGAGAGCCATAACCAATTGGTGTGGCTCTCGCGTTTGCCTTTAAAGCCTTTTTTAGGCGAGTTTGAAATTGGCCAAAGCGCTGTCCGGGATGAGTTCTAAGCCGTCAGGATTGTTGAGATAGCCAGTACCTGTCCCCATCTTGCCCTTGTGTCCGTACTGCCACACGATCTCCTTCGTTTTCGGGTCGATCACAATCACACGGTGATTCGCATCATCGGTGGCGATGATCATTCCGTTTGGAAGGCCCGTTGCTAATGATGTGTGATCAAGTGCTGCCGACCCGGTCGGTTTGAATTTCCACAGTAACTTGCCCTTGGAGTTGAACGTGACGATCGCCCCAGGCTTGCTGAAATCCACGGTCACGTAGACATCCGGTGCGATCTCGTTGCTGTCAGATGGATATGCAATTCCAGGCGCGTGCACCGACCACGAAACTTTGCCATCCAAGGTCATCGCACTTACCCAATTACCATTGATCTCGGTAACAAGATACCTGCCATCCTTCATCGGGAATGCGCCATTGGGGCTGCCGAAACTCTTAGGTGGATTGTGATAGCACCGCCCTGTTATTCCAAGTTGTGTTGTCTTGCTTGTCATAGGGTCAATGAAGAGGATTCTGCAATTCTTAATGTCCGCGACAATCAATCTGCCATCAGGCAGCATCATGGCATCATCGGGATTATTCAGGTGATCCTTGAGTCGCGATCCCTTACCCGCAACACCATATTCGAAAGTGATCTTCCTAGTTGCGATGTCGATAATGCTCACCATCTGATGTTCTGATTCGGTGGCGATGATTGATTTCCCATCGGGAGACAAGAAGACGTCATCCGGAGTTCTGAAACTCTGCCCTGGATTGAGATCACCTTTTTGCGGAAAAATCCATCGCGGGATTCCCGATGGATCAACGACAACGATGCGGTTATTGCCTTCGTCAGCAATCATGATTGGCCCTGGGAGGACAGACGGGTCTGATTTGAAGACAGTCGCGGCGTTGGCCGAGGTAGCGGCGGCAAACAGGGCCGCAACTACGAGGACGGAAAGGGAGCTTTTCTTGAGGAAAGAGTTGATCATCACAAGAGGTGACAGTAGTGATTTCCTCAAAAACCTGGTTCAAAGCCACCCCTCGCCACACCGAGCGAGCCCTTCCGGTCCCGCGCGGTAGTAGGGGACTTTTCGAGTCCTATACGCTGATGGCGTGAACGATTCACTCCAAGGCCTTCCGGTCGTCATCCAAGGCGGTATGGGCGTAGCCGTATCGTCCTGGAAGTTGGCCAAAGCCGTCTCCAAGACCGGTCAGTTGGGAGTAGTTTCCGGGACTGCCATCGATGCCGTCATTGCGCGAAGGCTCCAAAATGGCGATGAGGGCGGCCACGTAAGGCGAGCCCTGGCGGCCTTCCCGATTCCTGAGATTGCCGAGCGTGTCCAGAAGAAATATCTGCGCACCGAAGGTCGCCATGGAGATCCCTACATCCCCGTGCCGAAACTAAGCCTTCGTCCCTCCACGGACGCTTTGGAACTTTGGGTCCTCGCCAACTTCGTCGAGGTCTGGTTGGCCAAAGAAGGTCATGACGGTCTTGTAGGAATCAACTTTCTTGAGAAGATCCAGATGGCCACTCCAAGTGCGGCCTATGGGGCAATGCTTGCAGGGGTCGATTACATACTCATGGGCGCTGGAATTCCCTCAGAGATCCCCCATCTACTCAATATCTTAGCCCAGCACGAACCAGCCTCCTTGAATGTTCACGTTGATGGCGCGACGCAGACGTACAAGGAAACTTTTTATCCGAAAACTTTCACCGGCATTACATTGCCCCCACTTCAGAGACCCAAATTCTTAGCGATCGTTTCGGCACACGTCCTGGCCACCTATTTGGCAAAAGACGAACTCACTCGCCCAGACGGGTTCATCATCGAAGGATTCACCGCTGGCGGCCACAATGCGCCTCCGCGCGGGACGATGGTTCTAGATGATGACGGTCAGCCGATCTTTGGACCACGAGATGAAGCAGATATCCAGAAGGTGGCGAAAGTCGGACTTCCGTTCTGGTTGGCCGGAGGTCAATCAACTCCAGAGCAGGTCAGAGCCGCACAAGCGTTTGGTGCCGTCGGCGTACAAGTTGGAACAATCTTCTCTCTTGCCGAAGAGTCAGGTCTTCAACCAAACATTCGAAAAGAGTTGATTGATCATCTTGCTTCAGGAGATCTCATAGTTCGAACCGATCCTTTCGCCTCCCCGACTGGTTTCCCCTTCAAGGTAGCCACATTGCCTGACACGCTCTCCGATGAAGAGGTATACGACGCTCGTCCGCGTCTCTGCGACCTTGGCTACTTGCGGGTTCCCTATGAGAGGTCTCCTGGAGTCGTCGGTTATCGATGTCCTTCTGAGCCTTCTCATGTATATCTGCGTAAAGGCGGAGAGGAAGAAGAGCTCACCGACAGAAAATGTTTGTGCAACGCCCTGATGTCCAACGTGGGACTCGGCCAGACTCGCGCTGATGGCTACTCCGAACCGCCACTAATAACCCTTGGTGCCGACTTGAGCGGTGCCAAAGAACTGCTCAAATCCCATCCTGAGGGATGGAATGCCACCCAAGCTGTTCAATACCTCTTGAAAGTGGACGCTTAAAAGGGCACTATGCCATCAGGTCCACTAAGGGAGGCGCGATGAAGATCAGTGCACTGATCGCCGGGAAAAGAGTCGAAACGATTTCACCAAGCGCCAGTGTTCATGACTTGGTAAACGCTCTCAACGTGCACCACGTTGGCGCTCTTGTGGTCTCTCCTGATGGGCGAAAAATCGAAGGAATTGTTTCCGAAAGAGATGTTGTTCGAGCCATGCCCGGCAAGCTAGATCAACTCATTGGCATGCATGTCCGAGATCTCATGACGGTAGATGTCGTCACCTGCGACAGCAACGCAACCGTCGCTGAGTTGATGGCGATCATGACCGAGCGCCGCATTAGACACATTCCAGTCGTGGATGCCGATAACAACGTCTTTTCCATAATTTCCATCGGTGACGTTGTTAAGGCCCACATCAGCGAACTTGACGATGAACGAAAAGCGCTGAACGACTACGTCCGCTCATAAGATATCCAGAGGCTAGATATTCACGTTCGACATGTTTGCGTAACGATCGCCTGCGGTGACTCCCTTGGGCGCGGCTTTGTCAATCGATTGAAGATCGTCGGGACTCAACACCACATCTAGGGCATCGATATTCTCATCCAAGTACTTGATCTTCTTGGTACCGGGGATAGGAACAACATCACTTCCCTGCGCCAGAACCCAAGCTAGCGCCAACTGACTAGGCGTGATGCCTTTCTTCATCGCAATCTCTTTTACGCGCTCGACTAGTTCAAGGTTCTTGACGAAGTTATCTCCTTGGAATCGTGGATGCGTGCGTCGCGCATCGCCAGGATCAAGATCGTCAATGCTTTGGATTTCCCCGGTCAGAAAGCCGCGCCCAAGAGGAGAGTAAGCGACAAAACCAATACCCAGTTCACGGACGGTCGCAAGAACGCCGTTGTCCTCGACGTCCCTTGTCCATAGGGACCACTCTGACTGCACTGCCGTGATCGGGTGGACCGCATTCGCCTTTCGAATTGTCGCGGAAGAGGCTTCAGATATTCCAAGGTGGCGGACCTTTCCGTTCTCGACAAGTCCCTTCATAGCACCCCACGTGTCTTCGATCCGCACCTTCTTATCGACACGATGTTGGTAATAGAGGTCGATGCATTCCACGCCGAGTCGCTTCAGTGAAGCATCGCACGCCTTGCGAACGTATTCTGGCGAACCGTTGATGCCGATAAATCTTCCAGTATCGTCTCGCTCGTTACCGAATTTCGTTGCAACAATTACCTTGTCTCGTCGGGATCTAATGGCACGACCCACAAGAATCTCATTCGTAAAAGGACCGTACATGTCAGCGGTATCTAGGAAATCAATCCCACGATCCAAAGCGTGATGAATGGTGTTGATGGCCGCTTCTTCATCCCGCACTCCGTAGAAATCACTCATTCCCATGCATCCAAGACCCTCAACTGAGACCTCAAGGCCCTGACCCAATATTCTTCTCTGCATTAGATTTCCACCTCCACTATCTACGAATTTCCCGGGCCCAATTTTCTTCGTGCACGTTCAAAGCGGGCCCAAATTCCAATTGCTACGGCGCCAATAAGAGCCAACATCAGGCGAGTGCCATAACGATCCCAGAAATCTTCACTTGTAGTTGATGGCATGGGTGAAGATGACTCGCTCGGTGAAGGAGTTGCCGAAACGGCTTTCTGCCCGACACTAAATGTGTACGAACCCTCTTCGGGGTGACCGTCACCTGAAACGACCCTCCAACTCACTTCGAACTGGCCGATTGTCGCAACGGGATTTACATCAACACTCAGGGTGGCACCCGACACATGCGAATTCTTGCCATCAATTTGATGTCCTTGCGGGTCCTTGACCATCAAGACGTTTGTCTTGGCTCCCCCAATCGTCAACAAGTTTCCATCGAAAGTGACCTGCACTTTCTTAGGCAATGCATCAAGGTGTGCACCTGCCGCTGGATTCGACGAAACAAGTTCGGCATGGGCCTGCGCCCAAGGTGTGGGAAGGCAGAGGAGAGTTGTCAGGAAAGCAACGGGAATCACACGCCAAAATCTCATGCAGGCAAGATACTCCTAACTCGCACCGGGAATTTCTCCCAACGGATGAAGGTTAAACTTATGACGAGTTTCTGATCTATCCAAAGGAGTCTATTGCCCATGCCCGCCGTGCTCTTTCAAGAATTAAGAATCCGCGATCTCTCGATTCCCAACAGGGCTTGGGTAAGCCCGATGTGCCAATACTCGGCGCATAATGGCTTGATCGGAGAATGGCACCACGTGCACCTAGGCGCGTTTGCAACGGGCGGGGCCGGGCTGATTATTGTCGAAGCCACCGGGGTTGTACCTGAAGGACGAATCTCAATCGGTTGCCCAGGGATTTGGAATGAGAATCTGGCGCAAGCGTTCAAGCCAATTATCGATTTCACCCACTCGATGGGTTCAAAAATCGGAATCCAGATCGCACACGCAGGCCGCAAGGGATCCACGATGAGACCTTGGGATGATCATCTGGTTGCAGATGAAAATGAAGGGGGTTGGCAAACGGTATCTGCAAGCAACCTTCCGTTTCCGGGGATGCCTATGCCTAAAGCCCTTTCAACAACAGAAATTGCCGAACTAGTAGAAGACTTCGCAACGGCCGCAGATCGTGCCGCGAAGATTGGATTTGATGTTGTAGAAATTCACGCGGCTCACGGCTACCTCCTTCACCAATTCCTCTCCCCTCTGACGAACAAACGATCGGATGAATACGGCGGAAGTCTCGAAGGACGTATGCGTTTCCTCCTTGAGGTAGCTCGAAAAGTGCGCGGCACAATTCCGATTGGGATGCCTCTCTTTGTCCGAATCTCGGCCACCGATTGGGTTGAAGGTGGATGGGACATTGATCAAGCTGTCATTCTCTGCACAAAGCTTAAAGAGATCGGCGTGGATCTCATCGATGTTTCATCAGGAGGGTTGATCCATAACGCTGTCATACCCGTGGGTCCGGGATACCAAGTCTCCTTTGCAGAGACGATACGCAACAAGGTGGGGATTGCGACGTCTGCGGTCGGTGTGATTACTGATGCTCATCAAGCAGAAGAGATAGTTTCCTCCGGCAAGGCCGATGCCGTCATGCTTGCGAGAGAAATGCTCCGCAACCCGCGATGGGCTCTTGCCGCATCCGAAGAACTTGGGATACGGGGCAAATGGCCCAATCAATTCACAAGAGCATCGAAACTTCCCCGTTAAGAATCGGCGGTCCAAGGCTTATCGGAGAGTAGCCTTCTAACATGCCAGCGGCGGTTCGCATCTCGGATCTAAAAATTATTCGCGACAAAAAGACGATCATCCCAAACCTGAGCATGCAGATCGAACAAGGGCAAATCATTGGCCTCCTTGGTCCAAGCGGCAGCGGAAAGACAACGATCATGCGAAGCATCGTTGGCGTTCAAGCGTTTCAAGCAGGAGCTATCGCTGTCCTTGGACTTGCTGCGGGCTCAAAGGACTTGCGAACGAGAATCGGGTACTTCACTCAAAGTGCCAGCATTTATACCGACCTCACATGCCTAGAGAATCTGCGCTACTTTGCTCGAATTCTGGGCCAATCCGAAATCTCCGTGCACGAAGTTCTTGAACTCGTTGACCTGACCAAGAATCAGAAGCAACTCGCTTCATCTTTATCAGGCGGTGAAAGGGCCCGTCTTGCACTTGCCACCGCCCTTCTGGGCAGGCCCGAGCTATTAGTGCTTGACGAACCAACAGTTGGTCTCGACCCCGTGCTACGCAGAGATCTATGGGACCTGTTCCATAGACTTGCCGACCAAGGAAAGACTCTTCTCATAAGCAGTCACGTCATGGATGAAGCCGACCGTTGCGACTCGCTCTTCCTCCTACGCGAAGGTCGCGTGCTCGCAAGCGGAACGCCTGGCAATCTCAAAGCTGACGCTCACACCCATGAAATGGAAACCGTCTTTATCTCATTGGTGGAGAAACAATGAGCATCCGACGCATTTGGGGCACCGCGCGCAGAATTCTCTCGCAGCTGCGTCATGACCCGCGCACTATCGCCCTGATGATCCTCGCACCGTGCCTTTTGATGACGATTCTCAAATACGTATATCAAGATCAACCTCAGGTCTTTCAACACGTAGCAGGTGCGCTCCTCGGAGTCTTTCCCATGCTAGTCATGTTTCTCATTACCAGCGTTGGAACCTTGCGTGAGCGCTCTTCGGGAACGCTTGAGAGATTGTTGATACTTCCCATCACCAAACTTGAACTGATTCTGGGATATGCCAAGGCTTTTGGAATCGCCGCATTGATTCAGGCGGTTGTTGTCTCCTCCGTAGCCCTAGGTCCTCTCGGACTCAAAATCGCAGGCTCTCAAATCATGTTGATTGTCGTGGCAATAGTCGACGCGCTCCTTGGAATGTCCATCGGCATCTTCGTGAGCTCCTTCGCTAAAACAGAATTCCAAGCCGTGCAGTTTCTTCCGGCCATTCTCTTTCCTCAATTACTTCTAAGCGGCCTCTTGGCACCACGCGAGAGCATGCCTTCAATCCTTCGCGTTATCTCGGATTACTTGCCTCTCACGTACGCAGTGGATGCAACTCAGAAGGTCATTTCTGGGCAGGGCTCAGTTGCTCGAGATTTCCTGTTACTGACCGTCTTCTTGTTCGCTCTTCTTGGAGCAGGTGCGCTTACGCTAAAGCGTCAGACCAAGTAGCCTTTCGGCCAGTATCTAATTCCCCGATTCCTTAAACGCACGAGCTATCGTGCTCACAGTCCCTGACAACTCTGCAGGAATCACCCACACTTTGCTCGCAGCCCCGTTCGCAATCACTGAAAGCTGATCTAGGTATTTGTATGCGAGCACCTTGTCATCGGCATCCCCATCGTGAATAGCCTTGAACACCTTCGCGATGGCGGTTGCCTCTCCTTCCGCGCGGATCACTGCAGCTTGGGCTTCTCCTTCGGCGCGAAGTATGTCTGCAGCTCTGGCTCCTTCTGCTTTTAAGATTTGGCTCTGCTTCTCCCCCTCGGCCGTAAGGATCGCTGCGCGCTTATCGCGATCGGCCCTCATCTGCTTTTCCATCGATTCCTGGACGCTTGGTGGGGGTTCAATCGCCTTGATTTCCACGCGGTTTACCCTCACGCCCCACTTACTAGTCGCCTCGTCCAAAACTCCACGCAGAATGGCGTTGATGTGATCGCGGGAAGTCAACGCCTTCTCCAGATCCAATCCACCGACTGAGTTTCGAAGCGTGGTTACCACCAACTGCTCGATGCCCTGTATGTAGTTCTCGATTTCATATGTTGCAGACTTCGCATTTGTGACCTGGAAGTAGATAACGGTGTCGATACTCACCACCAAGTTGTCCTCTGTGATGACGGGCTGTGGTGGAAATGAGACGACCTTCTCGCGAAGGTCAACGAGAGGGCGTAATCGATCAATCCCGGGGATGATCAGGTTAAGACCAGGGCCCAAGGTGCGATGGTACTTGCCCAATCTTTCGATGATTCCCGCCCTTGCCTGAGGGATGATCTTGATCGCCGATACGACAATGGCGATCGCGATGACCAGAAGTACAACAAGGGCGATATTGGCTGCGGACATAACGTTCTCCTTATGCGGAAGTTGTCGACACTTTTGGAATAACAATCGCGACAGCGCCATCTATGCGCGCCACCAGAACTTGGGAACCTGCTGGAATGGAGCCCGATTCGCAACGGGCCGTCCAAGTCTCGTCACGAAGGCGAATGGTCCCCTTCTCCGCAGTAGTTTCCGTCAACGTCACCGCCTCGTGATTAAGCAAAGCGTCCATTCCGGTAACTCCACCAGAGGACTTTCTGAATAGATATTTCCGGACGAGTGGCCGGATGAAAGCCAATGTCAGGACCGCGGTCACCGCAAACCCGATCCACTGGTACGAGGAACCGGCCCATGCTGCGGCGACAGCGGCTCCTACTAGGGCAGCGATGGCAAAGGAAAAGAAAATCAAACTCAGTGTAAGTATTTCTAGAAATAAGAATCCACCTGCAAGTGCAAGCCATATCCAGTAATGCATTAGGCCTCTCCTAAAACTCGGCTCCAACGTACCACCGCACCAGTCCTATGGGCAGTGGCAAATTCAAGAATGTTCGGTCAAATCAATTCGGAAAAGGTTGACCGAAGAAATGCCATCCCACCCACCACCAGATGGCAAAGATCGCGATTCTATTGACACGAGAATTCATCATCCTTCGGATTAGAAGTCCGAAGGGGGCAACGACAAGGGGCCTAACCCGTGAAATCGCCCATGTCGCTACCGCCGCCAACGCCAATGCGACGTAGCCCATACTGAAGATAGACGTCGTCATTCGGCCGTCGAGACTCGAAAGAGCCCCACTCCGATCGCCATCCAGACGATTACGAAAATGACTTTCCCCACACTGTCGGCCACGAAGGGGTCGACAAGTACTGTCAGGGTTGGAAATGACTTGTCGTCATGCGTGAAATCACTAGCGAAGTAATTGCCCAATTCGCAGATGCAAGTGAGGGACCCGATTACGAACCAGATCTTTGAGGACCTTCGCAAGGCATCCGTGGAACATTGAGATGGCTCTGTTTCCTTTCCCCAAATTATTCTCAACAACACCGGAACGAGCAGCAAATAGAAAACTGCAGTAGGCCATGAATGAATGGGAAAGAGGATGAAAACCAGGGTACTCACGAGGAGAGTCGACGCAGCGGTCGTGAATCGAGTTGCACTGAACTCGGGGGTTCGGAACCTCTCCTGAACAGCGACGATGACCAGCAACGCCACTGAGGCATAAACCAGGGTATCAATTGATGCACCCCGCCAGAGCTGAAAGGCAGCACCTCCGATGAATACAACTAGCCAGAGGACGGGGCCTCGCAGTTTTGATTCCATTTACTTCATCCAATACTTCTTGGCGATCTCGTTTAGGGCCGCATATACGCAAATCAACCCGAGAAGCAGAAGGAGAAGATTTGCGGGCAACGCTTTCAATCCGATTAAGCGACCGAAGGACGTGAATGGAATCGCAATTGTTGTAACTGCAAGAATGGCACTCGACCAAAAGAGACCGCTTCCCGGCTTGCTCTTCCAGAATCTTCGACGGGTCCTCAAGACCATCATGACGGTCAACTCAGTGAGAGTGGATTCAACAAACCAACCGCTTCTGAAAAGCGTTTCGGAAGCATGGAAACCAAGACGCAAAATTGCAAATGTAAGCAAGTCGAAGACTGAGCTTAAAAGGCCGAAGTAGATCATGAACCTTCGTATCGATTTGATGTCCCAAGCCCTGGGCTTTGCCACATCTTCCGCGTCCGCGAGGTCGCCAGATATGGCGATCGCAGGAAAATCCGTCATGAAATTCAGGAGCAAAATTTGCATGGGAAGAAGAGGAAGAAATGGCAGGAACATGTCCGATATCGCAAGCGAGAACATATTCCCGAAAGCGGCGCTCACCCCGACTCGAACGTACTTCATAGTGTTCACGAATGTCCGCCTACCTATTCGGACGCCCTCGGCGATGACGCGGAGATCCTTGTTAAGAAGGACAATGGAAGCTGCATTCTTGGCAACATCAACCGCCATATCTGCCGAAATTCCGACATCAGCAGCATGCAGGGCCGCGGCATCGTTTATTCCGTCTCCGAAATACCCGACAGTCGCCCCTGTTGCTCTGACCGCGAGGATTATTCGTTCTTTCTGGACGGGATCCACTTCGGCGAAGACCCGGCAACCCCTGACCTTCTCCCTTAAATCATCCTCTTCAAGGGCTGCAATATCCGAGCCAATCATCACGACTCCCGTCGCAAGACCAACTTCTGAAGCAATCGATCTCGCTGCAAAACGGTTGTCCCCGGTAATCAAGTAGAGGTCGATGCCCAACGCAGCCAATTCCTCAATCGCTGCCCTTGCATCAGGTTTGAGAGGGTCATGAAAGACAAGAAGCCCTTCGAATGTCATCCCTGCCTCATCCTCGATCGACAAATTCGTTTGATCCGCCATCCTTCGACTGGCCAATGCAAGGACCCGATTGCCCTGACCGCTTATCTCCTCAAATCGCTTTCTAATATCCGCGCGCATGGCATCGATGAGTTCGATTCCTGAATGATTATTCACGTGGTTGCAAACCCCTAGAACACTTTCGAAAGAGCCCTTCGTAATCATCTCGCTATTGGATGTCAATACCGACAGCCTCCGCCGCTCAAAGTCATACGGAATCTCTGCCACGGCGCTTCCGAGAGCAAACCTTTCACCGACAGATTCGACAATCGCAGTGTCTAGGGGGTTTATGAATCCCCTCTGCAATTTTGCATTCTCATAGGCAAGACGCAAAACACGTTCGCTAGCAACTCCATAACTGTCGAGTGCTCCATCCAATCTCACGGCACCCACGGTGATTGTTCCCGTCTTGTCCGTACACAGGGCGGTCATCAAGCCGAAATCCTCGATGGCGTCCAGACGCTTTACCAACACCTGTTTTTCCGCCATCCGTCTTGCACCAGCGGCTAGAGAGACAGAAATGATCACTGGCAGAAGTTGGGGGGTGAGCCCCACAGCTAACGCAAGTGAGAAGAGAAGCGAATCGATCACGGGGCGGTGGAGAAGTAAGTTGACGACGAACAATCCGAGGACCAAAACCAACATCGTACGAAGAAGCAACATGCCAAAGGCCGTCGTGCCCCGCTCGAAGCCAGTCGTAACATCTCGTGAATTGAGTTCGTTAGCGAGTGCTCCAAACTCCGTGTCTCGCCCGGTCTTCACAACCATGCCCTGCCCAACCCCGCTCACGACATGGGTGCCGAAAAACAACTCTGCCGTTCTTTCGACGAGTGGCTTGGAAATATCAATGTTTCCGACGCCCTTCTCTCTTGGAAAGGACTCACCTGTTAGCGCAGACTCGTCGACCATCAACCCGACGGCCTCTACGACGTGCAGATCGGCCGGCACTAAATCCCCCGCTCGAAGAACGACAAGATCTCCGACAACGACTTCAGCAATTGGAACAGTCACCTCTTTGCCATCGCGAATGACTTCAACGTGAACCTGGACTTGGCCCATGAGCGATTGCATCGTCTCGTTTGCTCGGTGTTCTTGCCAGAAACCCAACAAGCCGCTGGGAACGATGATGGCGAGAATGATGATCCCCTCAGTTACTTCGCCAAGAAACATGGAGATCACGGTCGCTACGAAAAGGATCAGAATGATGGGGCTCTCGAACTGACGTAACAGCAGTTTCCACGCCGAATTTTGCGAGTGAGAATCAAGAATGTTGGGCCCGTTAGTCTCCAACCGGATTCTGGCTTCCTGAGTCGAAAGCCCATCAGGCACACTCATATATCGAGCGTACTCCCGGGCATGGAAGTAAACTCAAACCATGGAAGTTCTCTTTCTTCTAAGCCTGCCAGGGCTGGTCGTCATAGTCATTGGCCTCGGGGTATATCAACTTGTCCGCGCGCGAATAAAGGGCACAAGGCGGCCGGGCGCAGGTTCGGCAGGCATCAATCTTCTGGATACCGTTCTAAAGCCGGGAAGCGAGCATTTAATCAATGAAAAAGAGAGCCGAAAACTTCTCCGTGATGAGAACGAGGAGACCGCACCTCCGTTCGACCACACCACCAACACAATCAACATCAAGCGAAAGGCATAATCAGTGAGCGTTCGCAGAATCATGGGGACAAGCGGAGATAACGCGGGCTATCTTGCCCGTTCTTACGAGGCCATGTCCGACATGGGTTGCGATGTAACGCACCTCCAACTCTTCACCCAACCCAACCTCCCCGTGAGGGAACAAATCCTCAAGTCAGATGTCATCTGGGTAGGCGGAGGGTCAGCGCGGGTTCTATCTGTTGGCATCAAGGTGGCCCAACAGATTCCTTCGGGCCCGAACTTCGAACGGTGACCAATGCTCTCGGATTTCTCCCCTTCGGAAATGCTGTGCATCTTGATTCCGAAGCCCAACGTCGCCCATTGGCGCACGAACTGATTCGTAACGAGACATTCGAGACCATCTATGCAACCGAAGATGGCGTCGGAATTCTTTACGAGAACGAAGTACCGATTGAGGTAATTGTCGATCGGCCAAGCGACGAAGACGGCCCGGCGGCCCATCGCATGAACAAGGTAAATGGCGAAGTCAGTGAGGTTCGACTGGGAGCTGGACGCATTGCAAAGTAACTAGCGAAGCGTCGCCGATGCTGCCTTGGCGGCGATGCCAGCGGCATATGCAATCTGTTCGATATCTCTCTCTGTATGTGCCCCCGATACAAACCACGCCTCATAGGCAGAGGGCGGCAGTGATACTCCGTTATCGAGCATGGAGTGGAAGAAGGCGGCAAATGCCTTCGTATCTTGACCTTGGGCATCAGCAAACGTGCGAACCGGTTTATCTGCAAAGAAGATCGAAAAGAGATTGCCTGCATTCTGCAATTTGTGAGGCACTCCCTCTCTAGACAACGCTGACGAAACTACCTCGCCGACTTCGCGGGCGCGCAGGTTCAACGTTGCGTAAAGATTGTCATCGCATAACTCAAGGGTTGCAAGTCCTGCCGCGGTTGCCACAGGGTTACCGCTCAACGTGCCTGCCTGGTACACCGATCCAATAGGTGCCAATAGATCCATAACTCGAGCCGGACCCGCAACGGCGGCCACCGGGTATCCCCCGCCGATTACTTTTCCGAATGTTATGAGATCGGGCGTCCAGGATTCCTCTTCGTTAACGAGGTGCCACCAACCACCGGATGAAAGCCTGAACCCCGTCATCACTTCATCGAGAATGAAGAGGGCGCCATTTTCATTGCACAGTCGTGAAAGTAATGCGTTGAATCCAGCCGCAGGTGGAACCACCCCCATGTTGGCAGGAACTGCTTCGGTGAGAACAGCGGCGATCTCATTTCCACGTTTGGCAAAGAGATCTTTAATCGCATCAAAATCGTTGTAGGCAACGACGACGGTATCCTGTGCTTGACCGGGCGTAACGCCTGGAGAGTTTGGAAGGCCAAGGGTCAGGACCCCTGATCCTGCCTGCACAAGCAAGGCATCTGCATGCCCGTGATAGCAACCTGCAAACTTCACAATGACATTTCGTTTTGTAGCAGCCCTTGCAAGCCGAACAGCGGTCATCACCGCTTCAGTACCTGAGGAGACAAAACGCACACGCTCCACGGCACTCACGCGCCTGATGATCTCTTCGGCCAGTAGAACCTCATTAGGGCTTGCAGCACCGAAGGAGGAAGACTTGGAAGCCGTTTCGACCACTCGACGAACCACCTCGGGATGGGCATGGCCCACAATCATCGGACCCCACGAGCCGACCATGTCCACATACTCATTGCCATCCACGTCGAAAATCCGCGAGCCCTTGCCTTCGACGAAATACCTAGGCGTTCCGCCGACTGCGGAGAATGCGCGAACCGGAGAACTCACTCCGCCGGGAATTACTTTCAGAGCGCGTTCGTGCCAAATCAACGATTTCTCAATAGACCTCATGCAAAGTTCCTCTTCAATAATTCTGCTGCCTCCAGAGCCCAGTAAGTACAGATCACGGATGCCCCCGCTCGCTTCACCGACGAAAGCACTTCGAGGATTGCCCGTTCACGGTCAATTGAGCCCAAAGCAGCGGCGGCTTCCAGCATCGCCATCTCACCTGACACTATGTAACTCGCTGTAGGAATATCGATAGCTTGTGAAGTCGCATACAAGATATCAAGATAGGCAAGGCTTGGCTTCACCATGATGATGTCCGCACCCTCTGCAACATCCAGACGGACTTCGCGCATTGACTCTTTGATGTTTCCCGGATCTTGTTGGTAGGTGCTTCGATTGCCTTCCAATTGCGATTCAACCGCTTCGCGAAATGGACCATAGAAGGCCGAAGCGAATTTGGCTGCGTAGGCCAGAATAAGAACGTCGGTGAACCCTGCGTCATCAAGGGCTGTACGCACGGCACCTACTTGTCCGTCCATCATTCCGCTGGTGCCAACCATGTGTGCACCGGCCTGAGCAAGAACTTTTGCCATCGATGCGTAGATTTCTAAAGTCGCGTCATTATCGATCGAGCCTTGGGTGTCCAAAACTCCGCAGTGTCCGTGGCTCGTGAACTCGTCGAGACAGAGATCTGCCGCAATCACCAAATCATCCCCTGCAATATTGCGAGCATCCCGTATGGCACTTGCCAATACTCCATGTGGATTCAAAGCCTGTGTGCCCATGGCATCTCTTTCTTCAGGGATCCCAAAGATCATGACTCCACCGATACCGGCGTGTAGCGCCCTGTCAATTTCAGCCTTGAATGAATCCTTGGTGTGCTGTACGACTCCAGGCATCCCTGTTATGGGCTTGGGACTAGTCAATCCTTCGCGAATGAAGACCGGCAGGATGAGCGAACTCGGCGCAACAATCGTGTCACGGACCATTGCTCGAAGTTTTGCAGTACTTCGAAGACGCCTCGGGCGCTCGACGATCCCCATGATGCCCACCTTTTCCTTAATAAGAATTCTCTCTTAAGAGAGTAACGAATAAATGGTGGAGGCCACCACCTCGGCCGATGGAGTTGGCGAGAGTGCAGCCACGGTCAGTCCCTGTCCTTCGAGTGCCTGGGCGGTGGTGACTCCTGCGCAAACTAATGGGACGGCCGGACTTGGCACAAAATGAGTGAAGGCTCGGACGGCGCTCGGGGATCTGAAAAGTATTGCGCTCACCTCTTTATCTCTCACCAGTTGCGCCGATTTTGGCTCTTTCCCAATTTGAGATGTTGTGTAAACGACGGCCGTACTCACCCGCCACCCTGCCGACATGAGGGTGGCTGGCAGTGTTCTCATCGCCAGATTTCCTCCTGGGATTAGGGCATGTCCTATCGGAAAAGTACCGACCAATTCACCTGCAAGGGATTTACTGGTGGCGTCTTTAGGTGTTAGGACTTCGTCGGCTCCAAGATGCCGAAGAGCCTCAGCCGTTGCCTCACCCACGGCGGCAAATCTCAAAGTATTTCTAGACGTAATAGCCATGCGGAGTCGATCCTCCCCAACTATCTTCGCCCAGAATTTCAGTGCATTCACCGACGTCGCGAGCAACCACGTCCGTTCAGTCGAAGTCTCGAGCAAGGCAAGAAGGCGCTGACCGTCGCCTGGATCGTCGGCAACTTTAACTTCAATATAAGGATCTATTAAGGATGGAATACCCAACTTTGTCAGTGCAGCTTCGTCCGATTCATTGTTATCCCCCCGAATAAGAAGAACAGGCTTAACCACGCGTAAATCCCAGACGAGAGCCGAGAGATGTTTTTAGAATCTCAGCAGCCACCACGAGGCCCAGTTCACGTGCTGCCTCAGTGTCTTCCGGACCCACCACATCCCGAGTCAGGCACACGCGTTCGTGCTCGTCGCTATCCGGTGCCGAGAGTTCGGCAGTCAAGGTGAGAGTCCCGTCATTGAACTCACCAAGAGCGCCGATGGCAGTAGCGCACGTAGCGCCGATTCCAACTAGAACGGCGCGTTCGGCCTCGGTAATAAACCTTGTTAACTGATCATCCAACAAAGAAAGAGTGGCGATTAACTCAGCGTCATCGTTCCGACATTCAACAGCAAGTGCACCTTGAGCCGGTGCGGGCAACAAGAAATCCGACGTGAAGAACTCAGTTATTTGATTTGCGTGGCCTACGCGATTTAGGCCTGCCACGGCAAGGACGGCCGCGTCGTATTCACCTTCAGCGACCTTCCGCAACCGTGTATCCACATTTCCACGCATCGGTAACACCATTAAATCCGGTCGCAGATGTGATACGCGTGCCGATCGCCGTGGCGAGGAGGTCCCTACTCTCGCACCCGCTGGCAATTCCATCAGCGAAAGATGGTCTCGGGAGATCAGCGCATCACGAAAATCTTCGCGTTTAGGCACGGCCGCGATAACGATCTTGTCCTCTGGCAGAGATGGAAGATCCTTGAATGAATGGACGATCACATCAACCTCTCCGCGAAGAAGCGCCGTGCGAAGGGCAGCTACGAAGACACCGGGGCGGGACGGACTGGTAAGCAATGTCGTCACGTCGTCGCCTTCGGTGCGGATGATTCTCTCTGAAATCCTGTAGCCCGCCAAGGCTTCTAGCGATGAACTAATGAGCCGAGTCTGAGTAGTTGCAAGAAGACTTCCTCTAGTGCCAATTATTAGAGGTCGATCAGACATCTTCAGGGGTCTCGACATCAATACCGAAGAGAACCTGAAGTGCGGTTCGGTAATCCCTTTGATCTCCATCGTGCACGAGGCTTCTCGCACGCACCGAGGGGGTATGCAGCAGAGCATTTGTCACTCTATGAAGTGAAAATTCAACATCGGCTGCGATTTCATCTCCTGCCCGATCCCGCACGCGCTTTACCTCGAGATCGATCAAAATACCTACATGCGCGCGCATTGCAGCGATTGCAGGATCCATGGTTCGAGCCGACTGTTCATTCTCAAATTTAACGACGGCCTTCTGCACGATGTCGAGGGCTTGCTCGATTTCTTCGCCATGCTCCTTGGGTGCATTAACTCGAACGACATCGAGATCGATCAGATCCACCGATCCAAGTGTCCTTACATCGGAAGCGAAATCGGATGAGAGCGCCACATCGATCATCGGCAGGAACTTGTCGCCTCGCGCAGTGCGAACAAATTCGGCGTTAAGGATTGAGGTCGCATTACCACTGCATCCGACCACAAGATCGGTATTTGCCAGCGCATCGCTAAGACCTTCGTGCGCAATCGCGATCGTGTTGTGCGTTTCGCTGAATTGGCGCGACCGACCACTCGCAGAATAAATGGATATATCTGCGCATCCGCGACGTTGCAGGGCAGCGACCGCCACCCGAGCGTAAGCACCAGTCCCCAAAACAATGGCACGCTTGCCAGCGATCGCACCGTATCTCGACTCCACAACATTGAGCGCGACATCAACAATTGATCGGCCCGCAGCACCCAACCCTGTTGAGTTCGTGACAACCTTCGACGTCGCGAGTGCTCGCTGAAAAAGTTGTTCAAGCAAGGGCGTAGTCGCCTTCCCTCTCTGAGCGTGAGTGAAAGCCGTGCGCACCTGCCCCGCGATCTCGGATTCTCCAACGATCATCGAGTCAAGTCCTGACGCGACCGAAAATAAATGCTCCACCACAGCAAAACCAGCGCTTACCTGCAATGAATGATTTGTCTGCCCTAGCCCAAGTCCGGAGATTTCACTGATGGTTCGAAGTACACAATCAACCGTTGAGTGAAAAACTTCAGTCTCGAAATACACTTCGAATCGATTGCACGTAGCAACAAGGACACCGCCAGAGATTCCGGTTTCGGCAGTTGGAATAGTAAAAAGACGCTCTCGTATCTGGCCGGCGTTGCGCTCAAGCAATTCAAGATCTGAAAGGACGAGATTGTGATGACTCGCACCTATAAGAACCAACGCCACTCGCAAATAGTAGTCCCATTTCAGTGGCATGATGCTCCTGTGCCCTTGTCGCTAGATCACCCGCTTGTAACTGGGCTCACAATTCACTCCCCGTTAATTCAGGCATACCGAGGTATACGTACCAAGCATCTTCCGATTTGGTTCATGCGCCAAGCGGGCCGCTCTCTGCCTGAATACCGCGCCCTCCGTGAGGGCGTACCCATGCTTGATTCATGTTTGCGGCCCGAAATGGCGGCAGAGATCACCCTCCAACCTGTTCGTCGACACAAAGTTGATGCAGCGATTTTTTTCAGTGACATCGTGATTCCCCTTCGACTCGCAGGAGTTGATGTCGACATAGTCGCTGGGGTTGGACCGGTCATGGCACATCCAGTGAGAACTCGCGAAGATTTAAACGCATTGCGTGAGCTAGATGTCGAAGCGCTTTCACCAATCACCCAAGCAATTCACATAGTTATCGCTGAACTTGGCGATACTCCACTCATCGGCTTTGGTGGCGCACCCTTCACCCTCGCTTCCTATCTGATCGAGGGCTCACCATCTAAGGATCTACCCATCACTCGTGCGCTAATGAAAGAGGATCCGGCCCTTTGGAATGACATTCTTGCCTGGGTTGCACGGACTACAAGTTCATTTATCCGCGCGCAGGTAATGGCTGGGGCAAGTGCTCTGCAGCTTTTTGATTCTTGGGCAGGGAGACTCTCCCTGGATGAATACACGAATTACGCTGCGCCTCATTCCAAAGAGGTAATGATGTCGCTCTCCGACCTCCCTGTAGCTCGAGTTCATTTTGGAACGAAGACCGGATCAATGCTTCCTCAGATGCGCGATGTCGGCGCGACAGTCATGGGAATCGATTCTGACACTCCACTAGATGTTGCAAATACGTTGCTTGGGGGCACAGTTCCCCTTCAAGGCAATATTGATCCCGAGAAATTGGACAGACCGTGGGACGATTTGAAGACACACGTGCTGGATGTGATTCAACGAGGATCAGTCGCACCCGCACACATCGTGAACTTGGGCCACGGTGTCCCTCCTGACACCGACCCTGACGTCCTAACGCGACTGGTTGCCTTCGTTCACGAGCAATAGACCATACTTCGATCCATGCAAGACCTGATCTCCACAGTCTCAAACTTACTAATGGAAGCGGCAGATACATGTGTAATGCCCGTATTTGGAAAGCGGGAAGCGAACCCCGAAGAAAAGTCCCCTGGTGAGTGGGTCACCGACGCCGATAAGGCTGGAGAAGCATTTCTAGAACCCGCATTACGATCATTGATACCCGGGTCACTCGTAGTTGGCGAAGAAGCAGCATCGGCTGATCCAAGAATTCTTGATCGACTCGCGAGCGATGGGAATGTATGGCTGATTGACCCGCTTGATGGAACTTCGAACTTCGCCAACGGCGTGCCGCCATTTGCATCGATGGTCGCCCTTATTCGTGGCGGGAACACCGTGGCGTCTTGGATTCTCGAACCATTTTCGAATCAACTTTCCGTCTCAGAAAAGGGATCGGGATCTTGGATCAATAGTGAACAAATCACGATCGACGAAGCCTCCCCGGATTTGAAGGTCATGACCGGTGCCGTATTGCGCCGATTCCTTCCCCAAGATATTGCTGACCATGTGAATTCGGTTGAAAGCAGCTTCGCAAAGCTATCCCCCGGTAGTAAATGTGCAGGTTTTGACTACCCCGCCATCGCGAACGGATCCATGAACTTCGCCCTTTATTGGAGAACCCTCCCCTGGGACCACGCGCCAGGAGTCTTGTTCTTGAAAGAAGCTGGCGGGCATGCAACGCGGCTTGATGGTTCTGAATACCACGTGGCCGACCACGCAAGATCAGGACTACTCGTAGCACGCAACAAAGAAACGTGGTCAAAGGTACATTCGACTTTGCTGGCCTAGCCCATAAATGAGTATCGATTCCGCGAATATGCGCTTCTTTGCCGCTAGTGCGATAATCCCCCAATGACTGAGCAACTGACCAAGGCGACCGCACGCGAAATTAACGAGACTATCCGCTACACATCGTGGACGGTCATGCGCCGTACTCAACCACTCGAGTCTCCAAGGAAGGCCGTCGAAGAATTATCGGCAGTTCTCAAGAAAGCCAGCGATAACGACGTTCAACTCCGCGGCATTTATGACGTTTCGGGAATGCGTGCAAACGCCGACATCATGCTCTGGTTCCACGCACCCTCAGCCGGCCTCATTCAAGAAACTCTCCGCGAAATTCGCCGCACTGCATTGGGTCGCGCTACTGAGACGACATGGGCAGCGATGGGACTTCATCGCCCAGCCGAGTTCAATAAAGGACACGTTCCCGCATTCATGGCAGGGGAGAAACCCAAGGATTGGCTAACTGTCTATCCGTTCGTGCGTTCTTACGACTGGTACATCCTTCCCGAAGAGGAAAGACGACAAATGCTCGTTGAACATGGAATGGCCGCACGAGGATATAAGAACCTTTTGAGCAATACCGTCGCCGCATTTGCCTTGGGTGATTATGAATGGATTCTTGCCCTTGAATCCGATGATCTTCATGACCTTGTTGACATGATGCGCGACCTGCGCGCAACTAGGGCACGACTTCATGTCCGCGAAGAAATTCCTTTCTATACGGGTCGCATAATCGAACCTGCGGCAATTGAAGAATTGCTTGCATGAATTACGATGTCGTTCTGCTGACTTCTTTCGGTGGCCCAGAAAAACCCGATGAGGTCATGCCCTTTCTCGAAAGAGTCACGGCAGGACGAGGAATCCCAAGAGAGCGCCTCCAAGAAGTTTCGCATCACTACCTAGCCCTTGGCGGAGTAAGCCCGATCAACGAACAGAACCGAGAACTTCAAGTTCACCTTCGCGAAGAACTGAAAGCACGAGGCATTGACGTTCCCGTCTACCTTGGCAACCGAAACTCCAAACCTTTCTTTGCTGATGTGCTCCGTGAGATCTATTCAGATGGACATCGAGGCGTCCTTTCCCTTGTTACGAGCGCCTATTCCTCTTATTCCGGATGTCGGCAATACCGTGAGAACCTGGCTCAAGCCCTCATTGACGCTGGCCTTGAAGGAAAAATGACCATAGACAAAATACGTCACTACTTTGATCATCCTGGATTCGTCATTCCCTTTGCCGATGGCCTAGTGCGGGCGTTGGAAATGCTTTTTGATGAAGGATTCGCCAGTTCCGAAATCCACATTTTCTTCACGACGCACTCTGTCCCAATCCATATGGCACAGACTTCAGGACCAGAAAGTATCCGTGATTCCTTTGTTGACGGTGTCTACGTGGCACAGCACAACGCAGCTGCCAATGCCATCCTTGAAATAACTGGCAAGGAAATTGCCTTCCCTCTTCCAGACTGGTCGCTTGTGTATCAGTCCCGGAGTGGTGCACCACATATGCCTTGGCTGGAACCTGATATCGGCGACGCTTTGCGCGAAATCGCCGGCCTGGAAACGAAAGCCGTTGTCGTCGTACCGATTGGATTCGTAAGCGATCACATCGAAGTGCTGTGGGATCTCGACAATGAAGCCAAGGCCATTGCTGAAGAGGAGAATCTCCGATTCGTCCGCGTTGCGACGCCAGGAAAATCAGAAGAGTTTGTATCTGGACTTGTTGATCTCATAGAGGAACGTTTGACCAAGTCAGAACGTAAGGCGCTCTCACCGCTCGGGCCTTGGGCGGACTATTGCCCCGTCGGTTGTTGCCCCAATCCTCGGCACGAACTTTCCGCGATCGCCGAACAACCTCGTTGATCATGGCAAAACGCGAAAGACAACGAGGCTCGTTCTCCCCTGAGGTGATTCGCGTGCTTTCCTCACTTGCTCTCGGAATGTTCCTCGCTGCCCTTGATCAGACCGTGATGTCGACGGCGGGTGCCACCATCGCTACACACTTTGGCCAACTCTCCGGTCAAGGATGGCTCCTCACTACTTACTTACTTGCATCCCTCATCACCACCCCAATCTACGGACGTCTCTCTGACGGATACGGGCGCCGCCCACTCTTTGTGGCAGCTCTATCAATCTTCATAGTCGGTTCGGCGATTGCAGCCTTGGCCCCCTCGTTCGGACTACTTGTAGTGGGCCGCACCGTTCAAGGCCTCGGGGCTGGTGGGCTCTTCTCACTTGCGTTTGCCGTCATTTCCGACCTCGTTCCACCACGTGAAAGAGCCCGTTACATACTGGTTTTTGTGGTGGTTTTTGGATCGTCAAGTCTGTTTGGGCCCATCGTCGGAGGTGTCATCGCAAGTCAGAATTCCATTCTCGGTATCGTCGGTTGGCGATGGATCTTTATCCTCAATATCCCAATCGCCCTTTATGCGATATTTCGCGCGATGCGCTTCCTGCACGTGAAGCAGAAACTTCACAAAGACAGGTTCGATTGGTGGGGGGTACTGCTCTTCAGCATCTTCGTCTTGAGCCTCCTTCTTCTGAGTCAGAATGTGAAGTCAGAGGCAATGCATCAATGGAAGATCTACTTGCTAATCCTGCTTCTCGTCACGTTCGTCCTCTTTCTTCTGGTTGAACGCGCCCAACGTGATCGAGCCTTGATCCCCCTGCACTTCTTCTCAAATCGACTCTTTACGGTGACATTGAGCGCCAGCATGGTCTCAGGCGCCGCAATGTTGATCGGACTTGTAGTAGTTCCACTTTCAGTGCAAGTAGTTCAGGGCGAGACCCCCGCAATCGCCGGCCTCATTCTTCTGACGATGGGTTTTGGGAATCTTTTTGGATCAGGGCTGGCTAGCCGCTCAGTGGCCAAGACTGGTCGCTATCGCTGGCTGGCGACACTGGGCCTTTTTGCCTTTGCCATCGGGTTTGGGATTCTCTATTTCGGCGCCGGATTGCCAGCCGTCATCAGTGCCGTCATCGTGATCGGTTTTGGCTCAGGATTGGTTACGCAATTCGGCTCGGTTGTCGCACCGCATGCACTGGGCGAGCGCCATCGCGGCTCTGGCTCTGCCATCAACACCTTCGCGCGCCAGTTCGGCGGCGTGCTCGGAAGCGGACTTTCGCTGGCAACGATTTTCCAACTCTGGAAGTTGCGCGGTGATCTCTCGGCGTCGACATTGACCAACGCCGGCACCTCGTTAAGGAACCTGAACCATCTGGCCCGGGAAAATTTCATAACCTCCGCTAAGCCGGTCTACCTCGTCACCGCCTTGGTACTCCTCCTGACGGCCGCTCTCACGCGGCTCATCCCCAATGAGAAGTTCGAGCATGCGGAGGCCTCATCCCTGTAAGGGCAATTTCATATTGACATTCTTCGATATGAGGATTAGTCTCTTCACATCGATATCCGTCGATATGAGACGAAAGGTTCACGATCATGGCCGATGTAAGAATTGAAGAATCAGCAATTGCCTGCTGCTGCAATACCGATAGCGCCGAATCTGCCTGCTGCTCCGATTCAAGCACCTCGGGATCCTGCTGCTAAGTAAATCACTGAAATGAGCCAGCCCCTCAGTCTCAGACCGAGAAAGAGCAAGCGTCTTCAAGTCGGAGAACTTGCGGCGCTGGTCGTGGGTTGGGTTCTCGTACTTCTTCTGAACTCCACTGTCTGGGACTGGATCCTCTTTGACGTCTTCGGCCTTGATCGCCGCAAAAAGATTCCGGATGTAATCCACTTCTTCTTCTACGATTCAACGAAGATTGCACTGCTGCTGGTTGGCATTACCTTCGCCGTCACCCTTGCCAGAACTTTCGTAACCATAGATCGAACACGGGTCTTCCTTGGCGGAAAGCGCGCGGGTTTGGGAAATATCTTTGCCGCATCCCTTGGAATTGTGACCCCGTTCTGCTCGTGCAGCGCGGTACCTGTCTTCATCGGGTTCCTTTCTGCAGGGATCCCAGTCGGCATCACCCTAAGTTTCCTGATCGCCAGCCCGCTTATCAACGAGATAGCAGTGGGACTTCTATTTAGCATGTTTGGTTGGAAGATCGCAGCGATCTACTTGATCTCAGGAATAACGATTGCCGTTACCGCTGGAATCATCCTCGGAAAACTCAAGGTAGAGCGCTGGGTCGAAACATTTGTGTTTGAGACAAAACTAAACCAGCAGGCGGGATTTGCGGCACCCCGATACACGATCAGCGAACGAACGAAAATCGGAGTTGAGGAATCTATCGCCATAGCGCGCAAGATCTGGCCCTACCTCTTGGCTGGGATCGCACTGGGAGCACTTATTCACGGTTGGGCACCGACATCCTTCTTTGAGAAATACGCAGGAGCTGGCAATCCGTTTGCGGTTCTCATCGCGGTTCTCGTAGGAATTCCCCTTTACTCCAACGCCGCGGGCGTCATACCTATCGTGCAGGTCTTGCATGACAAGGGTTTGCCCATGGGAACCCTTCTCGCATTTATGATGAGCGTCGTTGCCTTGAGTTTGCCTGAGATGATTCTGCTTCGACGGGTCCTTAAGCCCAAACTCCTTGCTAGCTTTGTAGGAATCGTCGGTCTCGGGATCATCTTTGTCGGCTATCTCTTCAACGCGATATTGCACTAGATAGGGAACTTCGTTATGGATATCAAGATCCTCGGACCAGGATGTAAAAACTGTGTCCTGCTTTACAAAATGACCAACCAAATACTTCAAGAACTTGGGCTTGAAGCCTCCATTGAGAAAGTGGAGGATTACGGCCAGATTGCTTCTTACGGGGTCATGTCCACACCGGCACTTGTTGTCGACGGCGTGGTTGCCTTCTCCGGTCGCGTCCCAACGCCAACCCACCTGAGAGAGATTATCCTGGCCGCGAAGAAGTGACCTTCGAGTGTGACCAAAATCCCCTGAGAGTTTGGCTTTGAAGGTTTACATATGCGCGCAAAGTGGGAAGATAAACGCGTGGGCAAACCTGTAGTCTCGCTTGATCAAGTAACTATTCGGTTCGCTGGAGATAGCGGCGACGGCATGCAGTTGACTGGTGATCGTTTCACTATGGACACCGCCAGTTTGGGAAATGACCTATCCACTCTCCCCAACTACCCAGCTGAGATTCGAGCCCCCCAAGGAACCTTTGCTGGTGTCTCATCTTTCCAACTTCACTTTGCAGACCACCTGATTCAAACCCCTGGAGATGCGCCGGACATCTTGGTCGCCATGAACCCCGCCGCACTAAAAGCGAATATCCGCGATCTTCCACGAGGCGCAACCATCATCGTTGACCAGGATGAATTCACCACGCGCAATCTTTCTAAGGTTGGATACGAGACCAATCCACTTGAGGACGGCTCACTTGATAGTTACAAGGTCCATGCCGTTGGCCTGACATCCCTTACTGTGGCGGCTCTTTCCGAACTTTCTCTCACCCGCAAGGAAGCCGAACGTTCGAAGAACATGTTTGCTCTCGGATTGCTTTCATGGATGTATCACCGCCCGACAGAGGCAACAGAAAACTTTCTGAAGGCGAAATTTGGCAAGAAACCAGAAATTTTGGCGGCCAATCTTCTTGCATACAAAACTGGGTGGAACTACGGAGAAACCACAGAGGATTTCGCGGTTTCATATGAGATCGCCCCAGCAAAGATGCCTGCAGGTCGATACCGAAACATCAGTGGAAACACAGCCCTCGCATACGGACTCATTGCGGCCTCACAACGTAGCGGTCTAAAGCTGTTCCTTGGTTCGTACCCAATCACCCCTGCATCCGACATTTTGCACGAACTCTCCAAGCACAAGAAGTTCGGTGTCATCACTTTCCAAGCCGAGGATGAAATCGCCGCCATTGGTGCCGCCCTTGGTGCCTCCTACGGTGGAGCACTCGGAATCACAACGACTTCAGGACCAGGACTTGCCCTCAAGAGCGAGACGATCGGTCTTGGTGTGATGCTTGAACTGCCTTTGATCATCATTGACGTCCAACGCGGAGGTCCGTCAACAGGTCTTCCTACTAAGACCGAGCAAGCCGATCTCCTACAGGCCATGTACGGCCGCAACGGAGAATCACCGGTCGTTGTGCTTGCGCCTTCAACACCAAGTGATTGCTTCGCGATTGCCCTTGAGGCCGCACGTATCGCCACCACCTATCGCGTGCCTGTAATGATTCTTTCCGACGGATATATCGCAAATGGCTCGGAGCCTTGGAAGGTCCCAGATGTCTCCTCCCTTCCTGATCTACACGTCGAATTCGCAAAGCCGCAGGAGAACTTCTTGCCCTACCTGCGCGACACAAAGACCCTTGCTCGACCTTGGGCAATTCCTGGGACAAAAGGTTTAGAGCATCGCATTGGTGGAGTAGAGAAAGCGGATAAGACTGGCGCAATCTCATACGATCCAACCAACCACGACCTCATGGTCCGCGCGCGCGCGGCCAAGGTCGCAGGGGTCGAGATTCCTGATCTCATCGTCGACGATCCCAACGGCAATGCTGAAGTGCTCTTGCTCGGATGGGGCTCTACATACGGTCCGATCGCAGCCGCTGTCGAATCATTGCGCGCCAATGGGGAGAACATCGCGCAAGCTCACCTTCGATACATCAATCCCTTCCCCAAGAACTTGGGCAAAGTATTAGAGAAATATTCAAAGGTGATCGTCCCCGAGATGAACCTCGGACAGCTGTCGATGCTGCTTCGCTCGCAATACCTCAAGGACATCATCGGCTACAACATGGTGCGCGGCCTTCCATTCACCACTGCTGAAATTATGGAAGCCGCAATGGAGGTGCTCCATGACTGAAATTACGCTTACTAAGAAGGACTTCACCTCCGATCAGGAAGTGAAATGGTGTCCGGGCTGTGGCGACTACTCCATCCTCTCCACCGTACAGTCATACCTTCCTGAGTTAGGTGTCCAAAGAGAGAACGTTGTCTTCATTTCAGGTATCGGTTGTTCTTCGCGCTTTCCTTATTACCTCAACACTTACGGAATGCACTCAATCCATGGACGTGCTCCAACGATCGCATCAGGTCTTGCAATTTCACGCCCGGATCTCTCCGTTTTCGTCATTACTGGCGACGGGGACTCCCTTTCCATCGGTGGAAACCACCTCATCCATGCGCTGCGCCGCAACGTGAACCTCAAGATCTTGCTCTTCAACAACCGCATCTACGGCTTGACCAAGGGCCAGTACTCGCCAACGAGCGAGCAAGGCAAGGTCACAAAGTCGACCCCCCTAGGTTCGCTGGACACGCCTTTTAACCCAATCTCTCTAGCCATTGGTGCCGAGGCATCCTTCGTCGCCCGGTCAATCGACAGCGACCGCAAGCACCTCACCGAGGTACTTCGCGCAGCAAGTGCCCACAAGGGGTCTGCCCTCATCGAGATCTACCAGAACTGCCCGATCTTCAATGACGGCGCGTTCGACACCGTGAAAGATACTGACACCAAAGAGGGAGCGTTGCTCCACCTCGTCCACGGGCAACCGATCAAGTCTTCGACTCACGGCTTGGTCCACGATGGATCCTCGCTCAAATTGGTGGAGTTAGGAACAGTGGCCGAGAGCGATCTCGTAGTCCATGACGTGCACAACCAGGATGCAAGTTACGCGTTTGCGCTTTCCAGATTCTCAAACTCGAAGCTCGACCATGTCCCGGTTGGAATCTTCCGCGATGTCGAGCGTGCCGAGTACGGCTCACAAGTGAACGGACAGATCGCTGACATCATCGCCGCACATGGTGCAGGAGATCTAGAGACTCTTCTTACAAGTGGCGACACTTGGACGGTCGCCTAAACATCACTTTCGAAGCAACATTCGAGAGGCCCATTGCTTAACAGAGTCTGATGAATCGGATTGCGCTAAGAATTCGAACATTGCAAACCGATCCTCGCCCCTTGCGCCGAACATCCCGCCAACGGTAATTCCGTGAGAGGGCCGGTAAGTGATTTGGATTACATCGCCTGCACTGATTTGCCCCTCTTGAAGAATTCTTAAGTAGGCGCCGGGTCGCTTCGCCTCCGTGAATTCTTTGATTAGATTTGGACGGTCCCAAAACCCTGCAAACACTCGACAGGGCGTTCGAGGTTGAGCCACTTCGAGGATCACATCACCGATATGCCAATGCTCTCCAACCACCGCGCCGGAAACATCAACTCCCTGCGTGGTCAGATTCTCTCCGAAGCGACCGTAGGCAATAGGCATTTCGAGTTCGCTTTCCCACCACTCTGCATCTTCCCTTGCGTAGGAATAGACCGCTTTGTCGAATCCCCCGTGGCTCTTTGTATCCGCCACGAAATCTCCGGCAACGCAATCATCAGCCAACCTTACGGGTCCACTTGCTGATCTCTTGTCGATGCCCGTGCGCCCTTTGTCTCCCGCCCACGGCTCTTCGTGCACAACCGCGGTGACGTTGACCGACAGTACTTTGCCCACCCCTGGCTTCATAACTGGAAACTATAGAGGTGGCTGATAACTGCGCCACCTCTCCTCGACCGAGAAACCTAAAGATTTGACTGTGCCTAGGCTTGCTTCGTTAACACTCGCCCCGCCCGTGCCGAACAAGTAAATCCCAAGTTTCACCCACTCAAGAATTGCCGCAGCAACCAAAGCTTTCCCTATTCCCTTCCCCCGGTAATCGCGCAATATGGAAGCGAAATCCAATTCGACAAGATTCTCACGTTTGCTTGTTGCGAGTGCTCCAATCAGTACCTTCCCAATGAACGCTCCGAATATTCGATTTTCCTCAATCCATAACGCTCTAACGCTATCAAT
>CAWJOR010000014.1:0-23715 GCA_963844465.1 uncultured Actinomycetota bacterium | reverse complement strand
TGGTAATTTCAAATTGCTTGCAGACTGGACACTGGAAATCTTCCCAGAGGTCGATAGTGGGCTTGCTCTTGAGATCGGAATTGAATGTGATCCCGTACCCGTCCGCCGATGAGGCGCTTGAAGGCGTGGCACCGACTCCCGGCGTTCTGTTCCCCATCACAGAAAAAATGACTCCTACCGCAACGACGAATACGACCATTCCAATCACAATATTGCGAGTAATTTTGTCTCCGCCGCTTTGCTTAGCCACTATTTATCCCTCTTTCTCATCAACTTCGGGGTTCTTTCAAAAACGAAACGAGTTGAAGAATAGCGAACTATCCAGTGGGTCGCGAGACGAGCACCTTAGCGTCCTTCCCGGACACCTGCGACCAAATCTTCAGCAAGGATGGCCAGCGCTTCCAAGCCAGATTTCTCGTCTTGCGCATCAAGAAGTGCCTTGATGAAGGCTGAACCCACAATCACACCATCGGCGTAACCCGCAACAATTCCAGCCTGAGCACGGGTGGACACTCCCAAACCGACTGCAATCGGTAGGTCGGTGACCCGTCTTATTCGCGAAACGAGATCGCGCCCACCTGAGGAAAGATCTGCTCGAGCACCGGTGACGCCCATCAAGGACGCGGCATAGACGAATCCGGAGCATTGCGCTGTTACAAGTGCAAGACGATCATCGGTGGTACTCGGAGCGACAACGTAAATTCTGTTGATTCCGGCCGAGTCAGTTGAAATCTTCCACTGCGCGGACTCTTCGATGGTCAAATCAGGAGTAATCACTCCCGATCCTCCATTGCTTGCCATATCGTGTGCAAAACGCTCGATGCCATATCGCTCAATCGGATTCCAATATGTCATGACGACGGCGGGTAAACCTGATTCGTGTGCGAATTTCAACGTGTCGAATACATCCACTGCCCCAGTACCCGCTCTAAGTGAAATATCGGCGGCCTGCTGAATAGTCGGTCCATCCATGACGGGATCACTGTAGGGAAAGCCGATCTCAACTGCGTCAACGCCCGCTTTTGCCAGCACATCTATCGCGTTCTTGCACCCCTGTTTTGATGGAAACCCAGCTGGAAGGTATGCAATAAGTGCGGCACGATTTTCCTTTTTCGTTTTGACGAACATCTCTTCCAATGAAGTCGGCATCACAATTCAATCTTGAAGTAGTTCGCGGCAGTCTCGACATCTTTGTCGCCACGACCTGAAAGATTTACGAGAAGAATCGCACCAGGGCCGCGCTCTCTTCCCACTTCGATAGCACCAGCAAGGGCATGCGCGCTCTCGATTGCAGGAATAATTCCTTCAGTCTTGGTGAGCAGAGCAAAGGCATTCATCGCTTGATCATCATTGATCGCTCGGTACTGCGCGCGACCGATGTCGTGGAGGTAGGCATGCTCTGGGCCAACTCCTGGATAGTCGAGCCCCGCAGAGATTGAGTGGGATTCGATTGTCTGGCCGTTTTCGTCTTGAAGAACATAGGAACGAGTTCCGTGCAGAACTCCAATGGATCCTCCAGTGATGGTCGCAGCATGACGCCCAGTCTCTACGCCCTCGCCGCCGGCTTCAAATCCAATCAAATCCACGGAAGAATCAGGAATAAAGGCGTGGAAGATTCCAATGGCGTTGGATCCGCCACCAACGCATGCTAGAACCGCATCCGGGAGACGGCCCGCCAATTCGAGTACTTGGGCACGTGCCTCTTCGCCAATAATCTTCTGGAAATCACGGACCATAGTGGGAAATGGGTGCGGACCAGCCACCGTTCCCAACAAGTAGTGCGTCGTGTCGACGTTTGTAACCCAGTCTCGCATTGCCTCGTTTATGGCGTCCTTCAACGTTCGTGATCCCGTGGTGACAGGAATGACTTCCGCGCCTAGCAGTTTCATTCGTGCAACATTGAGAGCCTGCCGCCGGGTGTCTTCTTCCCCCATGTAAACAACGCACTCCAAACCAAAGAGAGCAGCGGCAGTGGCGGAGGCAACACCATGTTGTCCTGCGCCGGTCTCGGCAATGATGCGTTTTTTACCCATTCGCTTGGTGAGTAGCGCCTGTCCGAGAACATTATTGATCTTGTGACTACCCGTGTGGTTGAGGTCCTCTCGCTTGAGAAGAATCCTTGCACCGCCTGCATGCTCGGCGAATCGCTTGGCTTCAGTAATGATGCTCGGTCGGCCCGTGTAAGTGAGGTGAAGTTGTGCGAGCTCTTCCTGGAAGTCGGGATCATTGATCGCTTTTTGATGAGCAGCGTCCAACTGGTCAAGGGCGCCGATAAGTGCCTCAGGGACGAAGCGTCCGCCAAAGGGTCCAAAATGGCCGATCGCCAATACCGAGCTGAGCTGCTCATGACTATTCATAATGGGCCAACTCTACCCTTGCCCCATCAGTGCTCGCAGGGTTGCACCTGGATCACTGCCACGCACCAGAGCTTCTCCAATCAAAACTGCATTGGCACCATGGAATTGAGCGAACTCCACATCTGCTCGAGATGAAATTCCGGACTCTGCGACCTTCACAATGTGAGATGGAATCCTGGGCAGCAAGTCCGCAAAAACTCTACTATCAACTTCGAGTGTTTTGAGATTCCTAGAATTCACTCCAATGATCTGAGCAGAACTCTCCAGCGCGAGTTCCAGTTCCTCCTGTGTATGCACCTCCACAAGAGCCTTCATCCCTAACTCGTGAGTGAGGGCGAGGAATTCTTTAAGTTGAGCCTTTGAAAGTGCCGCAACGATAAGGAGGACAAGATCGGAACCATGTGCTCTTGCCTCAAGGAATTGATACTCATCCACCATAAAATCTTTGCGAAGAATCGGAATCGTCACGCTCGCTCTCACTGCATCCAGATCGCCTAGGGACCCTCCAAAACGTCTGCCTTCGGTCAGGACGCTCACCACTGAGGCCCCGTTGTCCTGATAGATCCTTGCAAGAGCGGCAGGGTCGGATATCTGAGCAAGGGCACCCTTACTTGGCGAGGATCGCTTTACTTCAGCAATCACCGAAATCTTTGGCCCAAGAAGGCACTCGCGCGCATCCAGTGGTGAGGATGCCAGTGACATCTGTTCTAAGAGTTGAGACCGTGGGACACGGCGAGCCGCTAAATCTTCACGCACGCCGACAATGATCTGTTCAAGAACACTCATGCGTCTGAGTCTTTCGAAATTGAAGGATCTATCCCCTGATCAAGGGCATTCCACGGTGAAAGGTCCTTAGGGCGGCGTTCATATCGCGATGGAAGTTTGATGATACGACGAACGATGTAGAAGGTGAGGCCCATCATTGAGACTGAAATGGCGATGAAGATCAACATCAGAGACTGCGCAATTCATTTGCAGCAGCAATGGCACCGAGAACTGCAGCGGCCTTGTTCATGGTTTCCTGGTTCTCTGCCTCTGGATCCGAATCAGCAACTATCCCACCGCCTGCCTGCACATAGGCAGTCTTGTCGCGAATGACCGCGGTGCGAATCGCAATGCAAGCATCGATGTTTCCCGTGAAATCTAGGTACCCGATGGCGCCGCCGTATATTCCACGACGAGTAGGTTCGAGGGTTTCTATGATCTCCATTGCGCGCGGCTTTGGAGCACCGGAAAGAGTTCCGGCGGGAAATGTGGAGAACAGGGCATCAATGGGAGTGAAGGATTTCGCGAGCGTTCCCGTGACCGTTGAGACAATATGCATCACATGAGAGAAGCGCTCAATATGCATGAATTCGACGACTTCCACCGTGCCAGGCTCGCACACTCTTCCTAAATCGTTTCGCCCAAGATCCACCAGCATCAAATGCTCTGCACGCTCTTTGGGATCAGAAAGGAGCTCTTCGCTCAACCTGAAGTCCTCCTCGGGTGATGCCGAACGGTGACGGGTACCCGCGATCGGGTGGATGAGTACTTCGCCATCGGTCACCTTTACTAGAGCCTCAGGACTCGACCCCACCACATCAATCCCATCCTGCAATCGCAAGATATACATATAAGGACTCGGGTTGTGAAGCCTCAGCATTCGATAAACGTCGAGAGCGTCTGCACTGCATTCCATCGAGAATTTCTGCGACAAAACGATCTGAAACGCCTCACCTGCAATGATCTCCGCTTTTGCGCGATTCACATTTGATCGATATGTCTCAGCCGAAGTGTGGCGTTTGTAGTTTGGCACCGCATGTCGATCAATTTCAGCCAGATAGCCGGGAATCGATCCAAGGAGATCACTTTGCATGCGATCCAGACGAGACTGAGCGTTCTCCCACGCCTCATCAACATTCTTATCGCTTCCATCCCAATTAATCGCGTTTGCAATGAGAGTGATGGTTCCATCGGTGTGGTCAACGACTGCAAGGTCACTTGTAAGCATAAAAGTGAGATCAGGAACCTGAACATCTTTGGAGGCAAGATTCGGCAATTTCTCCAGCGAGCGAACGCAGTCGTAGCCCATGTAGCCCACTAGCCCGCCTGTGAGTGGCGGCAATCCTGGGATTTTCGGTGAACGAAGTTGCGAGGATGCTATTCGTAAAGCATCAAGAGGGGGCATCCCGGAAGGAGCACCTGCAGGAGGAGTGCCCTTCCAGACTGCGACTCCATTTTCTTCAGTCAACATGGCATCACTTCTTACGCCAACGAAGGAATAGCGAGACCACACACCGCCATGTTCGGCTGATTCGAGGAGGAATGTTCCCGGCGCGTTTTTGGCGAGTTTGCGGTAGACGCCAAGCGGAGTTTCGCTATCGGCCAGAAGTTTTCTCCAGACAGGTATGACATTGAATTCCTTAGCGAAACTACGAAACTCTTCGATCCTCATTTACGGGTCATCTCCACATGATTGTGGAAACAGGTTCGATCTCCCGTATGGCAGGCTCCCCCAACTTGGTGCACCTTTAGCAATACTGCATCGCCGTCACAATCAAGATCAATGGAAGTGACAGACTGGGTGTGACCAGACGTTGCGCCTTTTACCCACAATTCGTTGCGACTCCTGCTCCAGTATGTGGCTCGGCCGGTCGCTATGGTCGCGGCAAGGGCTTCTTGGTTCATCCAAGCCAACATCAACACTTCACCGCTTTCGGAATCCTGGGCTATCGCGGCTATGAGATCGGTGGGGCTTTTCAATAGGCTCAAAACCCCAGCAGGCAGTTCACATGTGTCTGACATACCCGCATTCTGCCCTATTGGCTACTCACCTCGCGAATGCAATAACCCGCTTGGCTTAAATAGCGTTTCACGTCTTGAATTCTGAAGGTACCGAAATGAAAGACGCTCGCGGCCAGAAGTGCATCGGCCCCCGCGTCCAGAGCTTGAGCGAAATCTTCTAGGGACCCGGCTCCTCCACTTGCGATGAGCGGCACTCGTGAAATTGGCCGGACTGCTCTGATCATTTCGATGTCGTAGCCTTGACGCGTCCCATCGGCATCCATTGAGTTGAGAAGAATTTCGCCAACTCCCAATGCGCAAGCTTTTTCGATCCATTCAAGGGCATCAATCCCTGTACCTTTGCGACCGCCGTGTGTTGTGACTTCAAATCCTGAGTCGGTTTTCGCGCGGCGGGCATCGACGGAGAGAACTAGAACTTGCGAACCGAACGAGTCGGCAATTTCGGCGATCAAGTCGGGACGGGCAATTGCGGCGGTGTTGATCGACACTTTGTCGGCGCCGGCACGCAAGAGTTGGTTCACATCTGACACCGAGCGAATACCACCTCCGACGGTGAGCGGAATAAAGACTTGATCTGCACTCTTTCTTACTACGTCCAGTGTGGTCTCGCGGTCAGAACTGCTCGCAGAAATATCCAGAAAAGTCAGCTCATCGGCTCCTTCACGCTGATACAACGACGCCATCTCTACAGGGTCTCCGGCATCAATGAGGTTCGTGAAGTTCACACCCTTGACTACTCGACCGTCGGTGACATCAAGGCAAGGGATAACACGCACCGACAGTGTCATGCTCGTGTTGCCGCTAACGCCTGAGGAAAAGTGAAAGCTCCCGCGTAAAGTGCCTTGCCCACAATTGCGCCTTCGACACCGATGGGTCGAAGTGAGGCGAGGGCCTTGATGTCGGCAAGAGAGGAAATGCCGCCGCTGGCGATAACGGGTTTGTCGGTCGCCGCGCAGACGGACTTCAACAGTTCGAGGTTTGGCCCAGTTAGAGTCCCATCTCGTTCGACATCGGTGACTACGTAGCGCGCGCAGCCATCGCGGTCCAGGCGTTCGAGTGCTTCGTAGAGGTCTCCGCCTTCCTTGGTCCATCCCCTTGCGGCCAAAGTGCGACCTCGAACGTCCAATCCCACTGCAATGCGATCTCCAAACTCGGCAACAACTCGCGAGGTCCAATCAGGGTTCTCCATAGCAGCGGTACCAAGGTTGATTCGTCTACATCCCGTCGCAAGCGCTCTCGCAAGAGATTCGTCATCGCGAATGCCGCCAGATAATTCGACTTTGATGTCCAGCCGTCCAACAACTTTGGCCAGCAATTCTGCATTGTTGCCGCGCCCAAATGCTGCATCTAGGTCAACCAAGTGAAGCCATTCCGCACCAGATCTTTGAAATTCGAGAGCCACTTCGAGTGGATCGCCATACACAGTCTCACGAGCCAATTCGCCTTGAACAAGACGAACGGCTTGACCGTCCTTGACGTCAACGGCTGGGAGTAGTTCCAGATAAGGCGATGTCATAGTGCCGTCGTCCAATTCTTGATTAGGCGTAATCCTGCGGATCCAGACTTTTCAGGATGAAATTGAGTAGCGCTCATTGCCCCGTCCTCAATTGCAGATACGAACCGCTCGCCGTATTCAGTCCAACTTACTTTTTGTCCGACTGCCATCTTTGCAGCGTAGGAGTGGACGAAATAGAACGACTCATCCTCTACTCCCTCAAAAAGAGTTGACCCTTGGGCCGCGGACACCGTATTCCAACCCATGTGTGGAAGAACGGGCGCATTCAACTTACTCACAGAGCCTTGCCAAATTCCAACCCCCGGGGTACTACCAGCATTCTTTAACGATGGCTCCAGACCCTCACTAAATAATATTTGCATGCCAATGCAGATCCCGAGCGTCGGGCGTTGCTTAGAATTTCTTTCACGGATGATTTCGTCCCCTCCGATTCCAACCAGCCCACTCATGCACGATTGAAAAGCACCGACTCCGGGAACTACCAGACCTTTTGCCTCGAGCGCCACTTTGCGATCGGAAGTCACAACCACTTCGGCGCCAGTTGTTTCAAAGGCACGTTGTGCGGAGCGAAGGTTGCCTGATCCGTAATCAAGAATCGCTATCAAAGAGAGCCTTTGGTGGAAGGAATGCCAGTTACACGCGAGTCGATAGTGACTGCATCGCGAAGTGCTCTTGCAACGGCTTTGAATTGCGCCTCCAGAACATGGTGGGCATTGCGTCCTTCGAGAACGCGCACGTGCAGGGCAATATGGGCTTCGGCGACAATAGATTCCCAGATGTGCTTGCCAAGGGTCGTATCAAATGTTCCGATTAGTTCGACGATCTCTGGCTGACGATGCACGAGGTATGGCCGTCCCGAGAGATCGACTGCAGCCTGCACGAGAACTTCGTCAAGCGGAACCATGGCATCGCCGAAACGGCGAATGCCGGTCTTGTCCCCCAATGCCTCTCTCAGTGCCTGCCCTAAAGCAAGAGAAGTGTCTTCGACTGTGTGATGTGAATCCACAAGGACGTCACCTTGGGTCTTGACGCGAAGGTTAAATCCCGAGTGCTTGCCAAGCTGCCCCAACATATGGTCGAAGAAAGGAACACCAGTCGCAATGTCAATTGTCCCATGCCCATCAAGGTTGAGTTCAACCAATACATGAGATTCCTTGGTTTCTCTTTCGACATGAGCAGTTCTCATATATTTCCTCCCAGTGATTTGCCTAGTGAATTGGCAAGTGAATCAATAAATCTCTGATTTTCGGCGGCGTTGCCGACAGTCACCCTCAAGTAGCCTGATAATCCCACATCTCGCACCAGGACACCTTGGTCCAAAAGGGATTGCCAAATCCCCTTGGACGATGGAACAGAGAATAGGAGGAAATTCGCGCTGCTGGGAATCACATCCGCTCCGAGTTTCTTGAGCTCTGATGCCATTCTTTCCCGGTCCGAAATGAGCGTTGCCACATTTGCCAGGAGTTCCTCGCTATGTTCGAGGGCAACCAAGGCGATTGCTTGAGTGATCGAACCCAGGTGATAAGGCAGCCTGACCAATTGGAGAGCAGAGATAACCTCCTTATCGGCGGCAAGATATCCCACTCGCGCCCCCGCGAATGCGAATGCCTTGCTCATCGTGCGACTCACTAGCAGATTGGGGTGTTTCTCCAAAACGGTTATGGCTGACGGCTCACTTGAAAACTCAGCATAAGCCTCGTCCACAACTACTAGGCCCGAGACCTCAGCGGCCACCGATGCAAGCGTTTCAATTTCACGCAGAGCGATTGCGGTGCCCGTTGGATTATTCGGCGTAGTGATAAAGACCAACTTGGCCTTCGTGTCTCGTATCTGCTGACACGCGCGATCAACATCCAGGGAAAAGTCCGGATTTCGAATCCCGCTAACCCAGGGGGTTCCAGTCACTTGGGCAATCAATGGATGCATGGAATACGAAGGAGTGAAACCCAATGCACTCTCTCCGCCAAAGGCTAGAAAGATTGACTGAATAATCTCATTACTTCCATTTGCTGCCCAAACATTCTGCTCGGTCAGGTGTGTCTTCGAGCGCGCGTTGAGGAAATTAGCCAGACCTTTTCGAAGTTCAATGGCATCTCTGTCCGGGTAGCGATTTAGCGATCCGGCCACCTCGCCGACTCTACGAGTGATCGCATTCACCAATTCCTTGGACGGCGGGTACGGATTCTCATTTGTGTTGAGTTGGGCAAGCGATGGCAATTGCGGGGCGCCATACGGTGATAGACCTCTTAGATCGCGGCGAAGTGGCAACCAATCTGACCACTCTGATTGGCTCATTTGTCGTCAAGGCGCACTGACATCGCCTCACCATGTGCCGGCAGATCTTCTGAATTCGCAAGAGTAATAACAGTGGGCGCTATGTCACGAAAGGCCGATTCGTTGTATTCAATGAAGTGGAGACCGCGCAAGAAGGTCTGGACCGAGAGTCCACTGGAGTGGCAAGCACAGCCACCAGTTGGAAGGACATGGTTTGACCCAGCCGAGTAATCGCCTAGTGAAACCGGGGAATATCGACCGATAAAAACTGCACCTGCATTGCGAATACGCAAAGCATCTTCTCGGGCATGGACCGTTTGGATTTCCAAGTGCTCGGCAGCGTAGGCGTTTACGACATCGAAACCTTGATCAAGGGATTCAACGAGAACAATCGCCGACTGAATGCCCGAGAGCGCTTCCGTGATTCTCTTGGAGTGCTTGGTCTTTGGAACGCGAGCGCGAATCTCATTTTCGACGGCGCTCCCTAGTTCGGGTGAGGTTGTCACCAAAATCGCTGCGGCAATCGTGTCATGTTCTGCCTGGCTCATCATGTCTGCGGCGACATCGGCTGCACTTGCACTCTCATCAGCAAGGATTGCAATCTCTGTTGGACCGGCTTCGGAGTCAATTCCAACAATGCCTCGAAGTGCCCGCTTTGCGGCGGCGACATAGATATTTCCAGGACCGGTAACCATGTCCACGCGCTCGCATAGGCCTTCCATACCGTAGGCAAAAAGAGCGATCGCTTGCGCGCCACCCACGGCATAAACCTCGTAAACACCCAGAAGCGCGCACGCCGCCAAGATTGTCGGGTGTGGCCAACCGCCGAAGTCCTTCTGCGGAGGAGATGCAACAGCGATACTTCCAACTTCTGCTATCTGTGCGGGAATGACATTCATCATGACGCTGCTCGGATATACCGCGCGTCCCCCTGGCACATACAGTCCCACTCGGTCAACCGGGATCCATCGCTCTGTGACAGTTCCACCCTCAACAACCTCTGTCAGGGTTTCATCGCGTCTCTGACTTTCGTGGACCTGCACAATTCGAGCTATAGAAAGCTCCAGTGCGGCTCGAATCTTGGGGTCAAGATCGGCGAGGGCCTTGTCGATCAGGTCACGCGGGACACGAATCGACGGCGGCCTAACCCCGTCAAACTCCTGAGCCAATTCAAGGAGATCACTCTCCCGGCCCCTCGCCACTCGCTTGAGAATCGGAGTGATCAGGCTCATCGCCTCGGCAATGTCCAGAGTGGCCCGTGGCAACTCTGCCTGGTATCCGGCCTTGGAAAGGGCGCGACCGCGGAAATCAACGGTACGTATCATCGCCAGCGCTCATTTCTCCTATGTGGCCATTGAACTGCGGGTTAAGTCTAGAGGCACGAACTTTGACCCTGAGCCCACATTAATTCGAAGAGCTCAATAGGCCCCGAGCAACTCACGCTCAGATTGCCTATAAGAGGCAGTCTGCCCCGAGAATCTCTTTGAGGTCGGCGCTCAGACTCGGCGAGGCGGTGACCTTCGGCTCCAATTTCAGAACAGTGCTTTTGCCGTGGTCATCTAGTTGAAGATGCACCTCGCGGGTTCCAGGATGGGTCCGAAGAATCTCTTTAAGTCGGTCAACCACTGGCGGAGTGCATTGAACTATCGGCATCTTGATAACAAAAGGTCCGAGGGCTCCTTGGGAGATCTCCGGAAAACTCAATTCGAGTGCCGTAAAACGGATCTGGTCTTCTCTGCGGTCTACGCGTCCTCGAACTACCACGACTCGATCTTCAGTGAGCGTCAGTGCATATTGTGTGTACGTATTGGCGAAGAACAAAGCCTCAATCGATCCTTCCAAATCCTCGATCGTCACGATCGCCCACGACGCGCCTTGTCTTGTCACCTTCCTTTGAATTCCTGTGACCAATCCGCCGATCGTCACCATTCGCTCTTGTGAAGACGCGTCGTCAAGCAGTTGGCTGATTGAGACATCCGTCGCCGTTCGAAGAATATGTTCGATGCCCAAAAGAGGGTGGTCGGAGACATAAAGACCGAGCATCTCCCTTTCATAGCTGAGCAACTGGGTCTTTTCCCACTCCCCCGCCGGTATATCGATTTCAATACCCGAAATATTTTCGACAGCCTCGCCGCCGAACAAATCGAACTGGCCAATTGCCTCTGCCCGCTTGGTTTCAATAATCGAATCGATCGCCTCAAGGTGAACGCTCACCAGACCCCTTCGCGAGACGCCAAAGGAATCAAATGCACCTGCCTTGATGAGCGATTCAATCGTCTTCTTGTTGCACACCTGAGCATCCACCTTGGATAGGAAGTCGCCAAAAGATGTGAACCGTCCTTTTTGTTCCCGTGCACGCTTGATGGAAGCAACGACACCTTCTCCAACATTTCGGATAGCGGCCAGCCCGAAACGAATATCAATTCCACGTGGCGTGTACTCGGAGTTCGACTCATTGACATCGGGTGGGAGAACCTGAATTCCCATTCTCCGGCATTCGCTTAAATACAGTGCCGACTTATCCTTGTCATCGCGGACGCTGGTTAACAGAGCGGCCATGTATTCCGTTGGATAATTAGCTTTGAGATACGCGGTCCAATAAGAAACCATGCCATAGCCAGCACTGTGTGCTCGGTTGAACGCATAGTCGGAAAAGGGAATCAGAGTCTGCCAAAGTTTCTCAATCGCGGCATCGCTAAAACCGTTGGCCTTCATCCCTTCTTGGAAGAATACGTACTCCTTATCCAATATCTTGCGGTCCTTCTTTCCCATGGCCTTACGGAGAAGATCCGCGCGGCCCAGTGAGAAACCAGCCACCTTCTGGGCAATTGCCATTACCTGCTCTTGATAAACGATCAGGCCGTACGTGTCACCAAGAATCTCCTGCAAAGGCACCGAAAGCTCGGGGTGTATGGGTTCCACTGCCTTACGGCCGTTCTTTCGATCCGCATAGTTATTGTGCGCGTTCTCGCCCATCGGCCCAGGTCTATACAAGGCTATGACAGCTGAAATGTCGGCAAAAGAATCTGGCGCCATCGAACGCAGCAGCGCCCTCATCGGCCCACCATCGAGTTGGAAGACACCCAATGTGTCGCCGCGACCTAGCAACTCGAATGTTTTTGGATCATCAAGCGTCAGGGATTCAAGAACTACGTCCTCTCCCTTGTTCGCCTTTATGTTGAGCAGACAATCATCCAGGACCGATAGGTTTCGAAGGCCGAGGAAGTCCATCTTCAGCAGTCCCGTGGCTTCACACGCACCCATATCAAACTGAGTGATGATTGCCCCGTCTGCCTCGCGTCGATGAATAGGAATAACGTCAAGGAGCGGCTCGCGCGAAAGGATGACTCCCGCAGCATGGACCCCCCACTGGCGCTTCAGTCCTTCCAGACCAAGGGCTGTATCCACCACACGCTTGGAATCAGGGTCGGATTCATACAGAGCCCGAAACTCGCCAGCCTCCACGTAGCGATCATTCTTGGGGTCGAAGACTCCCGCCAACGAGATGTCCTTACCCATGATGGACGGTGGTAGGGCCTTGGTCAGCCTCTCTCCCACCGCATACGGATAGCCAAGGACGCGGCTGGAATCCTTTATCGCCTGTTTCGATTTGATCGTTCCGTACGTGATGATCTGCGCGACTCGATCCTCGCCGTACTTTTGTGTCGCATACCGAATCATTTCGCCGCGACGACGCTCATCGAAATCCAGATCAATATCCGGCATCGAAATTCTCTCGGGATTAAGAAAACGTTCGAACAACAGACCATGCTCAATTGGATCCAGCGCAGTGATACCGAGGGCATAAGAGACAAGGGATCCCGCAGCAGATCCGCGGCCGGGTCCAACACGTATGCCTTCCTTCTTTGCGTGACCAACAAGGTCAGCAACAACGAGAAAATAGCCAGGAAAGCCCATCTTGATCATGACATCGAGTTCGTATTGGAGGCGCTCCATGTGCCCTTCAGGAATCTGCCCTCCCATCTTTTCGGCCAGACCACGGGTAGATTCCTTCCTAAGCCAACTGTCCTCAGTTTCGCCATCTGGCACTGTGAATTTTGGTAAAAGGTTCTCCCCTTCGCGAAGGGTCACATTGCACCGCTCTGCCACCACCAATGTGTTATCGCAACTCTCTGGAATTTCTTTGAACAATTCGCGCATCTGTTCTGCAGTCTTCAAATAGAACTGATCGTTTTCGAACTTGAATCGTTTTGGATCTGCCAGAGTCGATCCAGATTGGACGCAAAGTAAAACCTCATGCGCAGCCGCGTCCACTTGGCGCGTGTAATGCAAATCGTTGGTTGCAAGTAAGGGGAGCTTCAACTCCTTACCCAATTTGAGAAGGTCTGCCATCACTCGCGACTCAATCGAGATGTTGTGATCCATTACCTCAAGATAGAAATTCTCAGGGCCGAAGATATCTCGAAGCTCTCCTGCCGCTCTTGCTGCCTCTTTGTACGCACCCATGCGCAAGCGCGTTTGAATCTCCCCGCCCGCACATCCTGTAGTAGCGATCATGCCTTTGCTGTACTTCGATAGAAGTTCGCGATCCATGCGTGGCTTGTAGTAATAACCCTCAAGCGAGGCTAAAGACGAGAGACGATAGAGATTGCTAAGCCCCTCATTGTTCTCCGCAAGCAAAGTCATATGCGTATATGCGCCGCCTCCAGATACGTCGTCTTCTCCACCCTCTGCCCACTTGACCCTTCGCTTATCAAAGCGCGATTCGGGGGCGACATAGGCTTCGATGCCAATGATGGGTTTGACGCCGTTCTTCTTTGCTTGCTTGTAGAAGTCGAATGCGCCAAATACGTTGCCGTGATCGGTCATGGCAATCGCAGGCATTCCCTGCTTGGCGACCTCGCCGATTAATTCGCCAACGCGTGCGGCACCATCGAGCATTGAATACTCGGTGTGCACGTGGAGATGAACAAAGGAGGTCACGATTGGTGAGACTAGTCCTTAAGGCAGGACGGAAGAGTCAAGCAACGCGAGGGCTCGGACTAAATCCGAAGGATACGGGGCGCGAAAATCCAAAGGTGCGTTGGTGAGCGGATGACGAAAGCGCAGTTCCAGCGCATGAAGCCACGGCCTTGACATTTCCAAGCGCGCAGCCAACGTGGGATCGGCACCGTAGGTGAGATCTCCCACAAGCGGATGGCGAAGGGCAGAGAAATGGACTCGAATCTGGTGAGTCCTTCCGGTCTCAAGTTCGACTTTAACCAAAGAAACCGCCCGATAGAACTCGATCACTTCGTAATGAGTGATGCTGGGTTTGCCCTGAGCGACCACGGCGAATCGATAGTCCTCCTTAGGGTGCCGATCAATCGGTGCGTCAATGGTCCCAGTAGGCGGATCCATATGGCCCTGTACGAGGGCGTGATAGATCTTCTCCACTTCGCGATTCTTGAAAGCACTTTTCAAGAATGAATATGCCTGATCGGTTTTCGCGACAACCATGAGGCCGCTTGTTCCCACGTCAAGGCGGTGAACAATCCCGGCGCGTTCGGCGGCACCACTCGTGGAGACCGTATAGCCTGCCGCCGTCAGCGCGCCAACCACGGTTGGACCGGTCCAGCCAGGACTTGGATGGGCGGCACAACCCACTGGTTTATTGATCACGACGATCGAGTCATCGTCGTAAACAACTGATAATCCTTCAATGGGTGTCAATGGTATTGGCTCGCCGACCGCAGTTTCGGGCATGAGAATCTCTATCACTTGGCCGGCTTTGACTCGCTCGGATTTCTGCATTGGCCTGCCGAGGGACGTGACTTCCCCGGATTCAAGCAGGCGAGCGATGACAGTCCTTGATAGTCCGAGTACGCGAGTTAGGGCACTGTCGACTCGTTCACCGTCGACTCCTTCAGGGATGGCAAGGGAACGCATATCACGTGCCATTGGAGTCATCCCCCGATTTATCTTTCGTTATTGGCGAAATGTTGCGAAGTGAAAGGTAACTGGCGATTACGGCGGCGACCACAATTGACGCATCTGCAAGGTTGAATACTGGCCAGTGCGGCAGTTCAATCCAGTCGATCACTTGGCCCTTCATAACCCCTGTCCCAGCATTCGCCCGAAGAATCCGATCACTGAGATTTCCCAGTGTCCCACCCAAGACAAGGCCAAGAACAACTCCCCATCTCCTTGAGGTAATCCGCGGCGACCAATATCCAATTGCCAGAATGACGAGGATTGCAAAAGCTGCCAGAAGAATTGTCCCGCCAGTTGCAAGGCTAAAGGCAGCTCCGGAATTTCGCGTAAAAGTGAGTTTGAGAAGATTGCCGAGAAGTTTTTTAGGTTCCTGGTCGTCTAGGTAATTAAGCGCCCAATTCTTGCTGACAAAGTCAGTTGCCCACACAAGTGCCGCGACCAGAAGGACGCTGCCCCAAATCGGATACCTTCGGCGCAATGTCAGCGCCGTTCTTCCTTCTGTTTGCAGAGCATGCACAAAGTCGCGCGTGGGAAGACTTGCAAACGCGCCTTACCAATTGAATTGCCGCACTCTTCACAACGACCGTAGGTCTTGTCATCGATTCGCTCGATGGCACGCTCAGTCTGAAGAACCATGTCACGCGCATTGATAACCAAGGACATCTCGTGCTCGCGCTCGAAAGTCTTTGTTCCTGCATCGGCCTGATCATCACCCGCACCCTCACCAGATTCTCGGATGAGCGCGTCCATCTCAAGTTCAACTGCTGCTAATTCGGTGGTCAGACGGACTAATTCTTTCGCGAGCGCAGCTCTTACGACTTTCAACTCAGCCGCTGCCCAAGGAGTCTCGTTGTCAGAGACTACGACAGGAGTAGGAGGAGCCTTTATCGGCTTCAATGGTGCGCTTTTCCTGCCGTTTCTTGTCGGACGAGGAGGAGGTGGCATGACCAACCGTCGCTCCTCGACTACCGGGGCAGCAACAGGGGCGACCGGGGCAGGGGCGACTGCAGCCTTGGAAGGAAAGGGACGTCCAGGTGCTTTCTTGACCACCTTGGCTTGACTCGCTTTGGAAGGAGCCGCCTTCTTCACAGGTGCTTTCTTTACAGGGGCCTTCTTGGCGACCGCCTTTTTCGCAGGTGTCTTCTTGGCGGGAGCTTTCTTGGCCGCTGGTTTGACGCTCTTTTTCTTCAATGCCACGGCGCGTAACCTATGCTGATTTGGAGGAAAACGCCACTCTACGCGCGATGGATTACACTAAAACCTTCGCGAAGGGGCATTGACGAGGCAATCACCTCCGAGCCTGTCGGAAGAGCCACAGTGATGTATCGCTGTGGGGTAGAACCGATGCGCGATATGAGAGGCACGTTCCTACGCGAGCGCGCAAGGCGGGTGGTACCGCGGACTCGTACATCGAGTGCGTCCCTCCAATTGAGATCGCCCAAAGACGGCGGTGGAAAACGGAGAGACCCAGATGAGTCAATACCGGTCGATAGGGGCACATATCGACCTGCCCGCAATGGAGCACTCAGTCCTAGATTTCTGGGAAGAAAACTCAATCTTTCACAAAAGCCTTCAGTCTCGCGCGGGGAAAGAGCCGTGGACTTTCTACGAAGGGCCACCGACTGCGAACGGTGCCCCAGGCACTCACCATATTGAGGCACGCGTATTCAAGGATGTATTCCCGCGTTATCAGACGATGAAGGGCAAATATGTCTTTCGAAAAGCTGGCTGGGATTGCCATGGCCTGCCAGTAGAAATCGCCATCGAGAAAGAACTCGGATTCGCAGGCAAAGGCGATATCGAAAAATACGGTATCGCCGAATTCAACAGCAAATGCCGGGAGTCGGTCCAACGGCACGTGGGCGAATTCACCAAGATGACACACCGCATGGGCTTCTGGGTGGATTTTGACGAGGCTTACTGGACCATGTCGCCCGAGTACGTCGAGAGTGTCTGGTGGAGCCTCAAAGAGATCTGGAAGAAGGGACTACTGGTCCAAGATCATCGTGTTGCACCGTATTGCCCTCGTTGCGGCACAGGCTTGTCAGACCATGAACTTGCTCAGGGCTACGAGACAGTAACTGATCCGTCCGTCTACGTTCGTCTGCCAATTACCTCCGGTCCCCTGGCCAAGCTCAACGCCTCACTCTTGGTCTGGACGACAACCCCGTGGACCCTTGTGGCAAACACTGCTGTCGCAGTCAACCCACATGTCACCTACGTTGTCGTTGAAGAGGAAGTTGACGGCGTGGCCGAGGTTTTAGTCGTTGCTGAAAATCTTCTAGGTATTCTCAAGGGAAACGTAAAAGTACTTCTGCACATCAATGGCAAAGATCTTGAGCGAACGACATACAAACGTCCATTCAACTACGTGGAGATCCCCGATTCCCATTTCGTCGTGCTGGCCGATTACGTCACCACCGATGATGGAACCGGGTTGGTGCATCAGTCCCCCGCCTTCGGAGCCGACGACTTCCTTGTGTGCCGCAACTACGGACTCCCGGTCGTGAACCCCATTGCAAGTGATGGAGCATTTCTCCCCGACATAGATGTCGTTGGCGGTATGTTCTTCAAGGACGCCGATAAACCCCTCGTAAAAGAGCTGAAAAAAGCCGGGCTCCTATACAAACACGAGCCCTATGAGCACCAATACCCACATTGTTGGCGCTGTCATACAGCGCTGATCTACTACGCGCAACCATCTTGGTACATCCGCACCACATCGATCAAAGAAGAGATGATTCGCGAGAACGAGAAGACCAATTGGTATCCAGAGACTATTAAGACGGGCCGCTACGGAGATTGGCTCAACAACAACATTGACTGGGCACTGTCTCGGAACAGGTACTGGGGCACCCCCCTTCCTATCTGGAGGTGCGACAACGGTCATATCGTGTGCGTTGGTTCGCTGAAGGAGCTTGGCGATCTTTCTGGATCAGAGTTGAGTGCGCTAGACCCTCACCGCCCGTTCGTGGACGACATCACGTGGGCCTGTTCCGAATGCAGCGCCCCCATGGTGCGCGTCAGCGAAGTCATTGATGGTTGGTATGACTCTGGCGCAATGCCCTTTGCACAATGGGGTTACCCGCACAAGGAAGGCTCAAAGGAGAGATTCGAAGCCGCCTATCCCGCGGATTTCATTTGCGAGGCTATCGATCAAACGCGGGGTTGGTTCTACACACTAATGGCCGTGGGAACTTTAGTATTCGACAAGAGTTCGTATGACACTGTCCTTTGTCTTGGACATATTCTGGACAAAGACGGACGCAAGATGAGCAAGCACCTCGGCAATGTACTTGCGCCCATGCCTTTGATGGATCAACACGGCGCAGACGCTGTCCGCTGGTACATGCTCGCGGCAGGTTCACCGTGGGCTCCGCGTCGAGTGGGTCACGATGCGATAAGCGACGTGGTTCGCAAGACACTTCTAACTTATTGGAACACCGTTTCTTTCTTGGCGTTATACGCAAAGGCCTCAAATTTTGAATTGAGTCAAACCCCGGAGATCGCAGAACGACCACTGATGGATCGTTGGATTTTTTCAGAGTTGCAGGAACTCGTAATTGAAGTTGATGACTCGCTCGCAAACTTCGATTCTCAACGCGCTGGCAAGGCGCTTGCGACTTTCATCGACGACCTTTCAAACTGGTACGTTCGCCGCTCGCGCCGACGGTTCTGGGAGGGAGATCCCGCCGCCCTTGCGACTTTGCATGAATGCATCCATACATTGACACTCTTGCTAGCACCGATGATTCCTTTTATCACCGAGCACGTCTGGCAAGAACTCCTTCGCCCAGTTGACCCGTCCCTCGCAGAGTCGGTCCACCTCTCAGATTTTCCTGTAGCTGTGACTGCCCGCATTGACGCGGTGCTCTCAGCCCAAGTGGCCCAAACGCGTCGAATCGTCGAACTTGGACGAGCCGCTCGAGCCGAATCCTCCGTCAAAATCCGCCAACCGCTGGGGAGAGCCCTCATTGCTGCCTCCGGATGGAGCACATTGCCGGAATCCATGAAAGCCCAGATTGCCGAGGAGCTCAATGTCAACGAACTTGAAGACATCGCTGCTGCGCCTGGCGATTTGGTGGACGTCAGCGTCAAGGCAAATTTCAGATCATTGGGTGGCAAATTTGGTGCCGCTGTACAGGAAATTGCGACTGCGATTGCCGCACTTCCGGCGGCAGATTTGGTCCGCGAAATCCGAGCGCAGGGTTCAAGGGTTCTTGAAACCCCGAGTGGTCAATGGCCGATTGATGCCGACGACCTTGTCATCACAGAGCAGCCAAAGAGCGGCTGGACAGTTGCTAGCCACGACGGAGAGAGCGTTGCCTTGGATCTGACCCTTACCGCAGACCTCATCGCCTCAGGGCAAGTAAGAGAAGTCATTCGTTTCTTGCAGGAGACTCGGAAGAACCAAGGATTCGAGATAAGCGATCGGATCATTGTCTCTTACAACCTCAACAGCGAAGTTCAAGACGCGATACTTGCTGCCAAAGATCACATTCAAAACGAGGTCTTGGCACTGAGCATGACACACGATGCCACGATGCCTCTCGGCGAGAACGATCTAGGGCTTACTGCGCGGCTGGAGAAAGCGAACTAAAGTCGGCTAACCAGGGGTATCAAAAGCTGGACCGCGAAGAAAAGCACAAGAAAGGAGAGATCAAGACTCACCGCTCCCAATCGAAGCGGCGGTATGAACTTTCGTACAAGAGCTGTCGGCTTATCGGTGATCGCATAAATCGTCTCTGCCAGAAAAAGCATGATGCCGCGTGGGCGCCACGAACGAGAAAAGAGCCGAACGTAGTCAAGAATCAGGCGACCTAGAAGCGCCAATAGGAATAGGCGCAAGATTATTACTAAATATGAACCAATGTGAAGCATCTTCAGCTCTGGTTGAAGAAACTTGCTTCAGCAGCCGCAGTCTTGTCTTCGCTGCTGACGCGGACATTTGCAGGCGAAAGCAAAAATACCTTTGAAGTCACTCGTTCGATCGTTCCGTGGAGTCCGAAAACAAGTCCGCTTGCAAAATCCACAAGACGCTTGCGTTCTGACTCATCCATGTCCGTCAAGTTAATGATGACTGGATTGCCTTCGCGATACTGCTCACCGAGCATTCGGGCCTCGTTGTAGAAACGTGGGTGCAAAGTCACTATTCGATCAAGAACGGGGAGATCTAGTTGTACAGCAGTCGCAGGCGTGGCTGCAGGTGCGATGGCCAGTACGGCTGGACGGATCTGACTTTTGCTCTTGAGCTCATGCGTCTTCGGCTGGGCAAAGACGTGCTCAGAGTTCTCCTCTGCCCCTAGGTCCGGATCGTCCATCAACCCAAGGTAATTCGCCATTTTTCGAAGTGCATTAGCCATAGGTAAAAGGCTACCCAAGGAGCGATCGGGAACCGAGGATTGAACTGCCTATGCGGATATGTGTCGCGCCATGCTCGATAGCGACTTCGAAGTCCCCACTCATTCCCGCGGAAAGCGAGGCAGCAAGCGGGAATTGTTGGCGAAAAATACTGTGAATTCGTGCTAGGCGTGAGAATGCGCTCTCAGGATGCTCCCCCAATGGGGCCACCGCCATCAAGCCCTCAAGTCTCAAGGAAGGCTCGAGTAGGACCAATTCCGCAAGCGGAGATAGGCCTTCAGGCAATGTCCCTCCTCGGCCCGGCTGAGGATCCAAACAAACTTGAATGAATACTGAGAGGGTTTTCGATTCGGGCACTGCCGTGGCAAGGAGTCTCACGTGTCGCGGGTTATCCAGTGAGTGCACGACGTTGGCCCATGACGCAATCGAGGAAATCTTGTTGCTCTGTATTTGACCCTGAAAATGCCACGTGGCCGGAACAATTGCGGATTTCTCACGCCCTTCGCGATCTCGGTTTTCTGCAAAATTTTGTAAGCCAAGATCGTGAAGAAGTTCGACATCACTTGCCGGATACGTTTTCGTCACCGCGATAAGGGTGATTTCCTCGGCGGCCCTACCGGCTCGATTCGCGGCCTCTTGCATTCGCTGACGGACCGAATTCACATGTGAAAGAAGTTCTTCCTTCCGAGAGATCATTGCCGGATCAATCCGGCTTGTCGACCCGTGACGCCGTCGCGTCTGTAGGAGAAGAAGTTCTGATTCTCGAGAGTGCAATTTGGCACTCGGGAGACTTTGAGCCCCAGCGCAGTTAACTCACCTACAAGAGCAGCAGGCAGATCCAGACTTGTGGTGCCTTTGGAAGTCGTTGACCTAGCCAATGGATACACGGATACGACCTCGTCGTAGATCTCATGGCTCACTTCGTAACACTTGCCACAGATGGAAGGCCCAAGAAGTGCCTGGATACGCTCGGCACCAAGGGAATTCATAACCGTCACCGTCTTTGTCGCTATTCCATTTAGAAGACCCCTCCTGCCCACATGAACTGCCGCGATCACATGTTCAACCTCATCCCATAGAAGTAAGGGAATGCAATCGGCGATGAGCACACCTAAGGTAATTCCCGATTCGGCCGTGACCAAAGCGTCAGCGTTTGGCTCGTGAATAGAAATACCATCAACAACTGCAACCGTGTCGCCATGAAATTGATTCATGTACTGAACCGGACCCAATAATTCTGCCAAATGAGCACGGTTCTTATCGACCGCATAGGCAAGGTCCCCAACATGAAGTGCGAGATTGTTCTCCGCATACGGAGAATGACTTACCCCACCGATGCGATTGGTAAAAAGAGTGTCGACCAATAAGTGCTACTTCATGAAATCAGGAACGTCGATCTCATCCTCGGCAATCAATTGCTCGAAAGTCACACGGTGACGCGACGGAATCGAATCTTCAAGATCTAGAGCAACAGCCAAAGGATCGTTCTCGCTAATCGGATCAGCCTTGCCGCTCAAAGCAGATGCATCGATGACTGGCATCGAAACCTTCTTGGGGGCGCCTCCATCAAAGCCTGCTGCGATGACCGTGATTCGGACCTCATCCCCCAACGCATCATCAATTGTCGTTCCAAAAATAATCTTCGCGTCAGGATGGGCAGCAGATTGAACCAACTCGCACGCTTCATTAATCTCGAATAGGCCTAAATCTGAACCCCCTGCCACCGACAGCAACACTCCCATTGCCCCATCTATTGACGCTTCAAGCAACGGACTTGATATCGCCAACTCCGCGGCGCGTACCGCACGGTTCTCTCCACGAGCCGACCCGATGCCCATGAGCGCCGAACCAGCGTCGGTCATAATGCTCTTCACATCAGCAAAATCAAGATTGATCAAACCGGGCTGAGTGATGATCTCGGTGATTCCTTGCACACCAGATAGTAGAACTTGATCTGCACTCTTAAAGGCCTCAACAGCAGTGATAGAACGATCAGATATCGCCAGCAGGCGATCATTTGGAATAACTATCAGCGTATCGACTTCGCCGCGAAGTTCTTCAATCCCCAAATCTGCCTGTTGCGATCTCACTCTTCCCTCAAATGAAAACGGTCGTGTAACTACGCCGATCGTCAAAGCACCAAGTTCACGGGCGATCTTCGCAACTATCGGTGCGCCGCCAGTTCCAGTTCCGCCGCCCTCCCCAGCAGTCACAAACACCATGTCTGCTCCGCGAAGTGCCTCTTCAATGTCATCAACATGATCCAAGACTGCTTCGCGTCCTCTTTCGGGTGATGCACCAGCACCCAGCCCACGTGTGGACTTTCGCCCGATATCCAATTTCACATCCGCATCACTCATCAACAAATGTTGTGCATCGGTATTGATTGCAATGAACTCAACGCCTTTGAGTCCAACATCAATCATTCGATTGATTGCGTTAACTCCACCGCCACCAATTCCTACGACCTTGATGACAGCTAGATAATTCTGCGGTGAAGCCACGATAAATCCTCCTTATGAACCATGAACCTCAACTTGAGAATTACAGTTCCGCTTTCTAATAAGACGAAAGTAGAGCGCCGTGAACATCGGCGCAAACACCGACACGAATCTTAAAAACTTATTTGACGATAGGGGCATGTGGTGCAGAGAGATCCATTTCTTGAATGTGGGAATTTTCAGGAAGTGCGACAAGTGCTTGATATACCTGCGCTTTTAAGGACATATTGGTCTCGTCTCCCCAAGCAACGGTCAACACCTTCTTGAGAGTTAGATCCTTGATTGTCAAGATCGCCGAATCGCTTCCACGTACAAGAATGCCCATCACTTGCGCACGCAATTGTTCAGGTAAAGCCGTCAGGATGTTGACAGCGAATTTTGCAGAGGCGTCACTGGGCCCGGAAATGGTGGGCATGTGCGTTGTGTCAACACTTGGCAGATCGAACACAACTCCCGCGCTATCAACTAGGCGGTTGCGAAACTGCGCTATTGGAGTTCTTGTCCAAACGCGCACGCTCACTATCCCTTTCAACCAGTTTCTACTTATATCTGAATGATCTAGCCACGAATATTTCTTCAAGGAATGTGCAACCGCCTGCAATTCGAGGCGAGCCATCTTGTCTCCCACGTGAATGCTATGTTCAATAGCAAATGATTCCGAAGGATTGGGTGAACCGACAACTACGACTTGCTTGACCGTAAAGAGTGAGGACCAACCAAGGACATAGGCTGCCGACACGAGGACTATAAAGGCTATAGAAATCGCCATGCGCGTTCGGCGATGCATTTTCTTCATCTCTGGCGCTACTTGTTGTACTTAAGCGAAAGTGCCTCAAGAATAATGGGAGCCAATGAACTTACATCTCCCGCGCCCAGAGTCAATATGACATCCCCTGGCTTTGCCTCCTCCACAACGGAGGCTACGACCGCCATGAAATTTGGCTCATACTCTCCGTGCTCCATCAACTGAGTAATTGATTGGCCG